>CALVLH010000001.1 GCA_944336975.1 uncultured Clostridia bacterium
GAAAAGGAGTCATAACATGGAATTTCGCGGAACGACAATCTGCGCCGTCAAAAAGGACGGCGTGACGGCGATCGCGGGCGACGGTCAGGTCACCATGGGCGAATCGGTCGTGTTCAAGAACACGGCGATCAAGGTGCGCCGCATTTACGGCGGCAAGGTCATCCTCGGCTTTGCGGGTTCGGTCACGGACGCGTTTTCCCTTTCCGAACGGTTCGAGGGGATGCTGAACAAATTTGCGGGCAACCTCATGCGCTCCGCCGTGGAACTCGCGGATCTTTGGCGCAGCGATAAGGTGGGCAGGAAGCTGGACGCGATGATGATCACCGCCGACAAGGACACCCTGCTCATCCTTTCGGGCACGGGCGAAGTGATCGAGCCGGACGAGGGCATCTGCGCCATCGGCAGCGGCGGCAATTATGCGCTCGCGGCGGCGCGCGCGCTCGCGCAGAATACCGATTTCGGCGCGGAGGAGATCGCGCGCAAGGCATTGAAGATCGCGAGCGAGATCTGCGTCTACACCAACGATCACATCATCTGCGAGACGGTATAAGGAGGCAGACCATGGATTTATCACCCAAACAGATCGTTCACGAACTGGATAAACATATCATCGGACAGGCGGAAGCGAAGAAAGCGGTCGCGATCGCGCTCCGCAACCGTTACAGACGGGCGCAGCTCTCCCCCGAACTGAGGGAGGAGATCACGCCCAAGAACATCATCATGAAGGGACCGACGGGCGTCGGCAAAACGGAGATCGCGCGGCGGCTCGCCAAGCTCGTGCGCGCGCCCTTCATCAAAGTGGAAGCGACCAAATACACCGAAGTCGGTTACGTCGGCAAGGACGTCGAGGGCATGGTGCGCGACCTCGTGGAGTGCGCTTTCCGCCTCGTCAAGGACGAGAAGATGCAGGAAGTCTCCGTCAAGGCGACCGCCGTCGCGGAGACCAAGATGGTGAAGATCCTCTCCGAGGTCAAGAAAGCCGACCGCGGCGAGACGGCGAAAGAGGTGTTCGAAGAGAACCTCCTGCAATCGCTCAGAAAGGGCACGTTCGACAAGCTCGTCATCGAAGCGGAAGTGCGCGACGAGCCCAAATCGATGGAACTCGTCCCCGGCGGGGCGGCGATCAATCTCGGTTCCATCTTCGGGGAAATGCTCCCGCAGAAGAAAAAGAAGCGCAAGATCACCGTCAAAGAGGCGATGAAGATGTTCATCGCCGAGGAATCGGACAAACTCATCGACGACGACGCGGTGCAGGACGAAGCGCTCCGCCGCGCGGAGAACGACGGCATCATCTTCATCGACGAGATCGACAAGATCGCGGGCAAGGGCAACACCTCGGGCGCGGACGTCTCCCGCGAAGGGGTGCAGAGGGACATCCTTCCCATCGTCGAGGGATGCACGGTCATGACCAAATACGGCCCCGTCAAGACGGACTATATGCTCTTCATCGCGGCGGGCGCCTTCCACGTTTCCCGCGTGGAGGATCTCATTCCCGAATTGCAGGGCAGATTCCCCGTCTCCGTTGAGCTTTCCAGCCTGACCAAGGAGGATTTCGTCAACATCCTCACCAATACCGAGCATTCGCTCACGTCGCAGTACGCGGTGCTTCTGGCGGTGGATAACATCGATCTCCGCTTCACGCCTGACGCGATCGAGGCGATCGCGGAGATCTCCGAAGAGATCAACCTCACGAGCGAGGACATCGGCGCGCGCAGACTGCATACCGTCATGGAATTCCTGCTCGAAGACATCTCCTTCAACGCGGGCGGGAACGACTATCCCGTCATCCCCGTGGAGATCAACCGCGCGTACGTCGAGGAACACCTCAAAAAGATCACCAAAGACAGAGATCTCAAAAAATATGTCCTCTGACGGGCAAAAGGAGGGAGCATGATTCAGATTCCCAAGGGGACGAAGGACGTCCTTCCGTCCCAGGTGCACAAGTGGCAGTTCGTGGAAAAGACGGCGCGGGAGACGGCGGAACTGTTCGCCTTCCGCGAGATCCGCACGCCCGTGTTCGAGCATACCGAATTGTTTGCCCGCGGCGTGGGGGATACCACCGACATCGTCACGAAGGAGATGTATACCTTTCTCGACAAGGGCAACCGTTCCGTTACGTTAAAGCCGGAAGGGACGGCGGGCGTCGCCCGTTCGTTCATCGAAAACGGCATGGCGGGCGGCGTGCTTCCCGCAAAGATGTACTATCTCATCCCCGCGTTCCGCTATGAACGCCCGCAGGCGGGCAGGCTGCGCGAGTTCCACCAGTTCGGCGTGGAGCTGTACGGGGCGGCGGATCCCGCGGCGGACGCGGAGACCATCACGCTCGCCGATCTTTTTCTGAAAAAGCTCGGCTTAAAGCAGGTGCGCCTGGAACTCAATTCCATCGGCTGCAAACACTGCCGCGCAAAATACAACGAGGCGCTCAAAGAATATTTCCGCCCGCATCTCGCCGAGATGTGCCCCGACTGCAACGCGCGGTTCGAAAAGAACCCCATGCGCATCATCGACTGCAAGGAAGAGGGATGCCGCAGATTCACGGCGGGCGCGCCGCGGATGCTCGACTATCTCTGCGACGACTGCAAGGCGCATTTCGAAGAGGTGAAAGCGCTCCTCGCCCGCGCGGGGGTCGCGTATGAGATCAATCCCTCCATCGTGCGCGGTCTGGACTATTATTCGCGCACCGTGTTCGAGTTCGTCACGAGCGCGGCGGGCGCGCAGGGCACCGTCTGCGGCGGCGGCAGATACGATTCCCTCATCGAGCAGATGGGAGAAAAACCCGTCCCCGCCGTCGGCTTTGCCGCAGGCATGGAGCGCCTGCTCATGGTAATGGAAGCGGAAGGGGCACCCATGCCCGAACCTTCGGGCACGGTATGCTATCTCGCGGGCATGGACGGGGCAAGCCGCGCGAAGGCGTTCGAACTTGCGACCATGCTCCGCGCGAAGGGGATCGCGTGCGAATGCGATCTCATGGGGCGTTCGGTCAAGGCACAGTTCAAATATGCAGACAAGTCGGGCGCGAAGTTCGTCGCCGTCATCGGCGGGAGCGAGCTGGAAGAAGGGGCGGTCAGCCTCAAAAACATGGCGACGTCCTCGTCCGAAAAGGTCGCGTTTGCGGATCTTGCGGATTATCTTTCGTCAAACGGCGCAAACTGAATACAGAGGAAGGAGAAAACAATGTCGAAGAACGTAAAGGAAATTTCGGGAGAAGAACTCAAAGAACTCGTCGCGGCGGGCGAAACGGTCGTCTGCGATTTCTGGGCGACTTGGTGCGGTCCCTGCCGTATGCTCGCGCCCGTGCTGGACGCGGTGGCGGCGCAGTACGCGGACCGCGCTCGGTTCGTCAAAGTGGACGTGGACGAAAACGGCGAGATCGCGCAGGAGCTGGGCGTCATGTCCATCCCCGACGTCATCGTATTCGCGGACGGGAAGGTCAAGGCGAATCACCTCGGCTTTGCACCCGAGGCGACGCTCAGGGCGTTCCTGGACGAAAACATCTGAACGATCGCCGCAAGGCGACCGATCAAAAAAGAGGAAAAAGATCGGCGTGAGCCGATCTTTTTGCATGATATGCGCATATTCTGAAATTTTCGCGCATAACCGATATTTTCTTGCATTTTTTTGCGCGACGTGTTATAATCAAGAGAAAAAAACGAGGGTGAAAACATGATCGATCTTTCCTGCATCCAAAAAGCCGATCCCGAACTTTACGAGGCGATGGCGAACGAGCTGTCCCGTCAGCGCGGCAATCTCGAACTCATCGCGAGCGAGAACATCGTATCTCCCGCCGTCATGGCGGCGATGGGGAGCCACCTGACCAATAAATACGCGGAAGGGTATCCCGGAAAGCGCTACTACGGCGGCTGCTGCTATGTGGACGTCGCGGAAGACCTCGCGCGCGAGCGCATGAAGCAGCTCTTCGGGTGCGAGCACTGCAACGTTCAGCCGCACAGCGGCGCGCAGGCGAACTTCGCGGTGTATTTCGCGATGCTGCAGCCCGGCGATACCATCATGGGCATGAACCTTTCCCACGGCGGACACCTCACGCACGGCTCGCCCGTCAACATCTCGGGCAAGTATTTCAACATCGTGCCTTACGGCGTTTCCGAACAGACGGAGACGATCGACTACGACGAGATGGAGAAGATCGCCCTCGAATGCAAGCCCAAGCTCATCGTTTCGGGCGCGAGCGCGTATCCGAGGATCATCGATTTCAAACGCATCCGCGAGATCTGCGACAAGGTCGGCGCGCTCATGATGGTGGACATCGCGCACATCGCGGGGCTGGTCGCGGCGGGCGAACATCCTTCTCCCGTGCCGTATGCGGATTTCGTGACGACCACCACGCACAAGACGCTGCGCGGTCCCCGCGGCGGCGCGATCATGTGCAAAGAACAGTACGCGAAGGCGATCGACAAGGCGATCTTCCCCGGTACGCAGGGCGGGCCACTGATGCACGTCATCGCGGCGAAGGCGGTCGCGTTTAAGGAAGCGCTTTCTCCCGAGTTCAGGGCATATCAGCATCAGGTCGTCCTCAACGCGGCGGCGATGGCGAAGCGGTTCACGGAGAACGGCGTGCGCCTCGTTTCGGGCGGCACGGACAACCACCTCATGCTCGTCGATCTGCGCAAGGAGAACATCACGGGCAAGGAGCTGGAAGCGCTCCTCGACGAAGCGCACATCACGGTGAACAAGAACACCATTCCCTTCGAGACGACCTCTCCGTTCATCACGAGCGGCGTGCGCATCGGGACGCCCGCGATCACCTCGCGCGGCATGGGGGAAAAGGAAGCGGCGGAGATCGCCGACCTCATCACCCGCATGATCCGCGAAAAAGACGCGGCGAAAGCGGAAGTGGCGGCGCGCGTACAGGAAATGTGCGAAAAATTCCCCATTTATGCGAACGACGTGCTGTAAAACGCTTGCATAACAGAAAAAGACGTTGTATAATATCATCAATCGAATATTCTTTGGGGCGGAGTGAAATTCTCCACCGGCAGTAAAGTCTGCGAAGAGCGAAAGCTCCCGAACGGGTGCAATTCCCGTACCGACGGTATAGTCCGGATGGAAAAAGAGTGAAAAGTCGCATTTTCGCGCGCCCTGTCTTGTTGCAGGGCGCGTTTTTTATGCCGAAGAATACCCGATCAGAAAATTTTTATCAAAGGAGTTTTTCGGTATGGAAAAACAATCATCGGGCGCCGCGAGCGCCGAGGCAAAGCTCTGCGTGAACGCCGAAGAGGCGGAAAACGCAAAGACGGAAGCGGAACAGGCGACAACGGCCGCGGAAACTGCGCCCGTCGCCGAAGAGGACAAAAAGGCGGCGCGCAAGAAAAAAGCGATCTTCACGGGGAAATACATCGCAAAAGTCGCGCTTTTCTCCGCGCTGGCGGGGATCCTGTACATCATCCCCGGCATCCCGCTCGGGATCTTCGCGTCGTGGCTGGAACTGCGTTTCTTCGACATTCCCACGATCATCGGCACGTTCGCGCTCGGACCTATTGCGGGTACCATCATCGTCGCCGTGCGTATCGTATTGAAGATCATCACCGTGGGCACGACGACGGGATACGTCGGCGAGCTGGGCGATCTGCTCTGCGGACTTGCGTTGGTCTTGCCCGTCGGGCTTATCTACCGCAAGAAAAAATCCTTCAAATGGGCGATCATCTCCCTGATCGTCGGCACGGTCGCGACCGTCATCGTCGCCGTCATCACCAACCGCTATATGCTCATCCCGTTCTATGCGAATCTGTCCTATATTGGCGGCATGGAAGGACTGGTCGGAATGCTCTCCTCGCTCTACAGCGGGATCACGGTGGATAACTTCTATGCGTACTACCTGGGACTTTCCGTCGTGCCCTTCAACCTGCTCCGCTGTGCGATCGCGATCGGCGTTACCTTGCCCATTTATAAGCGGATCTCCAATTTGTTAAAGAGAATGTAAAAGGATTGTTGATTTTTTCAGCCGTATGCGGTATAATATCCGCGTATGGCTGAATTTTTTTCACATTCGGAAGAAGAGACGATCGAGTTCGCAAAGAAATACGCCGCCACGCTCGTCCCCGGAGACGTCGTGCTCCTTGAAGGGGAGATGGGTGCGGGCAAGACGGCGTTCGCCAAGGGCGTCGCAAAGGGGCTGGGCATCTCGGAGGAGGTCACGAGCCCCACTTACGCGTACATGAACAGTTATTCGGATAAGCTCTATCATTACGACTGCTACCGCATCCGATCGGAGATGCAGGCGGAAAATTTAGGGCTTGCCGATTATTTCGACGCGGGCGGGATCTGTCTCGTCGAGTGGAGCGAGAACATCGCGGGGCTTATCCCCCCGTATGCAAAAAAAGTCGTCCTGGAAAAGATCGGAGAGGACGAAAGGAAGATACTCTATTGAAATTTCTGGCAATCGATACCAGCGGAAAACACCTTACGGTGATCGCTTATCACGACAAAGCATATACGACGGCTCTGCCCGACTGTGCGCTCGAACATTCGGTGCGGCTGATGGACGAATTGGACGCGGCGCTCTCCCGCGCGGGAATGAGCGCGGCGGATTGCGACTTTTTCGCCGTCGTCACCGGCCCCGGCTCGTTTACGGGCATCCGCATCGGCATCGCCACGGTCAAAGGGCTTTGCCTCGCGTTGGAAAAACCCGCGCTTTCCGTCACGTCTTTCGACTGTATCGCATACGATAAAGCGGAGTTTCCTCTTTTGTGCCTCGTGGACGCGGGTCACGGCTATGTGTATGCCTGCGGATACGGGAAAGGGGGAGAGACCGCCCTTGAACCGCGCTATCTTTCGGGCGCGGAAGCGGAGAAGACCGCGCGCGAAGGGGGATATGCGCTCGCCGCGTCCGAGGGCGTGTGCGCGGACTGCCCGCGCGCCGACGTCGCGAACGGGCTTCTGAACGCCGTCCTGCGCAAAGCGGGCGAGGCGCGTCCCGCGCAGGAGCTGACCGCGCTGTATGTGCGCAAATCCTCGGCGGAGGAAAACAGGACATGAAGATACGTCCCTGGACTTTTGAAGATCTGACCACGATCGCGGCGATGGAAAAGGACTGCTTCCCGCAGGCGCCGTGGAGCGTGCAGATGCTCGCGGATTCCTTCCTTTCGGGGCGTTTCGTCGGCGTGCTCACCGAGGAAGAGGGCGTGATCACCGCATACGGCGGGATGTCCGTGCTTCTCGACGAGGCGGAGATCGAACTCATCGCGACGGCGGAAGAGTACCGTCGCTGCGGCCGCGGTCAGAAGATCCTGTCCGCGTTGCTGGACGAAGCGAAAAAGCGCGGCGTGGAGAAGGTGTTTCTGGAAGTGCGCGTCTCCAACGCGCCCGCGCAGAGGTTGTATCTCAGAAACGGATTTATCGGGCAGTATGCGCGCTCGCGCTACTATCCCGACGGCGAAGACGCGATCGTCATGAAAAAGACGATCGGCTGACGGCGTTCCCGCAGGGGAACGGCGCAAGGAGGGCGTTTGCAGGGGATCGGCGTATGGCAGGCGGGACAGGGCAAAGATCTTTTGTTTCTGCACGGATACCTCGCCGCCAAGGAAAGTTTTTACCCTCAGATGAGTTATTTTTCCCGATTTTACCGCGTGACCGCGCTGGATTTTCCCGGATTTGGGGAGAGCGGCCCGCTCACGCAGCCCTTTTCGGTGGGCGATTATGCCGACTGGACGGAGCGCTTCCTCAAAGAGGAGAACATCGTCTTTCCCCATGTGATCGCGCATTCCTTCGGGGGCAGAGTCGCCGTCAAATGCGCTTCCCGCGGGGATATTTTCGACAAAATGGTATTGTGCGGTTGCGCGGGGATCGTCCCGAAACGCGGCGCGCGCTACCGCATGCGCGTGAGCGCGTACAGGCTGGTCAGGAAGTTCGCTCCCCGCTATGCGGATACGCATTTCGGGAGCGCGGAATACCGTACGCTCCCGCCCGTCATGCGGGAAAGCTATAAAAAGATCGTGAACGAAGATCTGCGCGAGGACGCGGAAAAGATCTCCCGTCCCGTGCTGTTCGTCAACGGCGACAAAGACGATCAGACGCCGCTTTCTTCGATCGCGGTGTATCTGTCCCGCATCCGCGGGAGCAGACTGTTCGTCATGCAGGGGTGCGGGCATTTCGCGCACCTGGAAAATCCGTCCGAATTCAATTTGGCGGTGGAGGAGTTTTTACAATGATCTTTGAAGCATCTACCATCTTCTGTCTTGTAGCGGGAGCGCTTGTCGCCGCCGTGCTGTTTTTTCTGTGCTCCTACCGCACGGCGGGAGTTCTGCAACAGGAAAACTACAAGGGGAGCGCCTATCTCAAATGGTATTACGCCAAGGGGAACATGCAGAACCGCAGGATGGGGTTGCTCTCGATCTCCCTGCTTTTGGGGATCGCCGTGTTCAACCTCTGTTTCTCCTTCCTCTCCGCAAAAGGCGCGAACGCCGTCGCGGTCCTTCCCTTTGCGGGACTCTGTCTTCTCTATGTCTATGCCGACAAGAAATACGCGCTGAAAGTGCCGCTCAGGCATACGCGCCGTGCCGTGCGGCTCGGCGTGTGCTACTTTCTGGTGCTCGTTCTCTTCTGCACGGGGCTGGGGTTCGGCATGACGGCGACGGATTACGCGGTCGGAAAGGGTTGGATGACGCTTTTGCGCTATGTTCCGTTCGGGCTCGTGCCGCTCTTCTTCCCGCTGCTTCTGGCGGCGGCGAACGCCATTGCAAAGATCTATGAAACGCCCGTCAACCGCCGTTTCATCCGCAAGGCAAAGGGTGCGCTCGCCGAGAGCGGCTGTATTAGGATCGGCGTGACGGGCAGTTTCGGCAAGACGAGCGTCAAGAATTTTGCGGCGGCGATCCTGTCCGTGCGCTATCGCGTGCGCGTGACGCCCGCTTCCTTCAATACGCCCATCGGGATCGCGCTCGACGTCAACCGCGAGGGGTTGGACTGCGACGTCTATCTCGCGGAAATGGGCGCGAGAAAGCGGGGGGACATCTCCGAGCTTTGCGACATGGTATGCCCCGATTACGGCATCGTGACGGGGGTATGCCCGCAGCATCTGGAAACGTTCGGTTCCTTGGAAGCGATCGCGGAGGAGAAGGGCGTGCTCGCCCGCCGCGCAAAAAAAGGGTGCGTGCTGGGCGCGAGCGCACAGGGGCATATTCCCGAAGGCGCACTCTGCGAGGGAAAAGATTTCGCGGCGGAGGAGATCGTCTGCACGGCAGACGGGACGGATTTCGTTCTTCGGCTCCCCGAAGGGAAGATCCCCGTTCATACGCAGCTTTTGGGCAGACATGCGGCGCAGGACATCGCGCTTGCGGCGGCGCTCGCATCCCTGCTCGGCATGAGCGCGGAGGAGATCGGAGAAGGGATCGGAAAGATCGTTCCCGTGCCGCACCGCCTGCAAAAGATATGCGCGAACGGGCGGTTCATCCTGGACGATTCCTATAACTCCAACGTGGAGGGCGCGGCAAACGCGGTGGAAACGTTGCGGCTGTTCGGCGGGAAGAAGTTTGTCGTCACGCCCGGGCTGGTGGAGCTCGGGATGCTCGAAGAGGCGGAAAACGAAAAACTTGGCGCGGCCCTCGTCGGGCTGGACGAGATCATTCTCGTCGGCGAAACGCTCGTGCTCGCCGTCCGCACGGGATATCTCGCGGCGGGCGGAGACGCGGAAAGGATCCGCGTGGTGCCTACCCTTCAAAAGGCGCAGGACATCCTCGCCGAAGAACTTTCGGAAGGGGATTGCGTGCTCTTTCTCAACGATCTGCCCGACAAATACCTCTGAACGCGGATGTGCGCATATCTTCGCCATGCGTACATATAAATATAATATTGCAGAGAAACACCAAAGCGGAAAAATTCTTGCGGAGGTGTTTTTTTATGCGGAAAGTGGCGGTCTTTTTCGGAGGCGCGTCGTGCGAGCACGACGTCTCCGTCATCACGGGGATGCTCGCCGTCAACCTGTTGCGCGGTGCGGGCGAAGAGGTGTTCCCCGTCTATCTGGGCAGGGAAGGAGGGATGTTCACGTCCCCCCTGATGACGGACGTGGCGGCGTTCCGTTCGCCGTCGCGTTTTACGCCCGTCGTGTTCGGGCAAGGGGCGATCTGTTTGGCAAAGGGGCGCAAAAAACCGCTCTTTTTGCCCGACGTCGCGCTCAACTGCTGTCACGGCGGTGCGGGCGAAGACGGAACGCTTTCGGCGCTCCTCGACTGGTACGGCATCCGGAGCGCATCGCCCGGAACGCCTGTCTCTGCTTTGTTCATGAACAAAAAACTTTCCGCGCTCGCCGCCCGCGGCGCGGGACTGCCTGTCGCGCGGTCCTTTGCCGTGCGCGAAGAGGAGTGGAGTGCGGAAAAGGAGGCCGTCCTCCTCCGCGCCCGCGAGCTGGGGTATCCCGTCGTCGTCAAGCCCTGCCGTCTGGGTTCGAGCATCGGCATTTCCGTCGCGCAGGAGGAGGAGGCGCTGGAAAGAGCGCTCGCAAAGGCGTTCCGCTACGACGGGGAGGCGCTCGTCGAGGAGTATTTTGCGGACAAACGCGACATCAACTGCGCCGCGTACCGCGTAGGAGGGGAGATACGCGTCTCCCTTTGCGAGGAGGCGTTTTCTTCGGGCGAGATCCTCTCCTTCGGGGAAAAATACGGCGGGGGAGAGCGACGCAACGCCAAACTTCCTGCCGATCTTCCCGAGGACACGGCTGAGGACATTCGCGCGATGACCGCGCGGCTTTACGACGCATTCGACTGCCGCGGGATCGTCCGCGCCGATTTCATCCTCTCGGGCGGCAAGGCGTATTTCAACGAGCTGAACACCGTTCCCGGTTCGCTCGCCTGCTATCTGTTCGGCGAGAGGCTGTCGGAGGCAAAAAAGCTGTTGTTGTCGCTCGTGAAGGAGGGCGCGGAGCAAAAGCGAGAAAAAAAGGCGACACCGCCCACGCATTTGTTGGATTCGGACATTTTCTCGGGCGCAAAAAGTTGCAAAGAGCGCAGAAATTTAGTATAATCATAGAGAAAAAAGCCTGAAAGGAGATACAATGGAAAAAATCCGCATGACGACCCCCCTCGTGGAAATGGACGGGGATGAAATGACGCGTATTCTCTGGGGCTGGATCAAGGAGATCCTCATCGAGCCCTATGTCGAACTGAAAACGGAATATTACGATCTGGGACTGCCCAATCGCGACGCGACGGAGGACCGAGTGACCGCAGAGAGCGCGGAGGCGACAAAAAAATACGGCGTCGCCGTCAAGTGCGCGACCATCACGCCCAACGCGCAGCGCATGACCGAATACAATCTGCATCAGATGTGGAAGAGCCCCAACGGCACCATCCGCCGCATTCTCGACGGCACGGTGTTCCGCGCTCCCATCCTCTGCAAGGGCATCCGCCCGTATATTCCCGGATGGAAGAAGCCCATCGTCCTTGCCCGTCACGCATACGGCGACATCTACAACGCCGTGGACGAGCGCGTCGAAGAGGGTTCCAAGACCTATCTCGTCGTGACCGACAAAGACGGCAAGGAAGTCTCCCGCCGTCTCATCCACGACTTTAAGGGGAGCGCGGGGATCGTGCAGGGGATGCACAACCGCGACGATTCCATCCGTTCCTTCGCGCATTCCTGCTTCCGCTATGCGCTCGAAGAGAACATCTCCATGTATTTTGCGACCAAGGACACCATATCCAAGGTGTACGACAGGCGCTTCAAGGACATCTTCGCGGAGGTTTACGAGTCCGATTACCGCGCCGCGTTCGAAGCAAAGGGGCTGGAGTATCTCTACACCCTCATCGACGACGCAGTCGCGCGCGTGGTGCGTTCGGAGGGGGGCATCCTCTGGGCGTGCAAGAATTACGACGGCGACGTGATGAGCGACATGGTGGCGACCGCTTACGGCTCGCTGGGCATGATGACGTCCGTGCTCGTCTCCCCCGACGGAAAGTACGAATACGAGGCGGCGCACGGCACCGTGACGCGCCATTACTACAAATATCTCAAGGGCGAAACGACGTCTACCAACTCCGTCGCGACCATCTTCGCCTGGACGGGCGCACTGCGCAAGCGGGGCGAGCTGGACGGAAATACCGATCTCGTCGCCTTTGCCGACCGCCTGGAAGGGGCGACCGTCCGCACCATCGAGGAAGGAGAGATGACGGGCGATCTCGTTTCCCTCTTCTCGTCGGAAGGCGTGACGGCGAAGAAGCTGGATTCGCGCGCGTTCCTGCAGGCGATCGCTAAGAGGATGTAAAAGGAAGAGACTGCGCCCGCCGCGGCTTTTGCCGCGGCGGGCGCTCATGCATAAGAGTACGGTACGGGAGAAAAACGCGAAAATGCTGGATGCAAAGATCAGGCGGTATCTGGACAATACCTGTAAATCGCTCGGCGGCAAGCGGGTGCTGGTGCTGGGCGCGACGGGGAGCATCGGGGGCGCGGCGGCGCTGGAATTGCTCTATTGCGGCTGTTCGCTCGTCTGCGCCTATCGGAGCGAGAGAAAACGGCACGAACTGGAAGGGCGCGTCGCGGCGTTTTGCGGAGAGGAGAAACTCTCTTCCGACGTGCGATACGCCCGCGTCGACTTGTCCGATTTCGCCTGTGTCCGCGCCTTTGCGGAAGAATTTCCGTCGCGATACGGGCAGGTGGACTGCGTGCTCAACTGCGCGGGCGTATATCATCTGCCTTCCGAAAAAAACGCAGACGGGCAGGACATTCATGTCGCAACGAATGTCCTGAGCGCGGTCATCCTCTGCGATCTGTTTTCCAAAAACGGCGCGGTGAAGGAAAAATGGCTGAACACGGGCAGCATCAGTTGCCTGTTTTCCGATCGGAACGCGGGGAACGTCATCGGCAGGAAAGAGAAGAACAAGACGCGCCTTTACGCGGCGACCAAACGCCTGCTCGCGGAATATACCTGCGAGAGCGGGCGCTCGGCGGGATTCCGCACCGCGCTGGCGCATCCCGGGATCTCGGCGACGTCGCTGTTTGCGGAAGAAAAGGGCGGCTTTTCCCGCTCCTTCCAAAAATGGATCTTTCCGCTGATGAAGCGCGTGTTCCCTTCCCCCGAACAGGCGGCGCTCAGCCTGCTGTATGCGCTTTCGCACGATTCGGCGGAAGGCTGCTGGACGGGCCCTTCTATCTTCGGGATCTGGGGGAAACCCAAGACGACGCGTCTTTCCGCGGGCGTGACGAAGGGCGCGAAAGAGGACGTGGAGAAATTGCGCGCCGCCGTTTCCGATTATCTGCGTGAAGAAAAGGACGGCTGAGCAAAGAGCGCGAAAAAAGGCTTCCCGATGGGGAAGCCTTTTTTCGTGAGAAGCGTTGCGCACGGAGCGCGCCGTTTTTTCCGCGTTCCGAGCCGTCAGTCGTGCCGCAGGAAGGAAAGGAAAAAGAGCGCGAACCGCAGGAAATAGAAGAGGGAAATGAGCAGGGACGCGACATAGGTGAGCGCCGCCGCCGAAAGCACTTTGGAAGCGCCGGGGACTTCTTCCGCGGTCAGGATGCCGTCTTCGAGGAGCATCTTTTTCGCGCGTTTGCTCGCGTTGAGCTCCACGGGGAGCGTAACGAGCGCGAACAGGGTGGAAAGTCCGAACAGAGCGATCCCCGCATAGACGCACCATGCGCCGTAGGGGACGCTGATGAGAAAAACATCGAGCAGGATGCCGATGAGGACGAGCGGGATGGAGAGCGCCGATCCGATGTTGGTCAGAGGGACGAGCATCGTGCGCACTTTATAGGGGAAATACCCCTCTTTTTTTTGCATGACGTGACCGACCTCGTGCGCGGCGACCGCGACGGCGGCGACGGACGCGCTGCCGAAGGTACTCATCGAGAGGTTGACCTGTTTTTTGGTGGGGTGATAGTGGTCGGTCAGTTTTCCGTTCACCCGCTCGACGCGGATGTCGTACACGCCGCGGTTGCGCATCAGGCGGACTGCCGTGTCGTAACCCGTCATGCACGCACGGTTGGGAACGCGGTCGAACGCGGTATATGCGGAATTGACCTTAGCGCTTGCCCATCCCGCAAAGATCAGCAAGGGGATGAGGAGCAATAGAGACAAATACATACCGATACCTCTCTATTATTGTACCACGCCGTGGGCGTTTTACAACACATTTCCGCATTTTTTCACAAAAACGCCCGCGATTGTCCGCGCGGAGCGTCTACATGAGGGAAGCAGGCGCATTGTCAGGGTGTTCGCGTCCGCTTTTTGTATTCGCTTGCCGTAAAGGAGAAGTATTTGCGGTATTCCGCGGAAAAATGCTCCACGCACGAATAGCCCACCTCTTCGGAGACCTGCGTCACGGACATCCCGCGTTGCAGCAGCACGTTGGCGGCGGACATCCGCGCTTGCGTTTTCTTTTGCGAAAAAGTCGCGCCGTATCGCTCTTTGAGCACGCGCTGCGTCTGGCGCGGGCTCAGCCCGATGCGGCGGGAAAGCGATTGCAGCGTGATCTCGCGGTATCCGTACAAAAACGCCTCTTCGATGCGCAGATACAGCTCGGAAGGGGAAGGCGGTTCTTCCCGCTCGGAAGGGGCGGCGCCCGCCTCTTCCATGCGCACGAACAGGCTGAGCAGGCGCATGATCGCGCCCGCCGCCGCGCTTCGGTATCCCGGGAGCCGCCGCGTCAGTTCCTCGGCGATCGTCTCTGCGAGCGCGAGAAATTCCGCGTCCGCCTTTCCGAAAAAGAAGGGGCGGGACAAAAAGCGTTTTGCCGCCGCGCTTTCCCCGCGCAAGCGCTCCGCGGTCGCGTACAGGCACAGTTCGCGCACGGGAGCGTGGGGGAGCGCGCTCTGCTCGTGTTCCGCGCTTCCCGCGGTGAGATAGACGTTCCCCGCCGAGAGGGCGTATTCCGCCTGCTCCGTGCGCACGCGCCCCTCGCCCGAGAACACGACGTGCAGTTCGAAGCTGTCCGACGAATGGCGGTGCATGGGAATCGCCGCGCTGATGTATTCGTCCGATACGCGTACGGGACGGATGGTAAGTCCTTCCCATACAAAGGACTCGTTCTGAAACTCATAGATCATACCGCCATTGTACTCCGCCTGCGCCAAAATGTCAAGAGTTACGATAATGCGACATTTTTATGAAAAGATGTCATAAATTTGTCTAACGCGCGGGCGGCGGACGTGCTATAATCAATGCGTTCAAAAAAAGGAGGAACGTATGAACGTCAGCGAATATCTGAAAAAGGTAGACGAAGTCAACGAATCGGGACCTTACCGTCCCGAGTGGGAATCTCTGTGCGGGCACGAGACGCCCGCATGGTTCAGAAAGGCAAAATTCGGGATCTTCATCCATTGGGGCGTGTTCAGCGTTCCCGAGGCGTTTTCCGAGTGGTATCCGCGCCACATGTACCGCGCGGATTCGCCCGAACACGAGCATTTCCGAAAGACGTATGGGGATTTTTCCCGCATGGGGTATAAAGATCTCATCCCGCTCTTCACCGCTGAGAAATTCGACGCGGAGGCATGGATGAAGCTGTTTAAGGAAGCGGGGGCAAAATACGTCGTCCCCGTTGCCGAACACCACGACGGATTTCAGATGTATAAGAGCGAGCTCTCGCGTTGGAACGTCGCAGAGATGGGGCCTAAGCGCGATACGCTCTCGGAACTGCGCGCGGCGGCGGAAAAATACGGGCTTGTCTTCTGTGCGTCTTCTCACCGCGCCGAGCATTATTGGTTCATGAACGGCGGAAGGGAATACGAGAGCGACGTGAACGATCCCGCCTACGACGATTTTTACGGGCCTGCCGTGCTCACGCCCGAACTCAAAGCATGGGTACCCGACGATCTGTACAGCGTGACCATCGATTCTCCGCGCATGAAGGAGCATTGCGAGAACTGGCTGGCGAGGACGTGCGAGCTGGTGGACAGATACCGCCCGAAGGTCGTCTATTTCGACTGGTGGATCAACAACGGTGCGTTCCGTCCCTATCTCAAAAAATTTGCGGCATATTATTATAACCGCGCCGAGGAGTGGGGCGAAGAGGTCACGATCAACTACAAACACAGCGCATTCGTGCCCGACGCGGCGACGTTCGACGTCGAACGCGGACAGCTCAGAGAGATCAATCCGCGCCCGTGGCAGACGGATACGGCGATCGCCTGCAATTCATGGAGCTACACGGCGGACAACGAGTTCAAGGACGGGAGAGAGATCGTCTGCGATCTTGTCGACATCGTGAGCAAGAACGGGTGCCTTCTGCTCAACGTCGGGCCGCGCGCGAACGGCGAGATCTGCGAAGAGGAGGCGAAGGTGCTCCGCACGATCGGGGCATGGCTGAAAGTCAACGGCGAGGGCATTTACGATACCGTGTGCTGGAAGGTGTACGGAGAAGGCCCCACGCAGATCCCCGAAGGACAGTTCAGCGACACGTCGCGCGAGCCGTTCACGTCCGCGGACATCCGCTATACCTATCGCCGCGGGATCCTGTACGCCTTTGTCATGTCCGCGAAAGAGGGCTTGGAAGAGGTCGCGCTCACGGCGCTGCGCGGCGGCGATTTCCCCGCGGAATCGGTCTGCCCTGTCCGCGCGGAGATCCTGGGCATGGAGGACGTGCCCGTGACGTTCGCACAGGAAAGGGACGCCCTGCGCCTTCGTTTCGGGAAAAAGGTCGCTTCCGATACGCCCGTCTGCGTCCGTCTGACGTTGCGCTGAGATGTACCTCCAACTGTTCGGCCTTACGGTCAATCTTCCCGCGCAGATCGTCGGGCTGATCGGGCTCGCCGTCATCGCCGTTTCCTATCAGTTCAGAAAGGTGAAATACCTCGTCTGGTCGACCATCGCGATGGCGCTCTTCCTCGCCGAATCGTGCATCTTATCCGCCGATTCGGACACGGTCACGGGGATCGTCATCAACGCGACGGCGATCGCGAGGAACCTCGCCATGATCGCCTGGGCGGTGAAAAAGAAGGCGGAGCTTCCGCCCTGGCTCGCGGCGGCGTTTCTCGCGCCCATGTGGGCGGTCTGCGCCTTTTACTTCGGGGCATGGTATACCTATCTGCCGCCCGTGTTGCAGACGGTGTATACCTTCTGCGCGGTGAGCAGGAATGATTTCGTGTTCAGATCGGGCGCGCTCGTCCTGGAAAGCGGGAACTTCTTCTATAACGCGAGCGTGGGGGCTTATATCGGCGTGGTACGTCAGATCGTGCTGGTGACGAGCGTCGTCGTGAGCATCGTGACGGCGGCGCGCGCGGGAAAGCGGGAGAAAGCGCAGGCGGCCGCGCTTCCCGACGGGGCGGCGGAAGCGGCGGATAAAAAAATGTGAATACTTTATCGCGGCGGGGGGAAAAGCGGCTTGCTTTTTGCCCCCGCTTTTGCTATACTTGAACCATGGATACCAAAGTGTTTACCGATAAAGTCAAGATCACCCTCAAAGCCGGGAACGGCGGCGACGGGATGAACTCCTTCAAAGCGTATAAGGGCAAGCCCGCGTGCGGACCGGACGGCGGCGACGGCGGCGACGGCGGAAGCATCTATTTCGTCGGCGACAAGGACATGAACGACCTGCTCTCCTTCCGTTTCACCTCCAAATACGAGGCGGGAAACGGCGAGCGGGGCGGCACTAATCGCTGTACGGGCAAGAACGGCGCGGACGTGGAGATCAAAGTCCCGCGCGGCACCATCATCCGCGACGCGGAGAGCGGCAAGATCGTCTGCGACGTGTTCGAAGACGGCGAGCGGGTGCTCGTGCTCAAAGGGGGCAGGGGCGGAAAGGGCAACGTCCGCTTCACGACGGCGCGCCGCCATGCGCCCAATTTCGCGCAGAAGGGCGAACAGACGAAAATGCACGCCGTCATCCTCGAAATGAAGGTCATCGCGGATGTGGGGCTGGTCGGCTTTCCCAACGTGGGCAAGTCCACCCTGCTCTCGCGCATTTCCGCGGCGAAGCCCAAGATCGCGAACTATCACTTCACCACGCTATCGCCCAATCTCGGCGTGGCGCGGTATTATGAAAAATCCTTCGTCGTCGCGGACATCCCCGGACTCATCGAGGGCGCGGCGCAGGGTGCGGGGCTGGGGCACGATTTCCTCCGCCACATCGAACGCACGCGGATGCTCTGCCATATCGTGGACATCTCGGGCGCGGAAGGGCGCGATCCCGTCGAGGATTTCATCAAGATCAACGGTGAGCTGAAAGAGTATTCGGAGACGCTCGCTTCCCTGCCGCAGATCGTCGTGTGCAATAAGTGCGACGTGTTCGGCGCGGAGGAGAATCTCGTCCGTTTCCGAAAGCAGTTCGGGGAGGAATATGCGATCTATCCCATAACGGCGATCAGCGGCGAGGGAACGGACGTGTTGCTGCGCGCGATCTCGGACATCCTCGATACCTTGCCTCCCGTGCAGCCCGTGCCGCCCGACGAGGACTTCGAGTTCGCGTCCGACGATTATACGCAGTTCGAGATCTTCCGCGACGAGGACGGCGCGTTCGTCATCGTCGGCGGGCTCGTGGAGCTGCTCTGCCGCAACGTCGTGCTCAACAATCCCGATTCCATGATGTATTTCCAGCGCATTCTGCGCGAACGCGGCGTCATCAAGGCGTTGCAGGAGCAGGGTTGCAAGGAAGGGGATACCGTCATCGTCGGCGACGTCGAGTTCGATTTCGTGCTGTAAGCGGCGGCGCGTTTCCGATCGGGAGAAAAAAATGGAAAGAGCAGTCAGAGCGTTTTTTTACGATTATAAATATTATCTGTTTCCCGAGACCTGCCCGACGCTCGCCGACGTAAAGGCGAGCAGGGTACTCACCGCGAAGCGGCTGAAAGAGGAGCGGTGCATGGCTCCCGCCTTCATCTTCGAAAGCATTGAGGAAGAGACGGTGACGATCGAGGATCCCGACCGCGTGTTTCCCGCCGAGGTCGATCTTTATTCGGCGGAAGAATACGACGCGATCCTCGGCCGTCACGTCCGCAGGGTGTGCCCGGGCTGTGTGCGGTATACGGAGGACGGCACGTCTTCGCTGAAAGGGCATCACCGCGAGATGTCGCTGGACGGCGTCTGTTACGAGCGCGTGCAGGAAAACGATCTGTGGAGCTTTTCCGAATGCGCCGATTATTTCTGGTACGTCGTTTCGCAGAAACTCGGCGCGCTCGCCTCGTATATCGACAAAGGCGACCGCAAGGGGCTCAACAAGGCACTCAATGCGGAACTCACCAACTTCATGCCCGGACTTGACTTTTACGGCGCGATCGTGGACGGGAAATATACGGTCTGTATCCACTCCTGTCCCAATCAGTCGGCGGTGTTTACCTATCTGTGCGGCGCGCTCGCGGAAACGGCGAACGCGGAGAGCAGTCCTCTGCATCTGGCGGGATGGCAGGTGCTTCCCTATCTGCCCGAAGGGGTGTTTGCGGACGGCGGGAGAAAGCTGCCCGCCATGACGGTCGTCTCTTCGCACAACCCTAACTGCTGTCAGATCAGGGTGCTTCATCCCAAAGGCGACAGACTGTCCGAGCGGAAAAAGGACGCGCTCGTCGCCCGCGCATGGGAATATCTTTGCCGCACGTTCGGCGAGCGGACGGCGATGGCGGCGGCGGACGACATCTCCGTCGCGCAGGGAAAAGAGGGAATGCCCGTCTCCGAGATCGGGCGTCTTCTCCGCGAAAAGGCGGCGGCGATCGCTTCGGACGGCGTTGCGGCGTTTCCCGCGATGTTCGACTATGCGGTCGACGCGGAAGCGGCAGGCGAGATGTTTCCCTATAAGGACAAGTCGACGGACGGGATCACGGGTTGCCCCGAACTTTCCTTCCTTTCGCCCGAATCGCTGCGCGCGGGCGCCGCGTGGTGGGAGATGTTCGTCGGGTACGCGTATCTTTACGTCCCGCGTCCCATGTTCGGCGCGGAAAACGCGTTTGCGGCGCTCGGCTGGTACTTCGGCAATTCCGCGCTTATCCCCGAGCCGCTGCGCGATCCCGAAGAGAGGCGGATCTCCGTCGCGAACGTCGGCGTGATCAACTGCGGCGACGAGGGTTTTATTCAGGAATTCATGGTTTTCGACGAAAAGCGGTTGTTTCGCATGCTGCGCATCCTCGCGCCCGTGCTGAAAGAATACCGCGCGAAACTCGTCGTGGTCAAGGCGGAGGGCGTGATGTCGTACGAATGCGGTTACGACTTCGTACCCGTCGGAGGATACATAGAAACTTAAAAGAGAAGGAATTTCAATAAAGGAAAGGCGCCTTCGGGCGCGGAGGATAAATTATGACAAGCAAACAGAGAAGCAAACTCAAATCGCTCGCGGCGAATATCCAGCCGGTCACGCAGATCGGCAAGGGCGGCATCACGGACAATCTCTTAAAGAGCCTGTCCGAAGCGCTGGAAGCGCGCGAGCTCATCAAGGTCAGCGTGCTGGAAACGGCGGACGAGGACGCGGAAAACGTCGCCGCGAACGTTGCGGAACTTCTGGACGCGGAAGTGGTGGCGGTCATCGGCAGAAAGGCGATCTTTTATCGCCGCTCCTCGCGCGATCCTTTCGTACATCTCGAAGTCTGACGGAAAATCCAAAAAAATCCGCGGAAAATGTCCGCAGTCCCTTGAAATTTACGAGGGAATGTGTTAAAATGAATGCGTATGGTTCCGAATAAGGAATATCAAACGTTTATGGAGGAGATAAGATGCAATATTCACATGAAGTAGAACAGATGGTGTGCGTTGCAAAGGGTCCCAAGCATGATCCCTCTCCCATTCCCGAAGAGGGGAAGTGGGTATGCGCGAAGCAGATCACGGACATCAACGGCCTCACGCACGGCGTCGGCTGGTGCGCTCCCGAGCAGGGCGCCTGCAAGCTCACGCTCAACGTCAAGGGCGGCGTCATCCAGGAAGCGCTCGTCGAGACGATCGGTTGCTCGGGCATGACGCATTCCGCGGCGATGGCGGCGGAGATCCTGCCTCATAAGACCATCCTCGAAGCGCTCAACACCGACCTCGTCTGCGACGCGATCAACACCGCGATGAGAGAGCTGTTCCTGCAGATCGTCTACGGGCGTACGCAGTCCGCGTTCTCCGACGACGGGCTTCCCATCGGCGCGGGACTCGAAGACCTCGGCAAGGGACTTCGTTCCCAGGTCGGTACGATGTACGGCACGGCTTTGAAGGGCGTGAGATACCTCGAAATGGCGGAAGGCTACGTCACCCGCATCGCGCTGGACAAGGACAGCCAGGTCATCGGATATGAATTCGTCTCCCTCGGCAAGATGACCGACTTCATCAAGAAGGGCATGGAACCCAACGATGCGTGGAAGAAGGCGATGGGGCACTACGGCAGATTCACGGAAGAACAGGGCGCGGTGAAATACATCGACCCTCGCAAGGAATAAGGAGGTAGCGGTATGTCTTTGTTTGAAGGTTATGAAAGAAGAGTAGATAAGATCAACGCCGTTCTCAAAGAGTACGGGATCTCCTCCATCGAAGAGTGTAAAGATATTACGCTCGCAAAGGGCGTCGATTGCGATAAGATCGTGCGCGGCACGCAGCCCATCTGCTTCGAGAACGCGGTCTGGGCATATACGGTAGGCGCGGCGATCGCGATCAAGAAGGGCTGCAAGAAGGCGGCTGACGCGGCGGCGGCGATCGGGATCGGTCTGCAGGCGTTCTGCATTCCCGGTTCGGTCGCGGAAAACAGAAAGGTCGGTCTCGGTCACGGCAATCTCGGCGAGATGCTGCTTTCCGAATCCACCGACTGCTTCTGCTTCCTCGCGGGTCACGAATCCTTCGCGGCGGCGGAAGGCGCGATCTCCATCGCGATGAACGCGAACAAGGTCAGAAAGAAGCCCCTCCGCGTCATCCTCAACGGTCTCGGAAAGGATGCGGCGATGATCATTTCCCGCATCAACGGGTTCACCTACTGCGAAACGGTGTTCGATCCCTATACCGAAACGGTCACCGTCACCGAAGAGATCGCTTATTCGGACGGCCCCCGCGCGAAGGTCAAGTGCTACGGCGCGGACAACGTTCCCGAAGGCGTCGCGATCATGAAGCTCGAAAAGGTCGGCGTTTCCATCACGGGCAACTCCACCAACCCCACGAGATTCCAGCACCCCGTTGCGGGCACCTATAAAAAGTGGTGCGTCGAGAACGGCGTCAAGTATTTCTCGGTCGCTTCCGGCGGCGGTACGGGCAGAACGCTTCACCCCGACAACATGGCGGCAGGTCCCGCTTCCTATGGCATGACGGATACGATGGGACGTATGCACTCGGACGCGCAGTTCGCAGGTTCTTCCTCCGTTCCCGCGCACGTCGAGATGATGGGGCTCATCGGCATGGGCAACAACCCCATGGTCGGCGCAACGGTCGCGGTCGCGGTCGCGGTGCAGGAAGGCATGAGCAAATAACTTAAAACGATCAAAACGCCCTGCGGCAATGCCGCAGGGCGTTTTGTGTCTTTTCGGGATAAGCGCTTCTGGAAAAATCGGACCTTTCCGTCTGCCATGGAGAACGAAGGTTTCATGCTGTCGGAGTCGCGGGGGGGGGATCGCTTCGGGGAAATCAGGCTTTTTCGTTTCCCGACGGGAGGGGTGGTTCTTCCTGCGTATCGGAACGTTCGGCTTCCGCCGTCAGCTTGCGGCGCAGCCGTTCTCCGAGCATGACCGCCGCAAAGACGAGCAGGAGGACGGCGCAGGGGAAAAAGGACGCGTAACCGTCAAAGGCGACGGTGGCGAAATAACCTCCGAACACGCCCGCGAGAAATCCGCCGATCACGAAGAGGTATTTCAGGGAAGAAAACAGCGCGCCCTTTTCCTTTTTGGAGAAGGCGCGGAACGCCTGCTCGGTGGAGGAGCGCAGATTGCCCGTGCAGAACGCGGTCGCAAAGGGGAGCCCTTCCATCTTGCGGAAATTATCGAACTGAATGGCGGCGACAAAGGATACGAAAGCGTTCACGAGCATATCGGGAACGGAATGCGGAAGAAATCCCACGACAAAGAGCACGGCGATCTCGGCGATGAGGATGATGCCGTGTCCCTGAAAATCGCTGTCATGTTTTTTTCCGATGTGAAGAAAGAGTTCGCTCGCATACACGCCGACGATGAACAGCAGGATGGGCACGAGATAGCGGAGCGCGGAGAGCCCGTCGCCGCGCGCAAATCCGAGCGCGAGCAGGACGAGATTCCCCGTCTGCGCATTGGCGAACACGCCGCCGCGGGAGACGTAGGTATATGCGTCGAGGAACCCTCCCACGAAGCACAGGCAGAAGCCGATCTCCAGCCACTGATACACGGGGAAGCGGATGAGTTTTTCTTTGAGCGGTTTCATGCCGTATATTGTAATACCGCGCCGCGCGAAAGTCAACTCAAAACCGCGCATGGCAAGCATCGTCCGAATTTTTTCCTTACTTCATTATATATAAGAGCAAAGGCGAGGAGAAAGAAAAATGTTCCGCGACCGATTAAAACGGGAGAAAATGGGGAATGATCGCCGTATGCGGCGCAGAAAAAAATTATGCGTAAATCTGCAAAAAAAGTTGCTCCAAATCCTTGACAAACTCTTGACTTTCTGTTATTATTTTTAGGCTGTGTCATTATGGCGTATAGGGTTGAGACGGGAAGTTACTGAAAAATCGAGGCAGGAAAGCCCCTCGGCAGATAATTTCCGTTGACAAATGTAGAGGCGAGACTTCTGCGACTAACCGAGGCTTTTGCATAAAAACACCGCAAAAAACGAGTGTTTTTTTGATGAGAAAGGCTCGATACGCACGGAAATGTTGACACAAGTAAAACACAGTTAGTATAAAAAAGGAGTAAGAACATGGCAGGTCAGAAAATCAGAATCAAGTTGGCGGCATACGATCACGAACTCGTCGATCAGGCTGCGAGCCGTATCGTCGAGACGATGCAGAAGGGCGGAGCGAAGATCTCCGGTCCCATTCCGCTTCCCACCGAACGCGAGATCGTCACGATCCTTCGTTGCCCGCACAAGTATAAGGATTCCCGCGAACAGTTCGAACTGAGAACGTACAAGAGAATCATCGACATCTATTCGCCCAACGCGAAGCTGCTGGATTCCATCCACCTTCCCGCAGGCGTAGACATCAAAGTAAAACTGTAATTCGATAATACTTTCGAAGAAGGTATTGAGAAAATATTTTTAAGGAGTGAACTTTATCAATGAATAAAGCAATCATCGGTCGCAAAGTAGGCATGACGCAGATCTTTGCGGAAGACGGAAAGGTGATCCCCGTAACGGTAGTGGAAGCGGGACCTTGCCCCGTCGTGCAGGTAAAGACGGTCGAAACGGACGGGTACAGCGCATTGAAGCTCGGCTTCATCGAGACGAGCGAGAAGAAGCTGAACAAACCCGAACTCGGACAGTTCACGAAGGCGAAAGTGAAGCCCCACAAAGTGCTCAAAGAAGTGCGCATCGACGCAGTCGAGGCATATAAAGTGGGCGACGAAGTGAAGGCGGACATCTTCGCGGCGGGCGACCGCGTCGACGTGGCGGGCGTCACGAAGGGTCACGGCTACACGGGCGTCATCAAGAGATGGAATCAGCACCGTCTCAAAGAATCCCACGGCGTAGGCCCTGTGCACAGAGAGCCCGGTTCCATGGGCGCGAACAGCTCTCCTTCGAGAGTGTTCAAGCAGAAGCACCTCGCCGGTCAGTACGGCGTCGAGAACGTGACCATTCAGAACCTCGAAGTGGTGAGAGTGGACGTCGCGCGCAACGCAATCCTCATCAAGGGCGCGATCCCCGGCGTAAAGGGGAGCGTCGTCACGATCTGCGACAGCGTGAAGAGCAAATAAGGAGAACGGACATGGCCAACATCAAAGTATATAATATGAAAGGCGAAGAAGTCGGAACGATGGACCTTTCCGACGCGGTGTTCGGAGCGGAATACAACGAACCCCTGATCCATCAGGCGGTCGTCACCTATCTTGCGAACGGACGTCAGGGCACGAAATCCACGCTGACGAGAACGGAAGTCCGCGGGGGCGGCGCAAAGCCCTGGAGACAGAAGGGGACGGGCCGTGCGCGTCAGGGCTCCATCCGTGCGCCTCAGTGGACGAAGGGCGGCGTCGTGTTCGCACCCAAGTCCCGCGATTTCTCCAAGAAGATGAACGTTACGGCAAAGAGAGGGGCTCTCATCTCCGCGCTTTCCAAGAAAGTTGCGGACGGCGAGTTGATCGTCGTGGACGAGCTGAGCGTATCCGCACCCAAGACCAAGGAGATGGCGGCGTTCCAGAAAGCGCTCAAACTCGACAAGAAGACGGTGGTCGTCATGGACGAACAGAACGAAGACGTCATCGTCGCGGCGCGCAACCTGGAAAAGCTCTCCACGATCTCCGTCAACGAAATCAACACCTATGAGATCGTCGCGAACGCGGTCGTCGTTCTCACGAAGGGTTCCGTGAAAAAACTCGAGGAGGTTTACGCGTAATGAGACCCGAAGACATCATCTTAAAGCCCGTCCTCACCGAGAAGGGATACGACGGGATCGAAGCAAAGAGATACACGTTCGTCGTCGCGAAAGACGCGAACAAGACGCAGATCAAGATCGCGGCGGAGCAGATGTTCGGCGTAAAGGTCGAAAGCGTTCACACGGTCAACTGCAAAGGTAAATTCAAGAGAATGGGCAGAAGCGAAGGCTATACGCCCGCTTACAAGAAGGCGATCGTCCTTCTCAAAGAGGACAGCAAACCCATCGAGCACTTCAAGGCGCTGTCGTAATCATCGGAGGATAAGAAAATGGCTGTTAAGAGATATAAACCCACTTCCCCCGCGCGCCGTTTCATGACGGTTCATGCCTACGAAGAGCTGTCGGGCGATAAACCCGAGCGCGCTCTTTTGGAGGATCAGCGCAAGTCGGGCGGCCGCAACAACGCCGGCAAGATCACGGTCAGACACATCGGCGGCGGCAACAAGAGAAAATACCGCATCATCGACTTCAAGAGAAACAAAGACGGCATCGCGGCGACGGTCAAGAGCATTCAGTACGATCCCAACCGCAGCGCGAACATCGCGCTCCTCGTCTATGCGGACGGCGAAAAGAGATATATCCTCGCTCCCGTCGGACTCAACGTCGGCGATCAGGTGACGAGCGGCGCAGGTTCCGACATCAAGGTCGGCAACGCGCTCCGCCTCGCGGACATCCCCGTCGGTACGATGGTCCACAACATCGAGATGAAACCGGGCAGAGGCGGCCAGGTCGCAAGAAGCGCGGGCATCGCGGCTCAGATCATGGCGAAAGAGGGCGCGTACGCGACCGTCAAGATGCCTTCCGGCGAAATGAGACTCATCCCGCTCGAATGCAAGGCGACGATCGGACAGGTCGGCAACCTCGAACACGAGATTATCCGCATCGGTAAGGCGGGCAAGACGAGACACCTCGGCATCAAACCCACCGTCCGCGGCTCGGTCATGAACCCGAACGATCACCCTCACGGCGGCGGCGAAGGCAAATCGCCCGTCGGTCATGCGGGTCCCGAAACTCCTTGGGGCAAGCCTGCGCTCGGTTATAAGACGAGAAAGAAGAAGAATCCTACGAGCAGATTCATCTTGAAGAGAATTAATTGACGGAGGGAATATAAATGTCCAGAAGTATCAAGAAAGGACCTTACGTTGAAGCGAAGCTGATTGCCAGAATCGAAGAGATGAACAAGGTCAACGAGAAGAAAGTGTTAAAGACCTGGTCGAGAGCTTCGACGATCTTCCCTCAGATGGTAGGGCACACGATTGCCGTTTATGACGGCAGAAAGCACGTTCCCGTGTATATCACCGAAGACATGGTCGGCTGCAAACTCGGCGAGTTCGCGCCCACCAGAACGTTCAAAGGGCACACGGCGAAGACGACGACGCCCGGGAAATAAGGAGGATAATCATGGCCGGTAATATGAAAAAGAAGACCGCGAGAGTGGAGGAAAAGAGAGAAAAACGTCCTTACGCGGTCGCGAAGTACATCAGAATTTCCCCGTATAAAGTCAGAACGGTGCTTGCGCTCATCAGAGGCAAGAGCGTGACCGAAGCGAAGGCGATCCTCGAGAACTGCACCAACGGCGGCGCGGCTCCCACGAAAAAAGTGCTCATGAGCGCGGTCGCAAACGCGGAACACAATATGGGTATGGACAGAGCGGACCTCATCGTCGCGGAGTGCTATGCCAACGGCGGTACGATGCTCAAGAGAATGCAGCCCGTTTCCAAGGGAAGAGGGCACGCGATCCTCAAGAGAACGAGCCACATCACGGTCATCCTCGATGTGAAGAAAGCGGAAGGAGAATTATAATGGGACAGAAAGTGAATCCTCACGGTTTGAGAGTAGGCGTTATCAAAGGCTGGGATACCCAGTGGTATGCCGATAAGAAAGAGTTTTCCGCATTCCTCAAAGAAGATCACACCATCCGCACCTTCCTCAAAAAGAAGTACTATGCGGCTGCGGTCTCCAAGATCCTCATCGAGAGAGCTGCGGGCAAGATCGTCGTCACGATCTACACGGGCAGACCCGGCGTGCTGATCGGAAAAGCGGGCGCCGAGATCGAAGTCATCAAGAAAGACCTCGCGAAGCTGACGAACGGCAAGCAGGTCATCATCAACGTCACGGAAGTGAGAAAACCCGACGCGGACGCGCAGCTCGTTGCGGAAAGCGTTGCGGCGCAGCTGGAAAAGAGAATGTCTTTCCGCCGCGCGATGAAGCAGGCGATCGGCAAGGCAATGCGTTCGGGCGTCAAGGGCGTCAAGATGATGGTCGGCGGACGTCTGGACGGCGCGGAAATTTCCAGAAGCGAACATTATCACGAAGGATCCATCCCTCTTCAGACGCTTCGCGCAGACATCGACTACGGATTTGCGGAAGCGCACACGACGTTCGGTATGCTCGGCGTCAAGTGCTGGATCTATAAAGGCGAAGTCCTGAAATCCGCGAAAAAGGCGGAAGGAGGAGAGCAGTAAATGTTAATCCCGAAGAGAGTTAAAAGAAGAAGACAGCACCGCGGCAGAATGACCGGTTCCGCGCAGAAGGGCAATACGATCGCTTACGGCGAATATGGCCTGGTCGCGGAAGAGTGCGCATGGATCAAATCCAATCAGATCGAGGCAGCCCGTATCGCGATGACGCGTTTCATCAAGCGCGGCGGTCAGGTCTGGATCGACATCTTCCCCCACAAGCCGATCACGAAGAAGCCCGCTGAAACGAGAATGGGTTCCGGTAAAGGTTCGGTCGAGTACTGGGTCGCGGTCGTAAAACCCGGCAGAGTGCTCTTTGAGATGGCGGGAGTGAGCGAGGACGTGGCGCGCGAAGCGATGCGTCTTGCGGCTCATAAGCTTCCCATCAAGTGCAAATTCGTCAAGAAAGAAAATATCACAGAAGGCGGTGAAGGCTAATGAAAGCGAAAGATCTTCACAATATGACCGATGCTGAACTCAGCACCAAACTTGCCGAGCTGAAAAGCGAGCTTTTCAACCTGCGTTTCCGTCACGCGTCCGGACAGCTGGAAAACCCTATGTCCATTAACACCTGCAAGAAGGATATCGCAAGAGTCAACACGGAGATCCGTGCGCGCGAGCTGAAGGCGTAAGGAGGAGCAGACATGGAAAGAAATCTCAGAAAGGAAAGAGTGGGCATCGTCGTTTCCGACAAGATGGACAAAACGGTCGTCGTGGCGGTCACGGACAAGAGCATCCACCCCGTCTATAAGAAGACGATCACGAAAACCAAGCGTTTCAAGGCTCACGACGAAGAAAATTCGTGCGGCGTAGGTGATACGGTAAGAATTATTGAGACGAGAAAGCTCAGTAAAGACAAGAATTGGAGAGTCGCCGAGATCATCGAGAAGGCCAAGTAATTTATAAGGAGAATAAGACTTATGATACAACCTCAGACAAGGCTGAAAGCGGCAGATAATTCGGGTGCGAAAGAGCTTATGTGTATCAGAGTCCTGGGCGGATCCTTCCGCAGGACGGGAAACATCGGCGACGTGATCATCGCTTCCGTCAAGACGGCTACCCCCGGCGGCGCCGTCAAGAAGGGAGACGTCGTGAAGGCAGTCATCGTGAGAAGTGCCAAAGGTATCCGCAGAGCGGACGGCACCTACATCCGTTTCGACGACAACGCTGCAGTCATCATCGATAACCAGAAACAACCCAAGGGAACCCGTATTTTCGGGCCCATCGCGAGAGAGCTGAGAGAGAAGGATTACATGAGAATCATCTCCCTCGCTCCGGAAGTACTGTAAGGAGGAGCCGAAATGAAAGTCAAAGTAAACGATACCGTGCTCGTCATTACGGGTAAATACAAGGGCAAGCAGGGCAAGGTCCTCGCGACCTCTCCCAAGAACGGGACGGTCACGGTCGAGGGCGTGAACATCCAGCACAAGCACGAGAAGGCGAGAAAGGCAAACGAGACGAGCAAGATCGTTACGGTCGAAGGGCCCGTCGACGTTTCCAACGTCGAAGTCGTGTGCGATAAATGCGGCAAAGCGACCAGAGTCGGTCATGCCGTGATCGACGGCAAAAAAGTCAGAGTCTGCAAGAAGTGCGGCGCGGTCCTCGATAAGGCGTATGTCAAGAAGTCCAAGGCAGCGGCTGCCGAGGAAGCAAAGGCAGAAGCTCCCAAGAAGAGAACGAGAAAGCGCAGCGCGAAAGCGGCAGAGCCGGCCGCAGAAGCATCCGTTGAGAGCACGTCCGCTGTTACGGGCGAAGAATAAGGCCAACGGAAAAGGAGAGCTTTTATCATGGCAGAAAAGAAGTATACGAGCAGAGTGAGGGAGCAGTACGAAACGGAAGTCGTTCCCTACCTCATGAAGAAGTTCGGTTACAAGACCGTGATGCAGTGCCCCAAGCTGGTGAAGATCGTCATCAACACCGGTCTCGGCGACATCAAGGATAACCAGAAATCCATCCAGATCACGGAAAACGAGATCAAGCAGATCACGGGACAGAAGCCCGTCCTGTGCAAAGCGACCAAGTCCGTCGCAAACTTCAAAGTCAGAGAGGGGATGCCCATCGGGATCAAAGTGACCCTCCGCGACAAGAAGATGTATGACTTTTATGACAAATTCATCTCGATTGCACTTCCCAGAGTGCGCGACTTCCGCGGCGTGTCCGACAAGTCGTTCGACGGGAGAGGCAATTATTCGCTCGGCTTGAAGGAACAGCTGATCTTCCCCGAGATCACCTACGACCAGGTGGAAAAGATCAGAGGTATGGACGTTTGCTTCGTCACGACGGCGCAGACGGACGAAGAAGCGAGAGAGCTGCTGAGGGCGATGGGTATGCCCTTCAAGAAGTAAGGAGAAGATGACATGGCAAAAAAGTCTATGATTAACAAACAGCAAAAGACGCCCAAGTTTTCCACGAGAGCATACACCCGTTGCTCCATTTGCGGAAGACCTCACGCAGTGTTGAGAAAGTACGGCATCTGCCGTATCTGCTTCAGAAACCTTGCGTACAAGGGGCAGATCCCCGGCGTGAAGAAGTCGAGCTGGTAAGGAGGTAGAAGAAATGACAGATCCTATCGCAGATATGCTCACAAGAATCAGAAACGCTCTCGTTACCAGAAAGGAGACGGTCGAGATCCCTTCTTCCAACATGAAGAAGGCGATCGCAGACATCATGCTCAGCGAAGGTTATGTGAAGGACGTTAAGACGGTGGACGACGGCTACAACGGCAAGCTCGTTCTCACCCTCAAATACACGGAGAACAATCAGTCGGTCATCAGCGGGTTGAAGAGAGTATCCAAACCCGGTCTGAGAACGTACCGCGGCGCGGCGGAAATGCCCAAAGTGCTCGGCGGCTTCGGGATCGCGATCGTCTCCACCAACAAAGGAATTATGACGGATAAGCAGGCGAAGGCGGCGAATGTCGGCGGCGAAGTGCTCTGCTATATCTGGTAAGGAGGCAACTATGTCGAGAATCGGTAAAATGCCTGTCGTAATTCCCGCAGGCGTAACGGTAGAATACAAGGATTCCGTTCTTACGGTCAAGGGCGCGAAAGGCTCCCTGTCCCAGCAGATCACGGGCGCGATCGACGTCAAAGTCGAGGGCAACCACGTCGTGGTCGAAGCGCTCAACGCGGAACAGGAGACGAACGCGCGTCACGGTCTTTACAGAGCGCTGATCGCGAGCATGGTCAAGGGCGTATCCGAAGGATACACCAAGGGGCTCGAGGTTCGCGGCGTCGGCTGGAAGGTCGCGAAGCAGGGCAACAAACTTGTTCTGAACGTCGGGTTCTCTCATCCCGTCGAGTTCGCCGAACCCGCAGGGATCAAGCTCGAATGCCCCACGCAGACGGAGATCACCGTCAGCGGCATCGATAAGGTCCTCGTCGGTCAGGTCGCGGCGGATCTGAGAGCGATCAGACTTCCCGAACCTTATCACGGATACGGCATTCGCTACAAGGGCGAGAACGTAGAGCATAAGGAAGGCAAGACGTCCGGTAAGGGCAAGAAGTAAAGGAGCGTAAGACATGATTTCCAAAATTGATAAAAATTCCGTCAGACAGCGCCGTCATGCCCGCGTCAGAAAGCACATTTCCGGCACGGCCGAGACGCCTCGTCTGAACGTTTACAGAAGTTTGAATCACATTTATGTTCAGATCATCGACGACACCAAGGGCGTAACGCTCGCGTCCGCATCCACCATGGAGAAGGCGATCAAGGAAAAGATCGCGGATATGACCAAGACGGAAGCGGCGAAGGTTGTCGGCGGCGCAGTCGCCGAGCGCGCGAAGGAAAAAGGGATCGAGACCGTCGTGTTCGACAGGGGCGGTTATCTCTATACGGGACGCGTGAAGGCGGTCGCGGACGGCGCTCGTGAAGCCGGGCTGAAATTCTGATAGGAGAAGATGACAATGGCAAGAGAAAACAGACCTGCAAGAAAGCAGGAAGAAAATGACGGACTTGTTAAAAAGCTGATCGAGATCAACCGCGTTTCCAAAACGGTTAAGGGCGGCAGAAATATGCGCTTCGCAGCTTTGGTTGTCGTCGGCGACGGAAACGGAAAAGTAGGTTACGGCACGGGAAAGGCTAAGGAAGTTCCCGAAGCGATCGAAAAGGCGACGCAGCAGGCGAAGAAGAACATGATCAATGTTCCCATCGTCGAGACCAGCATCCCTCACGAAGTGCTCGGCAAGTTCGGCAAGGGCGCGGTGCTGATGATGCCCGCCGCTTACGGTACCGGCGTTATCGCGGGCGGTCCCGTCCGTGCGGTCATGGAGGCTGCGGGAATCAAGAACATCAGAACCAAGTCCCACGGCACCCAGAACGCAGGCAATTGCGTGAAGGCTACCATCGCAGGGCTTGCAGAGCTCAAGACCGCAGAGCAGATCGCGGCGCTTCGCGGCAAGACTGTCGAAGAAGTGATCGGTTAAGGAGGAGGCTATGGTTAAGGTAACACTCGTAAAGAGCACGATCGGCGAAGTGGAGTCCGTCAAGGCTACCGTCGCGGCGCTCGGTTTGAAAAAGATCCGTTCCTCCAAGACGTTCGAGGATACTCCCGCGCTTCAGGGACAGATCAAGAAGGTTTCCCACCTCGTCAAAGTGGAAAACGTATAAGGAGATCGTTATGAGAATTGATACGATTTCTCCCGCAGAGGGAGCAAGAACTTCCGCGAAGAGACTTGGCCGCGGCATCGGATCGGGGCTGGGCAAGACGAGCGGTAAGGGACATAAAGGTCAGTGGGCGCGTTCGGGCGGCGGCGTTAGACCGGGCTTCGAAGGCGGTCAGATGCCTCTGGCAAGAAGGATCCCCAAGAGAGGGTTCAACAATCACTTCAGAAAGGAATACGTCGTCGTGAACGTGGGCGATCTGGCGGATGTTCCCGCAGGAACGGTCGTCGATTATGCGTTCGTCGTATCCAACGGCCTTGCGAAAGAAGTGAAGAACAACTGCGGACTGAAAGTGCTCGGCAACGGCGAGATCGGCGTTGCGATCACCGTGAAGGCTGCAAAATATTCCGCTACCGCAAAGGCTGCGATCGAGCAGGCAGGCGGTACCGCCGAAGTGATCGGCTGAGAAAAAAGGAGGGGCGGTACCCGGATTTCCGGATACCGCTGCCGAAATTTTTTCATTTCCGCCGTAAGGCGAGATGCAGTCGGTCTTCCTCGGTCATACCAAGCAGGAGACTAATATGTTTGAAACGTTGAAAAATGCGTTCAAGAATAAGGACATCCGGAAGAAGATCCTCTTCACGTTGCTCATCCTCCTTATTTTCCGCGCGGGATGCTACATCCCTGTCCCGGGACTGACGAGAGATCTGTTCGGCGACGCGATCGAGGGCAACAGCTTCCTTGCGCTGATGAGCGACATCACGGGCGGTTCGCTCGCGAGCGGCACGCTCTTTGCGCTCGGTATCGGTCCTTACATCAACGCGTCCATTATCATGCAGCTTCTCACCATCGGTATCCCGGTGTTCGAAGCCTGGTCCAAACAGGGCGAAGAGGGCAAGAAGAAGATCGCGATGATCACGAGGATCCTCACCATCATCCTTGCTCTGATCCAGTCCATCGGTATCATCGTCAACTTTGCAAATACGAGCGGCGCGGTCAAGTACGATCTGTTCTTCGGTTCCGCTGTCGTCGCGGGCATCTACATGACCATCGTCTACACGGCGGGCGCGATGCTCGTCATGTGGCTGGGCGAGCGCATCACCGAGCACGGCATCGGAAACGGTATGTCCATGATCATCTTCATCGGCATCCTTTCCACGGCGGGGGATTCCATCCTGGCGAAATTCGCCGAGGCGTTCTCCGATCCCACCGTTCTCCTCGAGATCGCGTTCTTCGTCATCCTGGTCATCGTCGTGTTCTTCCTCATCGTCTTCGTCGACCTTGCGGAGCGCAGGATCCCCGTGCAGTATGCAAAGCAGGTGAGAGGGACCAAGATGTACGGCGGACAGTCCTCCGTCATTCCCATGAAGATTTCGGGAAGCGGCGTCATGCCTCTGATCTTCGCGTTTGCGCTGATCTCTTTCCCGTCGATGATCATGAGCCTCGTGCCCTCATGGGCTGACGCGGCGGAATGGTGGAATACGGTGTTCTCCTCCGGTACATGGTGGTATGTCATCGTTCTCTGCCTGTTCATCTTCATCTTCTCGTTCTTCTATGCGTCCATCCAGTTCAACCCGGAAGACGTATCCAAGAGCATCCAGCAGAACGGCGGATTTATCCAGGGCATCCGTCCCGGAAAGCCGACCGCGCTATATCTGAAGAAGATTTCCAAGAGAATCACATGGCTCGGCGCGATCTACCTCACGCTGATCGCGTTCATTCCTTCCTTTGTGTTCAGCTGGGCTTCTTACGACCTCGTCAACGTATTCTCCACGACGGGTATTCTCATCGTCGTGTCGGTGGCGTTGGAGCTCGACAAGCAGCTGCAATCGCAGATCATGATGAAGAACTATAAGGGCTTCCTCAAATAATAACGAAAAGGGGTATCATCGATGAATCTTATTTTACTCGGCGCCCCCGGCGCAGGCAAAGGCACGCAGGCAACCAAGATCTCCGAGCGTTACGGACTTCTTCATATCTCCACGGGAGACATCTTCCGCGCGAACATCAAGAACGGAACGGAGATCGGACTTCTCGCGAAGTCCTACATCGATAAAGGCGAGCTGGTCCCCGACGAGGTGACCTGCGCGATCGTCAAGGACAGACTGACCTGGGACGACTGCAAGAACGGCTGCCTTCTCGACGGATTCCCCCGCAACTTGTTCCAGGCGGAAGAGCTCGACAAGTTCGCAAAGATCGACGCGGTCGTGAACATCAACATCGACTTCGCGCTGCTCATGGACAGACTGTGCGGCAGAAGAGTGTGCAAGAACTGCGGCGAGAGCTATCACGTCAGCACCCTCAACGGCGCGACGACGTGCGCGCGCTGCGGCGGCGAGTTGTATCAGAGAAAGGACGACAATCCCGAAACGGTGAAGAGCCGTCTGGACGTATACAACGCGCAGACCGCGCCCCTCATCGATTACTACACGAAGAAGGGCATCATCCTCAACTTCACGGGGACGGAAGCTCCCGCGGAAGTGCTCTTCGAGCAGGTCAAAGCGGTGCTCGACAAGCTGATCCACTGATATGATAACCGTCAAAAGCGAGGATGAAATCGACCTGATGCGCGAACCCAACGCGATCGTACGCGATTGCCTCAAATTCGTGGGGGAGCGCATCCGGGCCGGCATGACCACCAAAGAGGTGGATACGATGGTCTACGATTTCGTCAAGGCGAGCGGCGCGGAACCCTCCTGCCTCGGCTATTACGGCTATCCCGCATCCGCGTGCGTCTCCGTCAACGAGGAGGTCGTGCACGGGATCCCGGGGGACAGGGTGCTCCGCGACGGCGACATCGTAAGCGTGGATCTGTGCGCTTATAAGAACGGTTTCCACGGCGACGGCGCGAGGACGTTCTGCATCGGAGAGGTCTCCGAGGACAAGAAAAAACTCGTGCGCGTCACGGAGGAATGTTTTTTCAAGGCGATCGAAGGTCTGAAAGCGGGCACGCCCCTTTACGACATCGGTTATAAAGTACAACAGCATGCGGAGGGAAACGGATTTTCCGTCATCCGCTCGTATACCGGTCACGGCATCGGCAGGGAAATGCACGAAGATCCCTCCGTCCCCAATTTCGGTCGGAAGGGAACGGGCGTGCGGCTCCGTTCGAACACGGTGCTGTGCATCGAGCCGATGATCGCGATGGGAGGCTATCGCGTGAGAGTGCTGGACGACGACTGGACGGCGGTCACGCTGGACGGCAAGTGCGCAGCGCACTACGAAAACACGGTCGTCATTCGTCCCGACGGCGTCGAGATCCTGACGCTGTGAGAAGAGAAAAAACAGAAAAATTCGGAGGAAATCATTCGTGTCCAAAGACGACGTTATTGAAGCGGAAGGCAAAGTGATCGAGGCGCTTCCCAACGCGACCTTCAAGGTGCGTTTATCCAACGGTCACGTGATCACGGCGTATATTTCCGGAAAGCTGAGAATGAACTATATCCGCATCATCGAAGGGGATACGGTCAAGCTGGAAATGAGCCCGTACGATTTGACCAAGGGCAGGATCACCTGGCGCAGCAAATCCTGACGCCTGCCGTTGCGGTACGCGCAACAAGTAAATTTGCAAGGAGATAAACAAAATGAAAGTCAGACCTTCTGTAAAGCCTATGTGCGATAAGTGCAAAGTCATCAAAAGAAACGGAAAAGTGATGGTAATTTGTTCCAAAAACAAGAGCCACAAGCAGAGACAGGGCTAAAATATAGTTGACACGTCCGAAAAGATGTGTTATAATAAACAATGCGGTTTTCGAAAGAAAGCCGGTTTATAGTGCAAAAAGGCTGAATTTTCCGCACGAACAGGTGCGGAAAATCGGCTTGCTTTGCGCTTGAAACGGAAAACAAACGTTCTTCGCGAGGATATTTTCCACTGTCCGGGCGGAGCGGCGTATCACATAGAATTAAGAAAAAATATTTACCTGAAAAACAAACGGAGGTTTTGAGCAATGGCACGTATTGCCGGTGTAGATTTACCCAGAGAGAAGAGAGTAGAAATCGGACTCACTTACATCTACGGGATCGGTCTTTCCACGTCCAAGAAGATCCTCGCTGCGACGGGCATCAATCCCGACACGAGAGTCAAGGATCTGGACGAGAACGACGTATCCAAACTCAGAGAATATATCGATCACAACGTCACGGTGGAAGGCGAACTTCGTTCCGCCGTCAGCCTGAACATCAAGCGTCTGATGGAAATCGGATGCTATCGCGGCGTGCGCCACAGAAAGGGGCTTCCCGTTCGCGGTCAGAGCACCAAGAGAAACGCAAGAACGCGCAAAGGTCCCGCGCGCACGGTTGCGAACAAGAAGAAGTAAGGAGAGTTGAATCATGGCAGCAGATAAGACGAAAAAGACGGTTGTTTCGCGTAAGCGCAGAGAACTGAAAAAAGTCGACAAAGGACAAGTCCACATTCAGTCCTCCTTCAACAATACTTTGGTTACCATCACGGATATGAGCGGCAACGCGATTTCCTGGTCCAGCGCAGGCGCGCTCGGGTTCAAGGGTTCGAGAAAGGGCACCCCGTTCGCAGCGCAGATGGCGGCGGAAACGGCGGCAAAAGCTGCAAAAGAGCACGGGCTCCGTTCCGTCGAAGTGTACGTGAAGGGCCCCGGCGCAGGAAGAGAATCGGCGATCCGCGCGCTTTCCAACTGCGAGCTGGAAATCACGCTCATCTCCGACGTTTCTCCCATCCCTCACAACGGTTGCAGACCGCCCAAACGCAGAAGAGTATAAGAGGAGACAAAGAAAATGGCAGTATACAGAGATGCAAAATGCAAACTTTGCAGAAGAGAAGGCGCTAAGCTGTTCCTGAAAGGGGAAAAGTGCTACATGGAAAAATGCCCCTTCAATAAGCGTCCTACCGCTCCCGGCCAGCACGGCGCGGCGAGAAAGAAGGTTTCCGAATACGGACTGCAGCTCCGCGAGAAGCAGAAGACCAAGCGCATCTACGGCGTTCAGGAAGGTCAGTTCCGTCACTACTATGAGATGGCGGACAGAATGAAGGGGATCACGGGTGAGAATATGCTCTCCCTCCTCGAAAGAAGACTCGACAACGTCGTCTTCAGAATGGGGATCGGCGTTTCCAGAACGCAGGCGAGACAGCTCGTTAACCATTCTCACTTCATGGTCAACGGAAGAACGGTCAACGTTCCCTCCTACATCGTGAAGGCGGGCGACGTGATCGCCGTCAAGGAGAACAGAAGAAACAACAAGTTCTTCGAGCAGATCAAGACGATGAAAGTCGCGAATATGCCCAAGTGGCTTGAATTCGATCCCGAAAAGCTGGAAGGCAAGATCCTTGCGCTTCCGACGAGAGAGGATATCGACAGCCAGATCGCAGAACACATGATTGTCGAATTGTACTCCAAGTAATCTGAATATTTAAGGAGGTAGCATTATGATCGAAATGGATATGCCCAAGATCGAAGTGACGGAAAACGAGGAAAAGAGCTATGCGAAAATCGTCGTTGAGCCGCTCGAAAAGGGTTTCGGTCTTACGATTGGCAACTGCCTGAGAAGAATTCTACTGTCGGCATTGCCCGGCGCTGCCGCGCAAGGAATCAAGTTCGCGGACGGAAGCGTAAAGCACGAGTTTTCCGCTATCCCCGGAGTCAAAGAGGACGTCACCGAGATCATCCTCAACCTCAAATTGCTTGCGATCAAGACAAAGATTACCGATAAGGATTACACCAAAACGCTGCGTCTCTACAAAGAAGGCCCCGCGGTGATCACCGCGGCGGACATCGAGCAGGACGCCGAGGTGGAGATCATCAATTCCGACCAGTACATCTGCACGGTGGACGCGGGCGGAAAGATCGATATGGAGATCACGATCGGCAGAGGCAGAGGTTATAAGCCTGCCAAAGACAATAAACAGCCGATCATCGATTACATTCCCATCGACTCTATCTATACGCCCGTTCAGCGCGTCAACTACAACGTGGAACCCGCCAGAGTCGGTCAGAATATCGATTACGACAGATTGACCATCGAAGTGTGGACGGACGGGACGTTCTCGGGCAAAGAGATCGTTTCGCTCGCCGCAAAGATCATGCAGGATCACATCAACCTGTTCGTCAACCTGTCCGACACGATCAAGGATATGGACATCCTGGTCAAGACGGACGACGACAAACAGCAGCAGATCCTTTCCATGAAGATCGAGGATATGGACCTTTCCGTCCGTTCCTACAACTGCTTGAAGAGAGCGAACATTCACACCGTGGAAGACCTCATCAGAAAGAGCGAGGAAGAGATGCTGAAGGTGAGAAACCTCGGCAGAAAGTCCTTGGACGAAGTCATTCAGAAACTGGAATCGTACGGTCTTTCGCTGGATAAAAAGGAGGATTAATTATGCCGGGTAAATTGGGTAGAACAACCGAACAGAGAATGGCAATTTTGAGAAATCAGGCTTCCCAGCTCCTTTGGTACGGCAAGATCGAGACGACGGCGGCTCGCGCGAAGGAACTCAGATCTTACGTCGAGAAGCTGATCACGAAGGCGATCAAGACGTACGACGACGTCATCGAATTTGAAGTGACGGTCAAGGACAAGAAGGGCAAGGAGGTCAAGACCACGAGCGTCAAAGACGGTCCCAAGAAACTTGCGGCTCGTCGTGCGATCATGGCGAAGACGTACGACCTTCAGGAAGTCAGAGCATACAACGAGCAGAAGAGCGACTTCAAAAAGCGCGTCGGCAGAGTGCAGCATCCCCTGATGGAGAAGCTGTTCAACGAGATCGCGCCCAAGTACGCTCAGCGCGCGGAAGAGCTCGGCCAGGGCGGCGGATACACGAGAATTTATCTTCTCGGCGAGCGCCGCGGCGACGCTTCCGAAAAGGCGATCATCGAATTGGTCTGATCGGGAAATAACGCAATCACCAGAAAGGAAACGCAACGGCGTTTCCTTTTTTTATACTAACTTCGCAGAGAATGCATACGAAAAGCCGCCTACTAATCTTGTCAGCCGAAAAAGAAATAAGCGGCACAGCGAATGTCGTCCGCGTTGATTGCGCGGGCTTATTTTTCTATACAGGGTATGGAATTTTCATGGCGCCGCTCTGTCCTTTTTGCGTAGTGCGATGTCTTTTTCATTATCAATCGTATAATGAGCGGGGCGCTTTCTTTCCATGACAATTTCATGCTAAACTATCGCAAGATTTCTCATAGTATGCCCGCGGGAAATCGCCGACAATGAAGGCAGATATGATCAAAGGAGGGTGCTATGAAAAAGAAAATTGCGGTGTTGATCGCCGCGCTCGCGCTCTGTCTGTTTGCGCTTGCGGGCTGTTCGGAAGGCATGGTGTATTCCACCATGCGCATTTATGACGACCTTTCGGGGGCAAAGACGGTCGTGATCCGCGTATTCGGCGACCAGGAGCCGCTCGAAGGGCGCGATTATACGGCGGGGAACAATACGTCGTTCATGCTCACGCAGGGCGATGCGCTGGAAGACAAGTTGCAGGAATTCTGCGCGCTGGACGAGGTGCGCATCAACGTCTCCATGGGCAAAACGAATAAGGATTCCACCTATATCACCATGATCTTCGATTTTAAAAGCATCGAGGACTACAATGCGAAGGCAAAGATCATCGCGGGGAAATATGCCGACGAATGGACGGACGCGACGCTTACCGAGACGGGCGATCGGGTCACCGTCCGCGAGGCGGCGTCCAATCTCCCGCTCCTGTATCTGGATATGCTGGAACAGTATTTCAACGATTTCGACTGCTATCCCATCTACGAATACGGTCCCGACACGCAGAGCCAGACGATCCCCAACGGCATTCAGTTCGCGGGGGACGATCTGTATTCCTTCACCTGGTGGATCGTGCCGACCGCGACGAAGATCGTCGTAGGCAGCGAGCAATCGGAAGGCGTGTATTTCGATCCCGCGGAGGATTACGAATACCGCGAAGACCTCTCGGACGATTTCACGGAAGTGACGGGAACGCCCGACGCGCGCCCCGTGATCGCTTCCATTGCGGTCAAAGAGGGCATTGCGACCGAATACGAGACGGGCGCGAAGTTTGCGGGCGGCAAGATCGTGATCACCTATTCGGACGGGACGACGGAAGAGACCTCCATCCGCACCGACATGATGAGCGGATTCGATACCGCCACGACGGGGGAAAAGACGGTCACCGTCTCTTACGAAGGGTTTGAGACGACCTTCAAAGTCACCGTTTCCGAAAAAGAAATGCCCGCGCCCGACGACGATGAGGATGAGGACAAAACGGACGGCGACGTGCCCGATACGCACGGGCTTCCGACCTGGGCGATCCTGCTCATCGGCTTCGGCGGCGTGGTCGTGGTCGGCGGCGTCACGGCGATCATTATGTGGAGAAAAAAGAGATGAAAAAGAGAATTGCAAGCCTGATGCTTTCCGCGGCGCTCGCGCTCGCCTGCGCCGTGCCGCTCGCGGCGTGCGGGGATCCTGCGCCGCAGGACGTGACGCTCACGGTCGACCGCTCGGTGACGTATGAGATGGACAAGCCCTATCAGGGCGTGTGGTACACCATGTTCATCTACTCCTTTGCCGATTCCGACGGCGACGGGATCGGGGACATTCAGGGGCTTATTCAGAAGCTGGATTATCTCAACGACGGCGATCCGAACACGGACGACGATCTCGGCATCACGGGGATGTGGCTTCTGCCTATCATGCCCGCTTCCACCTTCCATAAATACGACATCGAGGACTATTATTCCATCGACCCGCAATACGGCACGATGGAGGACTTCGAAGAGCTGATCGAGGAGTGCGACAAGCGCGGGATCTCCGTCATCATCGATCTCGTGCTCAACTGCACCTCCAACAAGCACCCGTGGTTTCTGGACGCGCTGAACAATCCCGACAGCCCGTACCGCGAATACTACCGTTTTTACGACGATCTGGAAAACAAGGAGGATTACGATCTCGACGCGGCGGTGCTCAACTATGACAGCTGGTATCGCTACGACAGCGAGGGGAACTCCTACGACGTGTACAGCGATATGCCCGACACGCAGATCGCGGCGAGCCTGTACGGCGGCTATATGCCCGACCTCAACTACGACAATCAGTCCACCCGCGACGAGGTGAAGAAGATCGCCAAATTCTGGCTGGACAAGGGCTGCGCGGGCTTCCGTCTCGACTCGGCGCCGCATATCTATTCGTATGCGGAAGTCGCGACGACGGACGAAAAGAGTTTCGATGAGTACAATTATGAATTCTGGTCGGATTTTTACGACTATTGCCGTTCGATCAATCCCGACGCCTATCTCGTCGGCGAGGTGCTGACGGGCGATCCCGACTATCGCGCGGAGTATATGCGTTCCATCCGTTCCGATTTCGATTTCGGGCTGATCTATGCCATCCGCGACGAGCTGAAATCGCCGTCGAGCAAGAATCAGCTTGGCAATAAGCTCGCCTCCGATTATGAGAAATACCGCGCGGCGACGGGCGGGGACTACATCAACGCGCCCTTCCAGACGGACGCGGACGTCAACCGCATGGCGGGCGTGTTCGACAACGATCCGAGAAAGATCAAGCTCGCGCAGATGTTCTCTCTCACCCTGGAAGGACTTCCCTTTATGTACTACGGCGACGAGCTGGGAATGCTCGGCAACAAGAACAGCGGGGAGATCTTCAAACTCTCCTTCCCTTGGGCGGAAGGGGATCCGTTGCAGACGACCAAGCTCAATTACTGGAACATTTACGGAAAAAAGGAAGACCTGAGCGACTACACGCAGCCGTTCGACGAACAGATGACCGACCCGAATTCCGTCTTATCCGCGATTCGCACGCTCATCCACATCCGCTGCGAAAACGAAGCGTTGTTCAAGGGAAAATTCGAAGCGTATACGGCGGCGAAGGATATTATCTCCTACAAGATGATCTCCGAGCATCAGGAAGCGGTCATCCTGCACAATATGTACGATGCCGAGGTCAGCTTCGAGTTCGATCTGAACGGATATACCTTGTTGTATGTGACCTATCACGACAGCCTTTCCATGGAGGAGGGGGAGATCGCCCTCGATCCCTATGAAAGCGTGATCCTGGTCAGAAATACATAATTCCTCCGAACGGGGCCGCGAAAGCGGTCCCGTTTGAACGGATCGGGAAAATCGCGCCGATATAAATTCGCGTAAAACAAAATTTCCCGAGGTGTTGCATTCGGGCGGTCAAAGTGGTATAATAAAATAAATTGCATCAAGGAGTGTACAGATGAGCAAGCAAAGCGAAGGACAAAAGAAAGAAGAAGCGCTTTCCTATCGGCGCAGAAATTATTTTGAAACGGCGGGCGCGGAAGAGCGCGAAAAGATGTTCGAGTATGCGGAAGGATATAAAGCGTTCCTCGACGCGGGCAAGACGGAGCGCGAGGCGTGCGACGCCGCAGTCAGACTCGCACAGGAAAAGGGATTCAAGCCCTATCGGATGGGCGATCCCCTGAAAAAGGGCGATAAGAGATATTTTGTCAACCGCGGCAAGAGCGTGGTCGTGTTCCGCGTGGGAACGCGCGATCTCGAAGAGGACGGCATCCGCCTGATCGCGTCCCACATCGACGCGCCGCGCGTGGACATCAAGCAGAACCCGCTGTATGAAGACGGCAATATGTGCTTTCTGAAAACACACTATTACGGCGGCATCAAGAAATATCAGTGGACGGCGATCCCGCTGTCTCTGCACGGCGCAGTCATCCTTGCGGACGGCAGAAAGGTGGAGATCCGCGTGGGCGACGAGCCTTCCGATCCCGTATTCTACATCAATGACCTTCTTCCTCATCTCGGCAGAGATCAGATGTCTCAGACGGGCGACAAGATCGTCGAGGGCGAACAGCTCAACGTGCTCGTGGGCGGGCTTCCCTATGCGGACGAAGAGGTCAAAGATAAGGTAAAACTCACCGTTCTTTCCATTCTCAACGAGAAATACGGCATGACGGAAGAGGATTTCATCAGCGCGGAACTTTCGGCGGTACCCGCCTTCCCCGCGCGCGATGTCGGGTTCGACCGTGCGCTTATCGGCGCATACGGTCACGACGACAGGGTGTGTGCATATCCCGCGCTCACCGCGGTCCTTGACAACGAGACCGAACACACGGTGCTCGCGGCGCTCGTCGACAAAGAGGAGATCGGCAGCGAGGGCACGACGGGCATGAAGTGTCAGGTCTATGAAGATCTCATCGAAGAGATCTCGCTTGCGTTCGGCGCGTCCGTGCGCAAGGTGCGCGCGGCGTCCAAGTGCCTTTCTTCGGACGTGACCGCCTGCTTCGATCCCAACTTCGCCAACGTTTACGACAAGAGAAACGCGGCGATGCTCTCCTGCGGCACCTGCATGAACAAGTTCACGGGCGCGCGCGGTAAGAGCGGCTCCAACGACGCGTCGGCGGAGTTTGTGGGCGAGGTGCGCAGGATGTTCGCGCAAGAGGGCGTCGTCTGGCAGACCGCAGAACTCGGCAAAGTGGACGCGGGCGGCGGCGGGACGGTCGCGATGTTCATCTCCAAGCTGAATATCGATACGGTCGATCTCGGCGTTCCCGTCATCTCCATGCACGCGCCTTACGAGCTCATCTCCAAGGCGGACCTTTACAGCACCTATCTCGCGTTCCGCGCATTTATGAAGTAAAAGTTCAGGACCTGACGTCCGGCGGAGCCGGACGAAAAATTATTTTTGATTCGGAGGAAAAAAGGATGAACGTGGAAGCCCGCATCGAGAAATTTGTGAATATGCCGAGAGCGCAGCTAGAGGGAGAGGCGAGAAAGTGTTTTATCAAATATGCCAACGCGGTACACCGGAAGGCGCTCAGGAGCGGCTGGAGTCAGGAAAAATACAACAGCGCGATTGTGCTGCTTCCCTCGCTGATCGCCGTTGCGGACGGACATTACTATGCAATGGAGAACTCATTCTGGGAAGGTATTTTCGCCACAGGAGAAATGGTCAGTCTCCTGAGACAGGAGGCAAACTATATCCTCAACGGAGACGGAGAACTCAGCCGTATCATTCAGACGCAGGTTCTGTTCGATTATCTGACGCCGGGCGAATTGGAAGCTGCCTGTGAATTTTCCGTCTGCTATCTGCTGTGTTTCGGTTCGATCACGCCCAAAGCCCGCAGGCTTCTCGATAATCTGTTTTCGAATGTGTAAGTGCGATCGGCGATGAATGCGGGTTTCCTGCGCGTCCGTCCGTTTGAGCGGTTTTTGTGACGTCGGATCCGATGATGAAAAACGCCCCGCCGTTTTAGACGGCGGGGCGTTTTCTGTAAGATGACGTTCAGATGTTCTGAAGGACGCGGGCGGCGGGACGGTTGCGATGTTCATCTCCAAACTCAACATCGACACGGTCGGTCTCGGCGTTCCCGTCATCTCCATGCATGCGCCTTACGAGCTCGTCTCCCAAGCGGACCTTTACAGCGCCTATCTCGCGTTCCGCGCGTTCATGAAGTAAGGCGAAAAATCGGAGATAAGATAAATTGCAAACAAAAACGCCCGCAGGCATAGCCTGCGGGCGCGATCATACAAAAAAACTGTGAGGGCTTTTTTTGTTGCGGCGCACCGAAGCGGAAACGCGACAGGTGACTCCGACAAAGCTACCTTATGGCACACGCACCGATCTGTTTAGTGCTGCTGTATCCCTACCCTGACACGGTTCGCAGGGATGCGTTGCATAAGACCTTGTTATCAACATTCCTTACCGCGTGCGGCCTTCCATACGTCGCACCGAGAAAAGCGTTCGGCTCTGCTATAGCGGATTGCAGATACAGGGCACCGCTAACTCCCCGCCTATCACAGCAGAAACAGTTTACAACAAATACGGATTTTTTGCAAGCGTTTTCTCCCCGCGGAGCCAATCTTTTCTCATTCGTGGGTAAATACGTCCGAATGCGGAGAAAAACGACAATTTTCGTATCGCGCCTTGTTTTTGCGGGAAAAGCGTGATACAATAGTTTCGGCTCCGCGGCGCGGAGAAAGGAGAGAAGAGATGCAACTGAAAAAATATCGCAAAATGGCGAAGCAACTCGTCGCAAAAATGAGCGCGGAAGAGGCGGCGGGACAACTTTCTTATGAGGCGGCGGAGATCGCGCGGCTGGGCGTTCCCGCGTGGAACTGGTGGAACGAGGCTCTGCACGGAGTCGCGCGGGCGGGCACGGCGACGGTGTTCCCGCAGGCGATCGCGCTGGCGGCGGCGTTCGATCCCGCGCTCGCGCGGAAGGTGGGGGACGTCGTTTCCACCGAGGGCAGGGCAAAATATAACCGATTTATCGCGGAAGGCGACCGCGGGATCTATAAAGGACTGACCTATTGGGCGCCCAACATCAACATCTTCCGCGATCCGCGTTGGGGCAGAGGGCAGGAGACATACGGCGAAGATCCCTATCTGACCGCACAGACGGGCGTCGCATACGTGAAGGGGTTGCAGGGGCGCGGGAAGCATTTCAAAGCGGTCGCCTGCGCCAAGCATTTCGCCGTGCACAGCGGTCCCGAAGCCACCCGCCACGAGTTCGACGCGAAGGCGACGGCGAAGGATATGGAAGAGACCTATCTTTACGCCTTCGAAAAACTGGTGAAAGCGGGCGTAGGCGGCGTGATGGGGGCGTATAACCGCCTGAACGGGGAACCGTGCTGTGCACATCCCTTTTTGCAGAAGAAACTCGCGGAGTGGGGCTTCGAGGGGTATTTCACCTCCGATTGCTGGGCGATAGCCGATTTTCATCAGCATCATAAAGTTACTTCCTCCGAGACGGAGAGCGCGGCGCTCGCGCTCAAAAACGGCTGCGACATCAACTGCGGGTGCGTCTATCGCAGTCTGCTCGCCGCCCTTGCGGAAGGGAAGGTGACGGAAGCGGACATCCGCAGGAGCTGCGTCCGCGCGATGACGATCCGCTTTGCGCTCGGAATGGGGCAAAAGACGCAATACGACGGCATTCCGTATTCGGAAGTGGAAAGCCCCGCACACCTGCGGCTTGCCCGCCTTGCGGCGGAAAAATCCGCCGTACTGTTGAAGAACGACGGCATTCTCCCGCTGGATAAGAAAAAGATCAAGACGATCGCGGTCATCGGCCCGACGGCGGCGAGCGAGCAGGTCCTTTACGGCAATTACTGCGGCACGGGCTCCGCCTGCGTGACGTTGCTCGAAGGCATCCGCGCCGCGTGTCCCTCCGCTCGCGTGGTATACGCGATGGGGAGCCATATATTCCGCGATCAGACGGAACCCGTCGCCGCGAAGGACGACAAACTCTCCGAAGCGGCGATCGCCGCGCAAGAAGCGGACGTCGTTGTCCTCTGTGTGGGGTTGGACGCTTTGCTCGAAGGCGAGGAGGGAGACGCGCCCAACTTCGGCATCGCGGGGGATAAACTCGACCTCAACCTCCCGCCCTGTCAGATGCGGCTCGTCGAGCGCGTGCTCTCTGTCGGGAAACCGACGGTCGTGGTGCAGACGTCGGGAAGCAGCATCGTGACGGGCGCGGAAGAGCGCGCCGACGCGATCTTGCAGGCGTGGTATCCCGGGGAACAGGGAGGCGCGGCGATCGCGGACATCCTGTTCGGCAAGGTGAATCCGAGCGGAAAGCTGCCCGTCACCTTTTACCGTTCCTGCGACGATTTGCCCGCCTTTACCGATTATTCGATGAAGAACCGCACTTATGCCTATTATGAGGGACAGCCTCTTTATCCTTTCGGCTACGGACTGAGTTATACTTCGTTTTCTCTTTCCGACGCGGCGAGAGAGAACGACGTCCTGTGGGTGACGGTGAAAAATGCGGGGGATCGGAAGGGCGAAACGGTATTGCAGGTATATCGCAAGATCGCGCATCCCGACGCCGAGCGCAACGAGCGCCTGGTCGGATTTCTTCGCGTCGCGCTCGGAAGCGGCGAGGAAAAGCGCGTTTGCGTGCCGCTTTCGCCCGATCTCGCGCGGCTCGTGGACGAAGAGGGGAGGGCGTATTCTTACGAAGGCGAGATCCTCCTTGCCGTCCGCGACGGGTCCGGCGCGGAAACGGCGGTTTCGCGATGAAAGTTTGCCGTCCGCGGTGGCGCGGACGGCAAGCGCTCCGCGCTCCCCAAAGGACGGCGGAGCGCTTTTTTGCGCCCGACGAAGCGGGAGGGCGGCGGTTTTATTTCAGAAATAATTGAAATGCGACAAATTTCGCCCGAACGCTTGTCAATCCTCGATTCCCGTGATAAAATGGCGGCAGTATCGCAAGGAGGCTGCTGATGAGCGTCTTTCGCTTCGGACTCGGCTATTGGAAAAAATACATCCCGCTCTCTCTTCTCAGCAAAGTATGCAGTCTGATCGCGCTCTTGTGCGATCTCGCCCTGCCGCTTCTGAGCGCGGGATTCATCGACTATGTCATCGCCTACGATCCCGCCGCGCCCGCGGACGAAGGGATCTTTTCCTTTCTCTATTCGGGGGCGTACGGCGCGCCGGGAAGCTGGGAGCTGTTCGGCGCGATCGCGATCGCCTTCTGCGTCATCCTTTTCACCCGTCTTGTCTTTCTCTACATCAAGAACATCACCTTTCAGTGGTGCGGACTGCGCATGGAATGTACCCTGCGCGAAGAGACCTACCGCAAACTCATGGAGCTGGACGGGGAGACCATATCCCGTTATAACATGGGCGAACTGCTCACCACGATGAACAGGGATACCATCACGTTCAAGGAACTGTATTCGCGCATCCTCATGAACCTGTTCGATTCGGTGTGCGTGATGGCCTTTTCCGTCGTCATCCTCGCTTCCTTCGACTACCGCCTGCTGTTTATCCCGCTCGCGGTCACGCCGCTGTTCGTGTTTTCGCTCGTCCGCTATCTGAGCCAGGCGCGTAAGCTTTTCCGCGAGATCAGAGAGGGGTATTCGCAGATCAACCTCGCCGTGCAGGAGAACATCAACGCCGTGCGCATCGTGCGCTCGTTCGCGGGCGAGGATGCGGAAATGCAGAAATTCGACCGGTGCAACGACCGCGTGCGCGAGCTGAGCGACCGACAGGTCAGGCTGTCCGCAAAGTATAACAGCATTTTTACCGCCTTTCAGCAGATCGGCTATGTAGGCACCGTCGTCGTGGCGGCGGCGCTCGTGCTGAGCGGGAACATCATGCTCGGCGCACTGACGGCGGCGACGACGTACGTCACCAAGATCATTTCCCACATCACGCAGATCAGCAACTCCTGTTTCATGATGCAGAATCAGCTCGTTTCGGGGGCGCGACTCAGGCATTTCCTTACCGAGCGGAGCGCCGTGCCCGAACATCCCTCGGCGTTCGTCTTTTCTCCGCAACCCGATTATCGCCTGCGCGACGTCAATCTGACGCTGGGCGAGAAACAGGTATTGAAGCACATCGACCTCGACATCCCTTACGGCAAAAAGATCGGCATCATGGGCGGCACGGGGAGCGGAAAGTCCGCGCTCCTCAAATGTCTGACCCGCATTTTCGACGTCTCGGGCGAACTGACGCTGGACGGCGAGGACATCAAGAAATATCCGCTGGAAGCCGTCCGCGCCGAATGCGCTTACGTCTTTCAGGACGTCTTTCTCTTTTCCAACACGGTGGACGCGAACATCGCGTTCGCGCGCCCAGACTGCGCGGAAGAGGAGGTGCTCCGCGCTGCGGAAACGGCGCAGGCGGCGCGCTTTGTGGAGAAGTTGGAAGACGGGTATCAGACGATCGTCGGCGAACGCGGGCTGGGTCTTTCGGGCGGGCAGAAACAGCGGGTATCCATCGCTCGCGCGCTCGTCAAAGGGGCGCCCGTGCTCGTTCTCGACGACGCGTCCTCCGCGCTGGATATGGCGACGGAACGTCGGGTGCTCGCTTCGCTGAAAGCGCAGTGTCCCGGGCATACGCTTCTCATCGCCACCCATCGCGTGTCTTCGGTCATGGACTGCGACGAGATCATTTATCTGCGCGACGGCGAGATTGTGGAGCGCGGCACGGCGCAGGAACTCATCGAAAAGGACGGGGCGTTCGCGGCGATCTACCGTCTTCAGACGAGCGACGGGCAGTTGGACGATTCCTCTTACGGAAAGGAGGAACTTTGATGAAGCGCAATACTTATTTCATGGACGAAGTCGTGCTCGCGGATAAGGTGGACGTCAAATACCTCAGGCGGGTGCTGTCTCATCTGAGTTCGCGCAGGAAACTGTTTTTTACGGCGCTCGTCCTGTTGGCGGTCTCTTCCGTCTGCGCGCTGCTCCCGCCCGTCATCATCCGCGCGGTCGTCAACGACGTCATTCCCGCTTCTCAGGGGCAGACGCGCCTGTTCGTGCTGTATATGTCCGCGCTCGCCGTGCTCGGCGTGCTCACTTCCGTTTTGCCCTATTTCCATAAGCTCATCATGGGCAGGATGGGGAACGCGATCGTCGCGGAATTGCGCAGGGAGATCTTTTTGCATTTGCAGGAACTGCCCTTCGATTATTACGATACCCGTCCCGCGGGGAAGATCTCCATCCGCGTGACCGATTATATCAACGAGCTCGCCGATTTCTTCACCGAATACCTGCTCAACTTCATCGTGGATATTTTGAAGATCCTCGTCGGCACGCTCTTCATGCTCGCCATGAGCCCGCTCCTGACGGCGGTCGTCTATGCGGCGATCGTGCCCATGACGGGCGCGGTGTTCCTCATCAAGCGCGCCATCCGCCGCCTGTTCCGCTATCACAGGGCGAAGAACTCCAACCGCAACGCCTTCATCGTCGAATCCATCATGGGCGAAAAGGTCATCAAGAACTATAACCGTTCGGCATACAACGCGCAGATCTACCGCGATTTGCAGGAAGACAGCGCAAAGACCTGGATGCGCATCGTGCGCCGCAACGAGCTGAACGCGCCCGTCACGACCATTTTCTGGAATCTCGGCACGCTGGCGATCTATGCGGTGGCGCTCTTCCTCATCGGCGGGGGAGATACGGCGATGGCTGGCACCGTGATCGCGTTCATGCTGTACATGAGCCTTTGCTCGGAGCCGTTCTTGCAGATCTCGGCGATCCTGCAACAGCTCGCGCAGGTCTCCGCCAATCTCGAACGGGTGTACGAGACGATCGACGCGCCCGTGGGCATCGGCGACAAAAAAGACGCGATCGTCCTTTCCGACGTGAAGGGAAGGGTGGATTTCAACGACGTCACCTTCTGCTACGACGAGGGCGTGAACGTGCTCGAGCATTTCGATCTGCATGTAAAGGAGGGAGAGAAGATCGCGCTGGTCGGTCCGACGGGCGCGGGAAAGACGACGGTCATCAACCTCATCACCCGCTTTTACGACGTGAAGGAGGGGAGCGTCTGCGTGGACGGACACGACGTGCGCGACGTCACCCGTCATTCTCTCCGCAAGGAGATCGGCGTGCTCATGCAGGAGCCCTTCCTCTTTAAAGGCACCGTTCTCGATAACATCCGTTACGGCACGCCTGAGGCGACGGACGAGGAGTGCATCGCGGCGGCGGAACGCATTTATGCCGACCGCGTGGCGAAGCGCCTGCCAGACGGGTATCGCACCTGTCTCGAAGAGCGCGGCGAAGGGCTTTCCGCAGGAGAGAAACAACTCATCTCCTTTGCGCGCATCGTGCTGAAAAATCCGCGCATCGTCATCCTGGACGAGGCGACGAGCTCCATCGATTCGGAGACGGAACTGCTCATTCAGGACGCGCTGGATACCGTCCTGCGCGGCAAGACTTCTTTTATCGTGGCGCACCGCCTTTCCACCATCCGCAAAGCCGACCGCATCTTGTTCATCGCGGACAAGGGGATTGCCGAAGAGGGCTCTCACGAGCAGCTCATGGAGAAAAAAGGCAGATATTATCGCCTGAATATGAGAAAGTGATTTGACTTTTCCCGAAAATGGGAATACAATAGTGTACGGCAGAATTTTTCCGCACCGAACGCGCGGAACGCGCCGTTTTCAAACCGGAAAGACGAAGGAGAGAGATCATGTCCGAATGCACGCACGATTGTTCCACTTGCAGCAGCAACTGCTCGTCCCGCGACAAAAAGTCGTTTATCAAACCGCTCCATAAGGACGCGCACGTCAGAAAAGTCGTCGCTGTCGTCAGCGGCAAGGGCGGCGTGGGGAAATCCCTCACCACCGCGCTGTTGGCGGTACGCGCTCAGGCGCGGGGATACCGCACCGCGATCCTCGACGCGGACATCACGGGGCCTTCCGTTCCGAAGATGTTCGGCGTGAACGAGCGCGCGCGGGGCGCGGAAGGGGAGATCTATCCCGTCTATGCCCGCGGCGGCTTGCAGATGATGTCGATGAATTTGCTCCTCGAACACGAGGATGATCCCGTGCTGTGGCGCGGTATGCTCATCGCGGGCGCGGCGGTGCAGTTTTGGACGGACGTCGTGTGGGATGACGTCGACATCATGTTCATCGATATGCCCCCGGGAACGGGCGACGTGCCGCTGAGCGTATTCCAGAGCATTCCTTTAAGCGGGATCGTCGTCGTGACCACGCCGCAGGATCTCGTCGAAATGATCGTCGGGAAGGCGGTCGCCATGGCGAAGATGATGGACGTCCCCATCCTCGGCATGGTGGAAAACATGAGCTATCTCGTCTGCCCCGATTGCGGCAAAAAGATCAGCCTGTTCGGAGAGGGAAGGGCGGAGGAGCTGTGCAAAAAGTACTCCATCCCCACGCTCGCAAAGATGCCTCTGGACGCGTCCGTGGCGCAGCTCGCGGACAAAGGGGAGATCGCCGCGGCAGATACCGACGCGCTCGCGGAAGTGTTTCTCGCGGTGGAAAACGCGCGCGAGATCAAGGACTATATGACGGAATAACGTCAAAAGGCATAAAAAAAGGACGGAAGAGGTGCTTCCGTCCTTTTTTTATCTTCTTAATTTTACTCGTTGTCTTCGGAGACGATCTCGACCGACGCCGTCGCCGCGAAACGTTTTGTGGATTCGATCGCGTTTTCGCATCTCGCGCGCGTCTTGTAATCTTCGCCGAACGCGAGCAACTGTCCGCTTCCGTTGAGGAGCTGGAAGATGAAGTCGCCCGTTTTGGTCTGAATGATCTTGAAGTTGCCTTTTTCGATGTTGTTCTTATACGTCTTGATGCCGCTCTTCGCGCCCGAAAGAGTGGTGTATTCGCCGCTGCCCAGCATTTTTTCGCCGTTGGATGCGCGCAGATCGAAGGCGTATTTCCCGTTTGCCGTCGCCTTGATCACCCATTTGCCGCCGTACGTCTTGGAAGCGGTTTCCTTTGCGGCTTTTGCGGGTTCCGCCTTTGCGGGCGCGGGTTCTGCCGCAGGCGCTTCCGCCTTCGCGGGTTCGGGTTCCGCCGTGGGTTCTTCCGCCTTTGCGGGCGCGGGCTCTTCCGCGGGTTCTTCCGCCTTTGCGGGCGCGGGCTCTTCCGCGGGTTCTTCCGCCTTTGCGGGCGCGGGCTCTTCCGCAGGCTCTTCCGCCTTTACAGGCGCGGGCTCTTCCGCGGGCTCTTCCGCCTTTGCGGATTCGGGTTCCGCCGCGGGTTCCGCCGCCTGTTCTGCCGCTTTCGCCGCTTTTTTCTTCTTTACGCCGATGACGATCATGGCGATCACGGTCACGACGATGAGGGCGAGGATGACAATGATGACAATGGTCAGCGGCATATTCTCTTTGAGATACTCCAAGATCTTATCCATACAAGTAAAACTCCTTTCTCCTATTTTTTCTATATTTTAACACGAAAAAGGGCGTCTGTCAATCGGTTGACAAATAATTTACCATAGGGTATGATAGTGATATGAAGAAAATCGGCATTATCGGAGGCGGCGCGGCGGGGCTCGCGTGCGCCGTCTTTCTCGCAAGAAAAAAACAATTTTCCGCGGTCTTATTCGAGCGTTCACCGCGCGTGGGAAGGAAGCTCTCCGCAACGGGAAACGGACAGGGAAACGTGACCAACACGGACATGGGTGCGTCTCATTTCTTTTCCGACGATAACGGGAAGGTGGGGCGCATCCTTGCGCGGTTCGGCGCGGACGATACCGTGCGATTTCTCGAAAGTATGGGCGGGATATTTCTGCCCGATGTGCGCGGCAGGGTATATCCCGCGAGTCGGCAGGCCTCTGCCGTGACCGACCTGTTCCGCGGCGAAGCGGTACGGGCGGGCGCGGACATCCGCACCGACGTCATGGTGCGTTCCCTTTTCTTTCGCGGCGGGGCGTTCGAGGTGTGCGGGGAGCGGTTCGATGCCGTAGTGCTCTGCACGGGGGGCATGGCTGCGCCGAACTTCGGTTCGGACGGTAACGGCTATGCGCTCGCTCGCGCTTTCGGGCATACCGTGACCGAGTGCCGCCCCGCACTCGTGCAGCTCAGGTGCGATCGGGACGGCGTGCGCGGACTCAAAGGCATCCGCACGGACGCACTCGCGCGCCTTTTGCGCGGCGGGCGGGAAGTGTGCGCGTTCCGCGGCGACGTGCTGTTCACCGATACGGGCGTGTCGGGGGACGCGGTGTTCCGCCTCTCTTCGTTTGCAGAGACGGGGGACAGGCTCGAGATCGACCTTCTGCCCGACGTGTCGGAAGAGCGTCTGCGCCTGGCGTTCGGGCGGCGGGAGGAACCCTATCTGTGCGTTTTGCCCAACGGGTTGGGTAGGATGATCGAAAAACGCGCGGGCGGCGACCGTTCGCGCATGGCGCAACTCGTCAAGCGCTTTCCGCTCCATGTGGAAGGGACGGCGGGGTTTGCCGCCGCGCAGGTCACAAAAGGAGGGATCCCCTTGCGGGAAACGGACGAATATCTCATGAGCGACCGCTGCGCGGGGCTGTATTTTGCGGGCGAGATCTTGAACGCGGACGGCGAATGCGGCGGATATAATCTGCAATGGGCGTTTGCGTCCGCCTATACCGTTTCGGAGGGCTTAAAGCGATGAAACTCACGCTCAACAATCTTACGCTGAAAACGTGGGAAAAGGAGAGCCAGCTCGTCAGGCTGTGCGAAAAGAAACTCCATGCGCCCTGCCGTTATTTTCGTATCCTCAGAAAATCGCTGGACGCGCGCGATAAGTCCGATCTTCGCTGGGTGTATTCGGTGGAATGTTCCGATCGGGAAGAAGCGCGTCCTGTGCGCGTATATCCGCGCGTTGCCCGCGAGAAGGCGCCGCGCGTCGTCATCGCGGGGGCGGGGCCCGCAGGATTGTTCTGCGCCGTGCGGCTCATTCGTCACGGCGTCGCCCCGCTTTTGATCGAGCGCGGCAAACCTGTCGAGGAGCGCGTGAAAGACGTGGAGACCTTCTTCCGCACGGGCGTGCTCGATCCCGACAGCAACGTGCAGTTCGGTGAAGGCGGCGCGGGTACGTTTTCGGACGGGAAGCTCAACACGCAGACCAATCACCCGCTCAACCGCGAGGTGTTGGAGACGTTCGTCGAGTTCGGCGCTCCGCCCGAAACGGAATATCTCAACAAGCCGCACATCGGCAGCGACAATCTGCGCCGCGTGGTCGCCGAATTGCGCGCCTATCTCCTCAACAACGGCGGGCAGATCCGCTACGGTTGCGCGCTCACGGGCGTCCGCACCGAGGAGGGCAGGCTGAAAGCGGTGATCGTGAACGGCGGGGAGGAGATCGCCGCCGACGAACTCGTCCTTGCGATCGGACACAGCGCGAGGGATACCTTCGAAACGCTCTGCGGGCTGGGCGTTCCCATGGAGCAGAAAGAGTTTGCGGTGGGCGTGCGCGTCGAGCATCTGCAATCGGCGATCGGGCGGGCACAGTACGGCTCGGGCTATGCCGCGCTCCCGCCTGCCGATTATAAGCTGGTCTCCCATGCGAGCGAACGCGCGGCGTTCACCTTCTGTATGTGCCCCGGCGGCGTGGTCATCCCCGCCGCGTCCGAAGCGGGCGGGGTAGTCACCAACGGCATGAGCGATTACGCGCGGGACAAGCGCAACGCCAATTCCGCGCTCGTCGTGCAGGTGAAAAAAGAGGACTTCGGGAACGAGCATCCGCTGGCGGGCATCGCGTTTCAGCGGAAGCTCGAGCGCGCGGCGTTTACAGCCGCGGGCGGGGAGTACAAAGCGCCCGTACAGCTCGTCGGGGATTTTCTTTCCGACAAGGAGAGTTATTATTTCGGCGAGGTACAGCCCTCGTATGCGCGCGGCTCGGCATTCGTGCCCATGAAGGCGATCTTTCCGAAGGCGATCTCCGACGCGCTCGCCGCGGCGATCCCCGATATGGACCGCCGCCTTGCGGGGTTTGCCTCCTACGACGCCGTGCTGACGGGCGTGGAATCGCGGACGAGCTCGCCGTTGCGCATTTTGCGCGGAGAAGACCTGCAATCCCCGTTCGCGGAGGGGATCTATCCCTGCGGGGAGGGTTGCGGATACGCGGGCGGCATCACGTCGGCGGCGGCGGACGGACTGCGCGTGGCGCAGGCGATCGCGGAGAAATATCTCTGACCGCTCCTCTGTCGCCGAAAATTCTTTCATCTTCCACGGTGTTTTCATCAAACCAACACTTTGAGGGATTATGATAAAGGCACAAAAGGACGAGGGAGACCTCATCCCGCAAGCGCGGAACGCGCAGGCGACGGCATTCGACCACACTCAAAACTTTTTTCATATTCTCTCACTAAGCGAGGTCCCTTCCGTATTCGGGAGGGGCTTTGCTTTTGCCGAAAAAACGCATTGCCGCTTTTTGCGGAAAAATTTTCCCGTAACTGTTGCAAAGTAAACTGCTTTATGTTAAAATAAAAGAAAGGATCGCAGATCAGATCCGAACAAGGAGTGGAAAAATGAGAAAAACGCAAAAGATCATTGCGCTTGCGCTCGGTTCCGTGATGTCTCTCGCCATGTTCGCGGGTTGCCGCGGCGATGAGGGGGATCCCTATGTCGCGAGCGCGCTTTCGGCGCGTATCTGTTACGATAACCTCAACGCGGGTTATGTGGAAGAAGAGGATACGCAGTATACCCTCGAACTGAAAAAAGAGGTAAGCGACATCGTCGTCACCGCGAAAGACGCGGACGGCAAAGACGTGAGCGATCCCTCTTCCGTCGCGGTATTCGACGAAGCGACAGGCGTTCTCACCGCAAAGGGGACGGGTACGGTCACGCTGTCTTTGCAGGACGACAGCGGCAAGGAGCTTTCTTCCGTCAAGGTGGAAGTGGCGCCCGCTTACACGGTCGATCCCGAAAATCAGTATAACCTCTCGTCGAGCGAAGACTACGGCACGCAGTCGAGCAACTATGCGGGCTGGTGTCACGATCCTTCGCTTATCGAAGTGGAAGAGGACGGGCAGTCGGTCTATTACATCTTCTCTACGGGCTGGGATCAGGGCAACGAGATCCGTCGCTCCACGGACATGATCCATTGGGAATATGTCGGAAAGACCTTTTCCGCGGAGACGGAAAAATACATGCTTCTCAACGAGGGCGTGGGAGATTGGCTGAGCAACTACGGCGCGATCAATTACTCGTACCTCGGACAGACGGCGCAGCCCGGCGCGATCACCGTTACGACGCGTCCCTCGTGGTGGGCACCCGACATCGTCCCCGCGGCGGACGGCGGCTATTGGCTTTACACCTGCGTGGTGGACGGCGGCGCGGACGCGGCGAGCGGCGGTTCCGGCGTTCCCGTCGAATCGGACGCGGGCTATTCGGGCAAGTTCACCCGCGCGTGTACCCTTCTGTGCCATTCGGATACGCTGGAAGCGGAATCGTTCGAATATGTGGGCGTGCTCATGCAGTCTAGCATCCCGTTCAGCGGCGCGGCGGAAGACGTCAACGCGATCGATCCGCAGATCATCTACACCGAAGACGGAAAGATGTACATGGCATACGGTTCTTTCGGCACGGGCGATTATATGCTCGAACTCGATCCCAAGACGGGGCTGAGAAAGGACGGCAAGAACAAATGGTACTCGCACGACGAGATCCGCAAGTGGGTATCCGAAGTCACGCACCTGTACAGTTCTTATCAGGACGAGGACGGATTGCAGGTGGGTTGGACGCACGAGTATTACGGCAAAAACATCTCGTATAACGACATGGAAGCGCCCGTCATCGCGCGCCACGACAACGTCACGGTCTCCGATGAAAACGGCATCCGCAAGGACGCGAACGGGAAGGAGATGACGGGACTCACCTATTATTATTCCATGCACTCTTATGACGCGCTCGCGGCGACCTATTCCATGTGGGGCGGCAGGAGCACGTCGGTCACGGGGGCGTATCTTTCCACGAACGGCAGCAGAGTCGCGAACAACGGCATCGGAAAGAATACCACCACGGGCAACAAATATATGGGCGCGTTCGCCTGGGCAGATAAGGTGAGCACCTGCATCGACATCATCGCGCCGGGGCACAACGACCTGTTCACGATGTCCAACGGCACCAACATCGCCGCGTATATCGTGCGCACGAGCTCGTTTGCGGGCGGCAACGTCGTGTTCCTCACGCAGACGCATCAGTATTATCTCAACAGCGTGGGCGATCTGGTCATCAACCCCAACCGTTACGGCGGCGAAGTAGACCGCTCCGTTTCCAAAGAGGAACTGCTCCATTTCACGCAGGACAATACCTTCAAAATGGTGATCATGTATAACGGCGCTTCGGCGACCGCGACCAACAATACGTCCATGTACGTCAAACTCATGGAAGACGGGACGATCAAGGACGAGAACGGCATACAGCTCGGGACTTGGTTGATGTACGGAGACGGATATGTCAAATTCCAGTTCACGAATACGTCCGCGCACGTCGAGATCTCCCGCAGCAAAGAGACGGTATTCTACGGCGTCGTCCGCCCCGCATGGCTGGACGATCAGAACAAGTCCGGATTTACCATCACCTGCATGGGACAGACGAACGGCATGGCGATGTTCATGAACAACGTTTCCACCATCGAAACATAAGGCATTCCCGCCCCGCGCGATCCGCACGGGGCGGATTTTTTTGCCGTTTTTGCCCGTCGTGCGCGATAAAATTTTGAGCGGCGTCTTGCAATCGTCGCCGTTATCGGTTATAATAGAGGAGCGGCGGGCGCAGGAGCGCCGCGACAGGGGGGATCACATGAACGAAAAAAAATATCTGGAACGGCTTTCCGTGCAGTTCCCGACGGCGGCGGACGCGGCGACGGAGATCATCAATCTGTCATCCATTCTCAATCTTCCCAAGGGGACGGAGCACTTCATCACCGACATCCACGGGGAATACGAGCCGTTCCTCCACATCCTGAAAAACGGTTCGGGTTCTATCCGCAAGAAGATCGAAGAGGAATTCGGTAACTCGCTCTCCATGCGCGAAAAGAAGGCGCTCGCCACGCTCATCTATTATCCCGAGCAGAAGCTGGCGCAGGTGGAAGCGACGGAGGAAGAGCTGGACGATTGGTATAAGATCACCATCTATCGCCTGGTGCGGGTAAATCGCCGCATCGCCTCCAAATACACCCGCTCCAAGGTGCGCAAATCGCTGCCCCGCGATTACGCTTACGTCATCGAAGAACTGCTCAACGAAAAGGAGGAGGTGCACGACAAGGAAGCGTATTACAACGGCATCATCTCCGCGATCATCAGCACCAAGCGCGCCAAGCATTTCGTCGTCGCCTTCTGCAATCTCATCCAGCGGCTTGCCGTGGACAAGATCCACGTCATCGGCGATATTTTTGACCGCGGGCCGGGCGCACACATCATCCTCGACACGTTGCTCACGTTCGACAACGTCGATTTCCAGTGGGGCAATCACGATATGTGCTGGATGGGCGCGGCGAGCGGCAGTCTCGCCTGCATCGCTTCCGTCGTGCGCATCAGCGCAAAATACGGCAATTTCAACACGCTGGAAAACGGGTACGGTATCAATCTCCTGCCCCTTGCGAAATTTGCGCTGGATACCTATAAGGGGGATCCGTGCGATTGCTTCGTCATCAACGGCTCTCAGAGCTATGAGGCATACGATCCCGACATGGACCGCAAAATCCACAAGGCGATCTCCATCATCCTCTTCAAGCTGGAAGGACAGCTCATCGCGCGGCATCCCGAATATCAGATGGACGGAAGGCGGCTGCTCGATAAGATCAATCCCGAGCGCAAGACGGTGGAGATCGACGGGAAGGAGTATCCGCTCGAAGACTGCAATTTCCCCACGATCGATCCCGCCGATCCCTATGCGCTCAGCCGCGGCGAAGAACTCGTCATGCAGAAACTGCGTTACGCTTTCGTCAACAGCGAGAAATTGCAACGCCATATCCGCTACCTGCTTTCGCAGGGCAGCATGTATCTCGTGTGCAACGGAAATCTGCTCTACCACGGATGCGTTCCGCTCAACGAGGACGGCTCCTTCAAGGAAGTGCGGGTGGGAGACGGCTGTTATTGCGGCAAGGCGCTCTTCGACCGCCTGGAAGAATGGGTGCGGAAGGGGTATTACCTGCCCGACGGCGCGGAGCGGGAATTCGGACAGGATACCATGTGGTTTTTGTGGGCGAACGAGAATTCTCCGCTGTACGGCAAAGAGCGCATGACCACGTTCGAACGCTATTTCGTCAGGGATCCCGCCGCGCACAAGGAGGCGAAAAACGCCTATTACAGTCATCTCAACGACAATAAGGTGATTGCCGCCATCCTCGACGATTTCGGTCTGGACGGCAGATCGTCCACGGCGCACATCATCAACGGGCACATGCCCGTCCACCTCAAAAACGGGGAAACGCCCATCAAATGCGGCGGCAGGCTTCTCATGATCGACGGCGGGATGTCCCGTCCGTATCAGAGCGAAACGGGCATCGCGGGATATACGCTCATCAGCAATTCTTACGGGATGCGGCTTGTCGCTTATGAACCCTTCCGCTCCACGGAGGAGGCGATCCGCAACGAGAGCGACATCCATTCCATCACGGAAGTGGTGCAGAACCTCTCCAACCGTCTCTCCATCCGCGATACGGACGAGGGCAGAAAGATGCAGGAGAGCATCGACGAGCTAAATGCGCTTTTGGAGGCGTACCGGCTCGGCGACATCCGCGAACGGCGGTAAAATAAAAAAGAAAAGCGGCGCCCGCACGGTGAGTGCGGGCGTCGATAATTTTTTTGTTTGAGTTCAGAATTGTCATCAAAGCTATCGGTTATCGTCGATGTTCTCAATGTATCGGCAAAGCCGATGATGATAACGGAAGATAAGGCGCGGGACACGATGTCCCGCGCCTTAGGTTCTGAAAGACGGCTTTCATTCGACGAATACCGTCTGATATTCGTTGACGTGTTCCCCCGTGAGGGCGTTGTACAGATCGTTCGCGAGGATGTCCCGTTCAAAACAGGCGAGCGTATCTTTGCGCAGCGCCGCGGCGTCGCTTTTGCGCACGAGCAGGGGGAAGGCGCCCTCTTTCAGCGCGGCGAAGATCTCTTCCGAGCGCGATTTTCTGACGGCGAGCACCTTGTAGTAGAGGGGGGCTTCCATCGAATCGCGCACTTCTTTTTCGCGGATGCCGAGGAAATTTGCCGCGACGATGCGTTTGAGGCGGGACAGGGTATATCGTTTGGAGACGATCTTGGCGAGCATCGTTTCATATTCGGGATTGCTTTTCGCCATCGCCTTGAAACGGTTTTCCAATCCCTCCGTGCAGTCGGTGGTGCGGGCAAGCGTGTCCGCGGAGACGGACGCGAGGGCGCACATCGCCGCCTGTTCATAGGGAAAGGGGCGCCATGCGAGCGCGTCGCGGGAAACGTCTTTGGGCAGATTGTTTTTGAGCGCCTTTTTGGACTTTCTCGTCTTTTCCTTCATGCAAGCGCGGAGCGCGGTTGCCGAGGAAAAGTTGTTGAGCACGGAGGAGTCCGCATATCCCCCGCCTTTGCGCGGAAAGGGGAGGGGAAGGATGTCGCTTTTGAGCGAGAGCAGGGCGCGGCAGTATTCCACGCCGAGGATGTTGTTGGGCGACGTGAGGAGCGCCTCGTCGATCTCCTGATTGAATTGGAGCGCCGTCTGCGTGCGGGCGCGGGCGAAGGATACCCCCCCTTTGAGGTTTTCTTTGAGCGCGGCTTTGAACTGCTTGTCCTCGGAAAGCGTCGCCTGCGCGGCGGCGAGGAAATCCTCCCTCGTGCCGCTCTCGCAGCCGAAAGCGAGCGCTTTTACGGACGGCAGGGAAGCGACGATACGGACGGCTCCCTGTGCGAAGATCTCCGCGGGTGCGACGGCGAAGTCGGCGGGCAGTTCGACGACGACGTCCGCCCCTCCCGCGATCGCGTGCGCCGCGCGGCGGAATTTGCCGAATACCGCGGCGTCTCCCCGCTGAGTGAAGTTCCCGCTCATCAGGCACAGGACGGCGTCGCAGCCGCTTTCTTCGCGGATGCGGTCGAGCTGATATTTGTGCCCGTTGTGAAAGGGGTTGTATTCGCAAATCACCGCACAAAATTTCATTTTTTTCTCCTAATAACTTTACTTTTCGCGGCGGGTATTATATAATAGATAAGAGCGCCGCCGAGGGAATTTTTTTCCTTACGGCACTATTATACATCTTTTTCGGAAAAATGGAAGGGGAAGAGCGAAAATTTCCGCCGCACGGCGCAAAACGGCTCTTTTCGCGCCCATATTTTTACAAAAACGGGAACAACCGGGAGAAATCCGGCTCTGATATTTCAAAAAAGGAGGATTCGGATCGACCGAAGGGGGGAGATCCGAGCAATCGGTCATGAAAGAACAGAAATCCATCGTACAGATCATCAAAGAAAAGGCAGCCGCGCTCAACAAGAAGATCGTGCTGTGCGAAGGCGAGGACAAGCGCGTCGTCAAGGCGGCTTCCGACATCGTGAAAGAGGGCGTCGCGCGCATCGTCCTGCTCGGCAACGAAGCGGAGATCAGAAAGGCAAATCCCGACGTCGATCTCAGCGGCGTGGAGATTGTCGATCCCCTGACTTCCCCGAAGGCGGAAGAATACGCGCAGCTTCTCTATACGCTGAGAAAGGCGAAGGGGATGACGGAAGAGCAGGCGAGAGAGCAGGCGAAGGACGCGACCTTTTTCGGCGCGCTCATGCTCAAAGCGGGCGACGTGGACGGACTTGTCTCCGGCGCTTGCCACTCCACGGCGAATACCCTGCGTCCCGGGTTGCAGATCATCAAGACGGCGCCCGGCGTTTCCTCCGTATCCAGCTTTAACCTGATGGTCGCGCCCGAAGGAGGCAATCCTTATGTTCCAGACGGCATGCTCGTGTTTGCGGACTGCGGGCTCAACCCGACTTATACGAGCGAAGGGCTCGCGGACTGCGCGATCGCCACGGCGAAGAGCGCGAAAGAGATCGCGGGGCTGGATCCGAAAGTCGCGATGCTTTCCTTCTCGACGAAGGGCAGCGCGAAACACGACAACGTGACGATGGTCGCGCAGGCGGTCGCGATCGCAAAAGAAAAGGCACCCGATCTCAAACTGGACGGCGAATTGCAGTTCGACGCGGCGATTGTGCCCTCCGTCGGCGAATTCAAGGCGCCCGGTTCTTCCGTTGCGGGACACGCGAACGTGTTTATTTTCCCCGACCTTCAGGCGGGCAACATCGGCTATAAGATCGCGGAACGCCTCGGCGGGTTCCAGGCGATCGGTCCCATCTGTCAGGGTTTTGCAAAGCCGCTCAACGACCTGTCCCGCGGGTGCAAGTCGGACGACATCGTCTGCGCCGTCGCGATCACCGCATTGCAGACGATCAACAAATAAGAGAATCAACGGAGAAACACGATATGAAAATTTTAGTCATCAATGCGGGAAGTTCTTCCCTCAAATATCAGCTCATCAACATGGAAACGGAAACGGTTGTCGCCAAGGGTACTTGCGAGAGGATCGGCATCAAGGGCGGCAGGCTCATGCACAAGGCGAACGGGAAGGAGACGGTCATCGAGCAGGAACTTCCCAACCATACGGAAGCCATTTCGCTCGTGCTGAAAGAGCTGGTAGACAAGGACGCGGGCGTGATCAAGTCCATGGACGAGATCGACGCGGTCGGACACCGCATCGTCGCTTCGGGCGAGGCGTTCACCAAGACGACGCTCATCACCGAAGAGACGCTTGCGACGCTGGAAACGGTTTCCGAGCTCGCGCCTCTGCATAACCCCGCGGCGATCCTCGGCATTAAGGCGTGCCAGGCGGTCATGCCCGGCAAGAAGATGGCGTTCGTATTCGATACTTCTTTCCACGCGACGATGCCCGATTACGCACACCTGTACGCGATCGATTACGATGACTATAAGCAGTATAAGGTGAGAAGATACGGCGCGCACGGCACGTCGCACAAATTTGTTTCGGGCGCGGCGGCGGAATATCTCGGTAAGGACATCAAGGACCTCAAGATCATCACCTGCCACCTCGGAAACGGTTCTTCCATCTCCGCAGTGGACGGCGGGAAGTGCATCGACACATCCATGGGCTTCACGCCGCTCGCGGGCGTTCCCATGGGCACGAGAAGCGGCGACATCGACGTCGCGGCGATCGACTTCCTCTGCAAGAAGAAGGGGATGACGATGGACGAGGGGCTGAACTATCTCAACAAGAAATGCGGTATGTTGGGCGTTTCCGGCATTTCCTCCGACTTCCGCGATCTGCGTGCGGCGAGCGAAGAGGGGAACTACCGCGCGACGCTTGCGCTGAATATGTTCACCTATGCTTGCAAGAAATACGTCGGTTCGTATATGGTTGCGCTCGGCGGTCTGGATTGCGTCGTCTTTACGGCGGGCGTCGGCGAAAACACTCCCTCGATCCGCAAGGCGATCCTGTCCAACATGGAAACGTTCGGGATCGTCCTCGACGAGGAAAAGAACGCTCAGCCGAACGACGGCACCGTTCACGAGATCTCCGCAAAGGAATCCAGAGTCAAAGTGCTCGTCATCCCCACGAACGAAGAACTCGTCATCGCGCGCGAGACGGCGGCGCTTCTCTGATTTTTCGTAAATTTTGCAAATTTGCGTAAAAAAAGATTGACAAACATCTGCAAAAATAATATACTTTTAAGGTCAATTATGCTGACAATCGACGTTCGGAAACTCAATTCCCGGAAGGAATATGCGGGAGATCTCGTCTTCGGATACGACGCTCCGCAGGAGCTTATCGACATTCCGTATGTTGAGTTCGGCGGTCCCGTGCAGGTCAGCCTGCATTTCGACATCCTGGAAGACGATTCGGTGGAAGTGAAAGGAACGGTCGCATTTGTCCTGAAAGGCAAGTGTTCGCGCTGTCTGAAAGACGCGCAGCAGTCCTTTTCGGGGGAAGTGGACGCCTACTTCGTGCCGGACGGCGGCGAAAGCGAGGACTACCGCTATACGGGCGGAAAAATCGATCTTTCCGATTGTCTCAACGATGCGATCATGCTCGCGCTCCCTTCGAGACTTGTCTGCGGCGACGGCTGCGTCGGCTCGGAATGGAAAGAGCAGTAAAAATACGTTAAAAAGAGGTGGATAGAAATGGCGGTACCCAAGTCCAAACAGTCGAAGAGCAGAACGAACAAGAGATTCGCGAACTACAAGGCGACGGCTCCCCAGCTCGTCGAATGCCCTCACTGCCACGAGCAGAAGGTCGCGCACAGAGTCTGCAAGAACTGCGGCTACTATGACGGCAAGGAAGTCGTTGCGCAGAAAGAAGAGAAAAACTAACCGTATCGGCGAAAGCGGGCGCAACGCGCCCGCTTTTCTTTTTTCGCAAATTTTCAAAATGAGGTTGACGGAAGCGAAAAACGTGGTATAATGATATAGGAAGTTCTGCGCGGGCCGCGCGTCGCGGTCACGTCGCGCGGATTTTTTTCCTCCGAATAGTTCGCTTATGCGAACGCCATATCGCCGCGCAGGTTCGGAACGAAGGCGGCAAAGGAGCAGGAATTGAAGAAAAAATATACCGTCACGGGCATGACGTGCGCCGCGTGCTCGTCGGGCATCGAAAAGACGGTCTGTAAACTGGACGGCGTAGAGCGGGTCTCCGTCTCTCTCATGGGGGAGAGCATGGAAGTGGAATTCGACGAGAGCAAACTCACGGACGAACGCATCCGCCGCGCGGTGACGTCGCTCGGATACGGCGCGTACGATTACGGAGCGGCGCCCGCAAAAAAGGAAAGAGCGCTTTCGCTCAGAGTGCGGTTTTTTCTGTCCCTCTGTCTGCTTCTCCCCGAAATGTATCTGGCGATGGGGCATATGCTTGGGCTTCCCGTTCCGCACGGGCTTTGGAACGATATTTTGCAGATCGCGCTCACGCTCGCCGTTCTCGCGATCAATTTCCGATTTTTTACGAGCGGAGGGAAGGCAGTCCTGAAAGGCGTGCCTAATATGGATACCCTCGTCTCGCTCGGCGCGGCGGCGTCGTTCTTGTACAGTTTTATCATGACGGTGTTCTACTCTTCGCAGACGCTGTTTTACGAATCGGCGGCGATGATCGTCACGCTGGTCACGCTGGGCAAGTGGCTGGAAGATATGTCCAAACGCAGGACGGGGAAAGAAGTGGAAAAGCTCCGCTCTCTCGCGCCCGACACCGTGACGGCGGTGCGGGACGGGCAGGCGGTAAGCGTTCCTCTGTCCGAAGTGAAGGCGGGAGATCTCCTGCTCGTGCGGCAGGGCGAATCCGTCGCCGTGGACGGCGTCGTCGAAGAGGGGCACGCGTTCGTCGACGAATCGGCGGTTACGGGCGAGAGCCTGCCCGTGGAAGTGAGCGCGGGCGGCCGCGCGGTCAGCGCGGGGCTCGTAAAAAGCGGGTATCTCAAGATCCGCGCGGAAAAGGTGGGCGAAGAGACCATGCTCGCCAACATTATCCGCATGGTGCGGGAAGCGGGTGCGAGCAAGGCACCCATTCAGAAGCTCGCAGACCGCGTGGCGGCGGTGTTCGTGCCCACGGTGGTCGGCATCGCCCTCGTGACTTTCCTCGTGTGGATGCTCGTCGCGCGCGATTTTTATACCGCGTTCAATTATTCGGTCAGCGTTCTCGTCATTTCCTGTCCGTGTGCGCTCGGTCTGGCGACGCCCGTGGCGATCATGGCGGCGACGGGGCGGGGCGCTTCGCTGGGGATCCTGTATAAGAACGCCGAGGCGTTGCAGCGCGCGGCGGACGTGGGCGTCGTACTGCTCGACAAGACGGCGACCGTCACCGAAGGAAGACCCCGCGTGGTCGCATTCGAGTGTTACGGGAACGAAGCCGAGGCGAAGGCAGTCGCGTTCGCCCTTGAAAGCAAACTCAATCATCCGCTCGCGCAGTGTATTTCCGAATACTGCGGCGCGGGGAAAGAGGCGGAGAGCGTGGAATATCTCACGGGCGCGGGCGCCCGCGGCACGGTGGACGGAAAGGAGTGGTATCTCGGCAACGACCGCCTGATGCGCACGCTCGGCGTTGCGGATTTTGACGGGGCGCGCTTTTCCCGCCTTTCCGCAGAGGGAAAGACGGTGCTGTATCTCTCCGACGGGCGGCGCATCGCGGCGCTGTTTGCCCTGGCGGATACGATCAAGGAAGGGAGCGCCGAGGCGATCGCCGATCTTCGCGCGATGGGACAGGAAGTGAAGATGATCACGGGCGACAACGCGGCGTGCGCGAATTACATCGCGGCGCAGGCGGGCATCCCCGCGGAAGGGGTATATGCGCAGGTGCTGCCCGAGGATAAACTCGCGGCGGTCGCGGAGAACAAAGAGTGCGTGCGCGCGCTTCCCCGCGGCGCGAGGACGGGCGTGTCGATGATCGGAGACGGCATCAACGATTCCCCCGCCCTCAAAGAGGCGGACGTCGGGTTTGCCATGGGCAACGGGACGGACGTGGCGATCGAGAGCGCGGACGTCGTGCTCGTCAAGGGGGATCTCCGCGCCGCGCCGCAGGCGTTCGCGCTTTCGCGTAGGACGATGCGGATCATCAGGGAGAACCTCTTCTGGGCGTTCTTTTACAACTGTATCGGCATTCCGCTCGCGGCGGGCTGTTTCGCCTGGGCCTGGGCGGGGCTCACCCTCAATCCCATGATTGCCTCGGCGGCGATGAGTTTATCGTCGCTGTTCGTGGTGGGAAACGCCCTGCGGCTGACCCGCTTCGGGCGGAAGAAGGATGATAACGGAAAAAAGAAAGAAGAAATCGGACAAGGAGGAACGGATATGAAACAGACTCTGACGGTGGAAGGCATGATGTGTATGCACTGCGCGGGGCGGGTGAAGCAGGCGTTGGAGGCGCTCGACGGAGCGATCTCCGCGGAGGTCAACCTCAAAAAGAAGCGCGTCGTGCTGACGTCAGAGAGCGGCATTTCCCGCGAGGTCATGGAAAAGGCGATCGCCGACGCGGGCTATACGCTCACCGACGTAAAATAACGGACAAGGAAAGATAAAATCCGACACGGTTCGTCCGTGTGCGGAAATGTACACATGATATACTGTCATAAAAAAGGAGGGCTTTTTTATGGCAGAAACGTTGCTTCTGGATAAGCGCACGCAGGGCATGGTGGAAGGATACGTCCCCGAAGGGGAGATCCTCACCTCGCTGGTGCGCTTTTTTTCCATCTTTTCGGACGGGACGCGCCTGCGCATTCTCTCCGCGCTCGCGATCTCGGAGATGTGCGTGACGGACATCTCGCGGGTGCTCGTCATCAATCAGACGACGGTCAGTCATCAGCTCCGTTTTCTCAAAGACGCGGGCATGGTGCGCACCGAACGGCACGGGAAGATCATTTTTTATTCGCTCATGAACGACATCGTCAACGACGTGCTCTTAAAAGGCGTGGAGTTTTTGGGCTATTGAGCGAAAATATCCGTCCGAACCCTTGAAAAATATGCGCAAAGCGTGTATAATAGGGATGAAGGGTATTTTCGATGGGCGTCATACAGGAAAAACTCAGACTGCTGCCAGACACGCCGGGCGTGTACATCATGCTCGACAGGGACGGAACGGTCATTTACGTCGGAAAAGCCCGCGTGCTCAAAAACCGCGTGAGGCAGTATTTCCATTCTTCCTATAAAGCGGACAAGGTGCAGGCGATGGTGGATAACATCGCCGACTTTTCCTATGTCGTCACTCCGACCGAGGTGGACGCGCTCGCCCTCGAAAACAACCTCATCAAGAAATACAAACCCAAATACAACATCCTGCTCAAAGACGACAAGACCTATCCCTACATCAAGGTGCACACGCGGGAAGAGTTTCCGCGCATTTCGGTGACCCGCCGCGTGCGCAAGGACGGAAAGTATTTCGGGCCGTTTATGGGCGGGATCCGCTGCAAAGATATTGTCGACATTGCCGCGAAGGTGTATCACATCCGCAGCTGCGCGGTATCCGTGGGCGAAAAACCCAAAAAGCCCTGTCTTAATTATCATCTCGGGCGGTGTTTCGCCCCGTGCGCACATCTGTGCACGAAAGAGGAATACGCCGTCGCGGTGGAAAAGACGCTTTCCTTTCTCTCGGGCAATTACGGGGAAGCGGAAAAACTGCTGCGGGAAAAGATGGCGTCGTATGCCGAAGAAGAGCAGTTCGAGCTGGCGATGGAGTGCAGGGAGCGGTTGGAGATGCTTTCCAAATTACAACTCAAACGGATCACGGCGATGCCGCGCGACGTGGACGCCGACGTATGGGCGTTCCGCACCAACGGGCTGTATACCTGCGCGAGCGTGCTCGTCACGCGCGGGGGAATGATGCAGGGCTCCGCCAACTTCACGCCCGAAGCGGGCGCGGGGGAGCGGGGAGAAGCCGTCCTCAGCTTTCTCATACAGTATTATACCTCGCACGAGTTTCCGCACGAGATCGTTCTCGACGAAGAGCTGGACGACGAGCTTTTGCGAGGATATGCCCGCGAAAAGGCGGGGCGCAACGTGGAGATCGTACATCCCAAACTGGGCGTCAAGCGCGAGCTTGCGGACATGGCGGCGGGAAACGCCAAGGAATTTCTGGAAAAGTCCGTCTCCGCCATTCAGCATAAGGACGATATGACCAAGAACGCCTGCGCGAGATTGCAGGAACTGCTCAATCTGAAACGCTATCCCAAGCGCATGGAGTGTTATGACATCTCCAACATCTCGGGCGTGGATAAAGTAGGGAGTATGGTCGTATTTTCGGACGGGGAACCGGATAAATACAGCTATCGCCGTTTCCGCATCCGCACGGTAGAGGGCGCGAACGACTTCGCCTCGTTGCAGGAAGTGCTGCGCCGACGCCTTTCCAAACTCGGCACGGACGAGGAGGACAGATTTCCCAAACCGCAGCTCATCATCATCGACGGCGGCAAGGGGCAGCTCTCTTCCGTTCGCGAGATCTTCGAGGAAATGGGTGTGGACGACATCGAACTCATCTCCCTCGCCAAGCGCGAAGAAGAGGTCTTTACCCTCTTTTCGGATGAGAGCGTGAAGATCGATCACCGCGATTACGCGCTCAGGATGTTGCAGCGCATCCGCGACGAAGCGCACCGCTTCGCCATCACCTATTTCCGCAACCTGCATTCCAAGCGCAACCTCGCTTCCGTGCTTAACGAGATCGAGGGCGTGGGGAAGGTCAAGCGCGTCGCGCTCATGGAAAAGTTCGGCACGATCGACAGGATCATGCGGGCAAGCGAGGAAGAACTTGCCGCGACGGAGGGCATCGGGAAAGAGCTTGCCGCGCGCATCAAGCATTATTTCGAGGAAAAACTCTGATGAAATACAAATTGTTCGTATCCGACTTTGACGGCACGCTCGTGCGCTCGGACGGAACGCTTTCGGAAAAAAACATCGAGGCGATCGGGAGATACCGCGAGGCGGGCGGGATCTTTGCCGTCTGCACGGGGAGAATGCTCCCGTCCATCCTGCCCCGCGCACGAGAGCTGGGACTGACGGAAGGACTGCTCGTCGCCTTTCAGGGCGCGACCGTGTGCGATCTCGCGACGGAAAAACTTCTTCTGGACAAGGGCTTCGGGCGGGAGGACGCTTTGCGCGTCTTGCGTCTTCTGGAAGCGCGCGATCTTCACATCCACATGTATACCGTGTACGATCTCTATTGCAATCGCCGCGACCGCTGGCTGGCGCAATACGAAACGATCTGCGGCGTAAAGGCGAATGTCGTCACGGACGAACCGTTGTCGGCAGTCGCGGAGCGGGAAGATCTGCGCATCGTAAAGACGCTCGCCGTCGTGGCGCCCTCGGAGAGCGCGGCGCTGTGCGCTCAATTGCAGGAGGCGCTGGGGGAACGCTTTTTCGTCACGACATCCGCTCCGACGCTGGTCGAGATCATGCCCGCCGATCAGACGAAAGGGGAAGCGGTGAAGTTCCTTTCCCGCTACTACGGCATCGCGCGGGAGGAGATCGCCGCGATCGGCGATCAGTGGAACGATCTGCCCATGATCCAGGCGGCGGGCGGAAAATTTACGGTAAAAAACGGCGTCGCCGAACTGAAAAAATATGCGAAGGAAGTCGCTTCCAACGACGAGGACGGCGTTGCCGAGGCGATCTTGAAATACGCGATGGAGGGAACAGTATGAGCGATTTGCTTTCGACCGAAACAGTCATGCTCGATAAGTTTGCGTCCGATCTGAATCTGGAGATCATGTATGCGGGGCGCGGGTTGGTCACGCTCAGCAGCATGAGCGTGGACAGGCCCGGGCTTCGTCTGGCGGGATTTTTCAGCTATTTCGATACCCGCCGCATCGTCGTCATCGGGCTCACCGAACATGAATATCTGCGTTCGTTCTCGCTGGAAGAGAGGCGAGAAAAGATCCAGCGGCTCTTTGACTGCGGGGAAATCCCCTGCATCATCTTTTCGCGCGATCTGCCCGTCCTTCCCGAATTCATGGAATGCGCCCGCGCGACGGGCTGTCCCATCTTCCGTTCGAGCAAGATGACGACGTTCGTCCTGAACGATATGTCCATCTATCTCAACCGCCTGCTGGCGCCTTCGACGACCGTGCACGGCGTGCTCATGGACGTCTCGGGCGTCGGGATCCTGCTGACGGGGCAGAGCGGCGTGGGAAAGAGCGAAACGGCAATGGAGCTCATCAAGCGCGGACACCGCCTCGTTGCCGACGACTCCGTCGTCATCAAGCGCGTGGAAAACAAGCTCATCGGTACCGCGCCCGACCGTATCCGCTATTTCATGGAGCTCCGCGGCATCGGCATCATCAACATCAAGAACATGTACGGTTCCGGTTCCATCCTCAACGAAAAGGAAGTGGAACTCGTCATGGAAATGGAGCCGTGGCGGCGGGACAAGGAATATGACCGCATCGGCGGGGAACAGAACAAGGAGGAGATCCTCGGCCTTAAGATCCCGAAACTCATCATCCCCGTCAGCCCCGGGCGCAACCTCGCCATCCTCATCGAAGTCGCGGCGAGAAATCAGAGGCTGAAAAATATGGGATACGACGCGGCGCAGGAGCTCATCCAGCGCACGATAGGAAGATGAAAACGTGTGAGATCCTCGCCCCCGCGGGGGACGAACAATCGGCGTATGCCGCGCTCAACAGCGGCGCCGACGCCGTATATTTAGGACTTTCTCAATTTTCCGCGCGCGCCAACGCGGAAAATTTTGACGTTTCCGCGCTGGAAAAGCTGTGCGTTTTCGCGCACCTGCTCGGCGCGAAGGTGTATGTGACGGCGAACACGCTCATAAAAGACGGGGAGACGGATGTCTTCTTTGCGCTCGTCCTCGCCGCCTGGAACGCGGGCGCGGACGCCGTCCTCATGCAGGATATGTTTCTCGGCGGGGAGATCAGACGGGCGTATCCCGACATCGTCCTGCACCTGTCCACGCAGGCGGGCTGCAACAACGAGGACGGAGCGCGTCTCGCGAAGGAATACGGATTTTCGCGCGTCGTGCTCGCGCGGGAAACGCCGCTTTCCGAGATCGCAAAGATCTCGAAGATCATCGAGACGGAAGTCTTTGTTCAGGGTGCGCTGTGCACCTGTTTTTCGGGGCAGTGTTATCTTTCCTCCTTCGCGGGCAACAACAGCGGCAACCGCGGGCGTTGCAAACAGCCTTGCCGCAAGAAATACCGCATCGACCGCAAGGGGTTCGAAGAGGAGGCGTATGCGCTTTCCCCGTCCGATCTTTCGGTGGGCGAGCGCACGGAAGAGCTGCTCCGCGCGGGCGTCTATTCTCTGAAGATCGAGGGGCGGATGCGCCGCCCCGAATACGTCGCGGCGGCGGTCTCCTATTACCGCGCCATTGCGGACGGGAAGGACGCTTCCGAAGCGTTCACCCGCCTGCGCCGCGCCTATAACCGCGGGGACTATACCGCGGGGCTCGCGTTCGGGCAGGACAAGAATTTCCTCTCGCGCGAGGTGCAGGGACACATCGGCGAGGACGTGGGGGAGATCTCCCTCCGCGGAGGGAAGCTCTATTGCAGGAGCGTTTATCCCGCCGTCAGAGGAGATTGTTTCAAGATCCTGCGGGACGGGAAAGAGGTGTGCGGCGCAACCTTTCTCTCGGGCGACGGGCGCGGATTTTACCTTTCCGCTCCCGCGCGGCTGAATGCGGGCGACCGCGTGCGCGTGACCACCGACACCGCGTCCAATGCGGCGCTCCTGTCCGTAAAAAGGACGAGAAGCTTTCCGCTCTCGCTGTATTTTTGCGCGGGCGAAGTTCCCCGCGCGGTGTGCAGAGAGCTGGAGATCTGCGGAGATGCGCCCCTCGAACGGGCGGAAAGATCTCCGCTGACGAAAAAAGATCTGACCGAATGTTTCTTAAAGACGGACGGACTGCCGCTTACCCCCGCATTCGGGGAGGTGATCGCGGAGAATGTCTTTTTGCCGCGTTCCCTGCTCAACGCCTTCCGCAGGGAATGTTATGCGCGCATCTGCGCATATCTCGCGCCGCCGCGCGCCCCGCTTTCGGCAAAGCAGTTGCCTGCGCCCCTTATCGTCCGCGCGGAGGGCACCATGACCGCGGTCATCGCGTCCGACCTTCGCGGATTGGAGGCGGATGTTCTCATTTATAAACCCGCCGACTATTCCGATCTTGCGGGCATGTCCGAGGGAAAGGGAGAAAAATATCTGTATCTGCCGCCCTTCTTCACGTCGGAGGACGAAGCGCTCGTCGCAGACATGCTGCCCTTGTTCGACGGCGTCTATTGCGAGGGGACGTACGGCATAGCCTTCGCGAAACGCTATCGGAAACCGCTGTTTGCGGGCACGGGCTTCAACCTTACCAACCGCTATGCGGTGAACGGCGTTCTTCGCGCGGGCGCGAAATATTTTGCCCTTTCCAAAGAGCTGACGGGGAGCGAACAGCGTACGCTCGCGGCGGAAGGGGCGTTCGCGCTCACGGCGGGGGCGGTCAAGGTGATGGATCTCGTCCACTGTCCGTTCGGGCGCAGGTGCGACGATTGCGACCGCAAGTCCCTGTATCGCCTCACGGACGAGGAAGGGCGGGAATTTCCCCTGCGGCGGTACCGTTTTTCGGGCGGATTCTGCCGCTTCGAAGTGTATAACTGCGCGTCGCTCGCCTATGACAACGGCGCGACGTCGGCGCTCGTCGATCTGTCCGCGGAAGAGGCGGGACAGGCGCTCGTTGCCGCCGCGCGCGATCCCGATCGCGTAAAACGGCTGCAAAAGAACAGCACGTCGGGACACGGAAATCGGAGTTTACTGTAATGAATCAGACAAGGAGCCTGGAACGGCTGGAACTGAATAAGATCCTCTCTGCGGTATCGTCGTTTGCGGTGCTGGAAGAGACGGCGCGTTCGCTCGCGGAGACATCCCCCGCGACGCGCCTTTCGGACGCGAAGAAAAATCTCGCGATGACCGAGGAAGGGGAGCGCCTTCTGTTCCGATTGGGTGCGGGGCGCGTGGAATATTTCCCGCCGCTCGGCGACATCCTCGAACGGGCGCAGAAGGGCGCTACGCTCACCTGTTCCGAACTCACGCAGGCGGCGCTTCTGCTGCGTTCCGCGCGCGTGTGCTATAAATCGGTGCAGTCGCTCGCCGACGAGGAGATCTCGGGCATGAAGGAACTGACCTTCCGCCTCATCTTCGACGAAAGGCTGGAAACGGAGATCGGGGATAAGATCGTCGGCGAGAACGAGATCGCCGATCACGCGAGCGACAGGCTGTATTCCATCCGCCGCGAGATCAGGCTTCTGAACGAACGCATCCGCGCCCGCCTTTCCGAATATCTGACGGGCGAAGAGAAAAAATATTTGCAGGACGCGATCGTCACCGTGCGCGGCGACCGCTATGTCCTGCCCGTCAAGGCGGAATACAAACGGGCGGTCAAGGGCTTCGTGCACGACCGTTCCGCGACGGGCGCGACCGTGTTCATCGAACCCGAGCAGGTGCTCGAGATGAACAACGAACTGCGCACGCTCCGCCTGGACGAGAAGGAGGAAGAGGAGCGCATCCTTTCCGAGCTTTCCCGTGCAGTGGGCGGGATGCGCGCCGCGCTGGAAGAGGACATCCGGGTGCTGACCGAGGCGGACGGCATTTACGCCCGCGCGGAGTACGGATATAAACTGCATTGCGTGAAACCCGTCCTGAACGAGAAGGGGGAGATCTCGATCGTCAAGGGGCGGCACCCCCTGCTCGATCCCAAGACCGCCGTTCCCGTATCTTTGGAACTCGGGGAGGAGTATTCCTTCCTTTTGATCAGCGGCGCGAACACGGGCGGAAAGACGGTCACGCTCAAAATGTGCGGGCTGTTCTGCCTGATGGCGGCGTGCGGACTGTTCGTCCCCGCCGCGGAGGGCACGCGGCTCGCCGTGTTCGACGGGGTGTTCTGCGACCTCGGCGACAGTCAGTCCATCGAGGAAAACCTTTCGACGTTTTCCTCGCACATCGAAAACCTCAAAGAGATCGTCGCGGAAGCGGGGGATAAGAGCCTTGTGCTCATCGACGAGCCGGGCGGGGGCACCGACCCCGAGGAGGGGCAGGCGCTCGCGCGGGCGATCATCTCGCACCTCATGAAAAAGGGATGCCGAGGGATCGTCACCACGCACTATTCCGCGCTCAAAGAATACGCGTTCCGCACGGACGGCATCGAAAACGCCTGCATGGAGTTCGACGCGGATACCCTGCGCCCTCTCTACCGCATGAAGATCGGGATGCCCGGCTCTTCCAACGCGCTCGCCATCTGTTCGCGGCTGGGACTGCCCGAGAGCATCGTGGAAGAGGCGCGTGCGAACCTCTCGGAAGGCGCGCGCAGCTTCGAGCGAACGATCCGCGCCGCAGAGGAGAGCCGCGTCGCCGCCGAAGAGGTGAAAAAGGAGAGCGAACGGCTCAAAGCCGAATGGAACGGACGTCTCGCCGCGCTGGAAAAGGAAGAAGAGGCGTTCCGAAAAGAACGCGAGCGTTTCCTCGCTTCCTCCAAAGCGGAAGCGCGCCGCATCGTCAACGAGCGCGCCGCACAGGCGGAAGAACTGCTGTCCGAACTGGAAGGCATCTTTGCCAAAGAAGAGCTCGACGAGTCCGACCTCATCCGCGCCCGCACGCTGAAAAACAGGATCGCGGACGCGGCGTTCGAAGAGGAAGACGAGCAGAAGATACGCAATACGCCCGTTTCCGCCGACCGATTGAAAGTCGGGGACAGGGTGTTCGTGCGCAGCATGAACTGCGAAGGGGAAGTGATCTCCGTCCGAAAAGAGAAGAATACCGCCGAGGTACAGTGCGGTTCTCTGCGCGTGCGGAGCAAGATCGGCGATCTGTACTGCGTGCCCGAACGCCGCGCGGATAAGAAGAAGAGCGGGGGCGTGCAGGTGGTGCGCAACCTCGCGCCCAAGCCTCTGCCTGCGCGCGAGTGCAACGTCATCGGCATGACGGTGCAGGAAGCCATCCCCGAAGTGGAGGCGTTTCTCGACGGGGCGGTGCTCTCCAATCTCGAACAGGTGCGCATCGTACACGGAATGGGCACGGGCAAACTGCGCGCAGGTATCCACGATTATCTGCGCAAAAATCCCCGCGTGGCGGAATTCCGCCTCGGCAAATACGGCGAAGGGGAATCGGGCGTGACCGTCGTCACCCTGAAATAAATTTCTCGCAAGAAATTTCAGTCTGCGGATGGGCGATCCGTCTCTTCTCTTTTTGCCCGAAAGGTGGGGCTAAGAACTCGTCTCGCGTTCGTTCGCGTTTTTCCGCCATCGGCGTTTTTCATAAATCGGCGCAACCCTCATAAAATAGATTGATAACATCTTGTTTTTTGAGGAAAACTGTATTGAGAAAACTATCTTCGCGCGCGGCGGGCGCGCTGACCAACGTCATTCTTGCGGCGATCGTGCTGTTCGTCGGAACGGTCTGCTTTCTTCCGTCCGCTTCGGCGGCGTCGGGGGTCAACGACGAGGTATACTACGAAGGGTACAGCGAGGACGGCGTATCGCTCATGTTCAACGTCTATTGGGGTACGGAGCAGGTATACGGCATCCTCGACGTTCTGGACGAATACGGCGCGAAGGCGACCTTTTTCATCGGCGGGAGCTGGGCGGACGACAACGTGACCTGCCTGCGCGAGATCGCGCGGCGGGGGCACGAGATCGGTTCGCACGGCTATTTCCACCGCGATCAGAAGGGGATGAGTTTCGAAGACAACCGCGCCGAGATCGCCAACAGCGTGGAATTTATCTTGCAGTCGACGGGCGTTGCGGTCACGCTGTTCGCGCCGCCTTCGGGGGCGTATGACGATACGACCGTCCGCGCCGCCAAAGACTGCGGGTGCAAGGTGGTGCTTTGGAGCAAGGACACCATAGACTGGAGGGATAAGGACGAATCGCTCTGCTTCACGCGGGCGACGGAAGGGGTAACGGGCGGAGATCTCATCCTCATGCACCCCATGCAGCATACGCTGTCCGCGCTTCCGCGCGTTTTGCAATATTACCGCGATCACGGGCTTTCCGCGATCACCGTCGGGGAAAACCTCGCGGCGGAAAAGTCGTGACAAAATACATAAGGAGAAAAGACATGATACACACAAAGACGCTCAAAAACGGCGTAAAGATGATCGTAAAGAAAATGGAGGGACTGCTGTCCGTGACGATGGGAGTGCTTGTCGGCACGGGTTCGGCTTATGAGACTGACAGCGAGGACGGCATTTCCCATTTCATCGAACATATGCAGTTCAAGGGCACGCCCTCGCGCACCGCGTTCGAGATCTCGGACGCGTTCGACTCGCTCGGCGCACAGGTCAACGCCTTCACGGGGAAAGATCTCACCTGCTATTACGCGAAGAGCACGTCCGACCATGCGGCGGAGGCGTTCGCGCTCCTTGCCGATCTCTTCCTCAACAGCAATTTCCCCGAAGAGGAGATGAAGCGGGAAAAGGGCGTCGTGCTCGAAGAGATCAATATGGACGAGGATACGCCCGAAGATCTGTGCCTCGATCTGCTCGCCCGCGCCTGCTTCGGCAACGAAAATTACGGCAGAAACATTTTAGGCCCCGCGGACAACGTCTCCCGCTTTACGAGGGAGGATCTGTTCCGCTATAAGGACGAGCGCTATTGCCCGCGCAACATCGTCGTATCCTTTGCGGGGAACATCGACGTCTCCCTCGCGGAAGAGGTCACGGAGAAATATTTCGGCGGGATGAAATCCGTCGGCTTTGTCCAACGTCCGAAAAAAGTGGAGTACAAGGCGGGCAACCTCTTCCGCAAAAAGCCCATCGAGCAGGTGCATTTCGCGTATGCGTTCCCGACGGTGGAGCGCGAGCATCCGCTCTTCAATGCCACGCAGGTGATGAATACCGTGCTGGGCGGCGGGCTCAGTTCCCGCCTGTTCAAGAAGGTGCGCGAAGAGCTGGGACTTGCCTATTCCGTCTATTCCTATTCCTCTCATTACGAGGAGACGGGGCTTCTGACGGTGTATGCGGGCGTCAATCCGCAGAAGGCGGCCCAGGCGGCGGAGGCGGTCTCGCGCGAGATCCGCACCCTCGTCAAAGAGGGCGTCACGCAGGAAGAGTTCCTGCGCGGCAGGGAACAGGTCAAATCGGGGACCATCTTCGCGCAGGAGAATACCTCTTCGCAGATGCTCCTGTACGGGAAATATATGCTCTATACGGGTAAGGTGTTCGATTTCGAACAGCGGATGCGGGAGACTGCCGCGCTCACGCGCGACGACATCGTCGCGGCGATCGCCGCCAACTTCGATTTCTCCCGCGCCGCCTGCGCTTCCGTGGGCAATCTCTCGGAAGCGATCGCTCTGTCATGAACGCGGAACTGTGCGCGGGGCTCGACCCCGTGTACGACGAAAAGAGCGAACTTCTTATCCTCGGCAGCTTTCCGTCGGTGAAGAGCCGCGAGATCGGCTTTTATTACGGCAATCCGCAGAACCGATTCTGGCGCACGGTCTGCGGATTTTTCGGGGAAGAGATTCCCGCCGATCCCGCGGGAAAGAGGGAGTTCCTTTTGCGCAGGAAGATCGCTCTGTGGGACGTGGTCGTCGAGTGCGAGATCGTCGGCTCCAAAGACGATTCCATCTCGCGCGAGAAGCTCGCCGATCTTCCCATGCTGATGGAGCGGGGGAATATCTCGCATATTTTCCTCAACGGGAACAAGGCGTATTCCCTCTTTGCCGCCCGTTTTCCGCACTATCTTCCCCTTGCGCGGAAACTGCCTTCCACTTCGCCCGCCAATCCGCGCTTTTCGGGGGAGGTGTGGCGGGAGGCGCTCGCTTCCGTCTTTCCCTCTTTTTGAAAAACATTTCGCGCGTGATACTTTGTCGAACTTGCGTTTTTCCTCGGTCACGTACGTCTTTGTACGCTCCCTGCGGAAAATCCGCGTCCTCCTCGTCTGACGCGCGCCTGTTTTCCAAAAAACCCAAGGAAACATTTCGCGCGCGATACTTTGCCGAACTTGCGTTTTTTCTCGGTCACGTACGTCTGTGTACGTTCCCTGCGGAAAAGCCGCGTTCTCCTCGTCTGACGCGCGCCTGTTTTCCAAACATGGAACAGAAAAACATTTCGCGCGTGATACTTTGTCGAACTTACGTTTTTTCTCGGTCACGTACGTCTGTGTACGTTCCCTGCGGAAAAGCCGCGTTCTCCTCGTCTGACGCGCGCCTGTTTTCCAAACATAAGAACGAAAAACATTTCGCGCGCGATACTTTGCCGGGTTTGTGCGCGTTGTGAAACATTACGCAGATCATGAGGTCAACAGAATGACGTATGAAGAAATGCTTGCGCGTTTGAATGCGCATCGCGATGAAAAATATGCCTCGTTCCATTCCAAACTGTTACATAATCCGTCCGTGCGCGTGTTAGGCGTTCGGATGCCCGTCCTGCGCGCGCTGGTCAGAGAATGGAAGGGGGAGTGGGAGAGCGCGCTTGCCTTCCCCGACGAGTATTACGAGGTGACCTTTCTCAAATGCAATCTTGTGGGCGCTCTGCCGTTCGAAAAGTTTACGGAGCACGTCCGCGACGTCGTGCCGCTCATCGACAATTGGGCGACGTGCGACGGGTTCGAGGCGCCCTGCATCGCAAAACACCGCGGGGAGTTTTTGCCCTTCGTGAGGGAATTTCTCGCGGATGAAAGGGAGTTCGTGCGCAGGTACGCTCTCGTCACCCTGCTCAAACACTATATGAGCAAAGATTATCTGCCTCTGATCTTCGAGGCGGTGCGCCGATACGGAAAGGGCGATTACTATGTCGTGATGGGTGCGGCGTGGCTTTTGGCGGAAGTGCTCGTCCGTTTTTACGACGCGGGATATGCCTTTTTGCAGTCAGGCGAAGTATCGCGCGAAACGGCGAATAAGGCGATTTCTAAGGCGTGTGACAGCTTCCGCGTCACGCCCGAGCAGAAAACGGCGTTAAAAGCGCTGAAAAAGCGGGTTAGTTTTTCGGAAAAGTATTGACTTTTTGCCGAAAGTATTATAGAATATGAGGAAAGAAAGCGCGGGGATCCGCGTGTGAGAACGGAGGATACAAGTCATGTTTGAAAAAGTTCGCAAAATGCTCGCGGATCAGCGGGGTATTTCTGAGGAGAGCATTACGCCCGAATCGGAGGTCGTAAAGGATCTCGGAGCGGATTCATTGGACGTCGTCGAGCTCATGATGGCGTTGGAAGATGAATACGGTATCACGCTTCCCGAAGGCGAAGTAGAAAACATCAAGACGGTGCAGGACATCGTCGATATGATGGAAAGATTGCAGAAATAATCGATATTTTCGCTTTCATATCCCCGCCTAAGCGGGGATTTTTTTGTGGCGCGGGCAGGAAAATGCCGCGCTTTTTTGCGGGGCAAAGCAGGCGGGCGCAGGGGGTAAAAGACTCCGAAGGTCCGCCGCGGGTTGCGGCGTGCGGCGGGAGAAAAAGCCGAATGTTGCGCATACTGTCGGCGTATGGTACGGATCGGGAAACTCATCGAAAAGGGCAGGCGCTTTTTGTCGGCGCTTTCCGAGGACAAATGCACGACGATCGCGGGGACGCTCGTCTTTTTTCTCATCATGTCCCTGATGCCGCTCTCCTTTTGGGCGACCATCCTCTTCGCGCGCCTCGGTCTGGACGCGGAAGAGATCCTTGATCTCGATCTCTTCGAATGGGCGAAAGAACTGCTCGTTTTTTTCCACGGGAATGCGGCGGAAGCGGCGTCGGGCGCGGGTATTTTTTTTCTGCTTGCTACGCTATGGTCGAGCACGGGCTTTTTCTATCATATGAGGCGGAGCGGCGAGATCGTTTACGGATACCGTCGCAAAAAACACGGTTGGAGAGTGCGCCTTTCCGCGATCGCTCTCACGCTCCTCGTTTTACTTTTTCTGGCAGCGGCGGTAGGCGTGCTCGTCGGCGCGATCACGCTCACGCGCGGTTTTCCGCCCCCGCTTCCGCAGATCTCCGTCTATACTTTGATGCTGGTGCTCGGCTTTTTCGCGGCGTGGATCCTGAACGGATATATCTGCCCGTATCGCGTCAGTCCTTCGGAAACGCTCGCGGGGAGCGCGCTGACCGCGGGCGCCTGGCTGGTCGCGAGCGTGGCGTTCTCCGTATACGTTGCGCTGAGCAATAAAGAAAAGCTGTACGGGGCGCTCACGCTCTTCGTCGTCTTTCTCCTCTGGCTGTATTGGATGATGATCTGCTTCACGGCGGGGGCGATCGTCAACAGCAGGCGGCTGAGAAAGCATGACGCCGTCGGCAAAAAATACTGAGCGGCGTGCGCATTTTACGCCGCTTTTTTTGCGCGGAAATCGCAAAAAATTGTAATGCGATTGACTTTTCTGCCGTTATGGTGTATCATGATACGGTATATTTTCGACAGGAAAGCGAGAAAAAGGAGGCGGAAATGGAGCATACGACAAAGCGGGAGTTCACGGTGGCGGAATTGCCCTACAACAGAGTGACGAAAGAGGAGGCGGAAGGGTATTTCGAAGCCTTTCTGCGGGAAGCGGACAAAGCTTCGTCCGCGGATGAAGTGATCGCCGCGCGCGAAAGGCTGATAAGCGGTATCAAAAAATACACGACGGCCGCGTCGCTCGCCTATTGCCGTTTCACGCTCAACACGGCGGACGGATTTTATAAGGGCGAAATGGATTATTACGACGAGATCAATCCGCACGTTTCTGGTTATTACAACAAATATTACCGCTATATGCTCGCTTCGCCCTTCCGCGCGGAATTGCAGGCGAAGCTGGGCGATCTGCTCTTCAAAACGTACGAAGTGGCGGTGAAGGCGCATTCGGACGAGGTCATCCCCGACGAGCAGGAGGAAAACGCGACGGTCACCGAATACGCACAGCTCATGGCGGGGATGCAGTTCGACTGGGAGGGGGAGAAACTCCCGCTCTCCGTGCTCCGCGGGAAACTGGAAGACAAGGATCGCGCGGTGCGGAAAGCGGCGGCGGAGGCGATCGGGCGCGGGCTGGAAGCGCACGCCGAGCAATTGGATTCTCTCTACGACCGCTTGGTGAAGATCCGCGACAGGATCGCAAAGAAGATGGGATACCGCGATTTCACCGAGTTGGGATATTACCGCATGGGGCGCACGGGATATGACCGCGCGATGGTGGAGGCGTTCCGCGCGAACGTCGCGCAGGATCTCGTCCCTGCGGTCTCCCGCCTGAAAGAGAACGCGGCGCGCGAGCTGGGCATCGACCGCGTGATGTTCTACGACAACGATGTCTATACTGCGGAAGGCAATCCGACCTTCGACCTCACTCCCGACGAGGCGTTCGTCGCGGCGAAAGAGATGTATCACGAGATGGATCCCGAGATCGGCGCGTTCATGGATCTCATGTTGCGCACGCAGGCGTTCGACGTCGTCGCGCGCGAGGGGAAATGGGGCGGCGGATACTGCACCGAGTTCATCGATTACCGTCAGCAGTTCATCCTCGCCAACTTCAACGGCACGACGGGGGACGCGGACGTCCTGACGCATGAATTCGGGCACGCCTATGCGATGCACGCGTCCGAAGAGGCGGGCGTGGACTTCGAGCTCGGGATCGGCGGCATGGAGACGGCGGAATGCCATTCGATGAGCATGGAATTTCTCTGTTGGCCGTATATGGAAAAGTTCTTCGGCAAGAAGGCGGACGGATACCGTTATAAGCACCTTGCGGACAATTTCTCCTTCATCCCGTACGGCTGTATCGTGGACGAATTTCAGCACATCGTATATGAACACCCCGAATATACCCCCGCTCAACGAAACGAGGCGTATCTCGCGCTCGAAAAGAAATACCGCCCGCACCTTTCCTATGAGGGGATCCCTTATCTGGGAAAGGGCACGCGCTGGCAGTTTCAGATGCACATCTACGAAACGCCTTTTTACTACATCGACTACTGTCTCGCGCAGACGGTCGCGCTCGGGTTCCTGCTTCGGTCGCGGGAAGACGCGCGCGGCGCATTGGAAAAATACAAGCAGTTTGCCAAGGCGGGCGGGAGCCTGCCGTTCAGCGAGCTCGTCATGCGCGCGGGCATCCCTTATCCGTTCGGGAAGGGGACGCTCAAAGCGCTCGCGGAGGGCATCGGCAAGACGCTTTCTGCCATCCGTTGACAGAAATGCAACCGTCGGTTGTAAAGTTCAACGCCTGTTATCTTGAAAACTTCCTCGTTTTCCGATAAGATCGGAGCAAACGATCGGAAATATCTTGGGAATGCTATGAAAAAACACAAAGATAAACGGACCGTTCTCGGCGGGCTGGGGGTGCGGCTCAGACCGTATCGCGGCAAGATCGCGCTCATGGCGCTTTCGTTTCTCGTCAGCACGCTGTGCGATCTCGCGCTTCCCACCGTCATGAGCGAGATCATCTCGCGCGGCGTGAACGGTCAGGATATGAACTTCATCGCCGCCGCTTCGGGCGTCATGCTGGGCGTATGCGTGCTCGGCGTGGGGAGCATGGTCGCGGCGACGTACCTGCTGACATTTGTCGTCAACCGCATTCATGCCGAACTTTCGCGCGAGGTGTTCGCCCGCGTGCACGGCATGGATTACGCGTTGTTCCAATCCATGGGCACGGGCGCTCTCATCACGCGTTCGGCGTCCGACATCGAGGTCATCGGCATGACGTTGCAGATGACGCTGAGCAGTTTCATCTCCATCCCCGTCATGATCGTCGGGGGAACGGCGCTCGCGCTGTGGAAGGATCCCTATCTTGCGCTCATCCTCTTCGCCTTTGTCCCCGCCATCGGCGCGGTGGTCTTTTTCGTCAGCAAAAAACTGCGCGGGCTGTGGAAGCGCTCCAACGAATACATCGACCGACAGAACTCGCTCGTCAGAAGTCGGTTGATCGGCATCCGCGTCGTCCGCGCCTTCAACCGCGAAAAGACGGAGGAGGAAAAGACGGCGGAAGCGACGAGGGAGATGGCGGACAACATCATCCGCGCCAACGTGCGTTCTGGACTGATCAGCCCCGTCGCGTCGCTTTTGCTCAATCTTGCGATCGTCGCGGTCATCGCCGTCGGCGCCGTCCGCATGACGCAATCGCAGCTCCTGACCGCGGGCGACGTGCTCGCCGTCATCCAATACCTGCTTCTCATCGCCTCGGGCGTCGTTTCGGTGTTCTGGTTTTTGTCCATGATCCCGCGCCTGCGCGTGTCCGTCAACCGCGTGGACGAGATCATGACGGCGCCGCAGATCCCGCCCGCCGAGGATCTCGGCAAACCGCCCTTCCGCGGGGAAGTGCGTTGCGAACATCTGAGCTTCGCTTACGGGGAGGGCGCGGGAGAAGCGCTATCCGATCTGAACTTTTGCGTCCGCGCGGGGGAAAAGGTCGCCTTCATCGGCGGCACGGGGGCGGGCAAGAGCACGCTCGTGCGCCTGCTCATCGGGCTCGCCCGTCCCACGCGGGGCGAGCTGTATTTCGACGGCGAAGATTCCGCCCGCATGAGCGGACAGCGCATCCGTTCCAACGTCGGATGCGTCCTGCAAAGGGATATGATCTTTTCGGACACCCTGCGCGGCAACGTGACCGCAGGCAGGGAGGGGATTTCGGACGAAGAAGTGCTTTCCGCGCTCAAAGACGCGCAGATCCTCGATTTCGCGCAAAAGAACGGGCTGGATTATGAGATCGCGCAGGGCGGCGTCAATCTTTCAGGCGGACAAAAACAGCGCATCGCCATCGCGCGTTCGCTCATTGGAAGATCTCCCGTACACATCTTCGACGACAGCTTCTCGGCGCTCGATTTCCTCACGGAAGCGAATATGCGACGCGCGCTCTCCGAGCGCTTGAAAGGGGAAACGCAGTTCGTCATGACCCAGCGCGTCTCTTCCGCCATGTCCTGCGACCGCATTTTCGTGCTTGACGGCGGAAAGATCGTCGGGGAGGGAACGCACGAGGAGCTGCTTCGTTCGTGTAATATCTACCGCGAGATCTACGTCTCGCAGACGGGAGGCGCGCTATGAAGAGGGAAAAGAACATCGTCTTCCGCCTCCTCCGCGATATGAAACCCATTTCCGGCTGGCTGGTGCTCGTCACGGTCATGGCGCTCGTCATCATCGCCTGCAACGTCGTGTCGCCCCTGCTTTCGGGCGAGGCGACGGACATCCTCGATCGGTTCTGGCACGCGAACGCGGAGGGGGAGCCGTTCGACATTGTCTGCGAGCTTACGCCCGTTCTCCTGTGGCTGCTCGCGTGCTATCTCGTTTACAGCTTTTTCACCTGGCTGAAAATGTATACGCTCAATCAGGCGGTGAGCCGCTATTTTACCTGTACCATGCGCATCCGCCTGTCGGACAAGATCTCGCGCCTTTCCGTCGGGTATCTGGACGGCGTCAAGCCGGGCGAAGTGCTCTCCTGCATGACGCGCGACGTCAGTAATATGGGCAACTCCGTTCACGGCGTGGTGGACATCGTGCTGATGTGCGCGCTTCAGATCGTGCTAGTGACCGTCATGATGTTCCTCATCAGCTGGCAGCTCGCGCTCGCCGTCGTGCTCACCGTGCCGCTTTCCGTCTTTCTCTCCGCGCTTCTCGCGCATAAGGGCGAAAAGTATTACGACAAAGTCACCGCATCCTGGGCGAAGAGCTATTCCTGCATCGAGGAGAGCTATACGGGCTATGCGACGGTCAAGAGCTATAACATGGAAGCCGCAGTCTGCGACCGCTATGCCGCGGTGACGGGCGAACTGTTCGAAAGCAGCCGCCGCGCGGGATTTCTGACGGGTTGCGTTCAGCCCGTGATCGGGTTCTGCAACAACGTCGTGTTTGCGGTCATCTGCCTCGTCGGCGGGACGCTCGCCTTCCGCAACGTCATCGATCTGGCGGCGTTCGTCAGCATTCTCCTGTACGCCCGTCAGCTCTCCACGCCGCTTTCCTCGCTCGCCAACGGGATCGCGCAGATGCAGCAGGTCAAATCCTCCTGCAAGCGCGTGTACGGGATGCTCGACGAAAAGGAGATGGAGGAGAAAGAAGAGGCGCTTCCTTCCGCTTCGGAGGGCGAGGTGCGCTTCGAACACGTCGCGTTTTCCTATAACGATTCGCCGCTCATCACCGATCTTTCCTTTACGGCGAAGCCGGGGCAGAAGATCGCCATCGTCGGGCCTACGGGCGCGGGAAAGACGACGATCGTCAACCTCCTGATGCGCTTTTACGAGCCGCAGAAGGGGAGGATCCTGCTCGACGGCGAAGATATTTCTAGATATTCGCGCGAGAGCCTGCGCGATAAGTTCGCGATGGTGTTGCAGGATACCTGGCTGTTTTCGGGGACGATCGCGGAGAACGTCGCCTACGGAAAAGAGGGCGTCACGCGCGAGGAGATCGAACGCGCCTGCCGTACGGCGCATTGCGACGAATTTATCCGCAAAATGCCGGACGGGTACGATACCGTCATCGACGAAAACGCGGGCAATCTCTCGGGCGGGCAGAAACAGCTCCTGACCATCGCGCGCGCGTTTCTTTCCGACCGTCCGCTTCTCATCCTCGACGAGGCGACGAGCAACGTCGACACACGCACCGAATTGCTCATCCAGAGCGCCATGGACGAACTGATGAAGGGGCGCACGGGATTTGTCATCGCGCATCGCCTGTCCACCATCGAGAATGCGGACATGATCCTCGTTATCGACCACGGCGACATCGTGGAAGTGGGCAGACATCGCGAATTGCTCGACAGAGAGGGGTTCTATGCGCGGATGTATCGCAGTCAGTATGCCAACGTGACGCCGCGGTAAGGCGGGCGGGCAGGGATCGCGGGATTTATTAAAGCGGTCGGTCTGATCAAAAGCAAACGCCGCGCCGCAGAAAATTCTGCGGCGCGGCGTTTTTTATGATTGGCAGGAGAAGCAGCCGTGGGAAAACACCTATTGACTTTTCATAAAAAATGAAATAGAATATTATCAAATACAACTGATACAAACATGGGGGAAATATGAAAAACAAATTCGCGGTTATATTTGCTATGATAGGTGTGTTTACATTGTCGTGCTTCGCGTCGGGTTGCACGTTCAGGACACGCCCCGAAGTAACGGGCGTCGCTGACGACGGATTGTATCTGTACAGCGGCAATATGCGGTATACGAGCGATTATGCGAACGGCGAACCGCTGCTTTTGTCTGTAGACATCGACGGGCTAACGTATAATTGCATAAGAGTTTCGGATTCGCTATATGTCGGGGATGATGCTTATATGAGCGTATCTTATTATGAAAATGATACTTTTGGCGACATAGTGGGCAGCTGTATCATAAAGTACAATGTGGCAGACAAAACGCAGGAGCTTATTTATAATTATGCTTTGGACAATAGCAATGACGAAAAATATTTGATCAAAGAAATACTTTCGGTAAGCAAGGATGGTTTGAAACAAGCTGTTGTCTCGGAGTTAGATTATATCCTGCTGATCAACGGCGGTGAAATTATTGAGGAATTGCCTGCGGATGTAGGAGCGTATACGTATAACAACGACTTATACGTATTTTCCGATTACAGGAAAATCGTATGTAAAAGTTGGGACGGGGAAGAAGTGAGTGAGTTTGAGAGCCTGTTTGCGGCGGAAAGGATGGAAATATACGGCGGCAGACTTTATTTGCGTACATATAAGACCTACCGTGGCGAGAAATGGCGGAACGAAGATTGGATCTATAATTGTAACGGTATGGAGGTATACGACCTCTTATCCGGAGACCTGATCGATATGTTCGATCCTTCAATCCATGAAACCTGCTATTTCGATTTGCAAACGGGCATTTTCATATGCGGTAAAATGTCAGCTCGCCAGATAAAAGGCAATACCCATGTTTTTGCCGTAGGATTTGATCTGTATCTGTTTAACGGCGATACATTTGAGTATTATGCGGATTTTGAAAACGACATTGTTGATTGGACTTACGCTTCTCCTAAAATCAGGGGCGATTACATAATTTTTCGCGGCTGCGGAGAGGAAGAGGGAGCATTCAGAACTTACTTATACTGCTACTTTAATCTTAAAACGCGGACTTTTGAGGAAAAGCCTGAACTGCCTGTCGAAAAAAGAGGGGAATTTGGCGGCTACTATTTTTATGTGGATGAGTTCGGTCCGCTGATCATCACGGCTCCTACATATAAACAGCTTCACCGCGTGAATAAATCTACAGGTAAAGACGATATCATGGCCTATACTACGGCTACTAATTGGGACGATGAATATCTTATAGATATTGTGCGCAATTACTGAACCGATCGGGCAAAGAAGAACGAGGCTCGCGGGACAGTCTGTCTGATTGCGTTTTATGGGCGAAAGGTGTGATAAACAACGCGCGCAAAACTCCCGTGCGGTTTATAAAGGATGTGCGGTTGAGAGACGGTTATGCAGTCAAGGGGCATACAGAGACGGCTATCCGTTGAGGCTGTCTTTGATAAAATGCATTGGGACACGGAAAAAATTGCAGAAAAAAACAGCCGCGGGTTGCGGCTGTTTTTTGTCTGTAAGGATTGTTCTCTGTTCCCCATCGGGGAACAAGCAGTTTTTATCAGAGCACTCTCACGCGGATGACGTCGGGGAGCGATTTCAGCATATCGACGGACGCCTTGGTCGGCTCGTCGTCCAGTTCGAGGATGAGGTATGCGTAATCGCCCTTGGACTGGTCCTGCATATGCGCGACGTTGATCCCCTGCGAGGAGACGATCGCGAGCATCTTGGAGAGGATCTCCTTGACGTTCTTGTGCAGGACGCATACGCGGGATTTGCTCGTGCGGGGCATGGATACCGCGGGATAGTTCACGCTGTTCGCGATGTTGCCGTTTTCCAGATAATCGGTGAGCTGCTTCGCCGCCATGTACGCGCAGTTGTCCTCCGCTTCGGGCGTGCTCGCGCCGAGATGGGGGACGCACAAGATGTTTTCCTTGCCTAAAAGCTCCTCCGAGGGGAAGTCGGTGATGTAGCGGGAGACCTTTCCCGCCTCGACCGCCGCCACTATGTCCGCGCTGACGACGAGATCTCCGCGCGCGTTGTTGATGATGACAACGCCGTCCTTGCACTTTTCGAGGGTATCCTTGTTGAACATCCCCTTGGTATCGGGCGTAAGGGGAACGTGGACGGTGATGTAGTCGCACTGCGAGAAGATGACGTTAAGGTCGGACGTGAATTTCACGCGGTTGTTGATCATCCACGCGTTCTTCACGGAGATGAAGGGGTCGTAACCGATGACGGTCATGCCCAGATCGATCGCCGCGTTAGCGACCATCGCGCCGATCGCGCCGAGCCCGATGACACCGAGCGTCTTGCCCAGCACTTCGCCGCCGACAAATTTGCTCTTGCCCTTTTCCACGAGCTTGCCGACGCCTTCCTGCCCCTTGAGGGACTGCGCCCAGTTCGCTCCGCTCACGATCTTTCTTCCGCCGAGGAAGAGTTCGCAAAGGACGAGCTCCTTGACCGCGTTCGCGTTCGCGCCGGGCGTGTTGAACACCACGATGCCTTTCTGCGTGCACGCGTCCACGGGGATGTTGTTCACGCCTGCGCCCGCGCGGGCGATCGCCAGCAGGTTGTCGCCTATGGGGTAGTCGTGCATCGCGAACGAGCGGAGCATGATCCCGTCGGGATCCTTCACCGCGTCGCCGTATTCATAGCCTTGGAAGATCTCGTCCGCAACGGGACTGATCGAATTGAGTTTGAGTACTTTCATCACGCGTTCTCCTTTTCAAATTTCTTCATGAATTCGATGAGCGCTTTCACGCCTTCGACGGGCATCGCGTTGTAGATGGATGCGCGCATCCCGCCCACGAGTCTGTGGCCTTTGAGGGAAACCAGCCCGTTTGCCCCCGCTTCCTTGACGAATTTCGCGTCGAGGTCGGCGTTCGGGGTGACGAAGGGTACGTTCATGATGGAGCGGTACTTCTTTTCCACCTTATTGGTGTAGAAGGAGGAATTGTCGATGAAATCGTACAGAAGTCCCGCCTTGTATTCGTTGATCTCGTTGATCGCCTTCACGCCGCCGAGCGCTTTGAGCCTGCGGAGCACGAGGGTCGCGATGTAGATGGGGAAGCAGGGAGGCGTGTTATACAGGCTCTTGTTCTCGTCCTGCACCTTCCATTTGAGCATGGTGGGGCAGATCGCAAGGGGATCCTGGATGAGCGAGCGCTTTGCGATGACGATGGTCACGCCTGCGGGGGCGAGGTTTTTCTGCGCGCCCGCATAGATGACGCCGAATTTGCTCACGTCGATCTCGCGGGAGAGGATCTCCGAGGACATATCCGCGACGAGCGGCGCCTTCGTTTCGGGAAATTCGACGTATCTCGTCCCGAAGATGGTGTTATTGGAGCAGATATGCACGTAATCGGTTCCGTCGCGGAAGGGGATGGCCTTCACGTCGGGGATGTAGGTGTACGTCTTATCTTCCGAAGAAGCGACGCACGCGGCGTCCCCGTAGATCTTGCCTTCCTGGAATGCTTTCTTTGCGAAATTGCCCGTTACGACATAGTCGGCTTTTCCGTTGTGCATGAGGTTGAGGGGGACCGCCGCAAACTGCGTGCTCGCGCCGCCCTGAACGAAAATAACCGCATAATCTTCGGGAATATTCAGCAATTCGCGCAAAAGCGCTTCGCCTTCGTTGACAACCGCTTCGAATGCCTTGTTGCGATGCGAGATTTCCGTAACCGACATTCCGGTGCCGGAAAAGTCAAGCAAATCGCGTTGCGCCTCTTCCAGAACTTCCTGAGGGAGGGTGGAAGGCCCTGCGGCAAAGTTATAAGCTCTCGTCATAATACACCTCTCATTGATGAATAATTGTATATTTTTAATTATATACTTTCCGCTTTGATTTGACAAGTATTTTATGCCGGTTTTTCGCTAAGAAGTACAAAATTGCAAAAAGTGAAAAAAACTTTGGCAAATTCGGGAAAAAATATGCGAAAGGATATTTACTTTTCGCCGCAATTGGTGTAAAATATGAGATAAGCAGAATACTCTTTTCGGCTAAACGATGAAACGCGAGGTGTAGCCATGTCCGAATTTAAGGAACCCTATAACCCCAACAGAAATACCGTCGTCCTGGAAGGAATGTACAAGGGCGTGACCAAAGAGCTGGAGGATGTCAAGACAAGTCTTCTCAAAGAAGTGCAGTTCACGTCCGCGCAGCAGGCTTCCGCTTATGATTCGACGGTCAAGATCATCCGCACGGGCATAGACGCCATTTTATCCGAATTCCGTTACCTTGCGCAGCAGAACAGCGCGGTATTCGAAACGGAGACCGCAGCGCTCGAAGCGGCGAAAAAAGAGCTGATCGCCAAGACGGAAGAGCGGGCGGAAATGGTGCGGGACAGCCTTTCCGCGCAGCTTGCGGCGGCGACGCAGTCTCTTCGCGAAGAGATCCTCGGCGCGGTCGAAGCGATTAAAGCCATCCATATCCCCGAGCCCGTTCAGCCCGAAAAGATCGATTACGACCTCATTGCCGAAAAGGTGGACTATGACGCCATCGCGCAGAAGGTGGCGGAACTGCTCGTCCCCGTCAAGGAGGAAGAGCCCGTCGCCGAAGGCGCGGAGGAGACGGAAACGACCGAAACGATCGCCGAAGAGCCCGCCCTTATCGATTACGACGTGCTCGCCGAAAAGATCGCTTCCATTCTTCCCGAAGTGGATTACGATACTCTGGTCGAACGCATTTCGGCGATCCTGCCCGAGACCGATCAGGACGCGCTGGCGGAAAAGGTGGTCGCGGCACTGCCTGAGACGGATTACGACATGCTGACGGACAGAGTCGCCGCGGCGATCCCGATGGTCGATTACGATCTGATCGCCGAAAAGGTGCAGGAACGTCTGCAAGCCGAAGAAGAGAGTGCGGTCGCAGAGGAAAGCCCGGAAGAGACGGCAGTTGCGGAGACGGAAGTGCCCGTCGCGATGAGCGAGGAACTTCCCGCAGAGGAAACGCCCGCCGTCGATTACGATCTCCTCGCCGAGAAGATCGCGGCGCGCGTCGCCGAAGCGGTCTCCGTACGCGAACCAGATTACGACGTTCTTGCCGAAAAGATCGCCTCGGTGATCCCCGAGCCCGATTATGAACAGGCGGCGGCTCCCATTGCGGAGCGCGTCGCGGCGAGCATCCCCGAACAGGACGGGGACGACCTGACCGACCGTCTCGCGGAAGCGGTGACGGGCAACGTGATGAACGCCATCGCCGACCAGTTCGACGTGACCGTGGACGAGGAGGGCGTCATGCAGATCGTCGACGCGGTCGTCGCGTCCATCGATTACGAGACCATCGCCAAGCGCGTGGTCGAACTGCTCAAAGAGGACGGCGCGGATGTGACGCATATCGTCCTCCGTGCGGCGGCAGAACCCGCGGAACCCGAGGAGGAACCTGCGGAACAACCCGAAGAAGAGATCGCGGAAGCGGCGGCAAAACCCGCGGAAGCGCCCGTCGAGGAGATCGTCGAGGAAACTGCGGAAGAGCCCGCCGAAGAAGCGGCGGAAGAGATCGCGGCGGCAGAGGACGAGGAGGAAGACGTCGTCGTCCGTCCCGTCGGGGTGGCGGAGACGGTGGACGATCCCAGCCTCATGCTTCGCTATAAGCGCAGTTTTATCGCGAAGGTCATTCAGAGCGACGACGACGTGAAGACGTTTTACAGCGAGCTGAAAAACGAGTTCCTTTCTTACGGGAAAGTGCGTTCGCAGGTGAGCTGGTCCAACGACCGCTTTACGCTGGGCAGAGAGACTGTCGCTAAGATCGGGATCCGCGGCAAGACGCTGTGCGTCTATCTCGCGCTCAATCCCGACGATTTCCCGCTGACCGTGTACCATCAGAAATTTGCGGGCGATACCAAGATGTACGAAAAGACGCCCATGATGATCAAGGTGAAGAGCAACGTTGCGCTCAAACGCGCGTTCCGACTCATCGGAGCGCTCATGGAGAAGGAGGAGACGGCGAAGAAGCCTTCTCCGAAAGTGGATTACGTGCAGATGTATGCCTACAAGAACGACGCGGAGCTGTTGGAAGAAGGGCTGATCAAGACCTCTCTGGTGGAGAAGGTCGAATTGAATTTCTGAAAAGAAAATAAATAAAGTCGGATCCGATTCCCACACAAACGAAGAGGGCTGAATTGTTCAGCTCTCTCGCTTTGTTTTAGAAAATACCTGCGGATCGGCTTTGAGGAGTAAACGTTTGGAACAGAAAGAACAGCAACGAAGAGAACAGGAGAAAAACCAATCGGGCGTGCGCGCCAAGTCTGATCGGGCGATCGAGCTTGCGATCCTCAACGGGATCGCCGCGTATGACCGCGAAAAGGAGAAAAAGGCGCAGGGCGGCGCGAAGGAGCCGACCGAAAAGAAGGATACCGCAGACGTCGCCCGCCGCGAGGAACGCGGCAAGCAGAACAAGCAGTCCGCCGCGACAGAGCGGCAGGGCGGCACCACGGGCGAGCTCCGCACCGCGGAGGCGATGGAGGAAGCGGGATTCAAAGTTCGCCGCCGTTCCCGCGCGAAGGGCAAGGGAACGATGCTGACGGTATCCGAGAACGCCGCGCCCCAAAAGCAGGAAAAGCGCAAGGAAAAGAAGCAGACGGAAACGCAGGAGGCGACACGCACGGAAAAGAAGCGCGGAAAGAAAAAGCCGCCCGTCAAGGTACTCTTTTTCGGCGGCGTGGGCGAGATCGGGAAGAACATGACCGCCCTCGAATTCGGCAACGACATCATTGTCATCGACGCGGGCACCATTTTTCCCGACGAAGAGATGCCGGGGATCGATCTGGTCGTGCCCGATATTTCCTATCTTGTCAAGAACAAGAATAAGATCCGCGGCGTGTTCCTGACGCACGGACACGAGGATCATATCGGCGGGCTTCCCTATCTGTTGAAGGAGATCAATCCCGGAACGCCCGTATACGGCACCAAGCTCACGCTCGCGCTTGCCGACAACAAACTGCGCGAACACCGCCTCAATAACGTCTCCGAGCGCACGGTCAAGCCCAAAGACAGGGTGAAGGCGGGCGCGTTCGAAGTGACGTTCGTCAACGTCAATCACTCCATCGCGGGCGCCGTCGCCCTCGCGATCGATACGCCTTACGGCATTATCTATCACAGCGGGGACTTCAAGATCGACCTCACGCCCGTCGCGGGTTCTCCCATCGACCTCGGGGAGATCGGCGAGATCGGCAAGAAGGGCGTATTGCTCTATCTGGGCGAGTCCACCAACATCGAACGCCCCGGATATACCATGAGCGAAAAGGTGGTCGGCACCACGCTCGAACATCTCTTTGCGGAGAATGCGGACAGGCGGCTGATCGTCGCGACGTTCGCCTCCAACGTGCACCGCTTGCAGCAGATCATCGACATCGCGGTCAAATACCGCAGGAAGGTCGCGCTTTCGGGTCGCAGTATGTTCAACGTCGTGGAGGCGGCGCTCAAGATCGGAGAACTCACCATTCCCGAGGGAGTCCTCATCGACGTGGAAAAGACCAAAAACTTCTTCGATCGCGAGATCGTTATCGTCTCCACGGGTTCGCAGGGCGAGCCGATGAGCGCGCTCACCCGCATGGCGTCGGGCGATTTCAATAAGGTCACCATCGGTTCCAACGATACCATCATCATCTCGGCAAGCCCCATCCCGGGCAACGAGCGGATGATCTACCGCGTCATCAACAACCTTTACCGCAAGGGCGCGAACGTCGTGTATGAGAGCCTGGAAAAGATCCACGTTTCGGGACACGCCTGCCAGGAAGAACATAAGATCCTGCATACGCTCCTCAGACCCAAATTCTTCATCCCCGTCCACGGCGAATACCGTCACTTGAAGCGCCACGTCCTGTTGGCGCAGGAGTTGGGAATGTCTCCCGCGCAGACGTTTATCCCCGACATCGGCGTGTGCGTGGAACTCACGGACGATTCTCTTCGCCAGGGCGAAAGTTTCTCTGCGGGCGCAAGGCTCATCGACGGCGCGGGGTATGAGGATTTCGGCACGAGCGAAGCGCTCAAAGACAGACTGCGCATCTCGGGCGAAGGGGTGTTCATCGTCTCCGTCTGCGTATCCCGCGGGACTGTTTTGGGCGATCCCGTCATCGAGAGCCGCGGATTCGTGTTCTCGGACGAGCGCGATTACCGAAAGGAACTGCGCGACGTAGTGGATAAGGCGATCGAAACGGCGAACGGCGCGGGCGGTGCGGACGAGCTCGCGGCGGCGATCAAGCGCGCGATGAAGAATTATCTCTACAAAAAGACCAAACAGTCGCCCATGATCATCCCCATCGTCACGGAACTGTAACGTTGCGAGCCGCTGAATTTTCAGCGGCTCTTTCGATGGCGGAGCCCGTTCGTCGGATCGGGCGTTCTCTGTCCTCCCGCCGCGCGGCGGGACGGAAAACGGGGAAAAAGACAAGAAAAAGTCGAACGCAAAAACGGCAAGGAAACAGGAGGAAGGCATGAAATATACGGCATCCCTCATTCAACTTCATCTGGACGAGCGGTTGCTCGCGTTGCGGGAGGCGGCGAAAGGGCGGCGGGATCCGACCGCGGAAGACGACACGCTGCAATATCTCCTGCTCACGGCGGAACAGCTCGAGCCCGCGCGTATCTTGGAGATCGGCGCGGCGGAAGGGTTGACTTCCGTTGCGTTGTTGCTTTCCACGCGGGCCAGACTCACGGCGATCGAATGCGACGCATCGCGCGCGGAGAAGGCGCGGGAAAATTTCCGCGCGTTCGGCGTGGAAGACCGCGCGATGCTCATCGAAGAGGACGCCGCGGCGGCGCTCCCCGCGCTGACGGGGGAATACGATCTTATCTTTCTCGACGGGCCGAAAGTGCAGTACCGCAGGTATCTTCCCGAACTCAAACGCCTGCTCCGCGAAGGCGGGGTCCTGCTTTCGGACGACGTGCTCCTCTTCGGCTGGGTATCGGGCGAACGGGAGACGCCGCAAAAGCGCAGGATGCTCGTCGAGCATATCCGCGAATACCTCGCCATGCTCTCGTCCGATCCCGATCTGATCACGCAGGTGCTGGACATCGGAGAGGGGCTGGCGGTATCCGTCAAAAGGAGGGGAAGATGAAGCGTCTCATTTTTCTCCGCGGCGCGATGGGGGCGGGAAAGACGAGCGTTTCGCGCTCGCTCATGCAAAAATTGCCTGCTTGCGCCATGCTGGACGGCGACTGGTGTTGGACAATGCGCCCCTTCGTCGTGAACGACGAGACGAAGGAGATGGTCCTGTCCAACGCGGCGCATCTGTTGCGCTCCTTTCTCGATTGTACTTGTATCGAAAACGTCGTCTTTTGCTGGGTATTGCAGGATACGGAGACGGTGAAAGAACTGTTGTCCCGCATCGGACGGGAGGGGGTTGAATTTTCCCTGTTCACGCTGTCGGTATCCGAAGGGGAACTGCGCAGACGGTTACGGGCGGATGTCGCGGCGGGAAAGCGGGAAGCGGACGTCATCGAAAGAGCCGTTTCCTATCTGCCGTTCTTTGAGCGGACGGAGGGCAGGAGGATCTCGACGGACGGGCGAACGCCCGACGAGTGCGCGGAGGAGATCGCCGCGATTCTTTGCGGCAAGGAGTAGAACATGACAAAAGCGGAACTGCTCGCGCCTGCGGGCAACCTGAACAAACTTAAAATCGCGCTGTATTTCGGCGCGGACGCCGTATATGCGGGCGGAAAGGCGTTTTCCCTGCGCACGTTCGCGGATAATTTCACCGACGAGGAACTCGCCGAGGGGATCGCGTTCGCCCATGCGCGCGGAAAAAAGGTGTATGTGGCGGCAAATATCTTCGCGCGCAACGCCGATTTTGCGCGGCTTGCCGAATACCTGCGCTTTTTGCAGGAGATCGGCGCGGACGCGGTGCTTTTGTCCGATCCCGGCGCGATCGCGCTCAGAAACGAGGTCGCACCTCGGCTTCCGTTGCACATCTCCACGCAGGCGAATACCTGCAACGCGCATTCGGCGGCGTTCTGGCGCGCGGCGGGCGCGTCCCGCGTGGTGCTCGCAAGGGAGCTTTCCCTCGCGGAGATCGGCGGGATCGCGGAATATAATCGGGGTTTGGAACTGGAAGCCTTCGTCCACGGCGCGATGTGCATCTCGTACAGCGGCAGGTGCCTTTTGTCCGATTATCTGGACGGGCGTTCCTCCAACCGCGGCGCGTGCGTGCAGGCGTGCCGCTGGAAATACGAGATACGCTCCGATCAGGCGAAAAACGGCGGCTGGCTGGAGATGTCCGAGGACGATAAGGGGACGTATCTTCTCAACAGCAAAGACCTCAACATGAGCGCGCATCTCGAAGAACTCGCCGCGGCGGGCGTGTGCTCGTTCAAGATCGAAGGGCGCATGAAGAGCGAATATTATCTCGCGACCGTCGTCAATGCCTATCGCCGCATTCTCGACGGCGGCTATACGGCCGCGCTCGGAGAAGAACTCAACTGCGTGGCGCACCGCGCCTATACGACGGCGTATGCGTTCGGGGAAAATCGGGAAACGGTCAATTATGACGATTCCCAGACGAAGGGGGATTGCGAATATATCGCAAACGTGCTTTCGTGGGAGAGCGGCCGCGTCCGTGCGGAAATGCGCAACCGTTTTTACGAAGGGGAAGAGCTTGAAATCCTTTCCCCGGGCGGGAGTTTCGCCCGTCGTTTTACGGTGCGCGGAATGCGCGATCGGGCGGGCGAGCCGTGCGCGGACGCGAAGCGCGTGCAGGAGATCTATACCTTCGACTGCCCGTATCCGCTCGCGGAAGGGGACATCCTCCGCCGCCGCGGGAAGAAATGACGGGAGCAGAGTTTATGGAGATTATTGTTTGCGACGATCAGATCGTTGCGCTGAATGCAGGGACTGCCGAAAATCAGTCAGGCGGCATCATATATAAGGATAAGGACGGTTTGCACGAAATTGATTTTGAGACCTGCGCGCATAATTACAGGCAGGAAGAGGGCGAGCAAGAGAGCAAATGCGTCGCCGAGAGAAACGTTACCGAGAATTATTATTTGTTCTATACAAGCGGCATAAGGACGAAGATCATTTTCCAAAAGGCGCTTGTCTTCCGTTGCTATACGAAAAGGCGTCTGTACGGTTCGCGAAAGAAACGCTTTTTACAGTTACAGCAATTTATTTTTCAAGAGACGAAGTATACGACTTTCGATCTGACCTGATTGCGGGATTCCCGCGTTTGCGCGGCGGGATGATCGGAAGGAGCGCTCAGGCGTTATGCTTCGGGGTTTTGTCGGATAGCCGCAGGGAGACGGAGCCTGTCTTACGGAATGGTCTGTTATATTCAGGAAGCCGCCGCGCCCGTGAACGGGCGCGGCGGCTTGCCGTTTCTGAACGGGGGCGGTGCGGGAAAAAGCGGGCGCCCCGAAGAGTAACCCTGCTCCGTGCGGGGATAAAGGGCAACGCTTTTCCGAAACATAAAACTGCGCCTTGCAGAGAAGGATAAAGCTGTTTTCCCGGACAGTAAAACAGCGCCGTGCGGGGACGGACGGCACCGCTTTCCCGAAGGGCAAGGCGCATTCGGGGAAAACAGAGACGGCAAGGGGCGGAATAAAAAAACACACGACAAATGATTTTGTAAAGAAAAAACGGCGGAACAATCCGCCGCTTTTCTTTATCTGTTTTTTTGTACCGCTTGTCATAATGAAAGCCTGTTTGCGCAAGAATGAAAAACAATTTGCGATGCAAACAGATCGTCACGGTGCAACGGGGCGCGCCCGATCGCATGAATCGCCGAGCAGAACACCAAAACCGTTGTCATTTTGCGAGCGCGATGACTTCCACTTCCGCGAGCACGTTCTTGGGAAGCGCCTTCACGGCAACGCACGAACGCGCGGGTTTTTCGGTGAAATACTGTCCGTATACCTCATTGAACGCCGCAAAATCGTTCATATCCGCGAGGAAGCACACCGTCTTGACGACGTCGGAAAGGGAACTTCCCGCCTCTTCCAATACGGCTTTGAGATTTTGGCAGATGCGGTGCGTCTGTTCCGCGATCCCGCCTTCCGCGACCGCTCCCGTCGCGGGATCGAGCGCGATCTGTCCCGAAGTGAAGACAAATCCGTTCGCTTTGATCGCCTGCGAATAGGGGCCGATCGCCGCGGGCGCGGCAGAGGTGTGAATTTTTTCCATGATTATCTCCTCCGATCAGCAGATCTTGAGCCCCGCCTGCGTGAGCCCGTTTCTGATCTGCGCGATCTGTTCAAAGTCTTTGGTCTCGATCTCGATGCGCAGGAAGCACCCGTTGACCGCGCTTCCCGCATTGGCGCGCTCATGATGCACGCCGATGACGTTTCCGCCGCACCCCGCGATGATCTGCGAGACGGCGACGAGCTGTCCGGGTTTGTCCAGAAGTTCGATATTAAGCGTGCACTGTCTGCCCGACATCAGAAGTCCGCGGGTGATGACGCGGCTCAAAATGGTCACGTCGATGTTGCCGCCCGAGACGAGGCAGCATACTTTCTTTCCTTTGAGCGAGGGGAGCTTGCCCGCAAGGATCGCCGCGACGGGCGCCGCGCCCGCGCCTTCCGCGATCATCTTCTGCTTTTCGATGAGGGCGAGGATCGCCGCCGAGATCTCGTCGTCGGTGACGGTGACGACGCCGTCCACATATTCTTTGCAATATTCGAAGGTGTGCTCGCCCGGCTGTTTGACCGCGATGCCATCGGCGATGGTGGACACGGAGGAGAGCGTTTCGATCTTGTCGTCCGCGAGCGAGCGTACCATGCTGGGCGCGCCCGCCGCCTGTACGCCGTATACCTTTACGTTCGGATTGACCTGTTTGACCGCGAACGCGACGCCCGAGATGAGCCCGCCGCCGCCTACGGGGACGACGATCGCGTCCACGTCTTTGAGCTGGGAGAGGATCTCAAGCCCGATCGTGCCCTGTCCCGCGATGACGTCCTCGTCGTCGAAGGGGTGGATGAAGGTATATCCAAATTCTTTCTGCAATTTGAGGGCGCGGTTATACGCGTCGTCGTAAACACCGGGGACGAGACAGATGTCCGCGCCGTAATTTCTCGTCGCTTCCACCTTGGAGATGGGCGCGCCGTCGGGCAGGCAGATGAGCGATCTGATGCCGTTTTTGGTCGCCGCGAGCGCGACGCCCTGCGCGTGGTTACCCGCCGAGCAGGCGATCACGCCCCGCTTCTTCTCCTCGGGGGAGAGCTGGGAGATCTTATAGTATGCGCCGCGGATCTTGAACGAACCCGTCTTTTGCAGATTTTCCGTTTTCAGAAAGATCTCGTATTCGTCCGAGAGTTTGGACGCGCTGATCACGTCCGTCTTGTGGATCGCCTCTTTGAGTACTTCGGAGGCGTGTCTGACCTTTTCGAGTGTAAGCATAAGCATTTACCTGCCGTAATTTCCGTTAAATTTGATTATACACCCATCTTTTCGCTTTGTCAAACGCTTGCGCGGTTTTCACCAAAATGCAAAAATGCGCATAAAATCACGCGTCAGGGTCGCAGATCGTCCGTCCTGACGGGCGGAAGGAAGTTTTCGAAGATGATGTTGTCCGCGTGCATGAGGACTTTCTGCGCGCTTTCGTAAGAGTTCGCCACCCAGGCGAGGCGCGGATAGGCGTTCCAGCGCGCGGGAAGGGGATAATCCCCGATATAGTAGCTGATGAAATCGGGCTTGACGACGGGCGCGAACAGCATTTTTTTCATGGCGAACGCTTTCAGCCGCCAGAAGAGGGAATTGCCGAAATCGGCGGCGGAAGAGCGCGCGGTCGCGAGCAGTCCGCAGGGGACTTCTGGCAACAGGGCGCGGAACGCGGGCAGGTAAAAGGGCTGGAAGGACTGCACGGCAAAGACGCCGTCGTATCCTTTGAGTGCTTCCGCGATGGGCGCGACTGCCTCTTCCGCTTCGCGGTGCGGCATATTCTTGATCTCGATGAGCAAGGGCACGCGCCCGCCGACGAGGGCGAGAAATTCGGAAAAGAGGGGGATCTTCTGTTGAGTGCCGCCGAGCGTGAGCGAGGAAAGCTCTTCCGCGGTGCAGTCCCTGACCGCGCGGTTTTCGCCCGTCATGCGCAGGAGAGTGTCGTCGTGGAACACGACGGGTACGCCGTCTTTGGAGAGGTGTACGTCCGTCTCGATCGCATACCCCTTTTCGATGGCGCGGAGAAACGCGGCGACGGAATTTTCGGGAATGCCGTCCGCGTGCAGCCCGCGGTGCGCCACGGGAGTTTCTTTGAGAAAGTCTGCGTATTTCATGTCTTTATTTTAGCAAATCGGAAAGAAGAATGCAAGAACGATTGCAAATTCTTCTGAAATTTTATATAATATCGGTTGAAACGGAGAAGATACATGGCACAACCCAACAAATTTTTACGCAATTTCTGCATCATCGCCCATATCGATCACGGCAAGAGCACCATCGCCGACCGCATCATGGAGCTGACCGGTCAGGTCAGCAAGCGCGACATGGAAGAACAGCTCCTCGACAGTATGGACATCGAGCGCGAGCGCGGGATCACCATCAAGCTCACGCCCGTCCGTATGTATTATACGGCGGACGACGGAAATGAGTACGAGTTCAACCTCATCGATACCCCGGGGCACGTCGACTTTACCTATGAGGTGAGCCGTTCTCTCGCCGCGTGCGAGGGGGCGCTCCTCGTCGTGGACGCCACGCAGGGCATCGAAGCGCAGACGCTCGCCAACGTCTATCTCGCCCTCGAAAACGACCTCGAGATCATCCCCGTCATCAACAAGATCGACCTCGCCTCCGCAAGGGTGGACGAGGCGAAACAGGAGATCGAGGACATCATCGGGCTGGACGCGTCCTATGCGCCCTGCGTCTCCGCAAAGGAGGGGACGAACATCAGGGACATCCTCGAAGCGGTGGTCAAATACGTCCCGCCGCCCAAAGGGGATACCGAAGCGCCCCTGCGCGCGCTCATCTTCGACAGCTATTACGATAACTACAAGGGCGTCATCCTCTTTGTCCGCATCAAGGACGGCGGCGTGCAGGCGGGGGACAAGATCCGCACCTTCCTTTCCGACCGCGTCTACGAAGTGGTGGAAGTGGGGGCGTTCGCGCCCAATCTTCAACCCAAGGAAAAGCTCAGCGCGGGCGAAGTGGGATACATCGCCGCTTCCATCAAGTCCATCCAAGACGTCGCGGTGGGCGATACCGTCACGGGCGCGCTCTGCCCCGCGAAGGAGCCGCTCCCCGGGTATAAAAAGGTGCAGCCCGTCGTCTTCTGCGGCATCTATCCGCTGGACGGGAGCAAGTTCGTCGATCTCAAAGAGGCGATCATGAAGCTCCAGCTCAACGACGCCGCGCTCATCTTCGAGCCGGACAATTCCGTCGCGCTCGGGTTCGGATTCCGTTGCGGATTTTTGGGGCTTCTGCACATGGAGATCATTCAGGAGCGCATCGAACGGGAATTCAATCTCGACATCATCACGACCGCGCCTTCCGTCAGCTATCTCGTGCATAAGACGGACGGAACGCAGTTCTACGTGGACAATCCCTCGCATCTTCCCGCGCCTTCCGACATCGAGTACATGGAGGAGCCTATCGTCAAGGCGGAGATCTATTCCCCGCCCGAATATCTCGGCCCCATCATGGAACTGTGTCAGGACAAGCGGGGCGTTTATGTGAACATGACGTATATCGACGCGCACCGCGTGCGGCTGGAATACCGTCTGCCCCTCAACGAGATCGTGTACGACTTCTTCGACGAGCTCAAATCGCGCACCAAGGGCTATGCGAGCTTCGACTACGAAGTGGTCGGATATGAACGGAGCAAGCTGGTCAAGCTGGACATCCTGCTCAACGGCGAGGTGTGCGACGCGCTCTCCACGATCGTGCACGAGGACCGCGCCTATCAGCGGGGCAGGACGCTTGCGGAGAACCTCAAAGAGGCGATCCCCCGTCAGTTGTTCGAGATCCCCATCCAGGCGGCGGTCGGGGGCAAGATCATCGCCCGCGAGACGGTGAAGGCGGTCAGGAAGGACGTGCTCGCCAAGTGCTACGGCGGCGACATCACGAGAAAGAAAAAACTGCTCGAAAAGCAGAAAGAAGGCAAGAAGAGGATGCGCCAGGTCGGTTCGGTGGAAGTGCCGTCCGAGGTATTCATGGAGATCCTCAAGACCAACAAGAAATAACATGGCTCTCATCCGACTCGCGCGGGAAGAGGACTTTCCCGCCATGCAGAAAATCTATGCGCCTTACGTCGAGGAGACGACCGTCTCCTTCGAATATGCCGCGCCGTCCGTCGCGGAGTTTGCTGCGCGGATGCGCTCGGTCGGAAAAAAACACCCCGTGCTCGTGTGCGAAGAGGCGGGGGAGACCGTCGGATACGCCTACACGGCGGACGCGTTCGAGCGCGCCGCGTATGCGTGGAGCGCGGAGCTTTCCGTCTATCTTTCCCGCGCCTTCTGCGGCAGGGGATACGGAAAAAAGCTCGTGACGGCGGCGGAGGAGATCCTGCGCCTGCTCGGATATCATAAACTGTATTCCCTCGTCACCGAAGAGAACGGGGAGAGCGTCCGCTTTCATCTCGCGATGGGATACCGCGAAGTCGCCCGCTTCCCCGAGCAGGGGTTCAAGGCGGGAAAATGGCTCGCCGTCGTATGGCTGGAAAAGGAGCTTTGCGGGCGGGAAGCGTGCGCCCGTATGCCGCTGTTTTTCCCGCAGGCGGACGAAAACGCCGTGCGGGACATCCTGTCCCGCGTTTCGGAGGCATGATGGACGGATTTTTTCACCGCGTGTACGAGTTTGTCAAGCTCGTCCCCTCGGGGACGGTCGTGACCTACGGACAGGTCGCCCGCGCGATCGGAGCGCCGCGCTGTGCGCGGCAGGTGGGGTATGCCCTGCACGTCAATCCCGAGCCGGGCGTCATCCCCTGTCACAGGGTGGTCAACCGCGAGGGCAGGCTCGCGCCCGCGTTCGCGTTCGGCGGGGCGGAGGTCCAGGCGGCGCTCCTTCGGGCGGAAGGGGTGGAAGTGACGGACGGCGCGGTCGACCTTGCGCGCTTTCAATGGAGGGTATAATGGCGGGGATCTATCTTCATATTCCTTTTTGCAAACACAAGTGCACCTATTGCGATTTTACTTCGTTTCCCGATCGGATGTCCATCGCGGAAGCGTATATGGCGTGCCTCATCCGCGAGATCGCTCAGCGCGGCAAACAGCTCGAAAGAATGACGTTCGACACCGTCTATTTCGGCGGGGGAACGCCGTCTTACGTCGAGCCGGAATATATCTATGCGGCGATGAAGCAGATCAGAAAATGCTTTCGTCTTACCGAAAAGCCCGAGATCACCATCGAGATGAACCCCGGCACGGTGAGCGAAAAGAAGATCGCCATGTACAAGCGCGCGGGCATCAACCGCTTTTCCGTGGGCTTGCAGACGGCGATCGATTCCCAGCTCGAAGAGATCGGCAGGATCCACAACGTGCGCGATTATCTCTACTGCGCGTCCCTGCTCAAAGGCGAGAATTTTTCCGCGGACGTGATGATCGGGCTCAAAGGACAGACGGCGGACGACGTGTGCAAGACGATCGAACTCGCCGCGCGCAGCGGCGCGAAGCATATCTCCATGTATGCGCTCACGCCCGCCGACGGCACGCCCATCTATACCGATTATCTCAACGGCGAACTGCCCGACGCGGACGAGGTCGCCGATCTCTACGAGGCGGGATACGCAAAGCTCAAAGAGTTCGGATTCCGCCGCTACGAGGTGTCCAATTTCTGCCTCAAAGGGTATGAGAGTCGTCACAATCTCAATTACTGGAAACGGGGCGAATATATCGGGCTGGGCGTCTCCGCAAGTTCGTTCATCAACGGACAGCGGTTCACCAACACGTTCGATCCCGACGAGTACATGAAGTGCGTCATCTCGGGCTTCCCGCCCGTCATCGAGAGCGAGACGGTGGGGGAAAAGGACGCGAAGTTCGAGTTCGTCATGCTCGCCCTGCGCACGGCGGACGGCATCTCATCCGCCGCCTATCAGAAGGCGTTCGGGAGCGATTGGAAGAGCGACTTCGCGCAGGCGTATGAAAAGACGAAGGAGTACCTCGAAGAGGATGGGGACAGCACCCGCATCCGCGAAGAGTATCTCTATGTGCAAAATTCCATTCTGACCGAGTATATGAACGGCTGAAAAAAGGATATGCCGCGCCGCGGACGGAAACCCGTCCGCGGCGCGGCGTTTGTCGTTTGGAAGATTTGTCCGACGCGGAACGGGGCGAACGCGGGAGTTTTTCCGATGAAGAGCGGGCAAAACGCGCGGCGCTTTTTGCCCGACGTCGGCGGACGCGTTATTTTCGGGATATAAAAAACGCGGCGAAAAAGCCGCGTTTTGCGTTGTTTTCGTTTTTCCGAAGGGCGCCCGTCCGCGGGCAAATCGCCCGATGCGGAGCGCCGCGCTTAAAAATAATACCAGAGCCTGTCGGGATCGAATCCGTACACCTGCACCACCTCCAGAAGGGGGCTCGTGGCGATGTCTTTCGGCACGACGATCGCGCCGCCGTTGGAGTCGAGATCGTATCCGAAATTAAAATACGCCTGCCACACGAGGTGACCGCACTGCGTTCCGACGGAAAGGTCTCCCGCCGCGATGTTTTCTGAAAGATCCTTTTTCGAGAAGATGCCGACGGTGAGGGAGTAAGTCATTCCGACCATTTTTTCTGCGGCATAGGCGGCGATCTCGGCGCGTTTTTCTTCGGAAACGTCTTTTAATCGCAACACCATAAAGTTGGCGGAACGCTTGAACCAGGACAGGGAACTGAGCGAGGACAAATACCCGGGCGAGACCGATTCGAGCACGACGCCGCGCTCGGCGTCCACGACGATCGCCGCATGGCCGTTGCGCCATCCTAACGTATGACAGGTGGAAGAGACGATGATGTCTCCGTCTTGAAGAGGGGCGACGGGAGCGGAAAAATCGACCATATACTCATGCGGCGTCACGACGCTCGCCATGAGGTGGATCCATTCTCCTTCGTAAAAGAGCGCGTCCTGAAAGAGGAGAATGGCGTCGGGATCGTCTTTCAGCTCGTCGAGCGGCGCTTTGGCGAGCCCCGTCTGATGATAGAGAAGATCGTAGTCTTCCTCGTTCCAAACTTCCTTCGCGAGCACCTCTTTCAGATCGACGCGGTCGTAAGAAGGCAGAACGCGCGCATAGTTTTCGGTTACTTCCGTCATCAGAAGGAATGTGATGTCCGCCGCCACGATCACCAGCACGAAGGCCAGGAACACGGCGACGATACGATACAATATTTTCATTCGCATCTCCTGCGGCGGATGTTTTTCCATCCGTCGGACATACTGTCGTTATACAGGTTGCCCATATATTCAGTATATCATCGCAGGGGAATCTGTCAACTTTTTTTTCGTGAAAATTTACCGTCCGCCTTCCGTTACCCGCCGCGCGAGCACGGCGCCGCTCTCCCCGTCGAGGAGAAGGGATACCGTATTGCCGTCCGTGTCGATGATGCCGACGTAGTAATAATTCTTTTCCCTGCGCAGCAGCCGCACATAAAATTCGCCCGCAAAGCGCTTCCCGCCCATGTTTTCAATGGTCTCCCGTTCCGCTTCGACGGCTGCGGAGAGCGCCCCTTCCACGGTGAGCGTTTCATCAGTCCTAACGCTCGTCGCCGTCAGTTCCGCTGTTTCGCCGCCGTACGTCACGCTGACGCTGACCGTCCCTTCGGGGAAGGCGGATACGCCCTGCGAGAAGAAATAATCTCCCGTGACGTTGCGGAAGGACATCTCGCCTCCGTAACGCTTCTCTCCGACGGTGAAGCCGATCTCGAACCCGTCTTCCGATTCGCCCGTGAGCGTGACTTCCACATAATCCGATCTCGGGCAGGCGACGCCGTCGGCGAGGTAGGGATACTCCCGCGACACGCAGGCGAGCGTGAGGGTGAAATCTTCCGTTTCCGCGCAGAACAGATCGCTGCGTTCTTCCGAGATGTGGGAAGAATAATCGGCGCCCGCACAGCCTCCGAGGGAGGGGAGGAGGGCGCAAAGTAAGATCAAAGCAGAGAATTTCTTTTTCATAGCGGTATTATGCTATGAACGAAAGGGCGCGTTCATTCCCGTTTTTCCCGTTCGCTTTTGCGGAAGCGGGCGGAAAAAGGGGGGACCTCGGGATCGGGAAGAGGAGATTTCAATATATTTTTTGCGCACGGCGGCGGGGCGGGCAGGTTTTTTCGGCTTATTCTGTTGCATTTTTTTTTCGCCTGTGATAAAATAGATAGAAGTAATTTTCGGGAAATGTTCGTCAGATGAAGAGATTGATCATAAAAACTGCGGCAATTACGTTTGGCGTCGCCCTCGTCGTTATGCTGATGACGTTCGGGATCTGTTCGTTTGCCGTTCCTCAGGTCATGATGCGGTTTACCGACTATATCGGTCTGGAAGAGGCGAGCGCGGATTACGCGTATGTCGCTTATCAGCGGTGCGGGGAAGTGGAATACATCGCTCGCGCTTCCGAGATCGCCATCCGCCGCTCCCGCGACGAAGTGGTCGTGCTGCGCATCGAAGAGTTTATGGACAATGCGGACTTCGCGGAGTACTGCGAAAGCCGCGACAGCGCGGGACAGGAGGGCGGTTATGCGCAGTATATTTACGGCAGTTACGCTTCCGCGCTTTACCGCATGGGAGAGAGGGAAGAGGCGACGGACTTCGCCTTTTCCGTCAACGAAGAAGCCTTTCCGCGCAACAACGCCGTCGTCGCCCTTTCCTTCGCGGCGATCGAGCGGTCGGACAAAGAAATGTGTTCCCTGATCGCCGAGAGGCTTCGCGGGAGCGCGTTTGCGGAAGAAGAGTATTGTTCGGATATGATTTCAATTTTGGAGGAGTTTGCGAATGAGTAAAATTGTGAAAGAAGGCTTGACTTTCGACGACGTCCTGCTGATCCCGCAGGCGTCCGACGTGCTTCCCGCACAGATCGATCTGAGAACGACGCTTGCGCCCGGACTGCAACTGAATATCCCCATCGTGTCCGCGGCGATGGACACCGTCACCGAGAGCCGCATGGCGATCGCGATGGCGCGCGAAGGGGGACTCGGGATCATCCATAAGAACATGACCATCGAAGAACAGGCGGCGCAGGTGGACAGAGTCAAGCGCTCGGAGCACGGCGTCATCACCGATCCGTTCTTCCTCGAACCGCAGAACCTCGTCAAGGACGCGGTCGCACTCATGGAGCGCTATCGCATCAGCGGCGTTCCTATCACCAAAGACGGCAAGCTGGTCGGCATCCTCACCAATCGCGACCTCCGTTTCGAGACCAATTTCGAACAGCCCATCGCCAACGTGATGACGAAAGATCATCTCGTCACCGCGCCCGTGGGCACGTCTCTCGACGAGGCGCAGAAGATTCTCGGCAAGCACAGGATCGAAAAACTCCCCATCGTCGACGAAAAGGGCTTCCTCAAAGGCCTCATCACCATCAAAGACATCGAAAAGGCGATCCAGTATCCCAATTCCGCGCGCGATAAGAACGGCAGACTTCTGGTCGGCGCGGCGGTCGGAACGGCGGCGAACACGATGGACCGCATCGCGGCGCTCATCGCCGCGAAGGTGGACGTCATCGCGATCGACACCGCGCACGGCCATTCCAAGGGCGTGCTGGAAAAGGTCGAGGCGATCAAGGCGAAATATCCTTCCGTCACGCTGATCGCGGGCAACGTTGCCACGGCAGGCGCGACGCGCGCGCTCATCGAAGCGGGCGCAGACATCGTCAAAGTGGGCATCGGCCCCGGCTCCATCTGCACCACGCGCGTGGTCGCGGGCATCGGCGTGCCTCAGCTCACCGCAGTCATGGACTGCGCGGAAGAGGCGGACAAGCTCGGCAAGCGCGTCATCGCGGACGGCGGTATCAAATATTCGGGCGACATCGTCAAGGCGCTCGCGGCGGGCGGCAGCGCGGTCATGATCGGTTCCATGCTCGCGGGCACGGCGGAAAGCCCCGGCGAGATCGAACTGTTCCAAGGCAGAAGTTTCAAGGTCTATCGCGGCATGGGTTCGCTTTCCGCGATGGCGGCGGGCTCCAAAGACCGCTATTTCCAGGAAGACGCGAAGAAGTTCGTCCCCGAAGGCGTGGAGGGCAGAGTGCCTTACCGCGGGAGCGTTTCCGACATGATCTTCCAGATGAAGGGCGGCCTGCGCTCCGGCATGGGTTATTGCGGCAAACATAACATCGAGGAACTGCGCAAAAATTCCGAATTCATCCGCATCACCAACGCGGGACTTCTGGAAAGCCACCCTCACGACATCTCCATCAGCAAAGAGGCGCCCAACTATACTTCGCGCAACTGATCAAAGAAAAAACGCCCTTCCCGGGGTGTTTTTTTGAGAGCGCGTTCCGCTCTCCTTTTTTCCGACGGGAGAACATACTATGGAACATGAAAGAGTCCTCGTCCTCGACTTCGGCGGGCAGTACAATCAGCTCATCGCCCGCCGCGTGCGCGATCTGAGGGTATATTGCGACCTCAAACCGTGCGACATGACGATCGAGGAGATCAGAAAATACGATCCTATCGGGATCATCTTTACGGGCGGCCCCAACAGCGTATACGACGAAAATTCGCCGCACGTGTCCAAAGAGATCTTCGAACTCGGCATCCCCGTGCTCGGGATCTGCTACGGGTGTCAGCTCGTCGCCTATACCCTGGGCGGCAAGGTGGAACACGCCGCAACGAGCGAATACGGCAAACGCGAGTTTTCCTTTGTCAGGCGCAGTCCCATTTCGGAGGGCATTCCCGAAAAGAGCGTGTGCTGGATGAGCCATACCGACCATGTTACGCAGGTCCCCGAGGGATTTTCCGTGCTCGCGTCGACGGCGACCTGTCCCGTGACGATCTTCGGCAACGCGGAAAAGCGCGTCTATGGCGTGCAGTTCCACCCCGAAGTGGTGCATTCGGAATACGGCAATCAGATCCTGCATAACTTCCTCTATCTCGTCTGCGGCGCGAAAGGGGATTGGACGATGTCCAATTTCGTCGCGGAGCAGGTTTCCGCTTTGCGCGAACGCATCGGCGAGAAAAAAGTGCTCTGCGCGATGTCGGGCGGCGTGGATTCCGCCGTCGCGGCGACGCTCATCCATAAGGCGGTCGGCGATCGGCTCACCTGCGTATTCGTCGATCACGGATTGTTGCGAAAGGGCGAGGCGGAAGAGGTCATGGACGTATTCCGCGGGCGTCTGGGGATGAACCTCATCAAAGCGGACGCGGGCGAGCGGTTTTTAAGCGCGCTCGAAGGCGTTTCCGAACCCGAGAAAAAGCGCAAGATCATCGGCGCGGAATTTATCAAGGTATTCGAGGTCGAAGCGAAGAAGATCGGCGCGGTGGATTTCCTCGTGCAGGGGACGATCTATCCCGACGTCATCGAGAGCGGAAAGGGAAAGAGCGCGGTCATCAAATCGCATCACAACGTCGGCGGGCTTCCGTCCGTCGTCGATTTCAAGGAGATCATCGAGCCGTTGCGCGACCTGTTCAAGGACGAAGTGCGCAAGGTGGGCACGGAATTGGGGCTTCCCGACAGCGTCGTGCGCCGTCAGCCCTTCCCCGGGCCGGGACTTGCCATCCGCATCATGGGCGAAGTCACGCGCGAGAAGCTGGAAACGCTCCGCGACGCCGATTATATCTTCCGCGAGGAGATCGCGAAGGCGGGACTGGACCGCGAGATCTGGCAGTATTTCGCCGTCATCACCAACAGCAAGACGGTGGGCGTCATGGGCGATTTTAGGACGTATGAGAACGTCATCGCCCTGCGTGCGGTCACGAGCGTGGACGCCATGACCGCGGACTGGGCGCGCATCCCGTACGATCTTCTGGAGAAGATCTCCAACCGCATCGTCAACGAAGTGCCGCACGCTAACCGCATCGTCTACGACATCACGTCCAAACCGCCCGCAACCATCGAGTGGGAATAAGTAAATAAATCTTACGGAACAAACGCCGTCGGCGGATAGGGCAGGCGGCGAAAAAGCAGATCATAATTTTACGGAGGAAATCGTATGGAAAACAACAAGCGTCCCGAAAGCATGGCGCGCATCAACAACGCGGAACTCGCGGGCAAGTTCATCGACGAACAGGTCGAAGCGGTCAGAAGGCAGGTCGGCGACAAGAAAGTGCTCCTCGCGCTCTCGGGCGGCGTGGACTCTTCCGTCGTCGCGGCGCTCCTCATCAAGGCGATCGGAAAAAACCTCGTCTGCGTGCACGTCAATCACGGGCTTCTGAGAAAGGGCGAACCCGAACAGGTCATCGAGGTGTTCCGCAATCAGATGAACGCGAACCTCGTCTATGTGGACGCGGTGGACCGTTTCCTGGATAAACTTGCGGGCGTCGCTCAGCCCGAGCAGAAGCGCAAGATCATCGGCGCGGAATTCATCCGCGTGTTCGAGGAAGAGGCGAGAAAGCAGGACGGCATCGAATTCCTGGCGCAGGGCACCATCTATCCCGACATCCTGGAAAGCGGCCCCGTCAAGGCGCACCACAACGTGGGCGGGCTTCCCGAAGACCTCAAATTCGGTCTGGTCGAACCGCTCAAATTCCTCTTCAAAGACGAAGTCCGCGTCGTCGGCAAGGAGCTCGGGCTTCCCGATAACATGGTATTCCGTCAGCCCTTCCCCGGCCCCGGTCTGGGCGTGCGCTGCACGGGCGCGATCACGCGCGACCGCCTCGAAGCGGTGCGCGAATCGGACGCGATCCTGCGCGAGGAATTCGCGAACGCGGGACTTGCGGGCAAGGTCTGGCAGTACTTCACCATCGTCCCCGACGTGAAGTCGGTAGGCGTGCGCGACGGCAAACGCGCGGACGAGTGGCCCGTCGTCATCCGTGCGGTCAACACGATCGACGCGATGACCGCCGAGATCGAGGAGATCCCGTATGCGCTCCTCAGAAAGATCACGGCGCGCATCACGTCCGAAGTCAAGGGCGTCAACCGCGTGCTCTACGACGTCACCCCGAAGCCCACGGGGACCATCGAATGGGAATAAAAACGCTATTTCCCCTCGGCAGCGCCGAGGGGATTTTTTTCGCAAACGGTTGCGAAGCCCGCCGCAATGTGATATACTCGTGCCGAGAGGTGCGATTATGAAAAAGAGTATGGCAGTCATTTTATCGGCGGCGCTCGCGTTCGCGGCGTGCGTTTTGTTCGCGGGGTGCGGCGATCATCCCGTCAAGGGGAGGTGGCAGAGGGACGACGGCGAGTATTATATCGTCGGCGTGCCCGAAACGCTGACCTTCGAAACGAACTTCTTTGGGAAATGCTATTTTTCTTATGCGGGTGAAAGGGCGTATCTTTCCAGCGAACGCGAGGGCTTTGAAGGGACGGAGTACTATTTCAGCTTTTCCGAACGGACGGGCGGCGGCGCGCTGTTCGATCCCGAAATACGCGGATTCAGCGCCGCCGTGCGCATCGACGAAACGACGGGAAATCTCATCCTCTTTCAGTTCAGTTGCTCTAAGATGGAGGGAGGAAATCCCGACGTAAGCAGCCGCGAAGTCATGACCTATCTTCGCGCTGACTGACGGGCGCGGGCGTGCGTTTCGCCGCCCGCTTTTTTACGCCCTGCGCGGGGCGGCAACCGCATGGCGCGATTATGCGGAAAAGAGGAAGAGAGGTTGGTTATGATCGAGATCAGGGAATACCGCGAAGAGGACTGCGCGGCGACCGCAAAGCTGTTTTACGATACCGTGCATTCCGTCTGCGCGGCGGACTATTCTCCGCGCGAATTGGACGCATGGGCGGACGGCCGCGTCGATCTCGCGCTCTGGAACAAGCGGTTTCTTTCGCACGACGCACTCGTCGCGACGGACGGGGACAAGTTGGTCGGATTTGCGGATATGGACGCGTCGGGCGAATTAGATCGGCTGTATGTGCACAAAGATCATCAGCGTAAGGGGATCGCGCGGGCGCTGTGCGCCGAACTCATGTCGCGCAGTCAAGCGGAGACGTTTTCCGTACACGCCTCCTTGACCGCACGCGGCTTCTTTGAGAAGATGGGTTTTGCCGTGACGGAAGAAGAGAAGGTGGAGCGCAACGGCGTGACTCTCCGCCGCTTTGCCATGCGCATGTCGGGGAGCGAGCGGCGGGAAACGGCCGCTCTCCGTCCTTCTTCCCGCTTCCGCTCGGTCGCGATCGCGGCTTCCGCGCTCGGCGCGTGTTGTTGTGCGGTCGGGCTCGTCTGTTCCGTGCGGCTCTTTTCCGATCCCGCGATCGTCTCCGTGCGATTTGCGGCGACGGTCGCTCTCGCCGTGTTCGGAGGACTCGCCGCGGCGCTCTTCGTTGCGGTCGCGCTTTTCCGCCTGTTGAATAGCGGGGTGCGCCTTTCCGATTATATCCTGTCGCTTGCCTGTTCCGTTGCGGCGTTCGTCGCCGCTATGCTCCACCTTGTCGTGGGCAGGGAATTTTCTCTCTCTGCCGCCTCGCTGCTCCCGTTTCCGCTGGCGGTGATCCTAGCGCTTGCGGCGGCGGGGTGCGCGGCATGGGAATATATTTTGAAACTCAACCTCGGAAAATGAGGAAAAAATTGCCGATTTCGGGCGGGAAAGCCCATCGCGCAAGGATGAATTTTTCGAAAATCCTTTACAAAAAACACAAGATATGCTATAATTGTCCCATTGAATGCATATAGGTGGAGTTTGCCGCGGGCAAAACTTCAGAGGGGGGGACCATGCGTTGTTTATACTGTAACTGTACGGAGAGCCGCGTCATCGATTCGCGTTCGGCGGACGACGACCGCACCATCCGCCGCCGCCGCGAGTGCGTCAACTGCGGACGGCGCTTCACTACTTACGAGACGATCGAAATGACGCCCATTCTCGTCGTCAAATCGGACGGGAACCGACAGGCGTTCGACAGCGGGAAGATCAAGCGCGGCATCGTGAAAGCGGCGGAAAAGCGCCCGATCCCCATCGAGAAGATCGACGCGCTCGTCGACGACATCACCAAGCGGGTATACAATTCCATGGAACAGGAGATCTCGTCCAAGCGCATCGGCGAAATGGTCATGGAAGGACTCAAACAGCTGGACGAGGTAGCGTATGTGAGATACGCGTCCGTTTACCGCTCGTTTGCGGACGTCTCCGAATTCATGCAGGAACTGCAAAAAATGATGGACAAAAAAGCGGATGAAAAGAAGAGTTGAAGTAGGCGGCGTCGTGCTGGGCGGCGGAAAGATCGCCGTGCAGAGCATGACGACGGAAAAGACGAGCGACGCGGAAAAGAGCGTCGCTCAAATTTTACGTCTGCGCGAGGCAGGGTGCGACATCGTGCGCGTCGCCGTGCTCGATGAAGCGGATGCCCGCGCGATCGCGGCGATCAGAGCGCGGGCGGGGATGCCCGTCGTGGCGGACATCCATTTTTCGCCGCGCCTTGCGGTGCTTGCCGTGGAGGCGGGCGCGGATAAGATCAGGATCAATCCCGGGAACATCGGCGGAGAAAGGGGGATCGCCCTCGTCGCCGATTGCGTGCGCGCGCATCATATCCCCGTCCGCGTTGGCGCGAATACGGGGAGCATCGAGGCGAATTTCCTGCGCGAATACGGCAAAAGCGCGCAGGCGCTCGTCGGGAGCGCGCTGGAAAACGTCGCCATACTCGAACGCCACGGCGTGAGCGACATCGTCGTCTCCGTCAAGGCGTCCTCCGTGCCGCTCACCGTGGAGGCGTACGAACTCCTCGCGAAGCAGACGGATTACCCGCTTCACCTCGGCGTGACGGAGGCGGGGACGGAAGAGATGGGCGTCGTCAAGAGCAGTATCGGCATCGGCGCGCTCCTTCTTCGGGGCATCGGCGATACCATCCGCGTGTCGCTCACGTCCGATCCCGTCAAAGAGGTCTATGCGGCAAAGAATATCTTACGCGCCTGCGGGCTGGACGAGGAGTTTGTAGAAGTCGTCTCCTGCCCGACGTGCGGCCGCTGTCAGTACGATTCGATGGGGCTCGCCGCGCGGGTGAACGAGCGGGTGCGCGGGATAAACAAGAAACTCAAAGTCGCCGTCATGGGTTGCGTTGTCAACGGCCCCGGCGAGGCGAAGGACTGCGATCTCGGCATCGCGGGGGGCAAGGAGTATTGCCTCATCTTACAAAAAGGCAAAGAGAACGAGCGCGTGGATACGGCGGACGCCGAGCGCGTATTTATGGAAAGATTGGAAGAATTGTTGCGATGAAAAGCGAAGAATTTCTGGAACGGATCAGGACGGCGGCGGGCTTGCGCCGCGCCGTCCTGCAAAAGATCACGGTGGAGGGGACGCAGGCGACCTTCCACCTCGCCACCGATCTTCATTATTCGCCCGAGGACGAGAAATTTGCCGACGAAGTCGCGCAGGCGTTTGTCCCCGAAGGGTTTTCGGGCAGGGCGCATATCGTCAAATTCGTACCCGACGAAGAGTCGATCCGCAGGAAGATCGCGGAGATCCTGCGCAGGCGCTTCCCCGCGGCGGCGGCGTTTTTGTCGCCGCAGGACATTCAGGTGATCAAAGACGAAGGCGGCGGACGTTTTTTCATCGACGCGGGCAACGCGGAACGAGCACAGTTCGATTCGGGGGAGATCCTCGACACGCTGAACGCGGAATTGCAAAAGAGCTTTTGCGGGACGTACTTCGGCAATGTGCGCACGGTGGATCGGGATACGCCCGAGATGGAGCGGGAAGAGATCGAGCCCGCCGAGATCGTCCTTGCGCCGCGGTCTTTTCCCGTGACGGGATACGAACCCATCGACGGAGCAAAGCCGTCGTATGCGATCTATATGGCGGATCTCACCGCGGAGGCGGCGGGCGTCAGCGTCTGCGGAAAAGTGACGTACGTCCAGGAAAAGCAGACGAGCAAAGGAAAACCCTATTTTTCCTTTTCTCTCACCGACGGGAGCGCGCAACTGCGCGTCAACTACTTCACCAAAAAGGCGACGGTGGAAAAGGTGCGGGAGATCAAACAGGGCGATCATATCTGCCTGACGGGCGACAACGAGCTGTTCAACGGCGGACTTTCCTTCCGAGCCAAGGCGGTGGATTTCGGCGCGCCGCCCGAAGGGTTCGTCCCCGAAGCGCGTCCGTCGCGCCCCGTCCCCGCAAAATACAAGGCGGTATTCCCCGAGCCCGCGAGCGATATGCGGCAAGCGACCATGTTCGGGGAGCGGCAGCTTCCGCCCGCCTTTGCCGAGCATAAATTCGTCGTGTTCGATTTGGAAACGACCGGGCTCAACAACACGCCCGCGGCGGGCGCGATGGATCGCATCATCGAGGTGGGCGCGGTCAAGATCGAAGGGGGGCAGATCAGCGAAAAATTCTCAACTTTCGTCGCCTGTCCCGTGCGGCTGAGCGCGGAGATCGTGTCGCTTACAGGGATCGACGACGCCATGCTCGTCGGCGCGCCCGCGATCGGGGACGTCATCGCGGATTTTTTCAAGTTCTGCGACGGTTGCATCCTCGTGGGGCATAACGTGCAGTTCGACTATAAATTCATCCGCTATTACGGAGAGAAAGAGGGATATATCTTCGATCACAAGCAGTACGACACGCTCGCGCTCGCGCAGGAACTGTTGTTCCTCTCCAACTACAAGCTCAACACGCTCGCCGATCATTACGGGTTTACGTTCAACCATCACAGGGCGTACGACGACGCATTCGTCACGGCAAAAATTTTTATTGAGCTGATAAAAGAGAAAAAATGCTTGCCAAATTAAAACGGATGTGGTATAATAAGGTCGCTTAATCGATGAACAAGAGATTGAGAGTGGTTCGCCACTCTCAAATTTCTTTATTAGGGGGTGCGCATGAAAGTAAAACCCGCAGAAGAAGTGGTAAAATTTCTCCAACCCATCGCGGAAGAGGTGGGCGTGGAGATCGTGGAAGCGCGCTGGGATCTGCGCGAGCCTTCCCTGACCGTTGTGATCGACGCGCCGGGCGGCGTGGATCTTATCCTTTGCGAGAAATTCCACAAGGCGATCGACGAACCGCTCGACGAGCTGGATCCCACCTTCGGGGCGGCATACACGCTCAACTGTTCGAGCCCCGGGCTCGACCGTCCGTTCACGTCGCCGCGCGATTACGAGCGGCACATGGGCGAAGAGGTGGAAGTAAAACTGTACGCGCCCGTGGACGGGAAAAAGTATTACGAAGGCGTTTTGTGCGCGTTCGACGGGGAATCGGCGACGGTGCGCACGGAGGAAGGGGAAAAGCGCTTTGACCTTTCCAGGATCGCGAAGATCAATCTCGCGATCAGAATTGACTGACGTCACAATCAACGAGGAGATAACGCAAAATGGTTAACAAGGATTTCTTTTTGGCGCTTGCCGATCTGGAACGGGAAAAGGGCATCGGAGAAGAGGTGTTCATCGAAGCCCTGCAAAACGCGCTCGCGTCTGCGTATAAAAAGCAGTTCATGGGCGAATCGGGCAATGTGGAAGTTCGGCTCAATCCCGAAAAATGCACCATCAAATTTTTCCTTACGCGCGTGGTCGTAGAAGGCGAAGCGGCGGAAGAGGGGGAGATCTCCCTCGAGGACGCGCAGGAGATCAAAAAGGGCGCGAAGGTGGGCGAAGTTCTTTCCGAGGAATTCATCCCCAAAGACTTCGGCAGGATCGCGGCGCAGACGGCGAAACAGGTCATTTTGCAGAAATTGCACGAGACGGAGCGCGACAACACGCTCTCCGAGTTCTCCGACAAGGAAGGGGAGCTGATGAGCGGCTTCGTGCGTAAAGTGGACATGAAAAACGTCTACATCGAACTGGGAAAAGGCCAGATCGAGGGGCTGATGCTCCCGCAGGATCAGGTTCCCGGCGAGAAATACGAGGTCAACGACAGGATCAAAGTCTATGTCAAGCGGGTGCGCAGCGGCGGCAGAAACGCGCAGGTGCTTGTCTCCCGTTCGGCGCCCGGTCTGGTCAAGCGCCTCTTTGAAGAGGAAGTGCCCGAGATCAAGCAGGGCACGGTCGTCGTCAAGGCGATCTCCCGCGAACCCGGACACAGGACGAAGATGGCGATCCATGCGGAAGATCCGAGAATCGACGCGGTCGGCGCCTGCGTGGGCAACAAGGGCTCGCGCGTGAACGCGGTCGTTCAGGAACTGGGCGGCGAAAAGATCGACATCATCCTTTGGAGCGAAAACCCGCTCGAATTCATCGCAAAGGCGCTTTCTCCCGCGACGGTCATCTCCGTCACGCAGCTCGCGGAAAAATCCGCGATCGCGGTCGTGCCCGACGACAAGCTCTCGCTCGCGATCGGAAGAGACGGTCAGAACGCCCGCCTTGCGGCGCGCCTGACGGGGTGGAAGATCGACGTCAAGAGCGAATCGGCGGCGGCGAAACTCAACCTCGACGCGGTCTCCGAAGAGGAACCCGCGGAGGGAACGGAGGAGTAAATGCCCAAAGAAAAGAAGATCCCGCTCCGTATGTGCATCGCGTGCAGAGAGATGAAACCGAAAAAGGAGATGCTCCGCATCGTGAAAAACGCGGCGGGCGACATCAATCTGGATTTTTCGGGGAAACTTCCCGGCAGAGGAGCATATATTTGCGACAGCGAGGCGTGCATCAGAAAGCTCAACAAGGCGAAACTTCTGCATAAGACGTTTTCCTGCGAGGTGGCCGCCGAAGTTTATGCGCGGATCGAGGAGGAATTCCTTGCCAAGAAGTAAAGCGGAGTCCTATCTCGGATTTGCCAAACGCGCCGGGCGGCTGACGCTGGGCGTGAACGCGGTCGCGGCTGTCCCGCGGGATGTATACCTGCTCATCGCCGATCGCGGCACGGCGAAAAATTCGCGGAAGGAAATTCTCAAACTCAAAAGAAAATTCGGCTGTCCGCTCGTCATGGCGGAGGGGCTGGAAACGCTCGTCGGCAAACCCGATTGCAAGCTGGCGGGGGTGAGAGATAAAAATCTCGCGGAGGCGATCCTGCGCGAGGTGGGTAACGGTCAGATAACCGAGTATTGCGGAGGAATGGAAGAGTAGAATGGCTTACGAAAACATCGAAAAATTGGGCGGACTGTTGGGCGATAAGGAGATCGGCGCATTGCAGAAGGCGGTATCGTCCACGGAAAAACAGCTTTCGGAGATCCTGAAAAAATTAGGAGAGCTGGAAGCCTCCGTCAACGCGAAGCGCGCGGAGGAAGAAGCGCGCCGTCAGGCGGCGGAAAGCGCGGAAGCGCAGCCGGTTGCCGAACGGCCCGCCGCGCCCGCAAAGCCCGAAGCGGCGGAGAGCGCGGAGCGCAGGGAAGAGATCCCCGCGGAAGCGCCTGCGGAAAAACCCGCCGAAAAGCCTGCCGAGAAGCCCGTGAAAAAGCGCGAAGAGAGACCTGCGGCGGAAAAACCTGCGGAGAAACCCGCCGAGAAGCCCGCGGAAAAGCCCATTCCTTCGTTTATCGTGCGCAAGGCGAGCCCCGCCGACGCGCAAAAATCGGGGCGTCCCGTTTATCGTCCCGACGTCCGCACGGGCGGAAAGCCCCCGTACGGCACGCGTCCTCAGGGCGACAGACCGCAGGGCGCAAGACAGGGCGGCGCGGCGCGCCCGCAGGGCGCACGACCTGCGCCCCGTCCCGCGGCGGCACCCGCACCCGCTCCCGCACCCGCGCAGAGAAGGGATTTTGCGGGACAGCAGAAAAAATTTGAAAAGACGTACGTCGAAAAGCGTCCCGTCTCCAAGCGCGCGCTTCAGCGTCAGCAAGGGGCGGACATCGGCGATTTCGACGAAGACAAGAGCGGATACAGAAAGGCGCGTTTTTCGAAAAAGGGCGCAAAGAAGGAAGTGCAGACCGTCAAGATCGACCACGCGGTCGTCACTTCCAAGGAGATTCCCATCAAAGTGTTGTCCGAGAAGCTTGGGATCAGCGCGGTGGAAATCACCAAACGCCTGTTCCGCGAAGGCGTGATGAAGACGGTCAACGAGTCCATCGATTACGACAATGCGGCGTTCATCGCGCTCGAACTCGGCATCGACCTCGAATACAAGCCCGAAAAGACGGCGGAAGACGTGCTTTCCGAAGCGCACGGCGCGGATGACGCGGAGAACACGGTCACCCGCGCGCCCGTGGTCACCGTCATGGGGCACGTCGACCACGGCAAGACCTCGCTGCTCGACAAGATCCGCAGTACCAACGTCACGTCGGGCGAAGCGGGCGGCATCACGCAGAGCATCGGCGCCTATACGGTCACGTTCGGCGCGGGCAAGAGCATCACGTTCATCGATACGCCCGGTCACGCGGCGTTCACGGCGATGCGCGCGCGCGGCGCCGAGGTCACGGATATTGTCGTTCTCGTCGTTGCGGCGGACGACGGCATCATGCCGCAGACGGTGGAGGCGATCAATCACGCCAAGGCGGCGGACGTTCCCATCATCGTCGCAATGAACAAGATCGATAAGCCGCACATCAATCCCGATAAAGTCAAACAGGGACTGCTCGAATACAATCTCGTTCCCGAGGAATGGGGCGGCGATACCATCCTCGTTCCCGTCTCCGCAAAGACCGGCGAAGGCATCGACCAACTGCTCGAAAGCATCAATCTCGTGGCGGAGATGCAGGAACTCAAAGCCAATCCCGACCGCAAGGCGAAGGGCGTCATCATCGAGGCGAAGCTCGACAAGGGCAAGGGCCCCATGGCGAGCGTGCTCGTCCAGAACGGGACCCTGCGCACGGGCGACAACATCATTTCGGGTACCACGATGGGGCGCGTCCGCGCGATGATCGACGACAAGGGCAGAACGGTCAAAGAGGCGGGCCCGTCCATGGCGGTCTCCGTGCTCGGTCTCGAAGACGTCCCCAACGCGGGCGACGCGATCTTCGCCGTCGATCAGGCGCTCATGAAGCAGGTGCAGGAAGAGCGCAGGAACAAAGAGCGCGAATCCATGATCAAGGAGCAGACCAAAGTCACGCTGGACGACGTGTTCGCGCAGGTCGCGGAAGGCAAGATGAAGGAACTCAACGTCATCGTCAAGGGCGACGTGCAGGGTTCCGTCGAGGCGGTGAAGCAGTCGCTCGAAAAGCTCTCCAACGAGGAAGTCAAAGTCAAGGTCATCCATGCGGCGGCAGGCGCGATCAACGAAAGCGACGTCATGCTCGCGGATTCTTCCAATGCGATCATCGTCGGCTTCAACGTGCGTCCCGACACTAAGGCAAAGACGCTCGCGGAACGCAGCAAAGTGGACGTGCGCAGCTACCGCATCATCTACGAGCTGCTCGACGACATGGAAGCGGCGCTCAAAGGGATGCTTTCCCCCAAATATCACGAGATCTACATGGGCAAGTGCGAAGTGCGCCAGACGTTCAACATCACGGGCGTGGGCACGATCGCGGGGTGCTACGTCACCGACGGCAAGCTCGTCCGCGGCGGCAAACTGAGGATTTATCGCGAGGACGTGCTCGTCATCGAGGGCAACGTCAAACAGCTCAAACGCTTCAAGGACGACGTGAAGGAAGTCGCCGCAGGCTTTGAATGCGGCTGCGCGATCGAGAACTTCAACGAGATCAAGGTCGGCGACTTCATCGAATGCTATATCATCGAGGAGATCAAACAGGCATGAAACCCACCCGCACGCAGCGGTTAGACAGCGAATATCAAAGGGAGATCGCGGCGATCCTCTCGGGCGCGCTCAAAGACAAATGCCCCGACATGAAAGGGCTTGTCAGCGTCACGAAGGCGGACGTCGCCTCCGATCTGAAGACCGCGAAAATTTACGTCAGCATCTTCGCAAAGACGGAAGAGGACAAAGAATCCACCTTTTCCGTCATCCGCGAGAATGCGGGCTTTATCCGCCACGAGCTTTCCCAGGTCATGCGGATGCGTACCGTCCCGTTCCTGCAATTCGTGCTGGACGGGAGCATGGAATACGGCTCGCACATGGACGAGGTCTTCGCAAAACTGCACAAGGACGAGAACAAGTGAATACGGTTGAAGAGATTGCAAACATTCTGAAATCTGTCAAGAGCGCGGTGATCTTTACGCACATGCGGCCGGACGGCGACACGCTGGGCAGCGGCATGGCGCTTTCCCGCGCTCTTTCCATGCTCGGGATCGAAAACGAGGTGGTGAACGCCGACCCCGTTCCCGAAAAGTTCTTCTTCCTGCCCGGGATGAAGGAGATCCGCACCGCGCCCACGCTGAACGCGGAGGCGTATGTCTGCGTGGATTCGAGCGAAACGGGCAGGCTGGGCGATCTGGAAGAGGTTTTCCTCGCAGGCGCAAAGAAAAAGAAGATCACGATCAACGTCGATCACCACATCTCCAACACGCGCTATGCAAAATACAATTACGTCAACATCTGTTCGGCGAACTGCGAGAACGTCTCCGAGCTGATCGACGCCCTCGGCGTGCAGAAGGACAAGCAGATCGCCGACTATCTGATGACGGGGCTCATCACCGATTCGGGCAATTTCACGCACAGCGACGTGAACGGCAGGACGTTCCGCATTGCGGCTTCCGCGGCGGACGCGGGCGCCGACTGCAATACCATCAACTATGAACTCTTCCGCAAGCAGAAGCGCGCCCGTGCGGCGGCGTATGCGGAGGTCATTTCTCATCTCCGCTATGAGCTAGACGATCGGCTCGCGATCGCGCTCATCCCGCTCGAACTGCTCGCCCGCCACTGCGCCACACAGGACATGACGGAGGGATTCGTCGATTTCGCGCTCACGGTGGATACCGTCGAGGTGAGCGTTTCCCTCATGGAGGTCAAAAAAGGGCAGTATAAAGCCTCTTTCCGCTCCAAAGGGAAGACGAACGTCAATGCAATCGCCGCCGTCTACGGGGGCGGGGGACATATCCTCGCGTCCGGCTGTATGATGTTCGGAGAGATCGAAGAAGTCATCGACAAGCTGCGCTATACGGTGTCGCAGCACCTCGCGGAATGAAGACGGGTTTTCTCAACATCGACAAGGACGAGGGCGTCTCGTCGGCGTACGTCGTCAACCGCGTCAAGCGGCTCACGCGCATGGCGTGCGGGCATCTGGGCACGCTCGATCCGCTCGCCTGCGGCGTCCTGCCCGTCGGCGTGGGCAACGCCACCCGCCTGTTCGATTATTTTCTCGGCAAGACCAAGCGCTATTCTGCGCGTTTCCGCTTCGGCGTGACGACGGATACGCTCGACCGCGAAGGCGAATTGCGGGGAGAAGGGCGCGTCCCGACCGAAGAGGAACTTCGCGCCGCGCTGTCCCGTTTTACGGGGGAGATCGATCAGGTCCCGCCCCTGTACAGCGCGAAGAGCGTGAACGGAAGAAGGGGATACGAGCTTGCCCGCGCGGGAGAGACGCTTGTCCTGCCGCCCAAACGGGTGCGCGTGGAGGAATTTCGCCTTCTGGAACAGACGGGCGAGGACGAGTTCTCTTTCGAGATCACCTGCGGCGCGGGGACGTATATCCGCTCGCTTGCGCGCGATCTGGCGGAAGCGTGCGGAACGGTGGGGTATATGAGTTACCTCTGCCGCACCCGAAGCGGCGCGTTCGGATTGCAGAACGCGGTAAAACTGAGCGAACTGACGGAGGAGAATTGGGAACAGTTTCTCATTCCCACGCCGTCCGTACTGCCTTTCCCCGTGCTGGAATCGCCCGACGAGCGCATCTTTCACGGCGTGCGCTGTCCCTCGGACGCCGCGGAGGGGGAATATCTCGTATATCGGGACGGAGAATTTTACGGCACTGCCTGCGTGAGCGCGGGTACGGTGAAGATCGGAAAAAAGTTATGTTGAAGGATTTTACGCGCGAAGGGGCGCATCAAAGTCCCTGCGTATTGATTTTAGGCGGGTTCGACGGGTTGCACGTCGGACATCAGACGCTCGTGGACGCCGCGCTCCGCTACGGACTGCCCGTGGGGATCACCTCCATTTCGGGCGGCAAGGCGGGCGGCGACGTGTTCACCTTTCCCGAACGGGAATATATCTATCGGAAGGCGGGCGTCTCCTTCGTCTATGAGATGACCTTTTCGGACGAGCTGAAAAACACGCCGCCCGAGCGATTTGCGCGCGATCTGTTTGCGCAGTTCGACGCGAGGGCGATCGTCTGCGGCGACGATTTCCGCTTCGGAAAGGGCGCGGAAGGCACGCCCGAATTGCTCCGCTCCATTGCGCCCTGTCCCGTGGAAGTGTGCGATCTCAAACGGGTGAACGGGGAAAAAGTCGCCACGAGCATGGTCAAGAAACTGCTCTCGGAGGGGAGCATGTCCGAGGTGAACGCGCTTCTTCCCTTCGGATATTTCGTGCAGGGCAAGGTGGAGCATGGCAGAAGAGTCGGACATACCCTGGGCTTCCCTACGCTCAATCTCACCTTCCCGCCCGAGAAGTTCCCCGTCATGGACGGCGTGTACGGCGGGAGAGCGGAAACGGAGAAGGGCGAGTTCCCCGCGATTGTCAACTTCGGGGCGCGCCCCACGTTCGGCGTTTCGGAGCGCAAAGTGGAGGCGTATCTGGACGGCTTCGACGGCGACCTCTATGGGACGTCGGTGCGTGTCTTTCCCGAGAAGTTTTACCGCCCCGTCACGAAGTTCGCGGACGCCGCGGCGCTTCGCGATCAGCTCAGAGCGGACATAGAGAGGTTGCGGCATGATTAAATTCGGACCGAGCGGCAACAGCGAGAGCTTTTACGCCGCGGGGTATTCCCATACCGAGCAGTCGGCGGCGTTCGTCAAGGAGCGCGGGCTGGACTGTTTCGAATATTCCTTCGGGCGCGGCGTGCGCATGACGGAGGCAAAGGCGATCTCCATCGGGGACGCGTTCCGCGCGGCGGGCGTCGAGATCTCCGTCCACGCGCCCTATTACATCAATTTCGCCAATCCCGACGACGAAGCGGCGCAAAAATCGTACGGCTACGTCCTCGACAGCGGGAAGATGTTGCGCCTGATGGGCGGCAAGCGGTGCGTGTTCCATCCCGCCGCGCAGGGCAAAGACGAGCGCTCCGTCGCCGTTTCCCGCACGGCGGACCGACTGAAAGCGTTGCGCGATCACATCTATCATAGCGGGTTGCAGGACCTCATGTTCTGCCCCGAGACGATGGGCAAACTCGCGCAGATCGGTACGGTGGAGGAGATCGCCGCGTTCTGCGAGATCGATCCCGTGTTTACGCCCTGCCTGGATTTCGGGCACATCAACGCGCGCGAGCGGGGTTCGCTGAAAACGACGCTCGATTACCGCGTCCGCCTCGAATATATGATCGGGCGGCTTGGCTATGAGCGCATGAAGCATTTTCATATGCACTTTTCCAAGATCATGTACTCCGCGAAGGGGGAAGTCAGACATCTCACCTTTGAGGACGAGGTGTTCGGCCCCGAATTCGAGCCGCTTGCCGTCGCGCTGTGCGATCTCGGGCTGGAACCGTATATCGTGAGCGAATCGGACGGCACGCAGGCGGAGGACGCCGCCGCGATGAAACAAATGTATATGGGCGTCAGGGACAAGTTTTATAAAAATCATTGACTTGACGGCGCAAATTTGATATAATAAGCTTATGTTAACCGAAAAATTGCAAAAGATTTACCGTGAGACGGGCGCGGATGCGCTGTACACGACGACGGATTATCTTCGCCGCTATATCACGGGGTTTTACTCGACGGACGGCTATGTGATTTCGGATGACAAAGGCAGTACGTTCGTGACCGATCTTCGCTATGCGGAAGCCGCCGAAAAGGCGCTGGAAGGGACGGGGATCGGGCTCGTCGTCGGCTCTTATGACCGCGCGAAGGAAATGCTCGAGCCGTACATGAAGTTGGGCGTTCCGTTCGAGCTGATCAGCCACGAAGAAGCCCGTCGGCTCGCCGATTGGGGACACGAACTTTACGACAGTCTGCCCGCCTTCCGCAAGGCGATGATCGTCAAGGACGAAAAAGAGCTTGCGCTCATCCGCAAGGCGTGTGAGATCGCGGAGGACGCTTTCAACGCGCTTCTGCCCGAGATCAGGGAGGGGATGACGGAGACGGAAGTCGCCGCGCTCCTCGAATACAAGATGCGCCGCCTGGGCGCGTCGGGGACGTCGTTCGACACCATCTGCGCGTTCGGAGAAAACGGGAGCGTGCCGCACCACGAGACGGGCGCGCGCAAACTTCGCTTCGGCGACGTCATTCTCATCGATTTCGGATGCAAGGTGGAAGGGTACTGTTCGGACATCACCCGCACCTTCCTTTTCGGGGACGACGGGAGGCACGGCGCGTTCAAAAAGGCGTATGCGGAAGTGCTCAAAGCGCACGAACTCGTCAAAGAGAAGGTGACGGCGGGCATGACGGGGCGCGAGGCGGACGCCGTCGCGCGCGACAGCCTGAAAGCGGCGGGGCTGGGCGAGTATTTCACCCATTCGCTGGGACACGGCATCGGGCTCAACATTCACGAAAATCCCTATCTTTCCCCGAGAGGCGAAGAAGCGCTTCGCGACGGGATGGTCTTTTCGGACGAGCCGGGCGTCTATTTTGCGGGCGAGTTCGGTATCCGCATCGAGGACAGCGTATATCTGGAAAACGGCAAAGTCGTTTCCTTTATGAACAGAACGAAAAAGGATCTCATCATCCTTTGAGGGAATAAAAATCGAATTTCATGCAAGGAGAATTTCAATATGGCACAGATTTTGGCAGGAGATATCAGAAAGGGCGTGACCTTTGAGTACAAGAGCGGCGTTTACACCGTCACCGAGTTCCAGCACGTCAAGCCCGGCAAGGGCGCGGCGTTCGTGCGTTGCACGCTCAAAAACGTCGTCACGGGGCAGGTCCTTTCCGACGAGACCTTCAACCCCACGACCAAGCTGGAGACGGCGCAGGTCGAGACCAAGAAAATGACCTATTCCTATACGGACGGCGAGTTCTACTACTTCATGGACGAGGAATTCAACCTCACGCCGCTCAATTTCAGCCAGGTCGAAGACGCGCTCAGATATATCCGCGAAAACGATACCGTCACCGTGAAATTCCTTTACGGCAACGCGTTCTCCGTCGATCCCGAGAACTTCGTCGAGCTGAAAGTCGTCGAAGCGGAACCGGGCGTCAAGGGCAACACCGCGACCAACGCGACCAAAGCCGCGAAGGTGGAGACGGGCGCGATCTTCCAGGTCCCCATGTTCGTGGAAGAGGGCGATACCATCCGCATCGATACGCGTACCGGCGAATACATGAGCCGCGTATAACAATGAAATTCGTTGCACAGAGAGTTCGGTGCGCGACTTTGAAAGTAAACGGTCAGCTCGTTTCCGAAATTGGATGCGGGCTTGTCGTTTTTTTCGGGGTGAGAACGGGCGACGGCGAAGAGCAGGCGAAGACCTGTGCCGCCAAGATCGCCAATTTGCGCATTTTTGAGGACGCGGCGGGCAAGATGAATCTGTCCGTGCGGGACGTAGGCGGCGAAGTGCTGTTCGTCTCGCAGTTTACCTTATACGGCGACGCGTCGCGGGGGAACCGCCCGAGCTTTACGCAGGCGGAGCGCCCCGAACGCGCGGACGCGCTTTACGAATATGCCGCGGCTCGGCTCAGGGAAACGGGCGTGCCCGTGAAGATGGGCGTATTCGGCGCGGACATGAAGATCACGCAGGAGAACGACGGTCCCGTGACCATCGTCTATGAAATCTGATATGAAACTTACCTATCTCGGCACAGGCGCGGCGGAAGGGATCCCGTCGCTGTTCTGTCAATGCGATTATTGCAAGCGCGCCCGTGCGCAGGGCGGGCGGCAGATCCGCTCCCGCTCGCAACTGCTTGTGGACGGGGAGATCTCCGTCGATTTTCCGCCCGACGCGTTTTATCATGCGGCGCGGCTCAGCGCCGATCTTTCGGCGGTGAAATATCTGCTCGTCACCCATTCGCACATGGACCATTTTTATGCGCATGATTTTATTTTGCGCGGATATAAGTATGCGCACGATATGACGTCGCCCTCGCTGGATATTTTCGGCAACGCCGAAGTGTGCGAGGTGTTCCGCGAATGTACGCGCAGGGAACTGCGCGAGGACGTCGGGGAGCGCATCCGCCTGCATGAAGTGAAGGCGTTCGAGCCGTTCTGCTTCGGCGAATACCGCGCGACCGCGCTTGCGGCGAGCCATTCTTCGCGCGATCCGTTCGTATATCTTCTCGAAAAATCGGGAAAGAAATATCTGCACCTCACGGATACGGGCGTTCTGCCCGAAGCGACGTTCGAATATCTTTCCCGCGTGCAAGGCAGGATCGGGGCGATTACGCTCGACTGTACCTTCCTGTTCGACCGCGCCGACTTCGTCCGCCGCCACATGGGGCTGGAAGACAACGCCTATGTGCTTTCGCGGCTGAAAGAATACGGGCTGATCGACGGGGATACCCGCCTCGTCGTCACGCATTTCTCCCACAATTCCGCGCCGACGCCTTCGCGGCTGAGACGGGCGGAGCGGGAATACGGCGTGATCGCGGCGTATGACGGCATGACGTTGGAATTTTAACGGATAAAAGGGAGGAAAGAGCATGAGAAGGACGCTGTATTTGAGCGATCTGGACGGCACTCTGTTGCGTTCGGACGCGAAGACGAGCGAATTCACCAACCGCACCGTCAACCGCCTGGTGGACGACGGCGTGCTCTTTTCCTATGCGACGGCGCGTTCTTTTGAAACGGCGAGCAAGGTGACGCAGGGGCTGGACGCGGAAATGCCCGTCATCGTGCACAACGGCGCGTTCGTGCTGGACAGCGTCACCCGCCGCCCGCTTTGGTCGGCGCTCTTCAAAGAGGAAGAAAAGGAAGAGATCTATCGCGCGTTTACCGAGCGGGGACTGTATCCTCTGACCTATTCCATCATCGGCGGCAGGAACCGCTTCTCCTATCTCTGGGAACAGAGCGGCAGGGGACAGCGTGAGTTCATCTGTTCCCGACTGGACGACGAGCGCGCGCGCATGATCTTCTCGCCTTCCCGCGCGTTGGAAGGGGACGTGTTCTATTTCACCTGTATCGACGGGGAAGAGCGTCTCCGCGCCGTCTATGAGCGGCTCAGGGAGAAATACCGCTGTTTCTTTTCGCGCGATATTTACAGCGACGAGCCGTGGCTGGAGATCCTGCCCGCACACGCGAGCAAGGCGAGCGCCGCACTGCACGTCAAGGAACTGTTCGATTGCGACAGGATCGTCTGTTTCGGGGACGAGATCAACGACATTCCGCTTTTCGAGATCGCCGACGAGTGTTATGCCGTGGAGAACGCCGCGCCCGAGCTCAAAGAGATCGCGACGGCGATCATTCCCTCCAACGACGAGGACGGCGTGGCGCATTGGCTGGAAGAACACGCGGAATTTACCCCGACAGGAGGGGGGAAGGAAGAACGCGGAGCGGAAAATGATTTTTCTGCTCCGAGCGAATAAAAAAGAATCTTTATTGATTGGTAAGGGCGCGCGGCTTGTAAGCCGCGCGCCCCTGCGCCGTCGCTCTGCAACGTTATCCCGTTGCGGCACGTTTTTCGGTTCATGTTTTCTGTCTGAACGTAAATCGCCCGCGCGTTGCATGCAACGCGCGGGCGATTCTTTGTTCATGAAATCATTGCATCGTTTTTCGGCGCAAAGCCGATCGGACGCTTCCGATCGGAAGATCGGCGCGGCGCTTTCGCCCGCGCAAAGATCGGAAGTCCGATTTTTTATTCGTCTGAATGTGTTCCGCTCAGGAGGCGGAAGGGGGCGGAAGCTGATCTCCGTCTGCCTTCGCCTTTCTGCGGGGAATGCGTTCGAGCGCAAACTGTTCCAAAACGGCGGGCTTTTTGAGGAAGACGAAGAGGACGGGGACGAGGAAAGCGATCGTCCCGATGAGGTTGACGATCATGTCGCCCATCGTGTCGAGAAGCGCGCTGCCGCGGCGGTCGTCCACGAGATAGGTGCCGTCGGGAAGCGCTTCGATGAGCCCGTTTTCCCACCGCTGGCAGTTGGAGGAGGGATCGATGCAGTCCACCGTGAATTCATAGATCTCCCAAAGGTATCCCACGGCGAGGGAGAAAAGGGCGGCGACGATCACGCATACGGCGATCCTTCTCGCGCCCGTGATCTGTTTGCCGATCAGGGGAAGCGCGAGGCAGAGTCCCGCCGCGGAGAACAGAACGCCGCTCAGCGTGTGCAGGATCTTATCCCAGACGGGGATGATGTTATACAGGTCGAACACCGTTCCGCCCGCCAGGCAGGCGAAGGCAAATACGGCGAGCGAGAGCTCCAAAAACACAGGGAAGCGTACGCGCAGGATCAGTTCCGCGAGGAACACGGCGGCGCACAGGAGCAAGCAGAGCTCCGCGAACATCATGCGGCGTTGAAAATTATCGGCGGGGATGGCGCCGTTGCGGTAGAGAACGGCGGAGAGGATCACGCCTGCGATCAGCCCTGCCAGAAGGACGGCGCAGACGACAAGCGCGGCGAGATTGCGTTTTTGCGAAAAAAAGCGGGTATTTTCCAAGACGAGCCTCCTTACGGAATGTGTGCCGAAGCGTAATATTTTATGCGGAGTCGCGCAAAGGGATATGCACGCGACGGGTTTACCCTTTTATGATACCCTTTTGACGGGCATTCGTCAATCAAAATATTGTGAAATCTTGCGCTTGACGAGGAAAAATGCGCAAAGCAGTTTACAATTTGCAAAAAAAAGTGTAAAATATAGACATATCATTTCATCGGGAGGGCGTATGAACGTCTTTACGCGGTTCCGCAATTTCATAACGCGCAAGAGGAAGAATACGCTTCGTCTCGGACTTGCGCTCGGCAGCGGCGGCGCGAAGGGGATGGCGCACCTCGGCGCGCTCAAAGCCTTCGAAGAGGAAGGCATCCGCTTCGACGTCGTGGCGGGCACTTCCATCGGTTCCATCGTCGGCGCGCTCTATGCGAAGGGATATTCCTCGTCCGACATGGTGGAGATCGTCCAGTCGCTGAGCGTGAAGGAGTTTTCCAAAAACCTCCGCCCCCGCGCCGATATGGGGTTTGCGGAGGAGTTCCTCAGCGGATACGTCGAGGGGGATATTTCCGAATTGCCGCTCCCGTTCGCCGCATGGGCGACGGACGAGGAGACCAACGAAGGAGTGTTGCTCGATTCGGGCAGCACGGCACGGGCGCTCACAGCGTCCAGCGCGATGCCGCCCTTTTTCCGCGCGGTGGAGATCGGCGGAAGAAAACTTGCGGACGGCGCGTTCACAAACGCGATCCCCGCGGACGTCGCGCGCGACATGGGCGCGGATTTCGTCATTGGCTGCGATCTTTCCGCATACCTTTTGCCCGACGAGGAAAAGAGCAGGCTTTCCCGTCTCATCGGCTCGGCGATCAACGCGTTTGTATCCCTGCGCTATCGCGACGACTGCAAGGAGCGCGGCTATCGGGCGAGCGACATCATGCTCCGTCCCAATCTGCTCGGGTTCCACGCGACGGACATCGGGCGCGAGGATACCGCAAGGATGTTCGAACTCGGCTACGAAGAGGCCTCTTCGCGCATGGCGGAGATCAGGCAGGCGCTGAAAAATGCCGGCTATAAATTCTGAGCGACGCAGGCGGCGCACCCGCGCGATCGCGGCGGCCTGCGTTTCGCTCGCCTTGCTGATCGCGCTCACGCTCTTATATTATTTTCTTCCCTTCTACCGTTTGCTTCCCGCATACGCGGTCGCGGCGAGAGAGGAAGGGGAGCTTCGCATCCATTTTCTCGACGTCGGGCAAGGCGATTGCACGGTAGTGGAATTTCCCGACGGCGAGTTGCTCGTCGTGGACGCGGGCAACGGTTCCTGGGAATCGAACGTCGCGCTCATCCGCTATCTCAAAGGATTGGGCGCGGACGAGCCGTCGCTGCTCGTCACGCACGCTGATATTGACCATTACGGCGGGTTCGCGCAACTTATCCGCTGTTTCGGGGCGAAAACGCTGTATCTTCCCGCCGTCCCTTCGGACGCGGCGCAATATCGGGAAATGCTGTCTGAAGCGGAACGCGTCGGCTGTCCGACCGTTTCCATGAAACGCTACGACGTCATCTCTCATCCTTCCGGCGCTTATCTCGTATGCCTTTCTCCCTATTCGGAAGAGGCGGAGGAAAACGATTCTTCCGCCGTGCTGTGGCTGGATTACGGCGGGGTGAGCGCGCTCTTTTCGGGCGATATTTCCCGCGCGCGGGAGGAGCGTCTGCTCGCGGAATATCTCGCGGACGAGCGCATTTTCGATTCGGGCGCGTTCCGCGTGGAGCTTAGAGAAACGGACATCCTGAAAGTCGCGCATCACGGCTCGGCGGACGCCGTTTCGGAGGAATGGCTGCGCCTTCTCGGCTACGATCTCGCCGTCATTTCCTGCGGCGCGGACAATTATTATTCGCATCCTTCGGGAGAAGCGCTCGCGGCGCTCGTCGCGGCTTCGCCCGATTGCACCATTTATCGGACGGACGAACTCGGAAACATCGTCGTCGCAATTTCGGACGGAAGCTATTCCGTCCTGTGACATAACGGAGTCAATATGAGAATCATCACATCGGGAGAATCACACGGGAAGGGGCTGTTCGCGATCGTCGAAGGGCTGCCTTCTCATCTGCGCGTGGACAAAGAGGAGATCGATCGCTGTCTCGCCCTGCGCCAGAGCGGTTACGGCAGGGGCGGACGGCAGAAGATCGAACGCGACCGAGTCGAGATCCTCTCGGGGGTGAGAAACGGGGAAACGCTGGGCAGTCCCGTCTGTCTCGCCGTGTTCAACGCCGATTACGAAAACTGGAAACCTTACATGGCGCCCGAGGGATGCGACGTCGCGGCGCGCACCGTCACCAAGGTGCGCCCGGGGCACGCCGATCTTACGGGCATGAAAAAATATGCGCAGGCAGACGCGAGGAACATCCTCGAACGCGCCTCCGCGCGCGAGACGGCGATCCGCGTCGCCGTCGGCACCCTTTGCCGACAGTTGCTCCGCGCACTGGGCGTGGAAATCACGGGGTATGTGAAGCAGGTCCACACCGTCCGCGACGAAGGGGAATATACCTTCGGACAGATCGCTTCGGGGCGTCTGCCTGAACTGGGCATGATGGACCCCGCGGCGCAGGAGAGGGCGATCGCGGAGATCGCCGCTCTGCGCGAGGCGGGCGACACCTGCGGCGGGATCGCGGAGATCCGCGTCCGCGGGCTCAAGAGCGGCTTCGGGAGCTGCATGAGCTACGGGCAGAAGCTGGACGCGCGGCTCGTCGGCGCGCTGATGAGCGTGCAGGCGATCAAGGGCGCGGAAGTCGGGCTCGGATTCGGCGCCGCCGCCCTGAGCGGGAAGGACGTCCACGACGAGATCTTTTACGACGAGAAGCGCGGATATTACCGCGAGACCAACCGCGCGGGCGGGATCGAAGGGGGAATGTCCAACGGCGAAGAGATCGTGCTCCGCGCGGCGATGAAGCCCATCCCCACTCTTATGCGCGGCTTGAAGACGGTGGACACGGCGACGAACCTCCCCGACCGCGCCGCGACCGAGCGCAGCGACGTATGCGCGATCACCGCGTGCGAGATCATTTTGGAGAGCGTGACGGCGACCGCGCTCGCGGAAGCCGTGCTCGAACGGCTGGGAGGCGATAACGTCGCGGAGATCGTCGACCGTTACGGGAGGTTGCCCGACTGATGCAGACCATACATCTCGATTTGAAAGGAAAAGACGTCGTGAGCGACGTGCTGTGCGGCGAAGGGGTGTTCGAACGCGAATTTCCCCGCCTCGTCGCGCGGTATCCGCAGAGTTTTATCCTCACCGACAGCAACGTAAAACGTCTTTACGGGGACAAGATCGCCGCGCTTGCGCAGGGCGCGCCCGAGTATGTCATGCCCGCGGGAGAAGAGAACAAACAGCCTTCGACGCTCATAGAGATCCTTCGCGCGATGGCGAAAGCGGGGATGCACCGCGGCGGCTGTCTGTTTGCGGTGGGCGGCGGCGTCGTGGGCGACGTCGGCGGGCTCGCCGCCGCTCTGTATATGCGCGGGATCTCTTGCGTACAGGTCCCGACCACGCTTCTCGCGCAGGTGGATTCCTCCGTCGGCGGCAAGACGGCGGTGGATCTGGACGACGTGAAGAACGTCGTCGGCGCGTTCAAACAGCCGGGGACGGTGCTCGCCGATCCCATGTTCTTTGCCACTCTGCCGCCGCGCGAGATCCGTTGCGGTCTGGGCGAGATCGTCAAACACGGCGCGCTCAACGCGCGGCTCTTCGACGAACTGTGGGAGAACAGAGAACATCTTACCCGACCGGAATTTCTTGCCCGCATCGTGCCCGAGAACATCCGTCATAAGGCGGACGTGGTGCAAAAGGACGAACAGGAGACGGGGCTGAGGAAATCGCTCAATCTCGGACATACCACCGCACATGCGCTCGAACTGTGCGACAAACGGCTTTCGCACGGCGAATATGTGCTCATCGGACTGATCTTTGAAGCGGAGATCGCCAAAACGCGCGTCTCCTGCGACGGGGAATATCTCGAAAGGCTGGAAGAACTGGCGCTGACGGCGCTGGGAGAAAAGCCGCGGGGGTTGCCCGTTGCGGCGGCGGCGCCGTATGCCCGGCTGGATAAGAAAAACAAGACAAACGACCAAGTGGTTATCACCGCACCTGTCAGACAGGGCGAATATGCGCTCCTCTCCCTTCCTTATGCGGATTACGAGAGGGAACTTTCAGACATCTTCGCCTCAATGGGGTTTTAATCGGAGGTTATCATGCTCAGGCTTGCCGTTGTCGGAAAGGACGTGTCTCAGTCGCTGAGCCCGTCCATGCACACCTTTATCCTGCGGAACATGGGGGAGGACTGCACCTATGACAAGGTGTCCGTCCCCGAAGGGGAATTTGCCGCGCGGGCGGAATCGCTATTCGACGAATACGACGCGTTCAACGTGACCATTCCCTTCAAACAGGAGATCATGCCCTATCTTTCCCATCTCTGCGGGGACGCGGCGGATTTCGGCGCGGTCAATACCGTCCTCGCGGGAACGCGGACGGGGTATAATACGGACGGATTCGGATTTTTGCTTATGCTGAAAAATCATGGCGTGGAGATCGAGGGGAAGACCTTCCTCGTGCTCGGCGCGGGCGGCGCGGGCAGGAGCTGTATCCGCAAGCTCGCGCAATCGGGCGCAAGGGTATCCGCGTTCGAGCGCAGCGCGGATCGGCTGAAAGAGGTCTATGACGAATTCGGCGGCTTCACGCCGCTGAACGAGGTGCCGATCGCGCCCTTCGACGTCATCGTCAACTGTACGGGCATCGGGATGCACAAGACGGTCGGGCAGACGCCCGAGATCGCCCTCGAAGGCGGCGTGCGTGCCCCCGTCGGGCGGGAACTTCTCTCTCTTTGCGGCACGGCGGTGGATCTTATCTATGTCCCCGCGCAGTCGGAATTTCTGCGCATCGCGGCGGCGGAAGGGAAGAAGACGGTGAACGGCGCGTCCATGCTCTTCTATCAGGCATATATGGCGGATTGCATCTATCTGGGCTGTACGCCCGAAGCCGAACAGGCAAAAGCGCTGTGGGAAGCGTATCGGGAGGAATGATATGAAACTGCTTGTCATCAACGGAGTCAATCTCGGCATGACGGGACGCCGCGAAAAGGGCGTGTACGGCGCGCAGACGCTGGACGAAATCAACGAAGAGATCCGCGCGTTCTGCGCGGAAAAGGGGCATACCGTGGACTTTTTCCGGAGCGATCTGGAAGGAGAAGTGTGCAGGGCGATCCACGGCGCGCAAGGGAAATACGACGGGATCGCGCTCAACGCGGGCGCGTTCACCCATTATTCTTACGCCATCCGCGACGCGATCGCGTCCGTTTCCGTGCCCGTGGTGGAAGTACACATGTCCAACGTACACGCGCGGGAGGAGTTCCGCAAAAAATCCGTTCTCACCGAAGTGTGCCGCGGCGAAGTGCTCGGCTTCGGCAAAAACAGTTATAAACTTGCATTGGAGAGTTTCTGGTTATGAATATCATTCTCTGCGGCATGATGGGGGTAGGCAAATCCAGCGTCGGGATCCGCATTTCCGAACTGACGGGAAAGCGGTGGTACGATACCGACATCGTCATCAACGACCGTCACGGCACCATTTCCGACATCTTTGAATTTTACGGCGAGGCGCACTTCCGCTCGCTGGAAACGGACGTGGTGCGCGAGCTCGTCAAATCGGACAACCTCATCATATCCACGGGCGGCGGGCTCGTGCTCAAACACGAAAACAACGAAATGCTCAAACGCAACGGCAAGATCTTTTTCCTGCGCGCGAGCTTTGAGGCGCTTTTGAAGCGCGTCCGCGCGGACGAATCGCGGCCACTGCTCAAAAATACGGGCAAGATGGCGGAAAAACTGCGCGAATTGCTCAACGAACGTACGCCCGTATACGAACACGTCGCCGATTACATCGTGGATACGGACGGAAAATCGGTAGACGAAGTGGCGAGAGAGGTCATCGCACTCGCCGAAGCGGGCGAAAGCGAATGAAGCGGGCGGTCGTGACGGGCGGCACGCGGGGGATCGGGCTTGCGGTCTGCCGCGCCTTCCGCGACGCTGGATACGCCGTGACCGCATTGTATTCCCGCGGCGAAGAGGACGCGGCGCGGGCGCGGGAACTCCTGCCCGACGTCGAGTTCATTAGGGCGGACGTGTCCGACGAAAGGGCGGTGGAAGGCGTGTTTTCCGCGCTTCCGCGCGTGGACGCGCTCGTCAACAACGCGGGCGTCGCCCTCATCCGTCAGGTGCAGGACACGACTGCCGCGGAATGGGACGAGGTGTTCGCCGTCAACGCAAAGGGGACGTTTTTATGTTGCCGCGCGGCGGCGAAGAAGATGATCTCCGCGCAGAAAGGGGCGATCGTCAACGTTTCCTCCGTCTGGGGGCAGACGGGCGGGAGTTGCGAGAGCGCCTATTCGGCGAGCAAAGGCGCGGTCATCGCCTTCACCAAGGCGCTCGCCAAAGAGCTTGCGCCTTCCGGCATTTCCGTCAACTGCGTGGCGCCGGGCGCCATCGACACGCGCATGAACGAATGCTATTCGGCGGAGGAGAAAGCCGCGCTCGCGGAAGAGATCCCGATGGGGCGGCTCGGAAGCGCGGAGGAAGTCGCGCGCGCCGTGCTTTTCCTCGCGGAGAGCGAATATCTCACGGGGCAGATCCTCGGCGTGAACGGCGGATTTTTTCTCTGAAATTTCAAAAAATAAAAGGAGTTTTTGTCCATTCCGTCGAAATAACATTCGATGAAGGAAAAAACTTACGAAAAAGAAAAGCTCTTTCTCTCTCCGTATGCGAAAAAGTCGTGGGAGAGCGCGGGCAGACTGCGGGAGGAAACTCCCTGCGCCATGCGCACCGACTTTCAGCGGGACAGAGACAGGATCATCTATTCCAAATCCTTCCTGCGTCTGAAAAACAAGACGCAGGTATTCTTTGCGCCTGACGGGGATCATTACATCACCCGCCTCACGCACACGCTGGACGTAAGTCAGATCGCGCGTTCGATCGCGCGGAGCCTTTCCCTCAACGAAGATCTTGCCGAGGCGATCGCGCTCGGACACGATCTCGGGCACACTCCCTTCGGACACGTCGGCGAGCGTGTGCTCGCCAAACTCGCGCCGGGCGGGTTCCGCCACAGCGAGCAATCCCTGCGCGTCGTGGACGTGCTGGAAAAGGACGGTAAGGGGCTGAATCTCACCTGCGAGGTGCGCGACGGCATCGTCAATCACACCAAATCGGGCAAGCCTTCCACGCTGGAAGGCGTCGCCGTGTCCCTCGCCGACCGCATCGCCTACATCAATCACGACATCGAGGACGCCATCCGCGCGGGCTTCCTGCGCGACGAGGAGCTCCCCGCCGATTGCATCGCCGTTTTCGGGCGGGATACGAGCGAACGCATCAACACCGCCATCCTCGACATCTTTGAAGAATCTAACTTTAAGCCGTATGTGCGGATGTCCGAAGAGAAGGCGCAGGCGCTGGACAAGCTGCGCACGTTCATGTTCGAGAACGTCTACGAGCGAGCGAACAAACTCATTCAGGAGAGCGCGGAGCGAATGCTCACAGAGCTGTATACATACTTTGTCGGACACGTCGGGGAACTTCCCGCCTCTTACGCGGCGCATCTGGACGAGACGGGCGAGGCGCGCGCAGTCTGCGATTATCTCTCTTCCATGACGGACAAATACGCCATCGGCGTGTTCAAGCGGTTGTTCGTGCCGCGGGAGGGGAGCGTATGAAGCAGGATTACATTGAGTTTATACGCCTGCTCAAAGAGAAGAACGACATCGTCGAAGTGATCGGCTCGTATCTTCGGCTGGAACGGAAAGGTTCCAATTACTGGGCGTGCTGTCCTTTTCATCACGAAAAGACGCCTTCTTTTTCCGTCAACGCGGCGGACGGGTACTATCACTGTTTCGGGTGCGGCGCCTCGGGCGACGTGATCCGCTTCGTGCAGGAGTACGAGAACGTGGAATTTCCGCAGGCGGTGCAGATGCTCGCTTCGCGGGCGAAACTGGAAGTTCCCGAATACGACGACAAGGCGAACGAGCGGGCGGCGGAGATGAAGCGGAAAAAGGATACGCTTTTGAAGATCATGCACGCGACCGCCCGTTTTTATCTCAACAATCTCTATTCGGGGCGGGCGGAAAAGCACCTCGAATATCTGGCAAAGCGAAAACTGCAACCCACGACGATCAAAAAATTCGGACTGGGCGCGTCGCTCGACTACCGCACCTTGCCCGCTTATCTTTTGGACAGCGGATTTTCCCAGCAGGACATCCTCGACAGCGGCGCGTGCATGACGAGCGGCGAAAATTCCCGTCTCATCGACGCGCAGGGCGGCAGGCTCATCTTTCCCATCATCAATCACATGGACGAGGTCATTGCCTTCGGCGGCCGCGTGATGGAAAAGACGGATTTCGCAAAATATAAAAACACGCGGGAGACGTTGCTCTTCAACAAGAGCAAAAATCTCTATAACATCAATCTCGTCAAAAAGCTCAAGCGGGCGAGCGGGCTGGATTCCGTCATTATGGTCGAAGGGTATATGGATACCATTTCCCTCTATCAGGCGGGATTTCAGAACGTCGTCGCGAGCATGGGTACCTCTCTCACCAAGGAACAGGCGCGTCTCGCCAAACGCTATTCGGAAAACGTCATGATCAGTTACGACGGCGATTTTGCGGGACAGAAGGCAAACCTGCGCGGGCTGGAGATCCTCAAAGAAGAGGGGATCCGCGTGCGCGTGGTACCCATGCCCGAGGGGCTCGATCCCGACGACGTCATCAAGACGTCGGGGGCGGATGGGTATCGCGCCTGTCTGGAAAAGGCGATGCCGCTCATCGACTTCCGTATCCTCGCGGTGCAGAGGAAGTACGATCTTACCAAGACGGACGAGCGACGGGATTTCGTCAAAGAGGCGCTTACCGTCGTGCGGGAGGCGGAGAGCGCGACAGAGCGGGAGGAACTGCTCAAAAAGATCGCCGCGACGGCGGAAGTGAGTTACTCGTCGGTGGTGCGTGATCTGGAAAATGCGCCCAAAGAACAGCCTGTCGCGCGGGCGCCCGTACAGCCGAGAGAGGACAATGCGGACAGAACGCGAAAAGCGGCGCGGTTCATCCTCGCCGCCTGCCTGTTCGACAAGCCGTATGCGCGCTCGTGTCAGCCCGAACAACTCGGGTTCACCGATCCCGATCACCGCGCGATCGCCGAATATATCGCCGAAGGGCGAAGAAACGGCAAGATCCGTCCGAGCGGATTGTTCGATCTGCTCGAACCGGAAGGGGAACTTGCGGAGATCCTCAATCTCGATTTCGGCGACAATCTCGACGGGCAGAACGCGGAACGGTACTTCCGCGACAGCCTGACCGCGCTGGAACGGGAACGGCTGAACGCGGAGATCGCCGCCTGCAATACGGCGTACGCAAACGCGGATACCATGGAAGAGCGCAGGAAGATCGCCCTGCGGCTCAACGAACTGACAAAGAAACTGAAAAACCCGGGTTAAGGAAAACGGAGGAGAAGATATGAACATTTCCGAGCAAAAGCTCAACGAACTCATTGAGGGGATCGCCGCCAATTATAAGATGAAGGGAAGCATTTCCACCAACGCGCTTTGCGACCTGTTGGAGAAATACGATCTCAATCCCACGCAGATCGAAGTCATCTACAAGGCGCTCCCCGAAATGGGCATTCAGATTTTCGACGAGGACGAGCGCGACCGCGAGCTGTTCGAGCAGGCGCTCTCCGACATCGGGCTGGACGATCCCGTCAAGATGTATCTGAAAGACATCGGCAGAGTCCCTCTTTTGTCGGGCGACGACGAGATCGAACTCGCGCGCAAGATGCAGGAAGGGGACGAGGAGGCGAAGCGCCGCCTTTCCGAAGCCAATCTCCGTCTCGTCGTTTCCATCGCGAAACGTTATGTCGGGCGCGGGATGCTCTTTCTCGACCTCATCCAGGAGGGCAATCTCGGCCTCATGAAGGCGGTGGAGAAGTTCGACTATCAGAAGGGATTCAAATTCTCGACGTATGCGACGTGGTGGATCCGTCAGTCCATCACCCGCGCGATCGCCGATCAGGCGCGCACCATCCGCATTCCCGTGCACATGGTGGAGACGATCAACAAACTCACGCGCGTGTCGCGGATGCTGTTGCAGGAGAACGGCAGGGAACCCACGCCCGAAGAGATCGCTCAGGCGATGAATGTGCCCGTCGAGCGGGTGTGCGAGATCCAGAAGATCGCGCAGGATCCCGTTTCTTTGGAAACGCCCATCGGCGAGGAGGAAGATTCCCACCTCGGCGACTTCATCGAGGACGACAAGACGCAGACGCCCGGGGATTCCGTCGCGTTCACCATGCTCAAAGAACAGCTTCTGGGCGTGCTCGACACGCTCACCCCGCGCGAGGAAAAGGTGCTCCGTCTGCGTTACGGCATCGACGACGGCAAGCCGCGCACCCTCGAAGAAGTGGGCAGGGAGTTCAACGTCACGCGTGAGCGTATCCGTCAGATCGAGGCGAAAGCGCTCCGCAAGCTCCGCCATCCCAGCCGCAGCAAGAAACTGCGCGACTTCCTCGAATAATGACCGAGCGTATCCGGATCATCTGCTCCCATCTTCCCGTTGTCCGCACGTTCGCGGACGTCGGGTGCGATCACGGTTATTGCACCCGTTTCATGCTCGAAGAGGGCAGGTGCGAACGCGCTTACATCTCCGACATCAGCCGCGAAAGTCTCGGAAAGGCGGAACTGCTCCTGCGGGAGCATATCCTTGCGGGCAGGTGTATCCCCGTGTGTGCGGACGGCATGACCGCGTTTCCCGAAACGCCCGATTGCGTGCTCATTGCGGGCATGGGCGGGGAAGAGATCATACATATCCTTTCCGAAGCGGACATGCCCCCCTCGTTTGTATTGCAACCCATGCGCAACACGGACAAGGTGCGCGCATATCTGCTGTCGAGGGGGTGCAGGATCCTCAAAGATTTTACCTTTTCCGACGGGAAATATTACGACCTCATCGTCGGGGAAGGCGCAGGCGGCGACGAATATACCGATTGGGAGATCGCCTACGGGCGGGACAATCTTCGCACCCCGTCGCCCGAATTTGTGCAAAAACTGCGAAAGGAGCAGCGGGAACTGCGCAAGCTGCTCGAAGACGCCGCCCTTTCGCGCGAGAGCCGCGAAGAGGTCCGCGGGCGGCTGTATCGTTTGGAGGCGATCACCGATGCGATTGAAGGAGATCTATGAGATAGCGGACGGGCTCGCGCCCTTTTCGCTCAGCAGGGAATATTGCGAAAAATACGGCTTTCACGACAACAGCGGCGTGATCGTCGATTGCGGGGAGGAGATCGGCAAGATCCTGTTCGCGCTCGACTGCTCCGAGGACGCGGTGCGCCGCGCCGAAGAGACGGGCGCGCAACTGCTGTTCACCCATCATCCCGCCATCTTCACGCCCGTCAGCCGTCTGAGCACGGAAGGGGGAGAACGCGCGCTCCTCCGCGCGATCCGCGCGGGCATTTCCGTCATTTCCGCGCACCTCAACCTCGACAGCGCGGAGGGCGGGATCGACGAGTGTCTCATGCGCGGGCTGGGCGGGAGCGATCCTTCCGTCATGCACGTCTTATCCTGCGGGGGATACGGCAGGGCGTACGACGTGCGCACGGACAGCGAAAAACTGCTCGCCCGCGTCCGCACGGAGTTCTGCACCGACCGCGTGATCTTTTACGGGGAGCAGAGGGCGATCTCGCGCATCGCGAGCTTCTGCGGCGCGGGGATGGACGAGGAAACGCTCGACTTTGCCGTGCGCGAAGGCGCGGACACGATCGTCACGTCGGACGGCAAACATCACCTGATCGCGCGGGCGGTCGGGGAAGGGATGAACGTCGTGCTGATGACGCATTATGCGTCCGAACTGTACGGCTTCAACCGCTTTTATCGGAAAATAAAGGAGAAGACGGGACTTCCGTGTGAATTTTTCACGGACGTACGCCTTCTATAAGGAGATATTATGTCAGTATTGAACGAATTACTCGAATACCAGAAAGTGGACGCGGAACTGCGCAAGGTGGAGCAGGAGATCTCCGCGACGCCCGAACGCAAGAAATACGTTCAGGCGAAAAAATTCATGAAGACCGCCGCGGAAAAACTGGACATCCAGGACAACCGCGCCAAAGAACTCCGCCGCACGGCGCAGGAACTCACCCGCCGCTATATGGAGATCAGCAAATCGCTTTCCGAATTTGCGGGCGTGGATGAAATGGTGGACGGCGGCGGCGACGTTACTTTCTATAAGCGCAACGCGCAGGCGCTCGCCGACAGTCTCCGCGCTCTCAAAGGGGAGATCAACAAACTCATCGCGGCGATCGAATCGGCGTGCGACGAATACAAGAAGCTCAAAGAGCAGACCATCGTCATGCAGAAGCAGTACAAGGAGTATTCGGAGAAATACACCGAGGTCAAGAACTCCCGCGCCGCGGAAGTCGCGGAGATCACGGCGCGGATGAAGGCGATCGAAAAGAAGATCCCCGCGGAGATCCTCGCAAAATATACGGCGAAGCGGAACGAGCGCATCTTCCCCGTGCTCGCCGCCCTCAAAGACGGGCGGTGCGTCTGCGGCATGGATTTCCCCATCGCGCAGCAGGGGCGGCTCTCGGACGGCAACGTCATCGAATGCGAGCATTGTCACAGACTCATCTATAAAGCGGAAGCATAACGCGAGGAAACGCAGGGCGGGACGGTCGCATACAATGAGAGTATGCAGAACAATCTCGCCCTGATTTCTTTGCCGAAGATACGTTCGAACGCGCAGAAGATCGCCGCGGCGGCGGGCGGCGCGCCCCTGTATGCGGTCGTCAAAGACGACGCTTACGGCCACGGCGCGGCGGAAGTCGCCCTCGCACTCGAAGAGCAGGTGCACGGGTTTGCGGTCGCGACGGCGGACGAAGGCGCGGCGCTCCGCGTCGCGGGCATAACCAAGGACATCCTCGTCCTGACGCCCGCGCTGACCGAAGAAGAAGCGCTCCGCGCCTGCGCGTACGGGCTTGTCCTCACGGTATCCTCGCTCGCGGTGCTGCGCGTCCTCTTTCGGGCAAGGGAGAGGTTCGGACTTTCTCCGCGCGCGCACCTCGCCGTCAATACGGGCATGAACCGTTACGGACTGCGCCCCGAGCGGGCAGGGTATGCCTGCCGAGCGGCGGCGGAGGGCGGGATCGCGATCGAAGGGGTATATTCCCACCTGTACGCGCCCGAGGTCAGGGCGGCGCGGGATCGGCAGGCGGAATTGTTCCGAGCGGCTTGCGGCAGGGTGCGGGAATATTTCCCCCGCGCCGAGCGGCATTTATCGGCGACGGGCGGGATCCTCGCGGGCGGGGAATACCGCTTCGACGCGGTGCGCAGCGGCATCGCGCTCTACGGTTATCTTCCGCGCGGTTTCGAGGGCGCGCTCCGCCTTTCGCCCGCGATGAAGGTGTATTCTCACGTCGCGCAGAGCGGAACGTTCACGGGCGGGGGCGTCGGATATGCCGCCGCGGAACGGGGATACGGTGCGCTTACCACGCTGAGGCTGGGTTACGGCGACGGATTTTTTCGCGCCGGCGGGCTCGGGGGCGTGGGGAAACTGTGCATGGACGCATTCATCCGCGAGGGCGGGGGAAAGTTCGGGCAAAGGCGGCTAGTGCTCGCCGACGCGGAGGAATATGCCCGCGCGCACGGCACGATCGCTTACGAGGTGCTTTGCAGGATCGGGGGAAGGGCGGAAAAGAGATATGAACGATGAAAAACGGGAACTGCGGCGCAAATACCTTGCGGCGCGCGCACAGATGAAGAGCGAAGAGAAGGACCGCGCACTTGCGGCGCGTTTTTTGTCCTCGCCTTTCGCGCAGGCGGAGAGCTTTTTCGTCTATCTCTCCTATCGCGACGAAGCGGACACGCATTTTCTCGTCGGAGAACTGCTCGTGCGCGGAAAGCGGGTATGTTGTCCGCGCACGGAGGGGCGGGAAATGCGCTCGGTGCGCTATCGGCTCCCGCTCGAACGGGACAGGTTCGGCATCCTTCAGCCGCCCGAAGGGGAAGAGGAGACGTGTGCGGTCGCGCTCGTCCCGCTCCTTGCGGCGGATGAGACGGGGATACGGCTGGGCTACGGCGGCGGATATTACGACCGCTATCTTTCCGCGCATCCCGAGATCGTGCGGGTGGGGTACGCTTACGGCGGACAAGCCGCGGCGAAACTTCCCGCCGAGGATACGGACGTCCCGCTCGACGCGCTCGTGACGGACGAACGCGTCGTCGTCTTTCGTCCCGACCGCGTGAAAATCAAGTAAAAATAGCGACTGCTTCCCTCGGAAACTTGACACGTTACGGGGGAAATTGTATAATATAACGAAAGGATCGCTCCGCTGTCTCTCCGAACGGGGACGGCTACTGCGCGCGGGCGGTCAATATCATGCGGCAGAGAGGGATTGTCATGCAGGAAACAGAGAAAAAAACGAGCAGATGGAAGGCGTTCTGGCGTATCCAGAAGGAATGCTTCCGCCGCGCGATCACGCCGTATATGATGTATCTCATCATGAGCATGCTTTTGCTGGTCTGTCAGACGCTGGCTTCCTTTTCCGCTCCGCTCATGTTCATTCTGAGCGCGATCTGTATCCTCGGGGGCATGGCGTATAACGCGCACCTCTGTTTTCTGACGGGACAAAAACATCTCGACGCGTATATCGCGGGTGAACTGCACCGCAAAAACGCGCTGTTCGGCATCCGCTCGGGCGGCGATCATCAGCCCGAACGCGAATATCGTCCTTATAAGGGCTTTGTCATCGGCTTTTATGTCGGCATTCCCGTGCTCGTATTCGGCTCTCTTGCGGGCGCGTTTCCCGCGCTCGAAGGGCCCGGGTTGCTCGCTCTCATCATGTTTGCGGGTTGGGCGATCATTCCCGTCCGCTGGCTGAACGTTTACGGCGGGCTGGACGTGAGCAATTTCCTTTCGCTCGCCATGATCGCGATCCCCGTGATCGTCAGCGGGATCTTCTACATCGTGGGCGCAAAAGTGCAGGCGAAAAAGCGTTCGGAACGGGAAGAGCGCATGGAAGAGGCGAAGGGCAAAAAGGGCAAGAAATGAGGATCATATCGGGGAAGCACCGCGGCAGGGTGCTCGCGGAATTCCGCGGGAAGGACATCCGTCCTACCGCCGACCGTGTGAAGGAATCGCTGTTCAACATTCTTTCCGCACGCATCCCCGGCGCACGCGTGCTCGATCTGTTCTGCGGGAGCGGTGCGCTCGGGTTGGAATGCATCTCTCGCGGCGCGGAGGCGGTATTCAACGACGTTTCGGCGGACAGCCTCGCCGTCCTCAGAAAAAATCTGACGGCGATGAAGGAAAGTGCCGCCGTATATCAGTATGACTACAAAGTATGCCTCGATCGCGTGACGGGGCGCTTCGATCTCATCTTCGTCGATCCTCCGTATACCTGCGATTACCTTTCCGACGTCCTTATGCGCGTCGCGCAGCGGGACATTCTGGAAGAGGACGGGTTGGTGATCTACGAGAGCGATCGCCCCGCGGCGGCGCTTCCGCAGGGCTGGGAGGTTGCGGACGAGCGCAATTACGGCAGGACGTCCGTGTGGTTTTATCGGAGGCAGAGATGAAAAAATGCGTGTTTGCGGGGACGTTCGATCCCTTTACCGTCGGGCATGAAGATACGGTCAGAACATGCCTGAAACTCTTTGACGAAGTCGTCGTCGCGCTCGTGGAGAACAAGCAGAAGCATTGCATGTTTTCCCTGCAAGAGCGAAAAGAGATGATCGAAGCGACGTTTGCGGGCGAACCGCGCGTGCGCGTCGTCGTCTGGGAGGGAATCGTCGTCGATCTGCTCAGAGCGGAACATACGTCCGTCTATGTGCGGGGACTGCGAAACACGGTGGATTTCGAATACGAGAACGCCAATTTCTACGCGAGCCGCGATCTGGACAAAGAGATGATCACGGTCTATCTTCCTTCCGAACAGAAACACCTTCACATCAGCTCCACGCTGGTCAAAAACTGCATCGCGTTCGGAAAGCCGTTCGAGGAGTACGTTCCCGCGGCGGTCTATGAATATATCTCACGAAAGAGAGGAAAATAAATGTTCGAAAAACAGATAGAAATCCCTTCGGCGGAGGAGATCCTCGCCGATCAGCCGTTGCCCGAGAACCTCCGCAAGATCAAGGCGGAGCGGGACGAACTTGCCAAGGACGTCATAGCGGGCAGGAGCGATCGGCTTCTCGTCATCGTCGGTCCCTGTTCCGCGCACGAGAGCAAACCCGTGCTCGAATATGTGCGCCGTCTGGGAAAACTCAACGAGCGCGTCAAGGACAAGCTGGTGCTCGTGCCGAGGATCTATACCAACAAACCGCGCACCAAGGGTGTCGGGTATAAGGGGATGTTCTCTCAGCCCGATCCCGAGAACAAGGAAAACATCTTGCGCGGGATCCGCACCATCCGCGAACTTCACCTGCACGCCATCGAGGAGTCGGGTTTGTCCGCGGCGGACGAGATGCTCTATCCCGAAAATTACGCGTATGTGGAAGATTTGCTCACTTACGTCGCGGTAGGGGCGCGTTCAAGCGAAAACCAGATGCACCGCCTCGTTTCGAGCGGGATCGAGCTTCCCGTCGGCATCAAAAACCCGATGGGCGGGAGCATTCCCGTTTTGCTCAATTCCATCTTCGCGGCGCAGAGCGCACAGGTGTTCAAATACCGCGATTATCAGGTCGGCACGCAGGGCAACGAATATGCGCACGCCGTTTTGCGCGGCATGGTGGACTCCTACGGCAACGACATCCCCAACTTCCATTATGAAACGGTGATGAAGGTATGCGAAGGTTATGCTCACAGCAACGGGGAACTGAAAAATCCCGCCATCGTCATCGATTCCAACCACTCCAATTCGGGAAAGCAGTTCCGTCAGCAGATCCGCATCATCGAAGAGGTGCTGCAAAACAGGCTGTACGACGCCGATTTCAAAAAGATCGTCAAGGGGTTCATGATCGAGAGCTTCCTCGTGGAGGGCAATCAGAAACACGACATCGTATTCGGGCAGTCCATCACCGATCCCTGCCTCGGCTGGGAGGATACCGAGCGGCTCATCCTCGATATCGCGGAGAAGGCGTGATCATGAAGACGGCTTGTCTGGGTCCCGCGGGGAGCTATTCCGAACTCGCGGCGAAAAAACTTTGTCCCGATTCCGAGATCGCGCTCTGCCGCACTTTTGCGGACGCCGTGCGCCTGCTACGTACGGGGGAAGCGGATTGCGCCGCGCTGCCCATTGAAAATTCCATTCAGGGCGGCGTGTTGCAGAATCTCGACCTTTTGCAGGCGTCGGACGATCTGTTCGCCGTGCGCGAACTCATCCTGCCCATCGATCACCGTCTCGCCGTAAAGGCTGGGACGCGTCTTTCCGACATTTCCGTGGTCTGTTCGCACGAGCAGGCGATCGGGCAGTGTTCGGAATTTCTTCGCCGCGTCTTGCCGCAGGCGGAATGCAGATTCACCAGCTCCACCGCCGAGAGCCTTTCCCGCGTGGACGGGCATACGGCGGGGATCGTGGGGGCTCATATCCGCGCGGACGGCGTCGTGCTGTCCGAAGAGAACATCGCGGACGAAAAGAGGAACTTCACGCATTTTCTTCTCGTGAAAAAGGGAAAGGAACACCTTCCCGCTCATACCGAGAAGGTCTATCTTTGCGCCGTCCTGGCGCACCGTCCCGGCACGCTGTTGCAGCTTTTGCAATGTATCGCGCAGTTCGGGCTGAACCTGACCAAGATCGAGAGCCGTCCCATCAAAGACGTGCCCGGAGAATATCGTTTCTTTATCGAGTTCGAAGGCGACCTTGCGAGCGAAGTCGTGCGCGAGGCGTTGGACGCCGTCCGCACGCATTGCCGTCAGTTCCGCCTGCTCGGCGCCTACTGAACGCCGAACAAGAGGGAGAGCGGAAAGGCGATGAGCGCCGCGAGCGTTGCCTGCGCCGCCTTGACGGCGAGAAAGGGCAAACAGCGTACGCCCGCCGCCGAGAGGTATGCGAATTGCTGTAAGAGCACGCACGCGCCGCCCAGGGTCACGAGAAACACGCACAGCGCGAGCGAGAAAGGCGACGGGGACTGCGCGAGCCGCGCACAGCCCGAGGTCATTTCCAGAAGTCCGCAGAAAAACGCTTCCGCCGTCGTCGCGTGCCTTCCGAAAGGCGCGGACAGCGCGGATAGGAGATGCAGATCGGTCAGCATCTGCAAAAGCACGGAAAAGAGCGCAATGAAGCCGCCCACGCACAGGACGGAGAGGACGCTCTGCATGACAGACTCCGAGAGCGGCGAATCCTCCGTTGCCGTCGGCGCGGAACGGGGATCAGGGCGCGTCCGCATTCCGAGCGGGATGCAGACGAGCCATACGCCCGCAAGATGAGATAAAAGGGCGATCCAGCCTGCCGCCGCGCTGCGGAACATCGCCCCGCCCAGACTTCCGACGAGGAAGGAGGGACCGGATACCGAACACAGGAGCGCGAGGCGGAATGCTTCCGACTTATCGCCCGTTCTTCGGGTATGTTCGAGGACGAGTTTTGCGCCGACGGGGTATCCCGAAAAGGCGCTCACGACCGCGAGCGCACCGCCCGCGCCCGACACGCGAAAAAGCCGCTCGGCGGCGGGCGAAAGAAGGCGCGAGATGCCGCGGAAGAGCGATGTTTTCGTAAACAGCGCGGTCAGAAACATGAAGGGAAAGGCGACGGGAAGAACGCACGCCGCCCACAGGGAGATCCCCTGCAACAGACTTTGCGAATAACGCTGCGGGAAAAGCAGAAAGAGGATCATGGCGGCGGCCGCCGCGATCCCGCCCGCCGCGCGGAGATATTTCGAGAGGGCAGACATGCCATACCTTATGAATCGGAGGTGAGGATTATGCGGAAAAAACTGGGATTGGCGCTCGGTTCGGGCGGTTCGCGCGGCATCGCGCACGTCGGATTTTTGCAGGCGCTCGACGAGGCGGGGATTAAGGCGGATTATGTGACGGGGTGTTCCATGGGTTCGATCGTCGGCGCCTGCTATTGTGCGGGCGTTCCCATGGAAGAGGTGAAGAAGCGCACGCTCGGGTTAAAACTCTCGCATATCGCGTCATTGAACATCAACCCCATCCGTGCGAACGGCATTTTCCGCCTGAACAAGGCGAGAAAACTGCTCGAAGAGTATCTGGGCGATAAGACGTTCGCCGATCTTCAGATCCCGTTCCTTTGTGTGGCAACGGACATCGTCGCGGGAAAGATTGTGCGATTGAACGAAGGGAACGTCGTCGACGCGATCATCGCTTCCAGCTCCATCCCGGGCGCGTTCGTGCCCGTGGAAAAGGACGGAAAACTGCTCGTGGACGGCGGCATCCTGGAACGCGTTCCCACCAAGGAACTGCTGGAAATGGGCGCGGAAGTCGTCGTCGCGGTGGACGTTCTGGGCGATCTTACCGTCAAAAAGATCACCAACAACATGGTGGATACGCTCCTGCGCTGCATCGACATCGTCGATACGCGCAACACGCAGAAAAAGCATCGTTCGCGCAGTAAGTCCATCGATCTGTGGCTGGAGCCCGCGCTCGGCGCGATGGATCAGTATCAGGTCAAGAACCTGCAATTCGCTTACGACAAGGGTTACGAACTGGGCAAAGAAAACGCGGAAAAGATCGCGCAACTGATAAACGATTAAAAAATGGATCTGTTTGATTTTAATCAGAACGAAGAGCGCGCCAAGCCGCTTGCCGAGCGGATGCGCGCCAATACGTTGAAGGAATTTGTGGGGCAGGGACACATCGTTTCCGAAGGCTCCCTGCTTCGCCGCGCGATCTCCCTCGACCGCTTGGGGAGCTGTATCTTCTGGGGGCCTCCCGGGTGCGGGAAGACGACGCTCGCGAACATCATCGCCTCGCAGACCAACGGGGAGTTCATCAAGCTGAACGCCGTCAACGCGGGCGTCGCGGACGTCAAAAAGGCGGTGGAAAAGGCGCGCGACAACCTGAAAATGTACAACAAGCGCACCTATCTCATGCTGGACGAGTGCCACCGCTTCAACAAGACACAGTCCGATTCCCTTCTGCCCGCCATCGAGCAGGGGACGATTGTGTTCATCGGTTCGACGACGGAGAACCCGTACGCTTCCATGACGCCCGCGATCGTGTCGCGTTGCCGCGTGTTCGAGTTCAAGCGGCTCACTTCGGAAGAGATCGAAGGGGCGCTTCGCCGCGCCCTGACCGATAAGCGGAAGGGGCTGGGGCAGTACGACGCGGAAGTCTCCGACGAGGCGTTCCGCCATATCGCGCAGACGTCGGGCGGGGATCTGAGGACGGCGTATAACGCGCTCGAACTTGCGGTGCTCACCACGCCGCCGCAGGGAAACGGCAAGATCTCCGTTGCGCTCGCGGACGCGGAGCAGTCCATTCAGAAAAAGGCATTGTCCTATAACGAAGACCTCTTTTACGACATTCTCTCCGCATTCTGCAAATCGTTGCGCGGGAGCGACGCGAATGCGGCGCTCTACTATGCGATGCGACTCATCGAGGGCGGTTGCGATCCCATGCTCGTCGCGCGGCGGCTGATCGCGCATTCCGCAGAAGACGTTGGCATGGCGGACCCGCAGGCGCTCGTGATGGCGACCTCGGCGATGTATGCCTTCGAACATCTCGGCTATCCCGAAGGGCTCCTGCCGCTTTCCGAGGCGATCGTCTACGTCTGCGAGGCGGAAAAGAGCAACACCGTTTATCTCGCCATGCACGGCGCGAAAAAGGACGCGACGTCCGTGCGCGACGACGATATTCCGCCGTATCTCAAAGACAACACGTTCGGCAACGCGCAAACCAAGGCGCAGAGCGGGAAATATCTCTATCCGCACAATTTCGGCGGTTACGTCGAGCAGCAATATCTGCCCGATTCACTCAAAGACAGGGTGTATTATACGCCCTCCGAAAAGGGGTATGAAAAGACCGTGCGCGAGATCCGTCTCCGCAAGGGAAAGAAAAAGTAACGAAAGAAGGGCGCGCCGCAGTTCGATAAACTGCGGCGCCGCCTTTTTGACGTTTCGGGCAGAAAAATATAGTTCTGAGAGGACGGGAAACGCCGCTTTCGATGTCGCTCCGATCAAAAAATTCAATAGGAAACTCCCGATAAAATCGATTTTGTTATCGCCAAAGCGGTAATGAGCATTCTGCCGTTTGCGGGCGGATTCCGTGCGGGACGCTTCACCGCTCGGGAAGGAAGCTGCCCGAGCGGCGCGCGGCAAGGGGCCGGTGTTTTTTGCAAAAGAGCGATTTTTCTGTGGGAAGCGTATGCGCGAGCACAGATTTTCGAAAGCGCAAAAAAAGAGGCGCGAGAGCGCCTCTTTCCCGTTTCAGATGCCGAGTCCTGCAAAAGCAAGTTGTTGTAACACGGGCAGGTAGATAAGCCAGCCGAGCACCATATTGGCGACGGAGATGATGATCCCCGCGATGGAAAGACCTTTGCCCGTTCCCGTCTCTGCGGATTTCTTCAAGCCGATGATGCAGCAGATGAGACCGACGATAGCAATCAGGAATGAAAAGATAAATCCGACAACCGCAATGGTGTTGCTCTGTTTGGTCGTTTTCAAAGCATCCTCATTGACCAAAACGCCGCAGTGAGGGCAAACGACGGCGGCGTCGTCGAGCTCCTTCCCGCATTTTCTGCAATATTTCATATTCTCCTCCTTGATGCACAATGATTATATTCATTATATCAACAATAAATGATTTTGTCAATGATAAGTGAGAAAATCGGCAAAACATTTACCGCGGAGCGGAAGCCGTTCCGTCGCGCGCTCATCTGACGAGCGTGAAGATCTCTTCGAGCGGTTTGCGCTTTTTTTCGCGCGTTTCGTAGCCCTCGGCGGGGTATCCGACGGCAACGACGTGCGGGATGCGCGTCTTGTCGTCGAGGGAGAGGATCTCGCGCAGTTTCTTTTCGTTTCTCCAGCCGAGGATGCACGTTCCGAGTCCCGCCGCGTCCGCCGCGAGCACGAGGTGCGCGGTCAGGATGCCGATGTCGTTGTGCATGAAATCAGTATTTTTGAAGCGGGAGCCGACCTTTGCGGACAAATTGCTTTTTCCCTCGACGACCGCGATGAACGCGGGCGCGTCGGAAGCGAATTTGTTCATGCCGAGGTCTTGTACGGCGGAGGCGATCGCTTTCGCCTTTTCGCCCGTTACGGCGATCATCACCCACGGCTGTGAATTGCACGCGGAAGGGGCGAGAGAGGCAAGACGGCAGATCTCGCGGAGCAGATCGTCCGAAACGGGCTCCGCGGAAAACGCGCGGCAGCTTTGGCGATGCAGGTATAATTGTTCGATTTGTTTCAGATCCATAATCGTTCTCCTGTTGCAGAAAACGGGCGCGGCACTATGCCGCGCCCGTCTGCGTTTTTATCGTTCAGCCGATCATTTCGCGAGGGATTTCTTCGCCTTTTCGACGACGTTTTCCACCGTGAAGCCGAACAGCTTGAAGAGCTTGCCCGCAGGGCCGCTCGCGCCGAACGTGGACATCCCGATGATCTCGCCCTTGTCGCCCGCATATTTGTACCAGCTGTAAGGGGAGCCCGCTTCCACGCAGACGCGCGCCTTGACCGCAGAGGGGATGACGCTCTCTTTGTATTCTTCGGACTGTTTTTCAAATTCCTCGATGCAGGGCATGGAGACGACGCGCGCCTTGATGCCTTCCTTTGCGAGTTCCGCTTTCGCGCCGACGCACTGTTCCACTTCCGAACCGCTCGCGATGAGCAGGACGTCGGGCGTGCCTTCGCAGTCTTCGAGCACATAGCCGCCTTTGAGCGCGACGAGCCCGCTTGCCGCATACTGAGGCAGGTTCTGTCTGGTGAGCACGAGCGCGGTGGGCGCCGTTCCCGTCAGAGCGGAGATCCATGCCGCCGCCGTTTCTTTTCCGTCCGCGGGACGATAGACCTTCATGTTGGGGATGGAGCGGAGCGCGATGAGCTGCTCGACGGGTTCATGCGTAGGTCCGTCTTCGCCGACGCCGATGGAGTCGTGCGTCAGGATATAGACGACGGGGATATTCATGAGCGCGGACAGACGGATCGCGTGCTTGCAGTAGTCGGAGAAGATGAAGAAGGTGGAGCAATAGCATTTGAGCCCGCCGTGGAGCTGCATTCCGTTGGTGATCGCCGCCATCGCGTGTTCGCGGATGCCGAAGTGCATATTTCTGCCGCTCTTGTCCTGCGCGGAGAAGTCGCCATAGTGTACGGAGTCCGTATTCTTCATGTCGGAGAGGTTGGAAGGCGCAAGGTCAGCCGAACCGCCGATGAGGGAAGGAACGAGCGCGGCGATCTTGTTGAGCACGACCGCGGAGGTCTGCCTCGTCGCCATCGGTTTGTCGAACGCGAACAGGTCGTCTACCTTGCTGAGATCGACGATCTCGCCCGCCATCGCCGCTTTATACGCCTTTGCGAGTTCGGGGTACTGCTTCTCGTATTCCTCGAACATCTTCTTCCATGCGCGTTCCGCTTTCGCGCCACGCGCGCCCGCCTTCTTGGTGTGCGCGAACACTTCTCCGGGCACTTCGAACGCTTCCGCGCAAGGCCAGCCCAGTTTTTCCTTCGTCTTTTGCAGGTTTTCTACGCCGAGAGGGGAGCCGTGGCACTTATGGCTGCCTTCCAGCGGCGTGCCGTAACCGATCTTGGTCTTGCAGATGATGATCGAGGGTTTCTTCGTCTCTTTCTTCGCCTTTCTGATCGCCGCGGAGATCGCGTTCACGTCGTCGGGGGAAGCCACGAGGTCGACGCGCAGCACCTGCCAGTTCTGCGCCTTGAAGCGCATCGCCACATCTTCCTTGAAGGTGATGTCCGTATCGCCTTCGATGGTGATGTCGTTGTCGTCATAGAAGAGGATGAGCTTGCCCAACTCGTGCGTTCCCGCAAACGAGCACGCCTCGTAGGAAATGCCTTCTTCCAGGCACCCGTCGCCGCAGAGCGCATAGGTATAGTGATCGACCACGGGGAAACCGGGACGGTTGAATACCGCCGCGAGGTGCGCTTCCGCGACCGCCATGCCGACCGCGTTCGCGATGCCCTGCCCGAGCGGGCCCGTCGTCGTCTCGATGCCGACTGTGTGGCCGTATTCGGGATGTCCGGGCGTCTTGGAGCCGAGCTGACGGAAGTTCATAAGGTCGTCTTTGGTCAGACCGAACCCGTACAGGTAAAGCAGGGAATAGTCGAGCATGGAGCCGTGTCCCGCGGAGAGGACGAAGCGGTCGCGGTCGTCCCACTTGGGATCTTTGTTGTTGAATTTCAGGAAATTCTGATAGAGGGTATAGGCGATCGGCGCGCTTCCGAGAGGAAGACCGGGGTGACCCGAGTTCGCCTTCTGGATGGCTTCTGCCGAGAGAATACGGATTGCGTTGATGGTGAGTTGTTTCATCTTGTTCACTCCTTATGATTTATAAATATTTTTTCAGATTTTCGGTATTCAGGAAGGGGTACCCTTTCAGAATCTCATAAAGCTGCGCGATGATGACCTTGTTTCCTCCCGCGCGGTTGCTCTCTACGTTGATGGGCATGATGGGTTCGTGCAGGCTCATGCGGACGAGCGCCCAGCCGTCGCCGTGCTCCTTGTCGAAATTGACGCGGATGCCTTCATAGTTGTCGGGCGCGGGCGAGAGATAATCCTTCTCGTCGGCGAGCTTTTTCACGTCCTCGATCACGCCGCCGCCGAGCGTTTTGAAATCGCATCCGGGCGTGAAGGTGAGGCGGATCTCCGCCGCTTCCGCAGGTGCGGGCAGGTCGGCGATGAGGTCGAGCAGGTTTTTGCCCTGTTTCGCGCATTTCGCGAGCGAGATGAGGATGCGCGTCACGAGATACGCGCCGTCGTCGAGGAAATAATTCTCTTTGAGCGCCGCGTGTCCGCTCGTCTCGATGGCGAGAGGGGAATATTTCCCTTCGGCGTTGAGGCGCTTGCTCTCGTTGATGACGTTCTTATATCCGCGCTTGAAGCGGTGATGCACGCCGCCGTGCGCCTTGATGAAACTTGCCAGCCCGTCGCTCGTGACCGAGTCGGTGACGATATACGCGCCTTTCTGCTCTTCGAGCAGGATCGCCGAGATGAGCGCGATCAGGCTGTTGCGGTTGATCTCCGTTCCGTCGGGCGAAACGGCGCCCGCTCTGTCCACGTCCGTATCGAAGATGATGCCGAAGTCGGCATGATTTTCCTTGACCGCCGCGCAGACGGACTGCATCGCCGCTTCGTTCTCGGGATTGGGGATGTGGTTGGGGAAGGAGCCGTCCGGTTCGAGGAACTGCGAGCCCGTCGTATCGGCGCCCAGCGGCTTGAGCACGAGGTCGACGTAAAAGCCGCCCGCGCCGTTGCCCGCATCCACGAGGATGCGCTTGCCCGAAAGGGGCTTGTCCTCGCCGCACGCCTTTCTTACTTTCTCCACGAGATCCGCGGAGTATTTTTCGATATAACTCTTTTTCACCGTCGTCCCGCTGCCCGAAGGGAATTCGCCCTTCGCGGCGATGGTCAGGATCTGTGTGATGTCGCCGCCTTCCAGCCCGCCTTCCTTCACGAAGAACTTGAGTCCGTTCTTCTGGAAGGGGAGGTGGCTCGCCGTGATCATCACGGAAGCGTCCGCGCCGAACCCGTCCTGCAAGAGCATGAACATGGAAGGCGTGGAGGAAAGTCCCGTTAAAATGACGTTGCCGCCGCAGGAAGCGATCCCTTGCGCGACCAGCGAAGAGATGCGGTCAGCGGAAAGGCGGGAATCGTGTCCGACCGCGATGGTGGGTGCGGCGACGCCCGTGCGCTTTGCCGCCCACACGCAGAATGCCTTCGCGATGGCGGTCACGACCTCGTCCGTGAGCGTGACGGGATCGTTTTCCACGCCGGCGATCGCCGTGCCGCGGACGTCCGTCCCGTTTTTGAGTTTCAGCCAATCTTGTTCTGTCATAGTCCCCCCTGAAAAATGTAAGCAAATGCGCTTCTCATTTTATCCATATTGACAATATTATACTAACAAATGACTGATTTTTCAAGGGCTTTTCCAAAAAAAATATGCAAAAATAAAGAAAATTCCGCGCGGCGCCTTGCGGCGCGGTTTTAAATGTGGTATAATGCAGGTATTGGAGAGTACAAAAATATGGATAAATTCACTTTATCGACGGACTCCACCTGCGATCTGTACCGCGATTTTATCGAGGAAAACGGAATACGCTTGGTTTCTCTGACCTTTACGGTCGAGAAAAACGGAGTGCTGGAAGACAGAAAAGACGCGTTTACTTCGTATGATCAGTATCTCGCGTTTTACGACGAGCTTCGCGCGGGCGCGCTTTCCCGCACGTCCATGCTCAACTACGAAGCGCATTACGAGCATTTTCGCAAAATGGCGGAAGAGGGGGCGGAGGACGTCCTTCATTTCACCATTTCCAGCGGACTTTCTCCCACCAAAACGGTCGCCGCGAAGGCGGCGGCGGACGTGAAGAAGGATTTTCCTCGCTTCAACGTGCTCGTCGTCGATCCGCTGACCGCGACGGTCGGACAGGGGATGCTGGTGCGGATCGCGCTCGAACAGCGCAACGCGGGAAAGACGGCGCAGGAAGCGTACGATTACGTCAACGGTCTGCGCCTCAACATCCAGCACTATATCGTGGCGGACGATCTCAATTATCTCAAACGGGGCGGGCGTCTGTCCGCGCTTTCCGCGGCGATCGGGGGGATGCTGAACGTCAAACCCATCATCTCTTTCGACAACGAAGGCAAGCTCTTCGTCATCGACAAGGTGCGCGGCGTCAAAAAGGCGATCTCCTATATCAAAGGAAAGATGGCGAAAAATCCGCCGAGCGCGGAACAAAAAGTCTGCATCGTACATACGGGCAACGAAGAGGCGGCGGAAGAACTCGCGCAGTTCGTTCGCGAGACGTTCTCCTTCGAGCCCTCTGTGACGATCATGGGGCCGGTCATCGGTTCGCACGTCGGTCCCGACGCGTTTGCCGTGGGCTATCTGTCCTCGGTCGGGCGCAACGCCGATCGTTGATCGAACGTAACAACTTCATACCGACGAAGGTACCCTTGCCGCGGCAAGGGTTCAATAGGGAAGAGAGCCGATTGCTCCACAGCCCCCGCTACTGTCCGGTCGCGGCGTCCTTTCACTGTGAAAACGGGAAGGAAGGACGCGGATACGCGCCGTTTTAAGTCAGGAGACCTGCCTTCGTCGGCGATTGCTTTGCTTTTTCGGGTCGGAGAAAGAAAGGCGTGGAAAAAATGAGAGGATGTCCGGATCCTCCTGTTTTGGCGCGCACTTTCGGCTCCTACACGAAAGGCGCGCATTTTTTATTTGTCGTTTCCCGCCATCAGGCGGCATAAACGTAGGAGGTTTTTTATGAAACGAAGAAAAATGGCTGCGGCGCTTGCCGCCGCGGCGGTGCTCGCGCTGGGATGTGCGATGTTCGCCGCCTGCGAAGAGGCGTCTTCCGTCGAGGGCGTGAAGCTCGTCGAAAGTACATCCGAATGCGTCGTCATCGAGGCGACGGAGACGGACGGAAGTCTTTACGACGCGATGGTATCGCTCAAAGAGGAGGAACTCATTTCCTTTGAAGGCTCCATGGGCGATTACGGGTTCTTTATCGAGTCCGTCAACGGCACCGTCGCGGGCGAAGGACAGTTCTGGGCGCTCTATACCTCGCTCGGCGACTATGAGGGCGTATCCTATTCCACGTCGGAATACGGAACGTACGAATACAAGGGGACGCAGTACGCTTCCGCCAATTACGGTTGCGAAGGGCTTCCTCTCGTGAGCGGGAACACCTATATCATCGCGCTTTCGGCATACTGATATGACGGGGCGGAAGGGGAACGCGCACGTCCGCGACATCGCGGTGTGCGCCATGATGGCGGCATTTCTCATTGCCGTGCAATATGCTCTGGGATACGTTCCGGGAGTGGAACTCGTGACCGTTCTGCTCCTGACCTTTTCCTATTGCTTCGGTGCGGCGATGGGCATGACTGCCGCCACCGCGTTTTCCCTGCTCCGATGCCTGCTTTGGGGCTTCGAACCCAAAGTGATCGTGCTCTATCTCGTCTATTTCAACCTGTTCGCCTTTGCCTTCGGAATGCTCGGCAGGCGCGCGGGGAAGCCCGTCGCCGCGTGGATTGTCCCCGTGATCATCGCCGCCATGGCGGGCTTCTGCGCCTATTTTGCCGTCGCGGGCGTGAAGGTGAGCGTGCTCTATCAGGAGAACCTGCGCGTCATGCTGTGGGTGCTGTTTTCCGTGTTTTCGGCGCTGTTTGTCTTTTATATCGCGTTGTTGTTCGTCAGAACGAAACGCGGCGGGACGGGCAGAGAGATCGCGGCCGTCACCGCGACGGCGTGTCTTTTTACCGTCTGTTTCACGCTCTTCGACGACGTTCTGACGCCGCTGTGGTATGCGTTCACTCCCGAAGCGGCGATCGCTTACTTTTATACGGGCTTTCTTGCGATGATCCCGCAGACCATCTGCACGGCGTTCAGCGTCTTTTTGCTCTTTTATCCGCTCACGCGGCTGTTTTTCCGCATAAGAGGCGAAAAACCGCCCCGAAGCGGGGAAACGGAGGGCGAAAATTTTGCGATGCCGACAAAATAGCGATGCAAACAATGGACGAAAACAAAAAGATATGGTATAATTGCCATATCTTATTTTTTTAGTGAACGGAGTGTGTTATGGCAAAAGATTCTCAGTTCGTTTCCCAGATCGCGGACATCGAAAGCGACTTTCCGCAGTGGTACAGCGACGTCGTGTTGAAGACCGGGCTCGTCGATTACGGCCCCGTCAAGGGCACGATGGTCATCCGCCCGTACGGGTATGCCATCTGGGAGAATATCCAGAAGGAACTCGACAGGCGTTTCAAGGAAACGGGACATGAAAACGCATATTTCCCGTTGCTCATCCCCATGAGCTTTATGACCAAGGAGTCGGAGCACGTCGAAGGGTTCGCTCCCGAAGTGGCGGTCGTCACGCACGCGGGCGGCGAAAAACTCGCCGAGCCGCTCTGCATCCGCCCGACGTCGGAGACCATCATCGGCACGATGTACGCGAAGTGGATCCAATCTTATCGCGATCTGCCCGTGCTCATGAATCAGTGGGCGAACGTCATGCGCTGGGAAAAGACGACGCGCCCGTTCCTGCGCACGAGCGAATTCCTCTGGCAGGAAGGACACACCGTGCACGCGACGGAAGAAGAGGCGATGGAGGAGACCATGAAGATGCTCGGCGTATACGAAGAGTTCGCCCGCACCTGCCTCGCGATGCCCGTCCTCACGGGAAGAAAGACGGAAAAGGAAAAGTTTGCGGGCGCGGTCGCGACGTACGGCATGGAGGCGATGATGCACGACGGCAAGAGCTTGCAGGCAGGCACCTCGCACTATCTCGGGCAGAATTTCTCTAAGGCGTTCGACATCAAATTCCTCGATAAAGACGGGGTGCAGAAATACGCATATACGACGTCGTGGGGCGTTTCCACCCGTCTCATCGGCGCGATCATCATGACGCACGGCGATCAGCGCGGGCTCGTCCTGCCGCCCGTCGTCGCGCCCGTACAGGCGGTCATCGTCCCGATCGCGGTGAAAAAGCCCGGCGTGGCGGAGGCTTGCGCAGAGCTGAAAACGCGCCTGGAACAGGCGGGCGTGCGCGTCGTTTTGGACGACTCGGACAATTCGCCCGGATGGAAGTTCAACGAATGGGAGATGAAAGGCGTGCCCGTGCGCATCGAACTCGGCCCCCGCGATCTGGAAGCGGGAAAGATGCTCTGCGCCCGCCGCGACAATCACGAAAAGACGGAGATCGCCCTTGCCCAAGCGGAAGAGGGCGTGAAGCAACTGCTCGCTGACATTCAGAAGAATATGTACGAGCGGGCAAAGGAACGGATGGACACGCGCATTATACAGGCGGGAACGCTCGACGAACTGCTTGCGGGCGTGAACGGCGGCAACTTTGTCCGCGCGGGTTGGTGCGGATGCCGCGAATGCGAAGATAAGGTCAAGGAATTCGCTCAGGCGACCGCCCGCGTCTATGCCAAGGAGCAGACGGCGGAAAAATGCGCCGTTTGCGGGAAGCCCGCGGCGCATACCGTCATCTTTGCGCGGGCTTATTAAGCACATCGTTTCCCGCCGCGCCCGCAGTCATGCGGGCGCGGCGGGAACATCGGAGGAGAAATATGAGAAAAATGCCGAAATGGCTGCAAAACGCGGTCTTTTATGAAATTTATCCGCAGTCCTTTCAGGATTCGAACGGGGACGGCATCGGGGACATCCCGGGCATGATCTCCCGTCTGGATTACATTCAGGAACTGGGCTGCAACGCGATCTGGGTGAACCCGTGGTACGATTCGCCCTTCGCCGACGCGGGATACGACGTGCGCAACTATAAACTCATCGCGCCCCGTTACGGCACGAACGCCGACGCAAAGAGATTTTTCAAAGAGGCGCACAGGCGGGGGATGCACGTTCTCATCGATCTCGTGCCCGGGCATACCTCTATCGAACACGAATGGTTCCGCGCCTCCGAGCGCGCCGAGCGCAACGAGTTTTCCGACCGCTATATCTGGACGGACAGCATCTGGGAAAGCACCGATCTTCCCTGCCTGCGCGGCATTTCCGACCGCGACGGTTCGGTGGCGGTCAATTTCTTCTCCACACAGCCCGCGCTCAATTACGGTTATGCCAAGCGCACCCGCCCGTGGATGATGCCGCCCGATTCGGCGGCGGCGCTCGCCACGCGCGAGGCGATCAAAGACGTCATGCGCTTCTGGCTGGATATGGGCGCCGACGGATTCCGCGTGGACATGGCGGCGTCGCTCGTCAAAGCGGACGACGGCTGGAGGCAGACGATCGCGCTGTGGAAGGATTTTCGCGCCTTTCTCGACAAGGAATATCCCGACTGTGCCATGGTCTCCGAATGGGGCGTGCCCGAAAAGGCGATCGAAGGAGGCTTCCACATGGATTTCCTCCTGCATTTCGGACCGGAAGGGTATAATTCTCTCTTCCGTTGCGCACATCCCTTCTTTGCCAAGGAAGGAAAGGGGAACATCGCGCTGTTCATGAAGCAATATCTCGCTTCGTACCGCAGTACGGCTGGAAACGGACTTATCTGTATTCCGTCGGGAAATCACGACATGGACCGTCTTTCCGCGGGAAGGGATGAGCAGGATCTCAAAATTTGTTTTACCTTTTTATTGACCATGTGCGGTGCGCCGTATATCTATTACGGCGACGAAATCGGAATGCGGTACCTGCGCGGACTCACCTCAGTGGAGGGCGGGTATTCGCGGACGGGGTCCCGTTCGCCCATGCAGTGGGAGAAAAAGCCCGGATACGGATTTTCCGATAGCCCGAGGACATACATCCCCGCGGACAACGGCGCGGACGCACCCACCGTGGAAGAGCAGAAAAAGGAACCGGATTCCCTCTATCATACGGTGAAAAAACTCATCGCATTGAGGATGGAACATCCCGCCTTACAGTCCATGGGGGAATTCAAACCCATCCTCGCCAAGAAATACACCTATCCGCTCATCTATCAGCGCAGGGCGCGCGGGGAAAGGATCCTCGTCGTCATCAACCCCGCCGATCGGGAGGTGCAGGTCAAAGCCGATTGCTCGGGTCAAGTGCTCTTTTCCACGGGCGGCACGGTGCAGAACGGGATCGTTCCCGCATGTTCCGCCTGCGTCATCCTGAAAAAGTAATGAGATTTCCGTTGCTGCAAATCGTTGACAAGCGCGCGGCGGCGGAGTAAAATAGAGCGAAAACATCGCTTTGCGAAAAAGCGCACAGGAGAGATCATGAAACATACCGACATCGTCGATATTTTAAATCAGCCTGAGGAATATCTCGGTAAGACGGCAGTCGTTTGCGGATGGGTACGCACCAGCCGCGATTCGTCCGCCGTCGCCTTTCTGGAACTGAGCGACGGCACCTGCTTCAGACGCTTGCAGGCGGTCATCGACAAACAGGCGATCGCAGTCGATCCCGAATGCACGAAAAACGGCGCGTCCGTCCGCGTGGAGGGGCAGATCGTCAAGGCATTCAAGGGCGACGGCGTGGAGATCAACGCGGCGTCCGTTTCTCTGCTCGGCAAATGCCCGCCCGAATATCCCATTCAGAAAAAGCGCACTACGCTCGAATTTCTGCGCAGTATCCCGCACCTGCGTCTGCGTACCAATACGTTCAACGCGGTGTTCCGCGTCCGCTCGGTCGCGGCGCAGGCGATTCATCGCTATTTTCACGACAATCATTATGTGTATGTGAACACGCCCATCATCACCGCGAGCGACTGCGAAGGCGCGGGCGAGATGTTCCGCGTGACTACGCAGGGATATGACGCGAAGTATGCTTCGGAAGAAGAGTACTACAAGAACGATTTCTTCGGGCAGAAGGCGGGGCTTTCCGTCTCCGGTCAGCTGGAAGGGGAAGTCGCGGCGATGGCGTTCTCCAAGATCTATACCTTCGGACCTTCTTTCCGCGCGGAAAACTCCAACACGACGCGCCATCTCGCGGAGTTCTGGCACATCGAACCGGAAGTCGCGTTCGCGGAACTGCCCGACATCATGGAGATCGCGGAGGATATGATCAAATACGTCATCCGCGCCGTCCTGGAAGAGTGCCCCGACGAGATGACCTTCTTCGACAGCTTCATGGAAAAGGGGCTCAAAGACAAGCTCTGGCACGTCGTCAACAGCAAATTCGGCGTGGTAGATTATACCGACGCGATCGAGATCCTGAAAAAGGCAGACGTCAAGTTCCAATATCCCGTGGATTGGGGATGCGACATTCAGACGGAGCATGAGCGCTATCTCACCGAAGTGGTGTTCCGCAAGCCCGTGTTCGTCATCAATTACCCGAAGGCGATCAAGTCCTTCTACATGAAACAGAACGCCGACGGAAAGACGGTCGCGGCGACCGATCTGCTCGTCCCCGGGATCGGCGAGATCATCGGATGCAGCGAGCGCGAGGCGGATCTCGACAAGCTCTTGCAGGCGATGCAGGACAGAAAGATGGACATCTCTTCCTATCGTCAGTATCTCGACCTGCGCACCTTCGGCTCCGTGCCGCACAGCGGATTCGGGCTCGGGTTCGAGCGGTTCGTCATGTATGTGACGGGCATGGAGAACATCCGCGACGTCACGCTTTTCCCCCGTTCGGTCGGGAATATCATGTGACTTCGGCGGCGCCGCGCGCGGCGTCACGGGCATATTTGACCTTTGACGGCACCCTTTCGGGTGCCGTTTTCCGAGAACGGGAATTGCGATCACGGCACTGCCCGAGACGATCAGAAAAAAGAAGGGAAATCTTATGATGCCGAGCCCTTTTCGCCGATAGGACTCATGAGGAAGGGGCGAATCGAATATAACGAAAAACCTTATCGCGAAAAATCGGATAAGGTTTTTTTGACGAAAAAGGAAATGAAAATCAAGTTTCCGCTTTTGTTTCAAGAGGCGAGCAAAAATTACGTCTCATCGTTTTTTAACGAAGAGAGACAGAGGGAGAGTGCGCCCCGTATTGTTTTTAAGTCTTTTCTGTTTATTTTAAATTTCCTGTCGAAAATCAGGATCGGTCGATAGCTTGTCTCCGAAAGTTGCCGTCGTTCCGAAAGAGAGACTTTCATGCGGTTTCTTTTTATTGAAATGGCGCATACGTGATTCATGCCTTGTCCGAAGCAGAGATATTCGTTGCCGATCGTGTAATGAATAAAATTATCCATATAAAATTTGTGTTGATCGAGGACGGTTTCGATCGTTCCGTCAAGTTTGATATAATCCTTGTAATTCATTCTTTTTGAAAAGGGCAATTTCTTAAAAACATGAATATACATATTTTCAATATTGTATCCCGTTTCTATTGCGTTGAAAGAAAAGAATTTTCCCTCTGCAGACCAAATATATCCGTAGTATGCGTCCACGAATTTCGGATCACCGAACAGGTCGATGAATTTCCCGACGATATAGCAAAAAACGGCTTCTTTTACGGGGATGTCTAACCTGATGATCTTGTCTTCTTTCAAGATGGAATAATCGGCGCGTTCATCATTCAATATCTCCAATATCATCGTAAAAGCATCCATAAAAACTCTCCCGATGCGGATTTCGGCAATTATATCAAAAGAAATATTCTTTGTCAATCGCAAAAGGAAATTTAGCCGAAGCCCCGCGGGCGCGCTCTTTCGAAAGGGCGTCGCCTTGCGGGAAAGCAGGGGAAGACGTCCCCTTAAAACGTGCCGCAAGGCTTGCGCAGTTCACCGCGAATACGGCATTTACAGGTTCTTTCCGTAACGCATAAAGCGATGCGGGGGGAGTGTCTTTTGCGTTACGGAGAAAGGGGACGAGACCGAATGAAAACCAAAAGCCTTATCGCGAAAAATCGGATAAGGCTTTTGGTGGTGGACAGAGGTGGATTCGAACCACCGAAGTCGGAGACGTCAGATTTACAGTCTGATCCCTTTGGCCGCTCGGGAATCTGTCCGTATATTTTGTTGCGTGTGTTGTTCGGTGGAGCTGGTGACTGGAATTGAACCCGCAACCTGCTGATTACAAATCAGCTGCTCTGCCGATTGAGCTACACCAGCAGGGTGGTGCCTTGGGGCGGAATCGAACCACCGACAGACGGATTTTCAGTCCGTTGCTCTACCATCTGAGCTACCAAGGCAGGTTGCCTTTTTCAAGGCTTGAGCCTCATTCCCATGAGGCTCAGAAGAAGTGTGGCGACCCAAAACGGGCTCGAACCGTCGACCTCCAGCGTGACAGGCTGGCGCTCTAACCAACTGAGCTATTGGGCCGTATAAGATGATGGTGGGCCTTCACGGACTTGAACCGCGGACCGATCGGTTATGAGCCGACTGCTCTAACCAACTGAGCTAAAGGCCCTCGTGATACGGGCGCGTGTCTTTCCGCACAACGCTTGATTATAATATTATAAAACGAAAGAAAAGTCAAGCATTTTTTTGCATTTTTCGTAAAAAGTGTCAACTTTTTTTTCGACCTTTCTTTCCGTCTTTCCCGCGTTTGAGACAGATTCCGACTCCGCTTTTTTGCTACAATGTGCATAAATTCTTGCGGAGGGACTGTATGAAGATACAGAGCTGTCGGCAGGGAGAAAGTCTGTACATCTATCTCGACGGGGAGATGGACGAGCACTCCGTGGCGGCGATCCGCCGCGAAGCGGATCGCCTGATCGACGAGAACGCGGGGGCGTCCCGTGCCGTATTCGATCTCGCGGGCGTACGCTTCATGGACTCGACCGGGATAGGCTTTCTCATCGGCCGCTATAAGAAATTACGCCGTTACGGGATGGGAATGTATCTGGAAAATCCGAACGCAGGCGCGGATAAGATCCTCGAACTGAGCGGAGTATATTCGCTCATGCCGAAAATTCAGGGGGATATATGAATAAAATGCAATTGAAATTTTTATCCCGTTCGGAAAACGAGATCTTCGCGCGCAACGCCGTCGCGGCGTTCGCTCTTTCGCTCAATCCCACGCTTTCCGAACTGTCCGACGTCAAGACCGCGGTTTCCGAAGCGGTCACCAACTGCATCGTGCACGGATATGCGGACCGAGAGGGGTGGATCACGATCGATTGCACCGTGAAGGGCGACTGCCTACATATTCAGATTTCCGACAACGGGCGGGGGATCGCGGACGTCGAACAGGCGACGCAGCCCTTTTTCACCACGTTGGAGGGAGAGGAGCGTTCGGGTATGGGATTCACCATCATGCAGACCTTCATGACCGAGTTTTCCGTGCAGTCGGTTGCGGGCGCGGGGACGACGGTGAGCATGAGCAAACACATCGGCGCGAAGGCGGAAGCCGATGCTCGATGAACGGGATACGATCAGATATGTCCGCCTTGCCAAACAGGGGGACAACGCGGCGAAAGAGACGCTGTTGGAAAATAACACCTGTCTTTTGAAGAGCATTCTTCGCCGCTATCTCAACAAGGGCGTGGAATACGACGATCTCTATCAGCTCGCCTGCATGGGATTTCTGAAAGCCATTTCGGGGTTTGACGAATCGTTCGGCGTGCGTTTTTCCACCTATGCGGTGCCCATGATCGCGGGGGAGATCAAGCGTTTCCTGCGCGACGACGGCAGCGTGAAGGTATCCCGCGCGATGAAGCAGTCGGCGAAGGAGATGAACCGCTTCATCGAACATTACGCTTCCGAGCACGGAGAACAGCCTTCCGTCAAGGAGATCGCGGCGGCGTTTTCCATGGACGAAGGGGAGGTGGTGTTCACGCTCGGCTCCTCCAAAATGCCCGTATCGCTGTATGAACAGGGCGATTATAAGGACGAAAAATCGCCCGAGCTTTGCGAAAAACTCCCGTCCGAGGACAATCAGGAAGAGATGATCGAGCGCATGATCTTGAAGAGCGCGATCGAGAAACTGCCCGAGCGGGAGAGGAAGATCGTCTTTTTGCGCTATTTCCGCGACATGACGCAGAGCGAAGTGGCGCGCAGGATCGGCGTGAGCCAGGTGCAGATCTCGCGCATCGAGAACAAAATTATGCAGCAATTCCGCCATGAATTGAGCGGATAATGAATTTTTATACAGAATTTATGTAAATTTTTGCAGGACGGAAGGTGACTTCCGTCCCTTTTTCCTTGCAAATATTTGACTTTGCGTCGGCGTTGGTGATATAATAAACTCCGAACTACTCTGCGCGGGAGGGCGGTCTGTTCGGGATCGTCCCGTTCTCCGCGCAAGATCGATCGGGAGAAGGCAATCATGACCTATCGCAAACTGCCCGCAGGCGTACAGGACGTTCTGCCCAACGAATGCCGCGCGCTGACGGACATCAAAGAGCGCTTGCAGCGCAGATTCCTTTCCTGCGGCTTCCGTCCCGTGCTGTCCGCGGCGCTCGAATATTACGACACCTATTCGGAGATCTCCAACCGCATCGCGCAGGAGCGGATGTTCAAACTGACGGATACGGACGGGAAACTGCTCGTGCTCCGTCCCGATCCGACGCTCGCCATTTCGCGCATCGCGGCGACCAAGCTGGAAGAGACGCAGACGCGCCTGTTTTACTTTGCGGACAAGTGGGATATGCAGAACGCGGGCGGGATCTATAACCGCGAGATCTTTCAGGCGGGCGTGGAATGCCTGGGCGAAGAGGGCGCGTTTTCCGACGCGCAGGCGGTCGCGTTTGCCGTCGAATGCCTCAGAGAGACGGGACTCACGGGCTTTATCGTCGACATCGGCCACGTCGGCTATTTCAAGGGGATCCTGGAAGAGTGCGGACTTTCCGACGAGGACGCGGAGACGGTGCGCCGTTATATCAACGCGAAGGACGTCCTGAACGCCGAACGCGTCTTGCGCAGGGCGGGCGCGGGCGAGGATACGCTGAACACGCTCCTCGCGCTCCCTTCCCTGTTCGGCGGGGCGGAAGTGCTCGACCGTGCGGAAGCGCTCACCGAAAACGCGTGCGCGCGCGGCGCGATCGCGCATCTGAAAAAGGTATATTCCCTGCTCGTCGGCATGGGATACGAGGACTGCGTGAGTTTCGATCTCGGAACGGTCAAGCGGCTCTCCTATTATTCGGGCATGGTCTTTTCGGGGCTCGTCAAAGACCTGGGCGCGGAAGTGCTCGGCGGCGGCAGATACGACAACCTCGCCGACGATTTCGGCAAACACATCCCCGCGATCGGCTTCGCGATGGGCTTGAAGCGCATCCTCATCGCGCTGGAACGGCAGGGCAGGCTCCCCGCGTTTCCCCGTCCCGATCTCGCGATCGTCTGCGAAGCGGGCGCGGAAGCGGAGGGATACCGCGAATATCTGCGCCTTCTGGGAGAAGGAAAGTCGGTCATGCTGTTTGCGGAGAGCGGCAAAGAGGCGCTCTCCCGCGCGAAAGAAAAGGCGGCGAAGGTGTATCTTGCGGGCAAAAAGGGGTTGAAAGAGGTATGATTTATTTTGCGTTGGCAAAGGGAAGGCTCGCGGACGAGAGCGCGGAACTGCTCCGCAAGTGCGGGGTGGATACTTCCGTGCTCAGAGAGGATACGCGCAAGCTCGTCCTGACGAGCGCGGACGGGAAATACGGCTTTTTTCTCGTGAAGCCGACGGACGTTCCCACCTATGTGGAGGCGGGCGTCGCGGACGTCGGGATCGCGGGCAAGGATACGCTCATGGAGCAGGACAAAGATCTCTATGAGATGCTCGATCTCAGGCTCGGCGAATGCCGCCTGTGCCTTGCGGGGTATCCCGACAGGAAGGACGCGCTGACCAATCCTCATCTGCGCGTCGCGACCAAATATGTGAATACGGCGAAGAAGGTGTTTTCCGAGCGGGGGGAGGACGTGGAGATCATCCACCTGAACGGCTCCATCGAGCTTGCGCCCGTCACGGGACTCGCCGACGTCATTTTCGATATCGTGCAGACGGGCTCCACGCTCAAAGCGAACGGGCTCGCCGTCCTGGAAGACGTGTTCGATCACATCACGGCGCGTCTTGTAGTGAACAAAGTCAGCTTAAAGACGAAGGCGGCGGAGATCCTGCCCCTCATCGGGAAGCTGCGGGAGGTGGTCTCATGAAGATTTATACCGCTCAGACGTGCGGCGAACTGCTCGCCCGCGGGACTTTTGAACGGGAAGAGCAGCTCCGCACGGTGCGCGAGATCATTGCGGACGTGCGCTCGCGCGGGGACAAGGCGGTGTTCGAGCTGGAAGAAAAGTTCGACGGCACCCGTCTCACGGCGGAGAATTTTCGCGTGAGCGAAGAGGAGATCGCGGCGGCGTATCGCGAGGTATCGCCCGAACTTCTGGGCAGCCTGCGCCGCGCCATCGACAATATCTACGAATATCACAGCCGCGACGGGCGCAAGGACAACGTCCGCACGGATGAGCTGGGCAGAACGACGGGTTATGTGGTGCGTCCCGTGGAGAGCGCGGGGATCTACGTCCCCGGCGGCACGGCGCCGCTCTCCTCGTCGGTGTGCATGGGCGTATTGCCCGCAAAGGCGGCGGGGGTAAAGCGCATCGTCGTGACGACGCCCGCAAAGAACGGAAAGATCCATCCGCTCACCCTCGTCGCGGCGCGGGAATGCGGGGCGGACGAAATCTATAAGACGGGCGGCGCGCAGGCGATCGCCGCGCTCGCATACGGCACGGAGAGCATAAAAAAGGTAGACGTCATCGCGGGTCCCGGGAACATCTTCGTCACCCTCGCCAAAAAGGAAGTTTACGGGCAGGTGGGCATCGATATGCTCGCGGGTCCGAGCGAGATCCTCATCGTGGCGGACGGAAGCGCCGATCCCGATTTCGTGGCGGCGGACGTGCTGTCGCAGGCGGAACATGACCGCCTTTCCCGCGCCATCGTGGTGACGGACGAGGAAGAACTTGCGCAGAAGATCTCCGAGGCGACCGAGCGCAGGCTGCGCGAATTGCCGCGGCAGGAGATCGCGCGGGAATCGCTGGATAAAAACGGGGGAATCATCCTCGTCGGCGACATGAAAGAGGCGGCAGCCATTTCCAACGCGATCGCGCCCGAGCACCTCGAACTGTATGTGCGCGATCCCGAAGGGCTGCTTCCCTTCATCCGCAACGCGGGCGCGGTGTTCATGGGGGCATATACCCCCGAACCCGTGGGCGATTATTTCGCGGGACCCGATCACATTTTGCCGACGGGCGGGAGCGCGAAGTATTTTCAGGTGCTCAACGAGGACGTGTTCACGCGCAAGATGAGCGTCATCTCCTATTCGCCGCAGGCGATCAGAGAGGACGGAAAACACATCGTGCGGCTCGCGGAGAGCGAACAGCTCGCGGCGCACGCGCGCGCGGTGCAGGCAAGACTGGATAAACTGACGGAGGAAGACAAATGAGAAGCGCGAAGATCGAGCGGAATACGGCGGAAACGCAGGTGCGCGTCCTCGTGAACGTAGACGGCACGGGCAAGGCGGAGATCGACAGCGGCGTGGGATTTTTCAATCACATGCTGCAGCTTTTCGCCGTGCATTCGGGTATGGACGTCGCCGTGCACTGCAAAGGGGATACGGAAGTGGACTTCCACCATTCGGTGGAGGACGTCGGCATCGCGCTGGGCGAGGCGCTCAAGATCGCGCTGGGCGACAAGCGCGGCATTGCCCGTTTTGCAGACCGCGTCATCCCCATGGACGAATGCGCGGCGCTCGTCGCCGTAGATTTCAGCGGCAGGGCATATCTCAACTTTCAGGCGGATTTCTCGGGCAAGGTCGGGGACTTCGACCTCGAACTCATCGAGGAATTTCTGCGCGCGTTCAGCTCGCACGCGGGGATCAACCTCTTCGTGCGGCTTTTGAGCGGCGGAAACAAACATCACGAGGCGGAGGCGATCTTCAAGGCGCTCGCAAAATGCGTGCAGGACGCCGTCCGCGTCACTTCCGACCGCATTCCCTCGTCCAAGGGCGTACTCGAATGATCGGCATCGTCGATTACGGGATGGGCAATCTGCGCTCGGTGCAGAAGGCGCTCGAATATCTCGGCGGCAGGGCGATCGTCTCTTCGGACGCCGCCGCGCTCAACGGCTGCGAACGGCTCATCCTTCCCGGCGTGGGCAGTTTCGGCGCGGGCATGGAGAACCTGAAAGCGGCGGGCATGGAGCGGTATGTTCTCTCCCGCGTCAAGGATACGCCCGTGCTCGGCATCTGCCTCGGAATGCAGTTCCTGCTCGCCGAGAGCGAGGAAGAGGGCGTTCACGCGGGGCTGGGGCTCGTCCCCGGGCGCGTGCGCAGATTCACCGAGGGCAAGATCCCGCAGATGGGCTGGAACGGCGTGTATGCCACGCGTTCGCCCCTCTTCGAAGGCATTTCCGAGGGGACTTGTTTTTACTTCGTGCACAGCTATTTCGCCGACGCGGCGGAGGAAAATATCATCGGAAAGACGGAATACTACCGCGAATACGCCTCGGCGGTCGCGGCGGGCAATGCGTACGGCGTGCAGTTCCACCCCGAAAAGAGCGGGGACGCGGGCTTGCAGCTTTTGCGCAACTTCATGAAATTATAAGGCAGAAAGAATGAAACTGTTTCCCGCAATCGACATTTTGAACGGGCGCGCGGTGCGTCTGTTATACGGAGAAAAGGAGCGCGTGACCGATTACGGCGATCCCCTGGACCGCGCGAAGATGTGGGCGGACGCAGGCGCGCAGTATCTGCACGTCGTCGATCTCGGCGGCGCGTTCGACGGAAAGAGCGGCATCGACGATACGCTCGGAAAAATCGCGGCTCTCGGCGTCCCCGTGCAATCGGGCGGCGGGCTGCGCACGATGGAGGAGATCGACCGCCGATTTGAAGCGGGCGCGTCCCGCGTCGTGCTCGGTACGGTGTGCGTGCGCGATCCCGAACTTCTTTCGTGCGCGGTGGAAAAATACGGCGACAGGATCGTCGCGGGTCTGGACGCGAAGGGCGGCAAGATCGTCGTGAGCGGCTGGACGGAAAATTCGGGGCTGGACGCCTTTGAATTCGGGAAGAAGATGCGCTCGCTCGGCATCGCGGACGCGGTGTTCACCGACGTCGGGAAGGACGGCGCGCTTTCGGGCGCGGCGGTGGAGGAGACGGCGCGCATGGCGGGCACGGGGCTCAACGTCATCGCTTCGGGCGGCATTTCGGGCATGGACGACCTGCGCGCGCTCAAAGCGCACGGCGTGTACGGCGCGATCCTCGGCAGAGCCATCTACACGGGCAACATCGACCTGAAGACGGCGATAGGAGAAATGCGCGATGCTGAGTAAACGGTTGATACCATGTCTGGACTTAAAGGACGGGCGCGTGGTCAAGGGCGTGAATTTCGTCAGCCTCGTGGACGCGGGCGATCCCGTCGAATCGGCGAAGCTGTACAACGCCTTCGGCGCGGACGAGATCGTCTTTCTGGACATTACGGCGAGTTATCGCGGGGCGCCGCCCATGCTGGACATCATCTCCCGCGCGAGCGAGCAGGTATTCATCCCGCTCACCGTGGGCGGGGGCATCCGCACGACGGAAGATTTCCGCACCATGCTCTCGCACGGCGCGGACAAGGTGGCGGTCAATTCGGCGGCGATCAGGAATCCTTCGCTCATCACGGACGCGGCGATGAAATTCGGCAGGCAGTGCGTGGTGCTCGCGGTGGACGCCAAGCGCAACGCGGAAGGCAGATACGACGTGTATCTCAACGGCGGCAGGGTCAGGACGGAGCTGGACGCGATCGAATGGATCGCCAAGGCGGAAGAGCTGGGAGCGGGCGAAGTGCTGCTCACGAGCATGGACCGCGACGGCACAAAGGACGGATACGATCTGGAACTCACGCGGCTTGCGGCGGAAGCGGTGAACATCCCCGTCATCGCCTCGGGCGGCGCGGGCAAGATGTCCGACTTTTACGACGTATTGACAAAGGGGAAAGCGGACGCGGCGCTCGCGGCGTCCCTCTTCCACTTCGGGATCATCGGGATGCACGATCTCAAACACTATCTCGCGGAGCGGGGGATCCCCGTGCGCGGCGTATAAAAGCGCGCAAAACGGCGCGGAAAAGACTGAAAAAGGACTGTAAAATGCTGACGGATAACGTAAAATTTGACGAGCGCGGGCTGATCTGCGCGATCGTGCAGGATTGGGAGAGCGGCGACGTTCTCATGCAGGCATATATGAACGAAGAGGCGCTCCGCCTCACGCAGGAGACGGGATACGCGCATTATTGGAGCCGTTCGCGGAAAAAACTGTGGAAAAAGGGCGAGACGAGCGGGCACGTTCAGAAGGTGCGCGCGGCGACGTTCGACTGCGACCGCGACTGCCTGCTTTTGCAGGTGGAACAGACGGGCGCGGCGTGTCACACGGGCAGCCGTTCCTGTTTCTTTCAGGAAGAAAAGGGAGACCCCGCCGCGGGCGTGCGCTTTTTAAGCGAGCTGGAGCGGGTGATCGACGGCAGGAAGCAAAATCCCGAAGAGGGATCGTATACTTCCTATCTCTTCGAACGCGGCGTGGACAAGATCGCCAAAAAGACGGGAGAAGAGGCGGTGGAGGCAGTCATCGCCGCCAAGAACGACGACAAAGGGGAGTTCGTGGGCGAATGCGCCGACCTTTTGTATCATCTCCTCGTGCTGATGCGGGAGAAGGACGTGAAGCTGTCCGACGTTTGCACGGCGCTCAAAGAACGCCATCAGTGAAAAACAAAGCGCGAAGACCGCGCAAAGGGGTATCATACCATGAGTGTAAAGAGAGAAGAACCTGGGACGTTGCTGTCCTTCCGTCCGACCATCAAGGTGCTGGACGCGACCATCCGCGACGGCGGGCTGGTCAATAATTTCGCCTTCCGCGATGAATTCGTGAAGGCGCTCTATCAGGCAAATATCGCCGCGGGCGTCGATTACATGGAAATGGGATATAAGGCGGATAAGGACATCTTCGACGAAAGCAAGTTCGGCAAATGGAAATTCTGCCGCGAAGACGACATCTGTTCGATCGTGGGCGAGAATAATTCGCCGCTGAAACTCGCCTGCATGGCGGACGTCGGCAGGACGAATTACGAGCGCGACATCTGCGCGAAGGCGAACAGCCCGCTGGATATGTACCGCATCGCGACGTATATCAACACCATCCCCGCGGCGATCGCGATGATCGAGCATTGCCATAAGCTCGGCTATGAGACGACCGTCAACATCATGGCGATCTCCAACGCCACGGAAAAAGAGCTTGACATCGCCCTGGAACTTCTGGGGCAGAGCCCCGTGGACGTCATTTATCTCGTGGACAGCTACGGCTCCATCTATCCCGAAGAGATGCGCGTCATCGCGTCGAAATACCTGGAAGCGGGCGCGAAGTACGGAAAGCAGATCGGCATTCACGCGCACAACAATCAGAACCTCGCGTTCGCGAACACGATCGAAAGCACGGCGCTGGGCGTGAACTATCTCGACGCGACCATGTCGGGCATGGGCAGGGGCGCGGGCAACTGCGCGATGGAGCTTCTGCTCGGATTTCTGAAAAATCCCAAGTACAAGCTCCCGCACGTCCTTCGCTTCGTGGAAGAGCAGATGCCCCGCTTGCGCGAAGAGGGCGCGGTGTGGGGATACGACATCCCGTATCTTCTGACGGGCGTTTTGAACCGTCATCCTTCGAGCGCGATCCGCTTCATCGCGGAAAAGCGCACCGATTTCGTCAATTTCTATCAGGAACTTCTCGACCAGGATTGAGCGTTTTTGCACCCGAACGGCGGCGATTTGCCGCCGTTTTGCTGTATATTCTTAACAATGGCGGTGAGAGGGGAGGCGTACAGGGGGGCGGAGAAAAAAGCTCGAAAAGTAAGCGGATGTTTGCTTGACAAGCGCTATAATTCGTGATAATATTTGAATGTAAGGGGAAACGCGTAAGAATCGGAAGGTTTTTGCGCTCTTTTTACTTTGTCGGGAAATATATGCGCTCCCTCGAGGGGACGCTTATAAGGAGAGTGTAGGCTTTATGATAAAAGAACTCAGTAAAAGCATACGGGAATATAAGACGGCGTCTATTTTATCGCCGCTGTTCGTCGTTGCGGAAGTAGTTCTCGAATGTATCATTCCCTTTGTCATCGCAAAGCTCGTCGGCGCGATCGACAACGCCGAGGGCGTCGATCTCGATCTTGTATGGAAATACGGCGCGATCCTCGTCGCGATGGCGGTCGCTTCGCTCATTTTCGGCGCGCTTGCGGGCGCGGCGTGCGCACGGGCGTCCAGCGGCTTTGCGAAAAATCTGAGGAAAGATCTCTATTACAAGGTGCAGAGTTTCTCGTTTGAAAACATCGATAAGTTTTCCACGCCTTCGCTCGTCACCCGTATGACGACGGACGTCACCAACGTCCAGTTCGCATACATGATGATCGTGCGCCTTGCCATCCGCTGCCCCGTCATGATGGTATTCTCCTTCGTGATGGCGTTCGTCATGGGCGGAAACCTCGCGTTCATCTTCGTCGCGGTGTTGCCTCCGCTCGCATTTGCGCTCTTCTTCATTTTGAAGAAGGTCATGCCCCTGTTCGATAAAGTGTTCAAAAAGTACGATAACCTCAACGAATCCATTCAGGAAAACGTGAAGGGGATGCGCGTCGTCAAAGCGTATGTCCGCGAGGATTACGAAAAACAGAAATTTGACCGCGCGGCGACGGACGTGAAGCGCGATTTTACCCGCGCCGAGCGCATCCTCGCGTGGAACAACCCGATCATGCAGTCGGCGTTCTACCTCGTCATTTCTTCCATCCTCTTCATCGGCTCCTATCTCATCATGAAGGATATGGGGCAGGGGATCCGCGTCGCGGAAGTCTCGCAGATGATCGTCTACGGCTTCCAGATCCTCTCTTCGCTGATGATGTTCTCCATGGTCTTTGCGATGATCGCGATGTCTGCGGAATCGGCGCGCCGTATCGTGGAAGTGCTCCGCGAAGAGAGTACGCTGAAAAATCCCGAACACCCCGTTTACGACGTAAAAGACGGCTCCGTCGATTTTGACGGCGTCAGCTTCAAATATTCCGCGACGGCGGAAAAATATGTGCTGTCCGACATCGATCTTCACATCCGTTCGGGCGAGACGATCGGCATCATCGGCGGCACGGGCTCGTCCAAGACATCGCTCGTCAACCTTGTCTCTCGTCTGTATGACGTGACGGAGGGGAGCGTGAAAGTGGGCGGGCTGGACGTCAAGGCGTACGATCTCGACGCCCTCCGCAATCAGGTCGCGGTCGTGTTGCAGAAGAACGTCCTGTTCTCTGGCACGATCAAGGAAAACCTGCGCTGGGGCAACAAGGACGCAACGGACGAGGAACTCGTCGAGGCGTGCCGTCTGGCGCAGGCGGACGAATTCATCCAGCAGTTCCCCGATAAGTACGATACTTATATCGAACAGGGCGGTACCAACGTTTCGGGCGGACAGAAACAGCGCCTCTGCATTGCGCGCGCCCTCCTGAAGAAGCCGAAGATCCTCATCCTCGACGACTCGACGAGCGCGGTCGATACGCATACCGACGCGCTCATCCGCGCGGCGTTCCGCGAACTGCTGCCCGATACGACCAAGATCATCATCGCGCAGCGTATCTCGTCCGTACAGGACGCGGACCGCATCGTCGTCATGGAAAGCGGAAAGATCGATGCGGTCGGCTCGCACGAGCAGCTTCTCGGCACGAATGCGATCTACACGGAAGTTTACGAATCCCAGACGAAGGGAGGAAAAGACGATGAGTAATAAGACGAAAGCAAACGCAAAGAGGGGAACGTTCCCCCGCGTGATGAAGGCGCTGTTCCGTTACTATCCGAGAATGGCGACCATCACCATTATATGTATCATCTTCAACGCGATCGTCAGTTCGCTCCCCGCGATCTTCATGCAGAACATCTTTTCTGTCATGGAAGGCGCGCTTGCCGCGGGACAGGGCTGGGCGGAAGTAGGCGGCGAGATCGTCAAATATATGCTCATCCTCATCGGGATGTACGTTCTCTCCCTCATCTCGGGCGCGGTCTACAATCAGATGATGGCGATCATCACGCAGGGCTTCCTGCAAAAAATGCGCTCTCAGATGTTCAACGGGATGCAGGATCTTCCCATCCGTTATTTCGATACGCACAACCACGGCGACATCATGAGTTATTACACGAACGATATCGACGCGCTCCGTCAGATGATCTCGCAGAGCTTCCCGCAGCTTCTGACCTCTTCGGTCATGGTGCTCACGCTCTTCTTCATCATGCTCTGGTACAGCCTGTATCTTGCGATCATCGTGGTCGTCGGCGTGGTATTCATCTTCATCGTTACCAAATTCGTCGGCGGCGGGGCTTCCAAATACTTCATCGGACAGCAGCGCAGCATGGGTAAGACGGAAGGCTTCGTCGAAGAGATGATGAACGGGCAGAAGGTCATCAAGGTATTCTGTCACGAAGAGGAAAGCAAGGCGGATTTCGACAAGATCAACGAGGAGCTCTATCATCAGTCGGAAAAGGCGAACCGTTTCGCCAACATGCTGATGCCCATCCTCATGAACATCGGCAACATCATGTATGTCATCGTCGCGATCGTCGGCGCGGTCTTCATCCTCGAAGGGGTGGCGAACGTCAGCCTTTCCGGCGAGGCGTTCACCGTCGCGATCGTCGTTTCCTTCCTGCAGATGACGAGGCAGTTCTCCAATAACATCGGTCAGGTCTCCAACCAGGTCAACTCGGTCGTCATGGGCCTCGCGGGTGCAAAGCGTATCATCGCGCTCATCGACGAAAAGCCGGAAGCGGACGACGGGTACGTCACGCTCGTTAATGCGAAAGAAGAAAACGGCGAGATCGTCGAATGCGAGGAGCGGACGGGGATCTGGGCATGGAAGCACCCGCACCACGACGGAACGACCACCTATACCCGCCTTGCGGGCGACGTGCGCCTCTTCGACGTGGACTTCGCCTATGTGGAAAACAAGGTCGTCCTGCACAACATCACGCTGTATGCAAAGCCCGGTCAGAAGGTGGCGTTCGTCGGCGCGACGGGCGCGGGCAAGACGACCATCACCAACCTGCTCAACCGCTTCTACGACATCGCGGACGGCAAGATCCGTTACGACGGCATCAACATCAACAAGATCAAGAAATCCGCGTTGCGCAGATCGCTCGGCATGGTGTTGCAGGATACCAACCTGTTCACGGGCACCGTCATGGATAACATCCGTTACGGCAAGCTGGACGCGACGGACGAGGAGTGCGTCGCGGCGGCGAAGCTGGCGGGCGCGGACGATTTCATCACCCGTCTTCCCGAAGGCTATCAGACGCTTATCCAGCACAACGGCGCCAACCTCTCGCAAGGACAGCGGCAGCTATTGTCCATCGCGCGGGCGGCGGTTGCCGATCCTCCCGTCATGATCCTCGACGAGGCGACGAGCTCCATCGACACGCGCACGGAAGCGATCGTCCAGCGCGGCATGGACGCGCTGATGAAGGGCAGAACGGTCTTCGTCATCGCGCACAGGCTCTCGACGGTCAAGAATTCGGACGTCATCATGGTGCTCGATCACGGGCGCATCATCGAGCGCGGCACGCACGAACAGCTCATCGAGCAGAAGGGCAAATATTATCAGCTCTATACGGGCGCGTTCGAACTCGAATAAGCATTTCCTAAGCGGGACGGAAGCAATTCCGTCCCGCTTTTTCTTCCCGCGGAAGGGGAATAACGCGGGACAAGGGATACATATAATAGCGGTATGAAACGGTACCGCTCACCCAGACGAAAAACGCGGCGGCGCATCGTACTTGCGCTCGTCGCGTTTTTTTTCATCGCGATCATCGTGTGGATGCATCGGAACGTCACCGCCATTCTCAAATCGGTATCCGAGGCGACCATGCGCTCCGTCACGACCGTTGCCGTCAACGACGCCATCTATTATACGCTGTCCGACCAGGTGCGCTATGAAGATCTCGTTACGGTATTAAGCGACGCGGAGGGGAATATTTCCGCGATCACCGCAAACTCTTTCCAGATCAACCGCATCGCGCGCGATACCGCCTATATGTCGCAGCAGAACCTGAAAAAGATGAGCGAAGACGGCATCGAGATCCCGCTCGGCGCCTTCACGGGCGTGGAGGCATGGGCAGGTCTCGGACCACGCATCCGCCTGCCCATCATCCCCATTTCCAACGTGGAATGCCGCTTCGTCTCCCAGTTCGAGAATGCGGGCATCAATCAGACCAAACATTCGGTGTATCTCGAGATCGTCGCCGACATCTCCATCATCCTGCCTTCGGAGACGAGCAATTTCGCCTCTCTCACGGAAGTGCTCATCTGCGAGAGCGTGTTGGTGGGGAAGGTCCCCGACAGCTATCTGCAAGCGGACATTTTCGGCAACGGTTACGATCTCGTCCCGCGCGAGTGAGCTTCCGCCGTGCCGACGATGCGCCGCGCGATGTTTTCCGTTCCGTCCCGCACGGGGGAGGAGATGAGCGCGTCGCGGAGCCCGTCGTCGCAAAGGAGCGCGGACAGGGCTTCGGGCAGGCGCGCGAGTTCCGTTTCGGGAAGGACGCGGCACAGCCCTTTTCTGCGGAAGTATTCCGCGTTTTCCGCCTGATCTCCGCGCGAGCCGCGCATGAGAGGGACGAGCAGGGCGCGTTTTCTTAAAAGCATAAGCTCGAATAGGGTATTGCTTCCCGCGCGGGAGAGCACGGCGTCCGCGCAGGCATAGGCGTCGCTCATATCGTTTTCGTATTCTGTCTGCACATATCCCGACGCCTGCACGGGCAGGAGGTTTCCCTTTCCGCACAGGTGCAGGACGTCGAATTTCGGCAGGAGGCGGCCGAGATTTCTGCGCACCGCTTCGTTGAGCGCACGGCTCCCGCTTCCGCCGCCCAGCACGAGCAGGACGGGTTTGTTTCCGTCCAAGCGATATTTTTTCAACCCTCGCGCGCGGTCGCCCGAAAACAGTTCCCTGCGGACGGGCGGCCCGACGCAGATCCCGTTCCGGAAGCGCGCCGCCGTCTCGGGAAAAGAGGTTAGTACGGTTTGGCATTTTCCTGCGATGAGTCTGGTGCAGAGCCCCGCCGTCAGGTCGCTCTCGTGCGTGAGAACGGGGATCCCGAGCGATTGCGCCGCTTTGGCGGCGGGAAAACTCGCATATCCGCCTTTGGAAAATACGAGATCGGGGCGTTCGCGTCGAAGGATTGCCTTCGCTTCGCGGCACGCTTTGGCGAGTCGGAAGGGGATGAGCAGGTTTTTCGGCGTTGCCGAGCGGATGAGTTTGGGACAGTCGACGCGGAAAAAGGGATACCCCTCCTGCCCGACCAGCCGTTCTTCGATCCCGCCCGTGCCGAGATAGGCGAGTTTGTGCGTTGTGCGCAACAGCTGCATGATCGCGAGATTGGGCACGACGTGTCCCGCGCTCCCGCCGCCCGTAAAGAGAATATATGCCATGAGTCCTCCTCCGTCCGCGTGCGGTATGTTCGCGCGGGCGGCATTGCCTTTACAGTATATTCCGTTGCCGCGTTTTTATTGCGGGAACGCTTTTCTGTTTGCGGGCGGATCAAAAGGTCCGCCGCGCATTGGAAAAAGCCGCGCCCCGCAAAATGCGGGGCGCGGCGAAGCGGAGAACGGTCCGCATCTTGAGCGGTCCGTTTCGGGAGCGGAACGGTCGGATTTATCCTATCGGAGCCGTCGGATTGTCCGTCGGGGAAACGGGAACGGAGCCGTCGTCAGTCTTTCGTTTTTCCGTCGGGGCGGGAGGAATAGGTCGCGGCGATCTGCCGCGCCGCCGCTTCCACCCGTTCGGCGAGCGAGGCGGGGGAGAGTACTTTGAATCCCGCGCCCGCCGAGAGGATCTTGCCGAGCAGGGTGTCGTCGTCGGGAAGGGAAACTTCGGCAAGGCATTTTTCGTCGCGGTGGACGATGTTTTCCACGCCCAGCCATTCTTCCGCAAAGGGGAGCGCTTCGGGGGAGACGGAAAAGACCGCCTGCACGGTATTTTCGTCGTCGTGCCAGAAGTTGAGGGGGATGTCCTCGCGGCGGAAGGGAAGCGCCTCAAAATACTCTCCCGTGCGCAGGAGCGAGCGCATCCGTCCGAGCTTGAACAGGCGAAAGGCTTCCCGCTTGCGGCAGAAGGCATAGACATACCAGATGTTCTGCTTATAGACGAGCAGATGGGGCAGGATCCTGCGCTGAGTGCGTTCGCCTTCGCGGGAGATGTAGTCGATGTCCAGCGCCTCTTTTTCCTCGACGGCGCGTTCGACGAGCGCGAGTTTCTCCGAAAAGCGTTGCGTATCCCCCCAGGTTCCGCTGTCCACGAGGATGTTGCCCGAAAGTGTGAGATCTTTCTGTTCCGATTTGACCTGAGCGGAGAGCTTGGCGATCGCGGAAGCGAGCACGGGATCGGAAAGCTGTTCGTTCATGGCGAGCATCGCGTCGATGGCGCGCCCGTATTCCTCCTTCGTCATCAGCCCCTTGGGCAGCTTGAACGCGTCCGAGATGTAGATGCCTCCCTGCGAGCCGCGTGCGACGTCGATGGGGATCCCCGCAACCGTCATCTCGTCGATATAGCGATAAACGGAACGCACGGAAACGTCGTAACGCGAGGCGAGGTATCCCGCGCTGACCTTGCGTTTGGCGAGCAGGGTAAACAAAATTCCCAACATGATCTGATATTTCATGCAAAAACCCTCCTTTTTGACAAAAAAATTTTAACATATATGACAATATTTGTCAAGTATATGGGAATATAATACGGGTGTTAACGGAGGAAATGAAATGAATGCAGAACGCATGATCGAAAATTATCGCACGGAACAGCGCCGCCGCCGCGACGCGGAGCTTTGCCGCAGGATGGCGGAACATCGCACGAGAGAAGAGATGCTCGCGCGCCTTGCCTCGCTCCGCGGGCTGAACGTGGAGGAACGTGGATATGCGAGGGGCGTTCCGCGCGCGGTCTGAGCGTCCGCAAAGGCGAAAATATGGCGAAAAATCGTTGACAAACGCCGCGGGCGGGAGTATAATATTTTCATTATGAAGCAACTTTTCAACATCGCGATCTACGTACACGCGTATTACCGCCGCGGTAATACGTCTTTTCGCGCGTAAATCGCAACGCAATCGGAAGGATTACGGTTTGCGCGGATACGCGCAAACCGTTTTTTTATGATCACATCAGTATCAAGGAGTAAGGCAAAGATGAAAAACGTAATGGATACCCTGCGCGAGCGCGGATTCATCAAACAGACGGTCTTCGAAGAGGAGCTCTACGAAAAGCTTGGGAAAGAGAGCGTTTCTTTCTATATCGGATTCGATCCGACCGCGGACAGCCTGCACGTCGGGCATTTCATGCAGCTCATCGCCATGAAGCATATGCAGGACGCGGGACACCGTCCCATCGTGCTCATCGGCGGCGGTACGGGCATGATCGGCGATCCGTCGGGCAGGACGGATATGCGTTCGATGATGACGCGAGAAACGGTGAAATATCATGTGGAATGCTTCAAAAAGCAGATGGCGCGCTTTATCCGCTTCGACGGCGAAAACGGCGCGATTGTCGTCGACAACGCCGACTGGCTGATGAGTCTCAATTATATCGATTTCCTCCGCGAAGTGGGCGTGCATTTCTCCGTCAACAAAATGCTCACGGCGGAATGCTACCGTTCGCGCATGGAGAAGGGACTGACCTTCCTCGAATTCAACTATATGCTCATGCAGGCGTATGACTTCCTGGTACTTCATCAGAAATACGGCTGTTCTCTGGAATTGGGCGGCGACGATCAGTGGAGCAACATCCTCGCGGGCGCGGATCTCATCCGCCGCAAAGAGCAGAAACCCGCGTATGCGATGACGTTCACCCTGCTCACGACGAGCGAGGGCAAGAAGATGGGCAAGACGGCGAAGGGCGCGGTCTGGCTGGACGAGAACAAGACGTCGCCGTACGAGTTCTATCAGTACTGGCGCAATACGGCGGATTCGGACGTGGAGAAGTGCCTCAAACTCCTCACCTTCCTGCCGTTGGACGAGATCGCTTCGCTGTGCGAGCACAAGGACGAGCGCATCAACCGTGCCAAGGAAGTGCTGGCGTTCGAGCTGACCGGGATGGTGCACGGCGAAGAGAAGGCGCTCTCGGCGCAGGCGCAGGCGAAAGCGGCGTTCGGCGGCGAAGGGGAGATGCCCGTCAAGAACGTCCCCGCAACGGTGGAAACGGTTCTGGGGGCGCTCGTTGCGAGCGGGATCTGCAAATCCAACGGCGAGGCGCGCAGGCTCATCGAGCAGGGCGGCGTTTCCGTCGGGGAAACCAAGGTCACGGACATCAATATGCCCGTCCCCGGAAAGGAGTTTATTTTGCATAAGGGCAAGAAAGTCCACGTCAAGGTCGTGATCGGATAATGGCGTATACGAGCGTCACGGGCGTCACAAAGACGGAACGCGTCGTGGAGAAGTCCCGTTTCATCGCCTATGTCGCGCACGCGGAAGGGGAAGCGGAGGCGCGGGAAGCGCTCTGCCGTATCCGCGCGGAACATCCGCTCGCCACGCACGTCTGCTGGGCGTATATCGCGGACAAGACGGGCAACGAACAGCGTTTTTCGGACGACGGAGAGCCGCAGGGAACGGCGGGGATGCCCATCCTCAACGTGATCAAGGCGCAGAAGCTCTTCGAGGTGCTCGTCGCGGTCGTGCGCTATTTCGGCGGGATCAAGCTGGGCGCGGGCGGTCTGGTGCGCGCGTATTCCGCTTCGGCGGCGGAGGGGTGCGAAGCCGCGCCCAAAAAGCTGTTCGACCGCTGTGTGGAATGCAGCGTCCGCGTGGATTATCCGCAGACGGACGCCGCGTTGCGCTTTCTGTCGGGCGCGCGGTGCGAGGTGCTCTCGCAGGAATACGGCTTGCAGGCGGTCTATACCGTCGCCGTGCGCGAGGAGGAGTTTCCCGCATTTTCGGAAAAACTTACCGACTATCTCAACGGAAAAGCGGAAATTTTTGAAAACAATCGCTATTTTTATCCGTTCGCGCTTGAAAATCGCGAATGAAAGTATTATAATAAGAAAAACCGCGAACTCATCACGGGAAGAAGAAGGTGCGCTATGAAGTTTATCGAGAGAAAAGTTCTCAAGCAGAAACCGGGGAAAGACGCTTCCCTCGGCTTCGGGCATTATTTCACCGATTATATGTTTACGATGAAATATACGCAGGAAAAGGGCTGGCACGATCCGCAGATCGAACCCAACGAGCCCGTAAAGTTCGACCTCGCCACCACCATTTTCCACTATGCGCAGGGCATTTTCGAGGGGATGAAGGCGTTCATTCAGCCTGACGGCGGGATCGCCGTGTTCCGTCCCGAGGAAAACTGGGCGCGCATGAACCGCTCCGCGGTGCGGATGTGCATTCCCGAATTTCCCGCCGACGTCGTCGAAGAGGGGCTGGAAGAGTTGCTGAAGATCGAAAAAGATTGGATCCCCACGCAGCCCGGAACGGCGCTTTATATCCGCCCGACCATCGTCGCGACGCGCATCATGCTCGGCGTGCACGCTTCCACCGAATATCTGTTCTTCATCATCCTTTCCCCCGTGGGCAGCTATTACGCGCACGGGCTGGAACCCACCAAACTGCTCGTCGAGGATTTCTATGTCCGCTCGGCGATCGGCGGCACGGGCGAAGCGAAATGCCTCGGCAACTACGCGGCGTCCATGAAGGCGGGCGAAGAGGCGGAAGAAAAGGGCTTCGATCAGGTGCTCTGGCTGGACGCAAAGGATAAAAAGTACGTCGAAGAAGTGGGGAGCATGAATATGTTCTTCGTCATCGACGGCGAAGTGGTCACGCCCGCGCTCGTCGGCTCCATTCTTCCCGGGATCACGAGAAAGAGCTGTCTGCAGGTGCTCCGCGATAAGGGCTATCGCGTGTCCGAGCGCAGAGTTTCCATCGACGAAGTCGTGGAAGCGGCGAAGAACGGCACGCTGGACGAGGCGTTCGGCACGGGTACGGCGGCGGTCATTTCTCCCGTCGGGCTCATTCAGTACAAGGGCGTCGATTATGTCATCAACGGCGGAAAGATGGGCGATATCACCAAAATGCTCTACGATACCATTACGGGCATCCAATACGGCAAGCTGGAAGACAAGTACGGTTGGAGAAAGCTCGTCAAGTGATCGGCTCGGGCGCAAGGCTTCTCTTTTCCGAGGGAACGTCCGTATTATAACCGAATAACAAGAAAGATGCGCGCTGCGGCAAATTGCCGCGGCGCGTTTGCTTTTTCCCGATCGCATTTGCGTTGCTTCGGCGCGCGGCGCGTTCGTTTTTTCCGAACAAAACGCTTCCGAGTCGGCACGCGGCGGCACGGAAGGCGTATTTTTTCTGCGCGTGCGCCCGTTTGAGACGGGGCGGCTCTTTGGCAAAAAATATCCCGTTTTCTCCGTTTAACCCATTTCAAAACGCGGTATAATATTAGCAGACAAGACAAGAGAGTGCTAATTTTCAGGCACGGCGTACGGAAAAACTGCCGTCGCGCGGGAGGACTGCGCGATTCCGTACGAGGGGAACGGCAGCAGGAGGAAACGAATATGGATGCACAGAAATTGACGCAAAGCTCGTTGCAGGCATTGCAGAGCGCGCAGAGCACGGCGGTCGAGTACGGCAACGCGGAACTCACGCCCGTGCATCTGTGCCTCGCGCTTCTCAATCGCGACGGGCTGATTTATCAGATTTTGAAAAAGACGGGGACGGATACGGACGGCTTCACGCAGGCGGTCAAAGAGGAAGTGGAACGGCTTCCGCGCTCCTCGGGCGCAAGCGCAGGCAATGTCTATCTGTCCGCGTCGCTCAACCGCCTTCTGACGGAGGCGGAAAAGCTGGCGGAGGGCATGAAGGACGAATATGTCTCCGTCGAGCACCTGTTTCTTTGCCTGTTCGACAACGCGGAAGGCAGACTCAAAGAGGTGTTGTCCCGCTTCGGCGTGACGAAGAGCGCCTTTTTGGAACAGCTCAAAAAGGTGAGGGGCAATCAGAACGTGACGAGCGACAATCCCGAAAGCACCTACGACGTGTTGGAGAAATACGGCTCCGATCTCACCAAGCGGGCGAGAGAGCATAAGCTGGAACCCGTGATCGGCAGAGACGAGGAGATCCGCAACGTCATCCGCATCCTTTCGCGCAAGACGAAGAACAACCCCGTGCTCATCGGCGAGCCGGGCGTCGGAAAGACGGCGATCGCGGAAGGGCTTGCCCAGCGTATCGTCAAGGGCGACGTGCCCGAAGGACTGAAAAACAAGACGCTGTTCGCGCTCGATATGGGCGCGCTGATCGCGGGCGCGAAGTTCCGCGGCGAGTTCGAGGAACGGCTCAAAGCCGTCCTGAACGAAGTGACCAAATCCAACGGCAATATCCTGCTGTTCATCGACGAACTGCATACCGTCGTCGGCGCGGGCAAGGCGGAGGGCGCGATGGACGCGGGCAACCTCTTGAAGCCGCTTCTGGCGCGCGGCGAATTGCACTGCATCGGCGCGACCACGCTGGACGAATACCGAAAGTATATCGAGAAGGACGCGGCGCTCGAACGCCGTTTCCAGCCCGTCATGGTCAACGAGCCGACGGTGGAGGATACCATTTCCATCCTCCGCGGGCTGAAAGAGCGGTTTGAGATCTTCCACGGCGTGCGCATCCACGACGACGCGCTCGTCGCGGCGGCGACCTTGTCCAACCGCTATATCACCGACCGTTTCCTGCCCGATAAGGCGATCGACCTCGTGGACGAGGCGGCGGCGATGATCCGCACGGAGATCGACTCCATGCCTTCGGATATGGACGCGCTCCACCGCAAGATCATGCAGTTGGAAGTGGAGGAGAAGGCGCTTTCCAAGGAAAAAGACCATCTGTCCGAAGCGCGGCTCACGGCGCTCAAAAAAGAGCTTTCGGAATACAAAGAGAAGTTCGATACGATGAAGGCGAAGTGGGAATCGGAAAAGACCGCCATCCACGCGGAGAAAGATCTCAAAGAGCAGATCGACCGCGTGAAGGGGGAGATCGATTCCGCCATGAACCGCGGCGAGTTGGAAAAGGCGTCCCGCCTGCGTTACGCGGAACTGCCCGCGCTGGAAAAGAAGCTGGCGGAGGCAAAATCGCACAACAACGACAGAGAGGATGCCATCTTGCAGGACGAGGTGACGGAAGAGCAGATCAATCAGATCGTGGCGCGCTGGACGGGCATCCCCGTGGCGCGGCTCAAAGAGGGCGAGCGGGAGAAGATCTTACGCCTCGAAGAAGATCTTCATAAGCGCGTCATCGGTCAGAACGAGGCGGTGGAAAAGGTCTCCGAAGCCATCCTTCGCGCCCGCGCGGGCATTTCCGATCCCAACCGTCCCATCGGTTCCTTCCTGTTTTTAGGTCCGACGGGCGTGGGCAAGACGGAACTTGCCAAATCGCTTGCGGAAAACCTCTTCGACGACGAGCGCAATATGGTGCGCATCGATATGTCCGAGTATATGGAAAAGTTCTCGGTGTCCCGTCTGGTCGGCGCGCCTCCCGGATACGTCGGGTATGAGGAAGGGGGCACGCTCACCGAAGCGGTGCGCAGAAAGCCCTATTCCATCGTGCTCTTCGACGAGATCGAAAAGGCGCATCCCGATGTGTTCAACATCCTCTTGCAGATCCTCGACGACGGTCGCGTGACCGATTCGCAGGGGCGCACGGTGAATTTCAAGAACACCATCATCATTTTGACTTCCAACCTCGGTTCCTCCTTCATCACGGAGGGGATCCTGCCCGACGGCGAGATCTCGGACGAGGCGAAAGCGCAGGTCAACGCCCTGCTCAAACAGTCCTTCCGCCCCGAATTCCTTAACCGTCTGGACGAGATCATCATGTTCCGCCCGCTGACGCGGGAGAACATCGGCGCGATCGTGGACATCCTTCTCAGACGTCTGGAAGGCCGCCTGAAAGCGGAGAACCTCACGCTGGAAGTGACGCCCGCCGCGAAGGAATATATCGCGGAAAACGGCTACGACAGCGTATACGGCGCGCGCCCGTTGAAGCGGTTTTTGCAATCGAGAGCGGAAACGCTGATCGCGAAGTATATCATCAAAAACAATCCCGAAGCGGGCAGCGTGCTCACGCTGGACGTCAATGCCGACGGATTGTATCTCAAAGCGTAATGCGGTGCGCCGCGCGCAGAAATTCTGCGCGCGGCGCATTTTCGTCTGCGGGATTGACTTTTGCGCGGAAAACGGATATAATAACAAAGCACAGGGCACCGCCGCGCACAGCGGAAGGGCGCAGGAGAGGAGTATGGCGGAAATCACGGCGATCACGCCGCAGATCAAGGACAAAACGCGCTGCAATATCGAGATCGACGGCAGATTTTATTGCGGACTGAAGCTGGAAACGGCGATGAAGTACCGTCTCAAAGCGGGGGAAGCCGTCGACCTTGCCCGCCTGTCCGCCATCCAGCTGGAAAGCGAAAAGATGACGGCGCTGGACAAGGCGCTTACCCATATCTCTTCTTCGATGAAGACGGAGAGGCAGGTGCGCGATTACCTCAAAAAGAAGGGGTATCTGGACGACGTGTGCGATTATGTCGCGGAGAAGATGCGCGAGTATTCCTATCTGGACGACGCGGCGTATGCCCGCTCGTATGCGGAGAGCGCGGGTAAGCGCAAGGGAAAGCGGCTCATCCGCGCCGAGCTGAAACGGAAAGGAGTGGACGACGCGGCAATCGCGGAAGCGCTGGAAGGCTTGGACGGCGAGGACGAAAGCGCGGCGCGCGTGCTGGAAAAATATCTGCGCGGCAAAACGGCGGACGAAAAGACTTTCCGCAAGGCGTACGCCCATCTCATCGGCAAGGGTTACGACCACGACACCGCCAGGCGGGCGCTGACCGCGTACGGAGCGAGCGATGAGGATTGAATATCTGGACGAGGTCGATTCGACCAATACCTATATCCGCCGCTATTTGGAAGAGGGGGAAGACGTCATCGTCTGCGCCCGCCGTCAGACGGGCGGCAGGGGAACGAAGGGAAGGAGTTTCTGCTCAAAAGAGGGCGGCGTCTACCTTTCCGCGCTCACGTTTTATCCCGATTTGCCCGTCTCCCGCGCGTTCCGCATCATGACGCATTCGGCGGTCGCCGTCTGTTGCACGGCAAAGGCGTTTGGGGCGGACGCGCAGATCAAGTGGCCGAACGACGTGTTCGCGGCGGGGAGAAAACTGAGCGGCACGCTCATCGAGAATATCCTTTCGGGCGATAAGGTGCGCTGTTCCGTCGTCGGGATCGGGTTCAACGTGAACAACGACGTGTCCGCGCTGGGCGGGATCGCAGTATCTCTGTCCGAGCTTGTCGGTACCGTAAAGACGGACGACGTGCGCGACGAACTGATCTCCAATCTCCTGCGCGAGGACGATTTTGCGGAGTACCTCTCCTTCGTCCGCTTCTTGGGCAAGGAGATCACCGTCGTCGAAGGGGAGAAGAGTTTCCCTGCGATCGCCCGCGCGATCTCGGAGGACGGGCGGCTCATTGCGGACACGGCGGCGGGAAGGCGTACCCTGTCCGCCGCGGAGATCAGCGTGCGATTCTGAGTTTCAGGCATACCGTGTCCGAGGCAGAAGAATATAAAAAGGAGCATACCGTGTTTGCGAGAATGCCGCCATCGTGCGGACATGGTGCATGGATAAGTAAAAAGGAGCGAACATGAAATACAGTTATTCGTTTGCGCAGATGCGCGAAGCCGACCGCCATACGATCGAAGATCTGGGCGTCCCTTCCCTCACGCTGATGGAGCGCGCGGGCGCGGCGCTGAAAGAAAGGGCGCTCGCGGCGATGAAACAAACGGGCGCGGAAGAAGCGCTCGTCGTCTGCGGCGGGGGAAACAACGGCGGGGACGGTTTCGTCGCCGCGCGGCTGTTGCAGGAAGAAGGCGCAAAGGTGCGCGTGCTCTGCCTTGCGGAGAAGTTCTCTCCCGACTGCGAAGCGATGAAAAAAAAGTATCGCGGCGAAATATTGGGGCGCGTTCCGAAGATGCGCTTTTCGTTCATCGTCGATTGCGTGTTGGGAACGGGGCTCACGCGAGAGGCGGAAGGCGTTCCCGCCATGCTCATCGATTTCATCAATTCCTGCGGGGCGTATGTCGTCTCCGCCGACCTTCCGAGCGGGCTGAAAGAGAACGGCGTCGCGGGGGCGCACTGCGTGCGCGCGGACGAGACAGTCGCGATGGGGCTTATGAAAAACGCCCTGCTCTTGCAGGACGGCGCGGACGTCGCGGGGAAGATCACAATCGCCGACATCGGTATCGCGAGCGCGGATGAGGGCGCGGAGATATGGGAAGCGGCGGACGTCGCCGCGAGTTTTCCCAAAAGAAAGAGCAACGTGCATAAAGGGACGTTCGGGAAAGCCTGCCTGCTCGCAGGGAGCATGGAATACAGCGGCGCGGCATTTCTGGCGGCGAGCGCCTGCCTGAAATCGGGTGCGGGTTATACGCGCCTGTGCGTTCCCGAAGAACTGTTTCCCTATACGGTGGGGCGCTATCCCGCCTGCATCGTTCAGCCTTTCCGCAGTATCGACGGGGAAACATTGGGTTCCGACTGTATTGCCGCGGGCATGGGCACAGGCGTGAGCGAGGGGCTCTTCGCCTGTCTGGTAGAACTGTTGCCCGAGTATACGGGCGTGCTCGTGCTGGACGCCGACGCGCTCAATACGATCGCGCATTACGGGACGGAGATCCTCAAAAATAAGACCTGCCGCGTGATCGTCACGCCGCACCCCAAGGAATTCTCGCGGCTGACGGGCAAAAGCGTGGCGGAGATCGCGCAAAACGCGGTTGCGGAAGCGCAGTCGTTCGCCGCGGAGTACGGCGTGACCGTTCTCCTCAAGGGCAATCGTACCGTCATCACGGACGGAACGCGCACGGCGATCAATACGGAAGGTTCGCCCGCGCTCGCCAAGGGCGGGAGCGGCGACGTGCTCGCAGGCTTTCTCGCGGGGACGTGCGCCCGAGGGATCCCTCCCTTTGAGGCGTGTTGCTCGGCGGCTTTCGTGTGCGGTCGGGCGGGGGTGCTCTGTGCGGAAGAGATGGGAGAATACGCTCCCGATGCACAGGACGTCATTGCCCGTCTTCCGCGGGCGATCGCGGGCATTGCGCGTTGATCCTCATGCCGTACCGAACAGGCGCACCGCGACGGACGTCGCGAGCAGGATCGCTCCCGATATGATGTAATATACGGGAAACAACGTGAACAGGCTCATCGCAAGCAGAAAGACGCCCCCCGCGAAAAACGGGCGGGCGTTTTTTTTGGAAAAGGCGCGTCGGAGACGTACGCCGATCGTGCGGCGCGGCAGTTCGCCGCAGATGAGCGGGGAGGGCGCGGTATCCGTGCGGCGGAAGAGCTCGAATATTTCGTCGCCGCGCATCGCGTCGATCCCGAAGGACGAGAGGAGCGCCTCCGATTCGGGACTGAGCGCGTTGCAGGCGACGCAAAAGGGAGTTTTGCCGTATTCGCGGATGAGCCGCGCGACGTCGTCGGCGGAGACGGGTTGCATGGTAAAGAGGGGAACGACGGCGATCCCGTCCGACGAGAGCGCGTCTCCCTCGCAATGCGCGTTTTTTCCGTCGGCGGCGAGCGCTTTCAGGAGCGCGGCGCGCACGCGTTCCGCGCGTTCGAGGGCGAGGTGGAGCATGAGCGCGTTTTTTTGCGCGATCTCGCTGCGTTTCAGGGCACGCCTGCGGTGTTTTCCGTGCAGGAAAAGAAAGGCGAGCCCTCCCGCCGCGAGCGCGAAGAGCGCCGCGAGGGCGAGCGAGGCGGAAAGCGCAACGCGCGAATACCGCAAGAGCGCGAGCGATAGGAAGAATGTGCATACGGAATAGAACGCGACGTCCGCGATCAGGGGAAAATCAATTTTCTTCATATTGCGATTTTTGCCGCAAAGCGCACAAATTAAACTTGCAATGAGACAAAAAGTATTGTATAATAGTCGCAAATGAGAATCGGTTTATTCGGGGGATCGTTCGATCCCGTTCACGCCGAACACGTCGGATATGTGCGGGCGGCGGCGGAACAACTGCATCTGGATCGGGTGTTCGTCCTTCCTTCCCACATCGCCCCGCACAAGCGCGGCGGCGCCTTCGCAGACGAGAAAGACAGGTTGGAGATGTGCCGCATCGCCTTCCGCGGGCTTCCTTACGCCGAAGTGAGCGATTACGAGATCGCGCAGGGCGGCACGAGCTTTTCCTACCTCACCTGCCGCCATTTTGCGCAAAAGTTTCCGCAGGCGGAGCTGTTCTTCCTCGTCGGGCGGGATATGCTGGAAGATTTCTTCACCTGGAAAAATCCCGACGAACTGCTCTCGTATGCCGTTCTCGCGGCTTGCGGCAGGGCGGGCGAAATATCGGAAGAGGTGACGGAACGTTTTCTTGCCCGTTTCGGCAAGCCCTTCGTTCGAGTGGAATTCGAAGGGAAAGACGTTTCTTCCACGCGGCTCCGCACCGATCTCGCGTTCGGAAAGGAGAATGCCGCGCTCGACGCGTCGGTGGAGGAATATGTCCGCAAAAAAGGACTGTATTCCCATCCCGCGATTGCGCCCGCGCTCGCCTTGGAAAAGCCGTCGCGCAGAGAACACAGTTATCGCGTCGCGCTCATGGCGACGGGGCGTGCGCGGAGCCTGGGCATATCCGAAGAGAAGGCGCTCCTCGCCGCCGCTTTGCACGACTGCGCGAAGTATGTGCCGTCCTCATCGCCGCTGTTGCAGGGGTTTGTCCCTCCCGCCGACGTACCTTCGCCCGTGTTGCATCAGTTTACGGGCGCTTATCTCGCGGAGCGTATGTTCGGCATTTCGGATAAAGAGATTCTGGACGCCATCCGCTATCACACGAGCGGCCGCGCGGACATGGGGGAGCTGGAAAAGCTCATCTACCTCTCGGATATGCTGGAATCGGAACGCGATTTCCCGCAGGTGCAGGAACTTCGGGCGCTCTTTTACAAAGATCTGGACGAATGCCTGTTCGTCAGCCTTTCGCATACGATGGAATATCTCGCCGAGAGCGGGAAGCCCGTTTATCCGTTGACGGAAGAGGCGTATCTGTTTATGAAAAATCAATTCGAAAAAAAGGAGAACGTATGACAAGTTACGAACTGGCACGCGCCGCCGCAAAGGCGCTTTCCGACAAAAAGGCGACGGACATCGTCATCCTCAACGTCGCCGATCAGACGGTTCTTTGCTCCTATTTCGTCATTGCGAGCGGAAAGAGCAGCACGCAGGTGCGTGCGCTCGGCGAGAACGTCGAGGAACAGATGAAGAAAAATTTCGATCTGTCGCCTGCCCGCACCGAAGGGCTTCGCGAAGGGCGTTGGGGCGTCATCGATTACGGCGACGTGATCGTGCACGTTTTCAACGAGGAGTCCCGCCTGTTCTATTATCTCGAACGGCTCTGGGATTCGGGCGCGAACGTGGAGCGTTACAGCGAATGAGCGCGGCTCGGAAAAGATCGCGAGGAATAACGAAAAAACAAAACGCGCGGGGCGCGGCAGTTATGCCGCGCCCCGCGTGTTTTTGCGCCTTTATCGGAATTTGATCTCTCTGGGGGCGGAGTATTCCGATTTTGCGCGCTTTTTCTTGCGTTCCACGATAAAATAGACGGGATCGGGTTTGGGCTCGCGCGGTTCCGGTTGCTGCGGGGGCAGTTTTTTCCCGAACGTGCGGTATCCGATACGCGCGAGCTTTAGAACGTGTACGACGATCAGACAAAGCAGGAAGAGGCCGAGCAGATACCCCGCGCCCGCTCCCTGTACGGATAGGAGGTTCATATCTGCATGATAACATACGGATTTTGTCACAAAATGCGCAGATTTGGCATATTAACGCCTCTTTGCGGGAAAACTTATTCGTATGGAAGAGCGTATCCTCAGCGCCGCGGAAGCGGCGGAATTCGGCGAATTCAAAAGAAGCAAGCGCGAAGCGGAGATCGCCCTCGCGTTGGGCAAACTCATCGTGGACGCGTCGCGGCGGGAGACGGACGTCTCGCTGCTCAAACACGCTTGCGAAAGCGCGCGACGGCTGAATGCCGCGGGGGTGCTCGTTTCGCCCGTCAACGTGGCGGCGGCGAGCAGACTGCTGGAGGGAAGCGCATCCTGCGTATGCTGTGCGGTCGGGGGGACGGGCGAAAGCCTGACGTGCGTCAAGAAGGCGGAAGCAAAGCGCGCGGCGCGGCAGGGAGCGAAGGAGATCCGCCTCGCGCCCTGTTATTCCGCGCTGGCGTGCGGCAATTATGCCTATGTGAAAAAGGAGACCAGGCGCATCCGTCGCGCGGTAAAGAACTGCGCGCTCGTGCTGTGCGCTGAGGATAAGGGGCTTACCGAAGAACAGGTGTTCGCGCTCGTAAGAGCGGCGGCGGACGCGGGTGCGGAGGGCGTGTGCGTGCGAGGCGAAACGGCGCTTCTGAACCGCGTGCAGGCGCTGTGTCGCGGGAAACTTCGACCGGAAGCGGCGGACGTGGAGAACGGAGAACAGATGCGGCTCCTGCTCAAAGCGGGCGCGATGCGCGCGGTGACATATCACGGCGACCGCATCGCGGACGATCTCCGCCGCGCGGCGGAAGCGGAACTCGCCATGCAGGAGGGAAGGACGCCCCCTCCGCAATGGGAGGAGGGCACAATCGAGAAGGAAGAGACGCTGTGAAAGGATGGTGCGCCGCGGACTTGTGTCCGCGGCGCGCCGTCCTGTTTGCGATTCAGTTCTTTTCGCGCGTTCCGTTCAGGGGAAGCAGGGCTTCCAGCACGCGCGCGGCGATCTCCGTCTCCCCGCAGGGAAAAAATCTGAGATATACGCCGATCCCCGCGATGAGGGCGCGGATACGGTCGGGATCGCAGACCGTCTCCACGAGCATCCCGCCCGCGCGTTCCCCGCCGACCGTGAGCGCCTGTTCGTCCCTGCCGCAGCCGAGCGCCGCGGCAGTCTTTTCGTAAATGCCGCCGATGAGCGCGTCTTTGTCCCGTTCGTCCGCGTCGGGGAAGAGGAGGAGACTGAAATACAGCCCCTCGCCTTCGGGCGAGGGGAAGGGACATCCTTTTCTTCCGCGCCCTTCCCTCTGGGTGCGTGCGGAAAAGAAAGCGGGCGTGCGCTGTCCTTCCGCGAACAAACGGTGCGCGGCGGAATTGGTGGAGTCCGTTTCCCGCACGGAAATAAACCGTACGTCGGGAAAACGGCGGCGCAGGAGTGTTTCATCCAAAACGCGGTCGGAAGAGAGAAGCCGATAGCCGCGGTTGTTCGCGCGGGCGACGTCGTGGCCTTCCGCCGTGAGCGCACGGACGGTCTTGCTGATCGCCTGGCGGGAAACGCCGAATTCTTGTGCAAGAACTTCGCCCGAGAGATAGCCGTCCGCGTTGCGGAGGCGGGCGAGGATCCGATCTTTGAGTGTCATACCCGCATTATACGCCGCTTTTGCGGGAAAGTCAAGGCGTGACGGCGACGGAAACGCTCTGCCGTTCTGTGAAAATTGCGGGGATATGAGGTAAAATTACAAAAAGCGGGTAAAAACGCTTTGATTTTCGCGGAAAATATTGTAAAATAGACAAGTGAACGATACGCGCCTGTGAGGCGCAAAACGGAGCGGAACAGTTATGGGACTTATCAAATACTTATTGGAAAGCGACAGCAGGAAAAGCCTGAAAAAACTCAACAAAATGGCGTTGCGGGTGGAGAGCCTGGAACCCAAATATCAGGCGATGTCGGACGAAGAGCTGCGCGGGCAGACGCAGGTGCTCAAAGACCGCCTTGCAAACGGAGAAACGCTTGACGACATCCTCTTCGACGCGTTCGCCGCGCTCCGGGAAGCGAGCTGGCGCGTGCTCGGCATGAAACACTTCCATGTCCAGATCGTGGGCGGCATCTGCCTGCATCAGGGACGTATCGCCGAAATGCGCACGGGGGAAGGCAAGACGCTCGTCGCGACGTTGCCGGCATATCTCAACGCATTGACGGGGAATGGCGTGCACATCGTCACCGTCAACGACTACCTCGCCCGCCGCGACGCGGAATGGATGGGAAAGGTACACAGATTCATGGGGCTCAAAGTGGGCGTCGTCGTGCCCGGCATGGACGACAACGCAAAGCGCGAGGCGTATCAGTGCGACATCACCTACGGGACCAACAACGAGTTCGGTTTCGATTATCTTCGCGATAATCTCAAATCCAACCTCAAACTCATGGTACAGCGCAAGCTCAATTTCGCGATCGTCGACGAGGTCGACTCCATTCTCATCGACGAAGCGAGAACGCCGCTCATCATTTCGGGTAAAGGGGAAAAATCCTCCGACCTGTATCAGCAGGTGGACCGCTTCGTCCGCACGCTGACGGGCGGGTTCGACGACGATCTCAAAGACGCGGAGAACGCCGAACTTGCGGAGCGCAGGGGCAAAAAGGCGCAGGCGGAAGCGGGCGAGCGAAAGCTCGCGGCGGCGGAAGCGCGGATGTGGGACTACATCATCGAACGCAAGGATAAGCAGGTTCAGCTCACTGAATACGGTGCGGAGAAGGCGGAACGCTTCTTCAACGTGGACAACATCGCGGACATCTCTCACGCATCGCTCAACCATCACATCCAGCAGGCGCTCAAAGCGCATCAGCTTTTCCATCGCGACGAGGAATATATCGTCAACGACGGCGAGATCGTCATCGTCGACGAATTTACCGGCCGTCTCATGATCGGGCGCCGTTATTCGGACGGATTGCATCAGGCGATCGAGGCGAAGGAAGGGGTGAAGGTGCGCGAGGAAAACAAGACGTACGCTACCATCACCTTCCAGAACTATTTCAGACTGTATCAGAAACTCTCGGGCATGACGGGTACCGCAAAGACGGAAGAGGGCGAATTCAAGACCATTTATTCGCTCGACGTCATCGAGATCCCCACCAACAGGCCCGTTCAGCGTAAGGATCTTCACGACCGCATTTTCTCCACCCTCGAAGGGAAGAAGAAGGCGATCGTCCGCGAGATCGTGGAACGCCACGAGAAGGGACAGCCCATCCTCGTGGGTACCGTATCCGTCGATCGTTCGGAAGAGATCTCCCGTTTGCTTCGCCGCAACGGCGTGCCTCATAACATCCTCAACGCGAAGAACCACGAACGCGAGGCGGAGATCGTCGCGCAGGCGGGCAGATACGGCGCGGTCACGATTGCGACAAACATGGCGGGGCGCGGTACCGATATTCTTCTCGGCGGCAACCCCGAATATCTCGCCAAAAAGCGACTCCGCGAGGAGGGCGTCGATCACGAGGTCATCGAGCTCGCTACGGGTTTTGCCGCGGTGGACGAGGACACGATGAAGGTGCGCGACCGCTATCACAAACTGTACAACGCCTATAAGGAAAAGACGGATGAAGAAAAGTCGAAGGTCATCGAGGCGGGCGGACTGTGCATCATCGGCACCGAACGCCACGAATCCCGCCGTATCGATAACCAGCTCCGCGGCCGTTCCGGTCGTCAGGGCGACGTGGGCGCGTCCGTGTTCTTCATCTCGCTCGAAGACGATCTCATGAAGCGTTTCGGCGGAGAGCGCGTCAAGCGTTTCTATCAGACGATGAAGCTGGAAGAGGACGAGTGCCTCGAATCCAAAATGCTCACGCGTGCGATCGAGTACGCGCAGAAGCAGATCGAAGGCAGGAACTTCGGCATCCGTAAGAACGTCCTGCAATACGACGACGTCATGAACAAACAGCGCGAAGTCATGTATGCGGAGCGGCTGAAAGTTCTCAAAGGGGAGGACGTGCACGAACAGGTGCTCAAATATATCCCCGACTATGTGGAGACGGTGGTGCGCGGCGCGGTCAACGCGGACGACGCGCCCGACAAGTGGAACGAGGACGACCTCAACCGCGCGTTGGAGATCAAACTCATCCCCGAGGGAACGGGATACGTCACCCGCGAGAAACTGGAAAAGTGGGATTATGACGTTGCCATCCGCAAGATCTCCGAAAAGACGGCGAAGTGCTACGAGGAGAAGATCCTCAAGATCCGCGAAGAGACGGGCGTCGATTATGCGGACGTGGAGCGCAGGATCCTTTTGATGAACGTCGACCGCAACTGGATCGATCACATCGACGCGATGGATCAACTCCGCAAGGGCATCACCCTCCGCGCTTACGCGCAGACGGATCCCATCATCGCTTACAGGCAGGAAGGACACGCGATGTTCTCGGAGATGATCGAACGCATTCAGACGAACACGATCGCGATGCTGTTAAAAGTAAGGCTGGAAGTGCGCCAGCAACCCGTATCCCGCATCATGCCGTCTAACGGCATGGCGGCTCCCGCGGCTTCTTCCGCGGCGCAGAAAGCTTCCGCTCCTTCCGCGCCCGCCGCACAGGTGAGCGCCGCTCCTCAGGGACCTCAGATCCCCGAACCTATCGATACGGACAGCCTTAAAACGAGCGGATCGAGCAAATTCAACCCCGCGAGTATGCCGAAAAAGAAGAAGATCGGCCCCAACGATCCCTGCCCCTGCGGTTCGGGACTGAAATATAAGAAGTGCCACGGCAAAGTATAGCAAAGATCTCCGAGCTGTCGCTCGGAGATTTTAAGCTCATGCGAAGGTAGAGACGCCGCCGATCGAAGCGCGGGAAAAGCGCGCAAAGCGGTAAAGAAACAGGACGGATAGGATATGTTCAAGGCAGACGATTACAGATTAAAGATCAAAGCGCTCGGCGAGACGCTGGGCGAAGCGAAATACGCGCTGGATATTGACAACCGCGCGGAAGAGTTGAAAAAGCTCAAAGAGGAGCAGGAAAAGCCCGAAGTATGGCAGGATCTCGAACGCTCGGCGAAGATCGCGCGGGAGATCTCCTCCATTCAGGGCAAAGTGAACGCGTACGAAGCGGGCAAAAAGGCGCTCGACGACGCGAGCGAGATCGTCGATCTCATCGAGGAGACGGAAGAGGAAGACCTCATCCCCGAGCTGGATAAAATGCTCGCGGCGGCGGAGAAGGACATCGAGGAAATGCGCATCCGCGCACTCCTGCGCGGCAAATACGACTCTTCCAATGCGCTCATGTCCCTCCATGCGGGCGCGGGCGGCACGGAGGCGTGCGACTGGTGCGCCATGCTTTACAGGATGTATTGCCGTTACGCTGAGACCAACGGCTTCAAGGTCACCGAGATCGACCGCCTTGCAGGCGACGGCGCGGGGCTCAAATCGGTCGATTTCAAAGTGGAAGGGGAAAATGCTTATGGCTATCTGAAAGCGGAGATCGGCGTTCATCGCCTCGTCCGCATTTCCCCGTTCGACGCAAACAAGCGCCGCCAGACGTCCTTCGCCTCCGTCGAGGTCATGCCCGAAGTGGACGACGACGCGGAAGTGGAGATCAAAGACGAAGACATCCGCGTGGACGTCTACCGTTCTTCCGGCGCGGGCGGACAGAAGGTCAACAAGACGGAGACCGCGATCCGCATCACGCACTTCCCGACGGGCATCGTCGTGACCTGCCAGAACGAGCGTTCGCAGTTACAGAACAAGGAAATGGCGTTCAAGATCCTGCGCTCCCGCCTGTTGGAAAAGCAGATCGAACAGCGCATGGCGGAAGAAGCCGCGCTTAAAGGCGAGACCAAGAAGATCGAGTGGGGTTCTCAGATCCGCTCGTATGTGTTCTGTCCGTACACGCTCGCCAAGGATCACCGCACGGGTTATGAAATGGGCGACATCCAGGCGGTCATGGACGGCGACATCCAGGGATTCATCATCGACTATCTGAAAAAGTCCTGACCGATATGCAGTATCCGTACATCAAAAAGGCGGCGCCGAAAGGAGAGCCGCTCATTCTCGGGATCGAGTCCTCGTGCGACGAAACGGCGGCGGCGGTCATCCGCGGCAGGACGCTCTTGTCGGATGAGATCGCTTCGTCCGCGTCCGTGCAGGCGCTCTACGGCGGCGTCGTGCCCGAGATCGCTTCCCGCGCGCATACCGACGCGGTCGATCTGGTCGTCGCGCGCGCGCTCGAAAACGCGGGCGTGAAAAAAGAGCAACTGGACGCGGTCGCGGTGACGTACGGCGCGGGGCTGTTGGGCGCGCTCCTGGTCGGGCTTTCCTTCGCCAAGGGGTTTGCCTATGCGCTCGGGATTCCGCTCATCGGCGTCGATCATATCCGCGGGCATCTTGCGGCGGCGTATCTGGAAGACGAAACGCTGCGCCCGCCCTTTATGACGTTGCTTGCGAGCGGCGGACATACCGCGATCATTCATACGGTCGCGGAGACGCAGTTCGAGGTGCTGGGCGGCACGCTGGACGACGCGGCGGGCGAGGCGTTCGACAAGGTCGCGCGCGTGTTGTCGCTCCCGTATCCCGGCGGTCCGCACATCGAGGCGGCGGCGCGGGAGGGGAAGGCGAATATTCGCCTTCCGCGGATGCTCAAAGGCGAGGGCGGCTATAATTTTTCATACAGCGGGTTAAAAACCGCTGTCATCAACCATTGCCACACCGCGCAACAGCGGGGCGAGGAAGTGAACAAAGCGGACGTTGCGGCGTCCTTTCAGGCGGCGGCGCTGGACATCCTCGTAAAAAAGACGGTGGAAGCGGCAAAGGAAAAGGGCGTCTCCACGGTAACGGCGGGCGGCGGCGTGATCGCGAACGGCTATCTGCGCGAAAATCTCTCCCGCGCCTGCGAAGAGGCGGGGCTCAGGCTCGTGCTTCCCGTGCGCAAACATTGCACGGACAACGCGGCGATGATCGCGGCGGAAGGGCTGGTGCAGTACCGCGCGGGCAATTTCTCGCCCCTGTCCCTCAACGCCAGGGCGAGCATCCCCCTGCGCTGAGATATTTTCATAAGAACGTTTTTTCGGCATATCCCGACGGGATATGCCTTTTTTTCCGCGCTTGCAGGATTTATAATACCGTTTACGGAGTGCGGGGATGATCGTATATTGGGAATATGCGTTTGCGGAAAACTTTTTGTTGGACGGACTTCTGCTGTGGCTCGCGTTAAAGACGTCGCGGGGGAAGATCCGCGCGCGCAATCTCCTGTTCGCCTCCGCCGTCGGGGCGGCGGAGGCGGTCGTCTTTCCGCTCGTCGCCTTCCCCGTGTGGGCGGCGTATCTCGCGAAGATCGCGGGCGGCGCGCTCATCTGTCTGCTCGCCGTGCACCGCGGGAGCAAAAAGACCTACCTCGTCTGTACGGCGGCGTTTTTTCTCTATACGTTCGCGCTGGGCGGGCTTCTGACCGCGGCGTATTCCTTTTTCGGCGCGGAGTATGCGGAGGGGAACGGGTATCTCGTGGAGAGCGCGCCCGTCGCGCTCGTCTTCTCTCTGGCGGGGGTGTTTGCGATCGCCTGCGTCTCGGGCGTGAAATATCTCTTCCGTTTCCGCGCGGTGCAAAAGAACCTGCTCCGCTGTACGCTCACGCACGGCTCCCGCACGGTATGTTGGCGGGGACTTGCCGACAGCGGGAATTGTCTCATATTCCGCGGCAAGCCTGTGAGCGTGATCTCTCCTGCGGCGGCGTTCGCGCTGTTCGGGCGGGAGTTTCCCGTCGCGGGCAGGATGTCGGTGCGCACGGTCAACGGGGAACGGGAAACGCCCGTCCTCGAATGCGAAAAAGCGGTGATATATTGCGGGAAAGAGAAGAATACAATAGAACATATTCTGTTTGCGGTGGGAGATACCGGTTCGAAGGAGTATCCGATCATATTACATACCGCGCTGACGGAGGGAGATCATGGGAATGCTGAATGTGCTCAAGGCGCTCCTGAACAAGATCGGGGGCAATGAAAACGTCGTTCATTATCTGTGCGGGAGCGAGGCGCTGCCTCTGCCGCTCTCGGGCGAAGAGGAAGCGGAAATGCTGAAAAAGCTGGAAGCGGGGGAAAGCGCGGAATCCATCAAGGCGAGCCTGATCGAACACAACCTGCGGCTGGTCGTCTACATCTCCCGCAAGTTCGACAACACGGGCGTGGAAGCGGACGACCTCATTTCCGTCGGTACGATCGGGCTCATCAAGGCGATCAACTCTTTCCGCACGGACAAGAACATCAAGCTGGCGACGTACGCCTCCCGCTGTATCGAGAACGAGATCCTCATGTATCTGCGCCGCACCTCGCGGCTGAAAAGCGAAGTCTCGTTCGACGAGCCGCTCAATACCGACTTCGAAGGGAACGAGCTTCTGCTGTCCGACATCCTCGGCACGGACGGCGACGCCGTTTACAGCGGCGTAGAGAGCAAGGTGGAAAAGGAGCTGCTGGCGCAGGCGCTTTCCCGTCTTCCCGACCGCGAGCGGAAGATCATGTATATGCGTTTCGGACTGGGCGGCAGGGAGGAGATGACGCAAAAGGACGTCGCCGATACGCTCGGCATTTCGCAAAGCTACATCTCCCGTCTGGAAAAAAAGATCATCGACCGCCTGAAACGCGAGATCGGTCGGCTGGTCTGAGCCGTATCCGTCGGAGCGCGGGATGTCGGTCGGAATCGTGTTTTATGGGAAGAGCGTGGGGTTTTGCGGTCAAGCGCGGCGACCAATATCTCAATTTGGCGGACGGCGCGCTCATTGACTATACTCCCGGCATGGAGTCGGCGTATGCGACCGCTGATATTGCATTTATCAATAAGTCTAATTTTGATTTATAAAGAGAGAAAATATGTTCAATCAGAAAATAAGAAAAATGGCAATGGCGTTGATGACGTGCTTTTTTCTATTGCCGCTATCGGGTTGTTCATCAGGGTTCTATTCGGAAGAACAGCATATTCAAAGGGTAAGGGGACGTGCGGAAGAGCGTTATTGGGGAGAAGGCAGCGAGTACACGGGATTGGAAGTGTATCCCATAATCCCGGGTTTGATTGATAGGGATGGCAAGTGATTTGTCATCCGTTTGGCGGCGGACAAGATATTTTTCCGTGCGCGCATAATTTTTTCCGCAAGGGACATACTCACCTTACACGGTTACATAGGAGGTGAGGATATGTTGCAGCGAGTCGAGATCTGCGGAGTGGATACGGCGGGATTGCCTAAACTGACGGCGAAGGAGAACGAGGAACTCATGGCGGCGCTCAAACGGGGCGACGAGGCGGCGAGGGAGAAATTCATCGTCGGGAATATGCGGCTGGTACTCTCGCTCGTCAAGCGCTTCTGGGCGAAGAACGCCAACGCGGACGACGTCTTTCAGGCGGGGTGCGTGGGGCTGATCAAGGCGATCGATCACTTCGACACCTCCTTTCAGGTCAAATTTTCGACGTATGCCGTCCCGATGATCCTGGGCGAGATCAAGCGGTATCTCCGCGACGGGAACAGCCTGCGCGTATCGCGGAGCATCCGCGACACGGCGTATCGCATCCTGAAAGTACGCGAAAAACTGGAAGAACGGGACGAAGAGGCGACGATCGAACGCATCGCGGAAGAGATGCAGGTACGGGAGCGCGAGGTCGTGTATGCTTTGGACGCCATATCCGATCCCGTATCGCTGTACGATCCCGTCTACAACAAATCGGGCGATACGCTTCAGCTCATGGATCAGATCTTTGACGAGACGCAGAGCGACGAGATCTGGACGGAGCGAGTCGCCCTTCGCGAGGCGATGGAGAAACTGGACGAGCGAGAAAAGCGCATTCTTCTGCTCCGCTATTATGAGGGAAAAACGCAGACGGAGATCTCCGCGGAAGTGGGGATCTCGCAGGCGCAGGTCTCTCGCCTGGAAAAGAACGCGCTCGGCAGTATCCGCGCCGAGATCTCGTAACGCGCCGCGCCGCCGAATTTCCATTGACACCCCGGGCGGGAAGTGGTATAATATCGAAAAAACGCATGAGGTGCAAGATGAGCGAAGAATATGAAGAGACGGATATCCGCGATATCCTTTACGACCCCGACAATAACGATCCCATCGTGTTGCAGGATCAGGACGGCAATAACGTCATGTTTGAACAGATCGCGCTCTTTCCGATCGACGGGACGGAGTATGTCCTGCTCAGACCCGTGGATCACATTGAAGGCATGGAGGAGGACGAGTTGCTCGTTTTCCGTCTGGTGGAAGAGGACGACAGCGCTTCGCTCGAAATCGTGACCGACCGCAATCTTGCGGAAAAAGTGTTCGATGAGTTTTTGAAGCTGGTCGAAGAAGAAGGAGAAGACGAAGGAGGAGAGGAGGAGTGAGAACTCCGCTTCCTGAGGGCGCCCCGCGCGATCGCGCGGGGCGCCTTTGCGTTTTGCGGCGGGAGCTCTTTGCGACAGGAAGACCTCGCGTTTTGCGGGACTTCTGCGGCAGGAAGTTGCGCATAATCGGTACAGGTGTGCGTTCGCGCATTTTTTGCGGAAATATTCTTCGATCGGCACAGTTATTTGACAAACGGCGGCGCTTTTGTTATAATAACAGGAAACAAGTTGCGCCGTCCGCCGTTCCGAAAGAGCGGGCGCGCGAAGGAGTCGTCATGAGCAAGGTCACCATTCCGCAGGGATACCGTTCCGCGCTCGGGATGTACGATACGCAATCGGCGATCGGCATCTTAAAGCGCACGTTTGAAGAAAAACTGTGCCTTGCGCTCAATTTAAAGCGCGTTTCCGCGCCCCTGTTCGTCGATCCCGCTTCGGGGCTCAACGATGATCTGAACGGGGTGGAGCGCCCCGTCGCTTTCGAGATCCGCGAAACGGGCAAGACCGCGGTCGTCGTCCATTCGCTGGCGAAATGGAAGCGCAAGGCGCTCAAAGATTACGGCTTTTCCGAAGGGGAAGGGCTTTATACGGACATGAACGCCATCCGCCGCGACGAGGATATGGACAATCTGCATTCCGTCTATACCGATCAGTGGGACTGGGAAAAGATCATCACGAGGGAGACGCGCAACGTCAAATACCTCAAACGCGTCGTCCGTGCGATCGTCGGGGCGATCTGCGAGACGTCGGACGTCCTCAAATGCCGCTATCCCCAACTTAACGTCCGCCTCAAACGAGAAGTGACGTTTATCACGTCGCAGGAGCTGGAAGATCTCTATCCCGATAAAACGCCCAAGAAGAGGGAAAATCTCTTCGTCAGGGAACACAAGACGGTGTTCATCATGCAGATCGGCGATAAGCTCCGTTCGGGCGTGCCGCACGACGGCAGAGCGCCCGACTATGACGACTGGACGCTCAACGGGGATATTCTGTTCTGGAACGACGTGCTCGAATGCGCATTCGAGGTGTCCTCGATGGGGATCCGCGTGGACGAAGCCGCGCTCGAACGCCAGCTCAGAGAGGCGCACGCAGAAGAGCGGAAGAAACTGAGTTTCCATGCCGCTCTGCTTGCGGGGGAACTGCCGCTCACGATGGGCGGCGGCATCGGACAGTCCCGCCTTTCCATGCTGCTCCTTGCCAAGGCGCACATCGGCGAAGTGCAGGCTTCGCTCTGGGACGACGAAACCATGCGCGTCTGCCGCGAAAACGGCGTCGTATTGCTCTGAATCCCGACGTCGGACCCTTTCGCGCTGTGTTTTGCGGAAAGTGCGCCGCAACTGCGGTATGATAAAGTTTTGAATTGATACAGGATATGCCCGCGCCGCTTCAAGCGGCGCGGGCATAGTATTATCGGGCATAGTATTATTCTGTGACGGGAAAGATTTTCAGGAAATTCGGAATTCCGCGTTCAAAAGCGAAATCGGGCTTTTTTCGCGCGGGATGTTTCGGCGCGTACTTGACAGGGAAAGTTCATTGTGGTATCATTCGATCGACGGAACGTTTTCGAGATGGACTGACATTTCGCGAGGAGGAAAGCATGAGGAGACGTGTTTTTTTGTCAGGAGCGGCGGCAACGCTCTCGCTCGTATTCGTTTTGGCGGGGGCGGGATGTTCGCCCGAACAAACTTACGCAAGATCGGAAGGCGTTTTTTATTCTCTGGAAGAAGCGTATGAAGACGGTCGGCTGTCGCAGGACGATCTGAAAAACATCGCATACTGCTATCATATTTCGCAGGATGCGGAAGATCGTACCGAGGAAACTTTCGAGCCGAGCCCGAAAGATCCCGAAACGTTGTCCGCGGTGACGGAATACAAGATCAAGCGGACGTATCTGAACGACGTGATCGGCATGGAAGACGGTTCGTTTGAGCATGTTTTTATCTATGGATATTACGGCACCTATGACGGCAACGTCGTCGTAGCGGTCACCGACGATTATCACGGCTACGATTATGTGATCGAGCCGCAATACGATGTCGGCGGCGTGACCTTTTATCGATATGTCGCCGCATATCTGCGGGTATGGCGCGCGGACGAGGCATAACGCGGTCGGAGGCAGTCGGGTGCGGTTGCCTTCGCCGTCGGACGGCAACGAAGACGGAAAAGAGCGCCGGTCGGCGCGAAGTGGCATTTCATAATAATACAGAGGATTTCCCGAACGGAGCGGTCGGGAAATCTTTTTTATCTGCCCGCATATAATGAAACGATGGAAACGAGTTATCTGGAATTAAAACAAAAAGAGGTCGTCAACCTGTGCGACGGAAAGCGTCTGGGCAGGGTGTGCGACGTGGTATTTACCTTTCCCGAGGGAAAAACGCTCGGCATCGTCGTTCCCGGAACGCGCGGCTTCCGTTTCGGCAGGGCGGAACTCTTCATCGCGCTCAAAGACATCAGCAAGATCGGCGTGGACGTCATCCTCGTCGATATTCATTCCGCGCCGAAACCCGATAAACGCCGAGGCAGAGAATGCTGTCCGCCGCGCGGCGATCGATGTGCCGCGCCCGAACCGCGCGAACGCAGGGATTACGGAGAATACGAATGATTTTATAAAATCCGTCCCGAATTGTTGACGGCGGGCGCGAACCGTGTTATGATAGAGGTCGGAGGATATGATCATGAGCGAAATCGATAAAATTTTCGATCCCGACAATACCGAAACGATCGTGCTGTATGACGAGAACAATGAAAAGACGGAATTCGAACAGATCGCCGTTATCCCGCTCGACGGGGCGGTGTACGTCATCCTGCAACCCGTCGCGGGCACGCCCGACGTGGAGGAGGATGAGGCGTGGGCGTTCCGCATCGACGAATCGGACAACGAGGACGTGCTCGTCCTGCTCAATGACGAAGAGACGGTGAACAGGGTCTTCGAAGAGTATTACAGGCTGTTGGAAGAGGACGACGCCCCGTAAATGCGGCGAGAGCAGACGTCCGTAAGAGGGGGCTGCCGAAAAAATCACATCGTTCAGCCCCGTGCACAACCTGGAAGGGAAGACTGCAGGTCTTTCCGAAAAAACGACATCATAACATACCGCTCAAAAAGGCCGCGCCTGCGTTGCATTCCGCAGGCGCGGCTTTTATGGCGTCGGGCGGTCAGCGGCTTGCAACGAAAACGCAGAAACGAAGCATACAGACGCGCCGAAAAGCTGACGACGGTGCAGACTGCTCAATCGCCAAAAGGCGACGCGGGCGCAAACGACGCGCAGGGTTTGAAGGAGAACGGTGGCAAAAAGTTCGGGCGGGTAACTCGTTCAGGCAAGACGCCGAAATGGCAAAAGGGGAAGATCGTTCGGATAAGGGCGGCGGGGAAAGGAACAATTCAGAGCAACAAAAAGAAGCGGCTCGGATGAGCCGCTTCTCTTATGTTCGGGAATTATTCTCTTCCCGCAAGTTTCTTGTAGCCTTCCAGTCTCTCTCTGGACGATTCTTCCGTCTTCTTGAAGAGTTCTTCCGCGACGGCGGGCTGCGTCTTCTTGAGGGAAGCGTAGCGCGTTTCGCCGAGGATGAACGCCTGGTAATCGCCCGTAGGATCCTTGGAGTCGAGCGTGAAGGGATTTTCGCCCTTTTCCGCAAGTTCGGGGTTGAAGCGATACAGCTGCCAGTATCCGCAATCGACCGCCGCCTTTTCTTCCGCCTGCGACTTGGTCATGTTGATGCCGTGGTTGATGCAAGGCGCATAGCAGATGATGAGGGAAGGTCCGTGATATGCTTCCGCTTCCTTCAACGCCTTGACGAACTGCGCTTTGTCCGAACCCATCGCGCACTGTGCGACGTACACATAGCCGTAGGAAGCCGCGATCATGCCGAGGTCCTTCTTCTTGACTCTCTTACCGGAGGAAGCGAACTTCGCGACTGCGCCGATCGGGGTGGACTTGCTCGCCTGTCCGCCCGTGTTGGAATACACTTCGGTATCCAGAACGAGGACGTTGACGTCTTCGCCGCTTGCGAGGACGTGATCGAGTCCGCCGTAGCCGATGTCGTATGCCCAGCCGTCGCCGCCGATGATCCAGAAGGATTTCTTGACGAGGCAGTCTTTCTCCGCGAGGATCTCCTCGACGAGGGCGAGTTCTTCGCCTTCGCATTCCGCCTTGCAGTTTTCAAGGTCGGCAACGAGCGCCGCAGCCGTCTTCTTGCTGCCTTCCGCGTCGTCCATGTTCTCGATCCACGCTTCGAGGATCGCCTTGCATTCGGGATATTCCGCCCACATTTCCGCAAGTTTTGCGACCTTGTCTTTGAGCGCGCCGCGGCGAGCCTTGTAAGCGAGGTTCATGCCGTAGCCGAATTCCGCGTTGTCTTCGAACAGGGAGTTCGCCCATGCGGGGCCGTGTCCCTGCTTGTTGACGGTGTAAGGGCAGGTAGGGGAGGAGCCGCCGTAGATGGAGGAGCAGCCCGTCGCGTTCGCGATGATCATGCGATCGCCGAACAGCTGCGTGACGACCTTGACATAAGGCGTTTCGCCGCAGCCCGCGCACGCGCCCGAGAACTCGAACAGGGAAGGCGTGAACTGGCTCTTCTTGACGTCTGCCATCTTGATTTCGGACAGATCGACTTCGGGAAGATCGACCGCATACTCCCAGTTTTTCGCTTCGACCGCTTCGAGTTCGGCGAACGGCGTCATGACGAGCGCCTTGTTGCCCTTCATGCCGGGGCAGACTTCTGCGCAGACGCCGCATCCCATACAGTCGAGAGGGGATACCTGCATTCTGAACTCATAGCCCTTAATGCCCGTAGCGGGTTTGGTGTCGAATGCTTCGGGCTTGTCCGCGCCTTCCGCGACGAGTGCGGGACGGATACAAGCGTGAGGGCAGACGAAGGAGCACTGGTTGCACTGCACGCAGTTTTCCTTGACCCACTTGGGGACCATGACGGCGACGCCGCGTTTTTCAAACTTGGTCGTGCCGGTAGGAACGGAGCCGTCCGCATTGAACGCGGAGGAAGGAAGTTTGTCGCCTTCGAGCGCGAGGATGGGAGCGACGACGTTCTTGAAGTAATCGTTGTCCGCGAGCTTGATCATCTCCGCGCCTTCCGTGGTGGTAGCCCAGGATGCGGGGATCTTGATCTTGACGAGGTGTTCCTTCGCGGAGTCGATCGCGTTGTAGTTCATCTGAACGACCGCGTCGCCCTTTCTTGCGAAGGACTTGTATGCCATCTTCTTCATGAGATCGACCGCCTCGGTGTAAGGCATGATCTGCTCGTTGATGAGGAAGAATGCGGATTGCAGGATGGTGTTGGTTCTTCCTTTCAGACCCAGCTTTGCCGCAATGGAGATCGCGTCGATGACATAGAGGTTCGCCTTCTTCTTTGCGAGCTGGTTCTTGACTTTTGCGGGAAGGTTTGCGTTCAGTTCTTCGACGGTCGTCCAGGGAGCGTTCAGAAGGAAGGAGCCGCCCTGTTTGAGGTCGCTGACCATATCGTAACGGATGATGTACGAAGGGTTATGGCAGGCGATGAAGTCCGCCGCGTCGATGAGGTATTCCGACTGGATGGGCGTCTTGCCGAATCTCAGGTGAGAAACGGTGATGCCGCCCGATTTCTTGGAATCGTAGAAGAAGTAAGCCTGCGCGTACATATCGGTGTGGTCGCCGATGATCTTGATGGAGTTCTTGTTCGCGCCGACCGTACCGTCCGAACCAAGCCCGTAGAACTTGCAGGACGTGGAACCTGCGGGAGCCGCATCGAACTTCTTGGAGAAGTCGAGCGAGGTATGCGTGACGTCTTCGTAGATGCCGACGGTGAAGTGGTTCTTGGGCGTCTTCGCTTCGAGGTTCTTATAGACGGAAAGCACCATCGAGGGGTTGAATTCCTTGGAGCCGAGACCGTAACGGCCGCCGACGACGGTGATGTTCTTGATGCCCTTTTCCAAAAGCGCGGTGCAGACATCCAGGTAAAGAGGTTCGCCGAGCGAGCCGGGTTCCTTGGTTCTGTCGAGGACCGCGATCTTCTTGCAGGTAGCGGGGATCGCCGCGACGAATGCGTCGGTGACGAAAGGACGGTACAGTCTGACTTTGATCAGGCCATATTTCTTGCCCTGCGCGTTGAGCTTGTTGATGGACTCTTCGATCGTCTCTGCGCCCGAGCCCATGATGACGGTGACGTATTTCGCGTCGGGAGCGCCGACGTAGTCGAAGAGGTGATAGCTTCTGCCCGTGAGAGCGGAGACCTCGTCCATCATTTCCTGAACGATCGCGGGCGTCGCGTTATAGTAGCTGTTCGCGGTCTCTCTGTTCTGGAAGTAGGTATCGCCGTTCTGCGCGGTGCCTTTCTGGATGGGGTGTTCGGGGTTGAGCGCTCTCGCCTTGAACTCCGCGACGTCTTTGTCCAGTCCCTTTTTGAGGTAGATCTCTTTCATCTCGTCGTAGGAGATGACGTCGATCTTGGAAACTTCGTGCGACGTTCTGAATCCGTCGAAGAAGCTGATGAAGGGGACTCTCGCGCGGAGCGTGGAGAGGTGCGCGACGAGCGCGAGATCCATGACTTCCTGCACGGAGCAGGAGGAGATCATCGCGAAGCCCGTCTGGCGGCAAGCCATGACGTCTGCGTGGTCGCCGAAGATGTTCAGCGAATGCGCCGCGATCGCGCGGGCGGAAACGTGCATGACCATGGGCAGCAGTTCGCCCGAGATCTTATACATATTGGGGATCATGAGGAGCAGACCCTGAGAAGCGGTGTAGGTCGTAGTAAGAGCGCCCGCGCTCAGAGAGCCGTGGACTGCGCCGGCCGCGCCTCCCTCCGACTGCATTTCAGCAATGCGGAGTTTCTGCCCCCACATATTCACTCTGCCTTGCGTCGCCCATTCGTCCGCCGATTCTGCCATCGGGGAAGAAGGGGTGATGGGGTAGATGGCCGCCACTTCCGAGAAGGCGTAAGCGACGTGCGAGGCGGCGGTATTGCCGTCGATAGTCATCTTTGTCATCGATAAAAACCTCCGATTATAATAATTTTTTTCTGTTCCGTTGCGAGCGGGAGCAATACGGCTCCCGCTCACGGCTCTATTATACTTTTTTTTATGAAACAAGTCAACCCCGCTATTGAAATATTTTAACTTTTTTCCGAAAAAAAATCGCATTTCGGCGTTTTCCGTCCCTTATGCTCGTCTGTCGCGGGCCTGTTTCCGCCCGCCGCTCCGCGGGGGGGCAATCCTTTCAAAAATTATAAATCTGTTGTCAAATTTTCACGCTGTTTTCATTGTAAAATGGTAAAGTATTTGGTATAATGAATGAAACTCAGTGAGAAACGGAAAAAGACAGAACATGAAAGCAATAGAGTTCAAAAACGTGTCGTTTTCGTACGGGAGCGGGACGTTTGCCTTAAAGAATATCGATTTTGCCGTAGAGGAGGGCGAGTTTGTCGCGGTCCTCGGGCATAACGGGAGCGGTAAGAGCACGCTCGCCCGTCTGAGCAACGGGCTTTTGGAAGCGGACGGAGGCGAAGTCTGCGTCTTCGGACTTCCCGTTTCCGAACGGAAGAATCTGTTCGAGATCCGCAAAAACGTCGGGATCGTATTCCAGAATCCCGACAACCAGATGGTCGCGAGCATCGTGGAGGACGACATCGCGTTCGGGGCGGAGAATATCGGCGTTCCCCGCGAAGAGATCGGGGAGCGTATTTCCTTTGCGCTCGGCGCGGTCGGCATGGAAGAATATCGTCACGCCACGCCCACCCGCCTTTCGGGCGGGCAGAAGCAGCGCATCGCGATCGCAGGCGTGCTCGCCATCCGTCCCAAGGTCATGATCCTCGACGAATCGACGGCGATGCTCGATCCGCGCGGCAGACGCGAGGTCATGCAGGTCGTGTCCCGCCTCAACAAGGAGGAGGGGATGACCGTCGTGCTCATCACCCACTTCATGGAAGAGGCGCTGATGGCGGATCGGGCGGTCGTGATGAACCGCGGCGCGATCGTCATGGAAGGAGCGCCTGCGGAGATCTTCGAGCGGCACGAGGAGCTGGAAACGTACAACCTCGCCTTGCCGAGGATCGGGTACATCTGCAACAGGCTGCGGGAAGGCGGCATGGCGGTGGAGGACACGCTGGACGTGAATAAACTCGCGGAGGAAATTGCGCAATGCGTATCAAAGCGGAACATTTGAGTTACGTCTACAACGCGTCTTCGCCCTTCGCGACGCACGCGCTCAACGACATTTCGCTCACTATCGAAGAAGGGGAGTTTTTCGGCATCCTCGGGCATACGGGGAGCGGAAAATCCACTTTCGTGCAGCACCTGAACGGACTGCTGCGCGTGCCGAGTTCGCTGAAAAAATACAAACCCAAGAAGCTGAAAAAGGGGGAAACGCCCCCGCCTCCGACCGTCCTGCAGGTGGGCGCGTTCGATCTCACCGACAAAAAGACGGATTTCCGCGAGTTGCGCTCGCGCGTGGGGATGGTGTTTCAATACCCCGAATATCAGCTCTTTGCGGAGACGGTCGCGCAGGACGTCGCGTTCGGGCTGAAAAATTTTTCCAAGGAAAAACTCACGGACGAGGCGGTGGAAAAGGCGGTGCGCGCCGCACTGGAAGTAGTCGGGCTTTCCTATGACGAGCTCAAAGATACTTCGCCGTTCGACCTTTCGGGCGGGCAGAAGCGCCGCGTCGCGATCGCGGGCGTCATCGTCACCCGTCCCGACGTGCTCGTGCTCGACGAGCCTGCCGCGGGGCTGGATCCGCTCGGCAAGCGCGAGATCATGCAGCTTTTGCACAGACTGCATGAGGAATGGTGCAAGACGGTCGTCATCGTCTCGCACGATATGGACGAGATCGCGGAAAACTGCACCCGTGCGGCGGTTTTCTCGGAAGGAACGGTGAAATTCGTGCTCCCGCCGAGCGAACTGTTCCGCCATTCGGAAGAGCTGATCGCGCTCGGGCTGGATATCCCGCTCACGGCAAAACTGTGCCTCGCCCTCGAAAAGCGCGGCGTCACCGTGGATTGCGATTTCACGACGGAGGACTTCATCCGCCGCACGCTGGCGCTGAACGCCTGAGTCGGGCGAATAGAGAGAATTATGTTAAAAGACGTTACGTTCGGACAATATTATCCGGTGCAATCCTTCGTCCATCGAATGGATCCGCGCCTGAAAATCGTGTTTCTGATCGCCTTCATTGCGGCGATCTTCCTCGCGAAGAATTTTTACGGGCTTGCCGCCTGCGCGTTCGTGTTTCTCCTTGCGCTCGCATTTTCGGGCGTTCCCGTGAGAAAGGTGCTGCGTTCGGTCAAGGGGATCCTGTTTATCTTGCTGTTCACGACCATCCTCAACGCCCTGTTCTACAACGGCGAGACGGTATATTGGAGCTGGTGGATCATCCGCATCACCAAAGAAGGGCTCATTTTCACCGCGTTTCTGCTCGTGCGCCTGTTCCTGCTCGTGATGTGCTCGTCCCTGCTCACCTACACGACGACGCCCGTCGCCCTGACAGACGGCATAGAGAGCCTGCTCACGCCCCTCAAATGGATCCGTTTTCCCGTCCACGAGCTTGCGCTCATCATGAGCATCGCGCTCCGCTTTATCCCCATCCTCATGGACGAGACGGAGCGCATCATGAACGCGCAGAAGGCGAGAGGGGCGGACTTCGAAACGGGCGGACTTGCCAAACGCGTCCGCGCGATCGTGCCCATCCTCATCCCGCTCCTTTTAAGCGCGTTCCGCTGTGCGGACGAGTTGGGCGACGCGATGGAAGCGCGCTGTTATATGGGCAGTAAAAACCGCACAAAATACAAAAAACTGCGCTTCGGCTGGCGCGATCTCATCGGATTTCTGCTCATCGCGGCGCTCGTGACGGGCGTCGTGCTCATGGGGATCTACCTGGGAGCGGTGATATGAGGATCGCGTTGAAAGTCAGCTACGACGGCACCATGTTCGAGGGTTGGCAGGTCCAGCCCGGGAAACGCACGGTGCAGGGTGAGCTGGAACGCGCCGCCTGCGAGCTGTTCGGCGCGCCCGTGAAAGTGGCGGGCAGCGGCAGGACGGATTCGGGCGTGCACGCGGAAGGGCAGGTCTGTCATCTGGACGCGGATACGTCCATCCCCGCGCGGAAGATCCGCGAATGTCTTAACGAGCGGCTTCCCGAGGATGTGCGGGTACTGCGGAGTGCCGAGGCGCCCGAGGGATTCGACTGTACGAGGAACGCGAGGCAAAAGACTTACCGTTACCGCTTTTACTATGCAGAAACGGCGCTGCCGCTTTTCGAGCGGTATGCGGTGCGCGTGCGGGAGAAACCCGACCTCGGAAAAATGCGGAGCGCGGCGCGGCTGTATGTGGGCGAGCACGATTTCGCGGCGTTCCGTGCGGCGGGCGGCTCGGCAAAGACGACCGTACGAACGATCTATCGTGCGGAGATCTCCGAAATCAGGCAAAGCGGTGCGACCGTGTACGAGTTCGTCGTATGCGGGAACGGCTTTTTATATAACATGGTGCGCATCCTGGCGGGACATCTCGTCGACGTCGGATGCGGAAAAAAAGAGGAGGAGAGCATTCTCGCCGCCTATCAAACGGGGGACCGTTCCCTTTTGGGAAAGACGATGGCGGCAAAGGGATTGACGATGGTGTCCGCGGAATACGAACCGTCGCTCTTTCCCTCGGAAGGGGATTGCGAGTAACATGGAATTTATCGATTTTTTCAACTGGCTCCTGATGTTTTTCGGGGGTGAAAATCTTACCGCCTTCCTGATCGTCGTTTGCACAGCCTTCGGCGCATATATCATCTGTCTAATATTCGGGGGCATCGGAATGCGCGAGATGGCGAAACGACGGGGCATGAAGGGGAGTTGGTTGGGCTTTCTGCCTTTTGCCAATACCTATTATGCGGGCAAGCTGGCGGGAGACGGAAATTTCTTCGGGCAGAAGCTCAAACGTGCGGGGCTGTATGCGATGCTCTCCGAGATTGTCTATGCGGTGCTCAACGGTTTGCTCGTCATGACGATGATATGCCTTTCCCCGTATTATGTCGAATACGGACCGGAGGACATCGTGCAGGGAGGATACGAAGGAGTGCCCGAGGCGCTCCAATGGATGCAGACGGGGCAGTGGGTGTTCCAGGTGCTCGTCATGCTCTTCACCTTGGTGATGATCGTCTTTATGGCGGTGCTCTATCTGTCCCTGTTCCGCAAGTACTATGCGCGCGGTCCCGCCATGCTCACCTTTTGCAGCGTAGTCCTTCCTTTCCGCGCTTTTACGGTGTTCGCCGTGCGCAACAATGTGCCCGTCGATTATGCGGACTATGTGCGCAGGCAGCAGGAAGAGATCTATCGCCGCACGCAGGGGATGTACGGCGATCCCCGCAATTACGGCAATCCGACGGGCGGAGGGCGTAGAGAGGATCCGTTCGGTGATTTTCCCGGCGGCACGGCGGGAAACGGTTCCGCAGGCGGCGCTCCGGAAGATCCGTTTTCCGAATTCAGTTCTTCCGCCAAACCGCCCGAAGACGGCGAAAAGAAAGACTGACGGCAAAAGAAAAACTTTACGGCGGCAATATGCCGCAGCACGGCGCGGGGATCTCCGCGCCGTTTTTTTGCGCCGATCTTCCGACGCTGTTTTTGCGGCGCCTTTTATGCGCGTCTCGCGCCGATTGATCGCTCCGCCTTTTTGTGCGGGGCGGGCGCTTCGCGCGGGGAAGGACCTTTCGCGATCTTCCGCATGGCGCTCGCGCGGCGGGGCGGGCGTGTCCGCGCAAATAAATTATTTAATTGTCTGAAAAATCGTTTACAAATGCGCACGATGCGAGTATAATGATCGTGATATAAATATTTATTATAGCAAACGGATGTTTTTCATTTTCATGACAATCAACGCTTATAGCGTGGGAGAGGAGGATACGGAATGAGCGAGGTGATTTCCGCGATCGCAACGGCGGCAGGGCGCGGCGGGGTGGCGATCGTGCGCATGAGCGGCGCGGGCGCGCTGGACATCGCAAAAAAAATGTTTTCCCGTAAGGGAGAATTTACGCCCAACATGATGTATCCCGGACGCATCGACTGCGGCGCGTTTTCCGATTACGGGATGTGCGTCTATTTCCGTGCGCCCCGATCGTTTACGGGAGAAGATACGGTGGAATTTCACTGTCACGGCGGCACGGCGATCGCGCGAGGCGTACTCTCGCGCACGCTCGCGCTCGGCGCCCGCCTCGCGCGGCGCGGGGAATTTACCAAACGCGCTTTTCTCAACGGCAAACTGTCTCTCTCCGCGGCGGAAGGCATGGCGGAAATGATCAACGCGGAATCGGACGCGCAGGTCCGCGCGGGATTCCTTTTGTACGGGGAAAAACTTACCCGCGAGGGCAAACGCCTGCAATCGCTGCTCACCGAATGCCTTGCGGGGATCGACGCGGACATCGATTATCCCGAAGAGGACCTCACCGCGGACACGCGCGAAGAGGTGCGCGCGAAGCTGGAAGAGGTAAAGGCGGGACTTGCGGCGCTGCTTGCGCAGTACCGCGCGGGCAAAAAGATCGCTTCGGGCGTGAACGTCGCCATCTGCGGCAGACCGAACGCGGGGAAGAGTTCGCTGCTGAACGCCCTGCTCGGATATGACCGCGCGATCGTCTCGCCCGTGGCGGGCACCACGCGCGACGTCGTGGAGGGGACGTTGGAGATCGACGGCGTGCTTTTCCGTCTGACGGATACGGCGGGTTTGCGCGAAGGGGCGGACGAGATCGAACGAGAGGGGATCTCCCGTGCGGAACGCGCCATCGCTGCCGCCGACGTGATCGTCTGTCTGAAAGACGGAGAACTTCCCGTGGCGTTGCCCGACGTGCCGGTCATCCGCGTGGTCAGCAAGAGCGATCTGGGAGCGCGCGGGGAATGCGATGTGCTCGTCTCTTCCGTGACGGGGGAAGGGTTGGACAAATTGCGGAGGCTCCTCTACGAAAAGGGCTTCGGACAGGAGAACGACGGTGCGTATCTTATGGAAGAACGGCATTTCGAGGCGTGCCGCAATGCGGCGGAAAGCGTGGAACGGGCGTTGCAAAGCTTGCCGCTTCCAGCGGAGATCTACGCGTTGGAGATCAAGCAGGCGTGGGACGATCTGGGAGAGTTGAGCGGGGAAACGGCGACGGAAGCCATCATCGACGAGATCTTTTCTAAATTCTGCGTGGGGAAGTAAACCGAAAGAGGAGAAAATATGGTCAATCTGGAACTTTACAGGGTATTTTACATGGTCGCAAAGTGCGGGAGCCTGACGCGCGCGGCGGAAGAGCTGTATATCTCGCAACCCGCCGTATCTCAGGCGATCAAACAGTTGGAAAATCAGCTCGGCACGCCGCTGTTCAACCGCACGCACCGCGGAATGGAGCTGTCCGCGCAGGGCGGCGAGATCATCTATGAGGCGGTGGAAAAAGCGCTCCAGATGCTCGACGGCGCGGAAGAACGGCTTTCCGAACTGAAAAACAGCGCGACGGGCACCATCCGCATCGGCGCATCCGAGACCATCTTCCAATATTGTCTTGCGGATAAGATCATCGAATATCACAAACTGTATCCCGCGGTCAAGTTCGAGCTCATTTCCGACGTTTCGCCCAAGACCATCGAACAGCTCAAAACCGACCGTTGCGACATCGGTTTTTTGAATTTACCTATCGAGGAGGACGACGGCATCCGCATCACGCAGTCCATCATGCTTCTCAATGATGTGTTTGTCGCGGGGCCGCAGTTTTCCGAACTGCGCGGCAGGGAAGTTTCTTTTTGGGAATTGCAGCAGTATCCGCTCCTGCTCATGGAACAGCATACCGTCGCGCGGTCGGCGATCGAACATTTTTCGCAGAGCCTCGGCGTGCAGCTTCGCCCTTTTATCGAGGTGGATAGTTGGGGATTCATGAAGAAGCTTGTTTCGAGCGGTATGGGGATCGGCTGTATCCCGCGCGAATATGCGCGGCGGAGACTGGACGCGGGCGAATTGTTCGAGGTAGACGTGCGCCCCGCCATGCCGTCCCGTTCGGTCGGGCTGGCGCTCCCGCGGAACGCAAACGTATCCTACGCGCTCCGCGCATTCATCAATCTTTTTTCGCTCAAACAGGACAGGACGTCGGGTTGATCTCCCGCCGCAAAGGAAGGGAATATGAATAATATCATTCTGAAAATACAGGAAGGCGATCTGTTCCGCTTTTTTGACAGCGAAGAACGTTCGGAATTGCTCGTCGGGGCGAAACGCACGGCGGACATCGTCATAAAATCGGCGAACGTACAGCCGGTACAGATCCGTCTTTTGCGCAAAAACGGGGTATGGTACGCCGAAGATAAGTCGGAAGAGGATTCCCGCAGCGAGGTACTGATGAACGGGAAACTCTTCCGCCGTCCCATGCTCAAAATGGACGGTGTGCTTTCCGTGCGAAAAAAAGGAGACAAAAAGAGCGACGACATCGTGCGCATTTCTTCCGTCAAGCAGATCCGCCGCAAAGGCGGCTCGGCGTTCGATCTGACGGGAAAGACGATCACGACGGTCGGGCGGGGGGAGCAGTGCGACATTCGCGTGGAAAATCCGCTCGTCTCCGATAAACATTTCATGATCGTGTTCGACGGGGCAAACTGCTTCGTGCAGGATGCGCACAGCGTCAGCGGAACTTACGTCAACAACCGCAAGATCAAGCGGCAGAAACTCAGCGATTACGACAGGATCTCCATCCCGTCGGCGGCGTACATTTTTTACCGCAACAAATTGCTCTATTCATCCGCTTCGGGCGGGATCCGCATCGACGCATTGAACGTATGCAAGCGCGTGCCCGACCGCAACGCGCGGGGGAAGAAGGTGTCTCTCGTGACCGACGCGAGCTTTCGCGTGGAAGCAGGCGAATTCGTCGCCATCGTCGGCGGGAGCGGCGCGGGAAAATCCACCTTACTCGATTGCATCAACGGGATGCGCCCCGCGACGGAAGGGAAGATCTATTACGACGGCAACGACTATTACGAAAACATGAATACCTATAAGGGCGTGCTCGGGTATGTGCCTCAACGCGACATCATGCACGACGATCTCACGCTCGGCGACGCGCTCCGCTATACGGCGCAACTGCGGATCCGCACCCGCCTTCCCAAAGACGAACTCCGATCGCGCGTGAAAGAGGCGATCGCGGATGTCCGCCTGGAAGGAAAGGAAAAACAGCGCATCTCTTCTCTGTCGGGAGGTCAGAAAAAGCGGGTGTCCATCGCGATGGAACTGCTGTCCGATCCCAAGGTCATCTTTCTCGACGAGCCGACGAGCGGGCTTTCGCCCGATCTCGATCTGCAGATGATGGAACTTTTGCGCGATCTCACCAAAAAAGGCAGGACGGTCGTCATCGTCACGCACGCCATGGAAAATCTCGACAAATGCGACAAGGTCGCGTTTCTGGGCAAGGGCGGCAGGGTGTGTTATTTCGGACCTTCCGCCGACGCGATGCGCTGGTTCAATCGTCGCTCCTATTCGAAGATCTTCACCGCGCTTTCCACCGAAGAGGAGAGCGAGGCGTTCGCGCTCAAATACCGTTCGGGCGAGTATTATAAAAAACTGTATGCGGAATTTACCCGCGAATACGGCAAGGATTGTATCCTCCCGCCCGTCGAAGCGCATAAAAAAACGCAGGGGAAAGAGAAGAGTGCGCGGCGTTCCGCGTCCGCGCCCGAGACGGACGTCGCGCAGGAAGGGGAGAGCGTTCCTGCCGTTCCCGCAGAGTCCCTTCGCGAGGAGCGAGACGCCGCACCCGTACCCATGTCCGAGACGGACGTTTCGGCGCAGGGGGGAGAAAGCGCCCCGCCCGTGTCCGAGGCAAGCGACCTTCCCCGCGAGAAGGAAGACGCCGCGCCCATACCCATGTCCGAGGCAGGCATTTCGGAGCGAACAGAAGAAGCCGCTTCGTCCGCGCTTACAGAGAGTGTTTCGCCGAGGGAGGACGCGCAGGAAAGAGGTGCGGAGGAAGCCCGTGGGGACAAACGCCGCGGAAGGGGGAAGAAGTGATGAAACGATACAGACGCCGCCGCTCCGCGCGCGCGAATTTTCAGCATTTCCGCGTCGTGACGGCGCGATATTTCAAACAGATCGTCTCCGCGCCCGGCATTCTCCTGCCGCTGCTCTTGCAGGCGCCCGTGCTCGTGTGCATCCTCTATATCGCGGGCGATACGGAATCCTTTGTGAACAGGAGCGTGTGGAATGCCAATATCGTCCTTTTCATGCTTTCGGTCATGTCAGCGCTCATGGGGATTTTGAACAGTTACCGCGAGATCTGCAAGGAACGCGAGATCCTCGCGCGCGAGATCTTCGGGGGACTGGATTCTTCGTCTTATGTGCTGTCCAAGTGTTTTGTGCTTTTTGTCGTCGGGGCGATCCAGTGCGCCGTCCTGTTCGGCGGAAGCCTGATCTTTGTGGACTATGCGTTCGAAAATCCCGCGACGGGCTATCTCTTGTGCTATTTAGGGCTCGCCTTTGTCAACTTTGCGGTCACGGCGCTCGGCTTGTTCGTTTCTGCGTTGCTCAAGAAGTCGGAAAGCGCGATCCTGCCCGTTTTGCTCGTCATCATCTTTCAGGTGGTGTTCTGCGATTGCGTCATCACGCTCGGGGAAGGAACGGAATTTCTCCGCTATATCACTCCCGTCGCGTGGGGGATCGCCGTCTTCGGCAACGTCTGCGGCATGAACGGTTGGACGGATGGGTACGAAAAGGAGATGTACGGCTATTCCCCGCTGATCAGCCTGGCGGCGCTCGCGCTCTTTGCGCTGATGTTCGTGTTGCTCACCTGCGCGCGACTGCGGCACGAATTCCGACAAAAGGACTGAACGTGGCAATTTTACGAAAAGAAAAAACGGACCGGATGGGTCCGTTTTTTTTGCAAAAATATTTAAGGAAAGTTATTGCGCGGGGGAAGCCCCGCCATCTGCCTGCGCCCGCAGGTATCTGAATTTGAGCGCGGCGCCCGCCGCCGTACAGCCAAGGCAGGCGGCGCAAAGGACGGGCATGGGAAAGCAGAGAGGCGTGAGGGAAAATGCCAATACGATCGTAAAGCATGCGACAACGGTCTGCAATGCGGATGAGGTGATCTGCAATGCGAGATAGGATTTTTTTGCGACGAGCCGTCCCTCGGCGTTCACTTTGCGGCGGCAGCAGAGGGCGGCGATGAGCGAATAGAGACCGATTGCCATGCCGATAAAAGAGATCAGCAGAAGGAAGATGGCGACGACCGCCAGGGCGAACGTGACTCCGAAGATCGCGATCGCGACCTCCGTTCCGCCGCCTTCGGGCGCGGAAGGCATGGCGGCGGGAAGAAACAGTTTGACGGAATACACGCTCAGATAGATCATGCCGACGGTCAGACATAACGCCCCCGCGAGGTCGAGTCCGAACAGTTTTTTGCTCAAATGCTTCATAAGAACGCTCCGTTTTCCCTTCTTTCTCCCGCGCCTCGGAACGCGCGGCGAAAGAGTCGTTTTTCATCTTTATCCTATCACTTCCGCGGCGGCAAGTCAAGGCTTTTTTTGAAAATCGGCGTCGGGCGGGCTTGTCCGCAAACGTTTGACTTTACCGCAGAAATGGGTTACAATAGCGATGAATATCGCCTTCGGGCGGAGGAAATGAGTCATGATCGGTACGGTAACGCTGAATCCGTCGCTCGATTACGCGGCGGAAACGGGACAATGGAAGGCGGGCGAAGTCAACCGCACGTTTTCCGAGCGCATTACGCCCGGGGGAAAGGGGATCAATGTCTCCGTGATGCTCGGACGTCTGGGCGTGCCCAACGTCGCCTTCGGCTTTGTGGGCGGGTTCACGGGCAACGAGATCTCCCGCCTTCTTCGCAGGGAGGGCGTGAATACTTCTTTCGTCCGCGTCGGCGGGCTTTCGCGCATCAACGTCAAACTGCACGCGGACCGCGAAACGCAATTCAACGGGAGCGGTCCGGAGATCGGGGAAAAAGAACTCGCCGCGCTCATCCGCAGGATCCGCACCCTGCCCGAGGGGAACGTCCTCGTTCTGGCGGGCAGCGCGCCGCGTTCGCAGATCGGAGGAATCTACGGGCGCATCCTGCAAGCCGTCGCGGACAGGAAATATCTCGTCGTCGCGGACGCGGAGGGAAAGTCTCTGCGTGAAGCGCTCGCGCATTCGCCCTTCCTCGTTAAGCCGAACCGCGCGGAGATCGAGTCGTATTTCCATATGCGCGCGCAGACGAGAGAGGAGCTGTTCACGCTCGCCGAAGCGCTCCGCGGAGAAGGCGCGGCGAACGTCGTCGTCTCTCTCGGCGGCGAAGGAGCGATCATGGCGGCGCAGACGGGGGAGCGGCTGTTTTGTCCCGCGCCTGCGGGACGCGCGGAGGATACCGTGGGCGCAGGGGATTCCCTCGTCGCGGGATTCCTCGCCGCCTATTGCGCGGGCGTCGATTGGCGCGGATGTCTTGCCGCGGGCGTGGCGGCGGGAAGCGCGAGTTCCTTCCGCGCGGGGCTGGCGACGCGCGAAGAGGTGGAGCGGCTGCTTTCGGAGGGATAAAGGGAAATAGCCGTATACCGTTGACAGCGGAGACGGAAAGGGTTATAATTTCGTTGGCAGGCAAAAGCAAAACGTTGCGCCGCGGTCGATCTCGGCGCAAAGGGAGAGAATATGAACGATTTTGTATCAAAAAGCGCGCAGGCGGTCGGATTGACCTGCAACGGAGACGAGTTTTACGGCACGTTGAACGGCTATCAGGTCAGCGGACGCTGTTACCGCATGAGCACGCAGTTCGGCGTCAGCGTGTATCTCACGCTCGATCTGCAAATGAGCATTCAGTTTATTGCGATGAATCTCCTGGAAGGATTCCCCGGGATTCGCGTTTTATCGGAAAACGGAAACGGGATCGCCTTTCGCGCGGCCGCGAGTCCGGAGGCGTCGGCGCGGATCGTGCTGTTTTTGCAACAGTTCACTGGCATGATCTCCTCGTTTACCAAAGGAGAAGCGTGCCCGCTGTGCGGAGAACCCATGGACGAGGGGGTATGCGAGGTCTCGTCGGGCGTACGCAGGTTCAAAGCGCACGAAGCGTGTTTTGAAAGAGTCGGTCAGGAGCAGACGGCAAAAAAGACGGAAGAAGCGCCGAGCGTTTCCTCCTATGTCCGCGGGATCGCGGGCGCACTTCTGGGCGGACTTACGGGGATCGCGGCTTGCGCGTTGATCAATATGATCGGATTCGCATCGTGGATCGCGATGATCTTCATGCCATTCTTCGTCATGTTCCTGTGGGAAAAATTGGGCGGCAAAAATCACGTCGCAAAGATCGTGACGATGTGGATCGTCTCCGTCGTGTGTTTCTTTGCAGCGTTGGTCGTCGGATATACGGTCATCGTCGCCATGGCGTTGGCGCAGGAGGGCATCACGGACAGCGCGTTCGAATATTTTGTCTTCATGATCCGCACGCAGGAACAATTCAGAAACGCGCTTTTGCTGGATGTCAGCCTTTCCGTCGCCGCGACGCTGGGGAGCGCCGCGTTCATGACGGTGCGCGCGGTCACGAAGGAGCGCAGAACTTCGTCGGTACTCAAAAAAATATCCTGATCGAAGGGGCGGGAGAGATTTTCCGTCCTTTTCCGCGCTTTGCGCGAGAGAGGGGAAATTTCTCTTCAAATTGCGCTTTCCGCAGTTGACCGCCCGAGGATTTTGTTATATAATATGACGCGATAAAAAACGGCTTGGAAGGAGAACGGAAAGATGAATTACAGAGAGGAATCGTTGAAACTGCACGGTCAGTGGAAGGGAAAGATCGAGGTCGTCTCCCGCGTGGAAGTGGATTCGCGCGAGAAGCTGTCCCTTGCCTATACGCCGGGCGTCGCGGAACCCTGCATGGCGATCCATGCGGACATCGAAAAGAGCTTCGAACTCACCCGCCGCTGGAATACGGTGCCCGTCATCACGGACGGCACGGCGGTGCTGGGGCTGGGCGACATCGGGCCCGAAGCGGGGATGCCCGTCATGGAGGGGAAATGTGCCCTCTTCAAGGCGTTCGGCGACGTGGACGCGATCCCGCTTTGCATCCGTTCCAAGGACGCGGACGAGATCGTCCGCACCATCGAACTGCTAGCGGGTTCGTTCGGCGGGATCAACCTGGAAGATATTTCCGCGCCCCGCTGTTTCGAGATCGAGAGAAGGCTGAAAGAAGATCTGGACATCCCCGTCTTTCACGACGATCAGCACGGCACGGCGGTCGTCACCGCGGCGGCGCTCATCAACGCGCTCAAACTCGTCGGCAAGAAAATGGAAGACCTCGCCGTCGTCATCAACGGCGCGGGGGCGGCGGGGATCGCGATCGCAAAATTCCTGCTTTCCTTCGGCGTGAAGGAGATCACCCTCTGCGACAGCAAGGGGATCATCTGCGAGGGGGACGAAACGCTCAACGCCGCCAAGGCGGAAGTCGCGAAGGTCACCAACCGCCGTCACCTCAAAGGCAAGCTCGCGGACGCGATGAAGGGCGCGGACGTGTTCGTCGGCGTTTCCGTCGCCAACTGCGTGACCAAGGACATGGTACGCTCGATGGCGGATAAGGCGATCGTGTTCACCTGCGCCAATCCCGTTCCCGAGATCGCCCGCGAGGACGCGATCGCGGCGGGCGCGGCGGTCGTCGGCACCGGTTCCTCCGAAAAACCCAATCAGATCAACAACGTGCTCGTCTTCCCGGGGCTCTTCCGCGGGGCGTTGGACGTGCGTGCGAAAGACATCAACGCGGAGATGATGAAGGCGGCTTCCGCGGCGATCGCTTCCTGCGTATCGGACGAGGAGCTTACGCCCGATTATATTCTCCCGTATGCCTATAACAAAGACGCTCACCGCGCGGTCGCGGCGGCGGTCGCGGAAGCGGCGAGAAAGACGGGCGTCGCGAGAAAGTGACGTGAAACTCGAGTTCGAACTCGTGCCCGACGGGTGCTGGTATTCCAACCTGCGTTCCATCCTTTCGGCGGCGCAGTGGGATCTCGTGCGGAAGGACGCATATTCCCGCGCGGGCGGGAAGTGCATGATCTGCGGCGCGCCGTGCAGACGGTTGGAAGCGCACGAACGGTGGAGTTACGACGAGGCGCGCGGCATACAGAAACTGGAAGACGTCGTTGCAATCTGTCCCGCCTGCCATGCGGTCATCCACATCGGCAGGACGCAACTCAAAGGGGACGAACGGGCGGCGTGCGAGCATTATATGCGTGTAAACGGCGTCTCCTATGCGGAATATCGCAGGGCGCTCGGCCGCGCGAACGAAGAGCACGCGCGGCGCAACCGCGTGAGCGAATGGGCGCTCGATCTGTCTTGGTTAAAAAGGTTTATTGAAAACTGAAACGAAGAAAAAACGCGCGGAAGTTTTTGCTGGAAAATCAAAATGGCTCGGGCAAACGTTTGACTTCGATCGGAAAAAATACTACAATAGAAAGACAAAAGAAAACGGTAAAGGAAGTAAACATGATTACACACGGAAACGAGATCAAGCTGTTTGCGGGAAATTCCAACCGTCCTCTGGCGGAAGCGATCGCGCGGAAACTCAACACCGCGCTCGGCGACGTGGAAGTAAGCAAGTTCTCCGACGGGGAAACGAGCGTCCACATTGCGGAAACGGTGCGCGGAAGGGATCTGTTCATCATTCAGTCGACCTCCAGCCCTGTCAACGACAATCTGATGGAGCTTCTCATCATGATCGACGCGGCAAAGCGCGCGTCTGCAGGGCGAATCACGGCGGTCATCCCCTATTTCGGATACGCGCGTCAGGACAGAAAGGCGCGTTCGCGCGATCCCATCACGGCGAAGCTCGTCGCCGATCTCATCACCTCCGCGGGCGCGGACAGGGTGCTTACCATGGACCTGCACGCAGCGCAGATCCAGGGCTTTTTCAACATTCCCGTGGATAACCTGCTCGGCGGGCCCACGCTCTACAATTATTTTGCCGACAAAGTGGACGAAAACATGATCGTCGTTTCTCCCGACGTCGGATCGGTCAACCGCGCGAGAAAGGTCGCTGAGCGGCTCAACTGCCAGATGGCGATCATCGACAAGCGCCGTCCCAAGGCGAACGTTATGGAAGTCATGAACATCATCGGCAACGTGGAAGGCAAGCGCTGTCTGATGGTGGACGACATGATCGACACGGCGGGCACGATCGTACAGGGCGCGCAGGCGCTCGCCGATAAGGGCGCGGCGGAGATCTATGCCTGCTGTACGCACGCAGTGCTTTCCGGTCCCGCGCTGGAACGGCTGGAAAGCTCTCCCATCAAGGAACTCGTCATGTTGGATACGATCCACCTTCCGCCCGAAAAGATGCTGCCGAAGATGAAGATTCTGACGGTGGCAGATAAATTCGCCGCGGCGATCGAGAACGTGTATCTCGACAAGCCGATGTCCAAAATTTACGACTGAAAAAAGCCGCCGCGTTTTTGGCGGCGGCTTTTTTTTGAAGGAGACGCGTATGTTTCTCATCGTCGGGTTAGGGAACCCGGAAGAAAAATACAACAAGACCTTTCACAACATGGGCTTTCTCGCGGCGGGGGACGTCGCGGAGAAGCTGGGTGCGCGCTTCCGCAAAAAGGAATGCGAAGCGGTGACCGCCGAGGCATTCGTCGACGGCGAAAAGGTGATCGTCGCCCGCCCCGTGACGTATATGAACGCGTCGGGAAGGGCGGTAAAACAGCTCATGGCGAAATATAAGATCCCGCCCGAAAAGCTCGTCGTCATCTACGACGATTACGATCTTCCCAAAGGTCATGTCCGCATCCGCCCTTCGGGCAGCGCGGGCACGCACAACGGGATGCGTTCGGTCATCGCGGAGACGGGGATCAGCGAATTTACGCGCATCCGCATCGGCATCCGCGACCCCGAGGTGAACATCCCCATCATCGCGTACGTCCTCGCCAAGGTAAAGGAAGAGGATTACGAACTGTTCGCTTCCGCCTGCGACCGCGCGGCGGATGCCGCCGTCGCCCTCGCCAAGGGGGAAAAGACGGAAAACGTCATGTGCAAGTATAACGGATGAAAGACTTTTTTTCTTTCGACAATTTAGGCGGGGACTATCCGCTCCTCAGCGACGACATCCGCCGCGGCACGCCCGCGGCGGTTTTCGGCGTGTCCGATCCGCAGAAATATCTCATCGCCGCGATGATCCCGCGCCGATTTGTCTACGTCGCGGCGGACGCGCTCGCGGCAAAGCGCGCCTTCGACGCCGTCTCCGCGCTCTCGGGCAAGAAGTGCGCCCTGCTGAGCGCCAAGGACGAAGTGCTCACCTACCGCAAGGCGCTCTCGCGCGATTCGCTCTTCCGCCGCCTGACCGCGCTGTGGGAGTGGCAGTCGGGCGCGGACGCGCTCGTGTGCGACGTGGAAGCGGCGATCCAGCTCTTGCCGCGGAAAGTCCCCGTCTTTACTCTGAAAACGGGGGAGGAAACGGAGCTTTCCCGCCTGGTGAACGATCTCGTCCGCGCGGGATATACGCGCGAATATTCGGTGGACGCGAAGGGCGCGTTCGCCGTCCGCGGCGACATCCTCGACATCTGGCCGATCAACTGCGAGCACCCCGTGCGCGTGGATTTCTTCGGCGACGAGGTGGAGAGCGTCAAGCCGTATGACGAGATCACGTCCGAGCGGTTCCCGCTTCTCGATTCGATCGACATCGTCTCTGCGACGGACGTCGTCGTCGGGGAAGGGGACGAAGAGGAGGTGCGCCGCGCGCTCGCGGAGGAGCTCAGAAAGGCGCCCTCCGCCGCCGCGTATGCCCGCATGAAGGCGATCGCGGACGATATTTTGTCGGGAGAGAGCATTTCCACCGATTACGTCCTGCCTCTGCTCGGCTGTTCGTGCGATCTTTTTTCCCTTCTGGACGACGAGACGCTCCTGGTCTTTGACGAATGCAAACTCGTCCACGACAAGCTGGACGGACTGTATAAAGAGCACGGGGAACGCTATCTCGTCCTGCGCGAAGGCGGGGAAGCGATGCGGTTTTCTCTGCGCCAATACGTGGAGCGCGAGGATTTTTTCTCCAACGTACTCTCTTTCCGCGCGCTCGCGTTGCAGACGTTCGCGGGGAATACCTATTTTTTCAACCCGCTCAAGATCTTCAATCTGACGGCGACGCCCGTAGCGCGTTATCTCAATTCGCTGCCCGATCTCGTCTCCGACCTGAAAGCGTGGATGAAGACGGGGTACCGCGTCGTCCTATGGTGCGGTACGCAGCCGCGCGCGGAGAAGATGCGCGAGGAACTGAGCGCGAACTATTTTCCCGTCGCGCCGCTGCCCGCGTCCCTTTCCGCGATGAAGGGGATCGCCGTGCTGGACGAAACGCTGGCGCACGGGCTCATCCTGCACGAATGCAAGCTGGTGCTCGTGGGGACGGGGGATCTGTATACCAAAGCGGCGGAGCAAAAACGCATCCGCAAGCGCCGCGGCGACCTGTTCGTCGCGCCCGAGATCGGGGATTATGCCGTGCACGAATCGTACGGCGTGGGCAGGATCACGGGGACGAAAAAGATCGAGACGACGGACGGGACGAAGGAATACGTCGCCCTCGAATATAAGGACGGGGACACGCTGTACGTTCCCGTCGAGCAGATGGACATCCTCTCCAAATATATGGGCGGGGACAATCCCACGCTCTCCAAGATCGGCGGCGGGGAATTCGAGCGGGTGAAGGCGCGCGTGCGCGCCTCCCTCAAAAAGATGGCGTTCGACCTCAAACAGCTCTATGCCGAGCGTCAGGAGCGCCGCGGATATGTCTTCCCCGAATACCGCGAGATGATGGAGGAGTTCGAAGCGGCGTTCCCGTACGAGGAAACGCCCGATCAGATCTCTTCTCTCGACGAGATCAAGGCGGATATGTGTTCAGACAAGGTGATGGACCGTCTGCTCTGCGGCGACGTCGGCTTCGGCAAGACGGAAGTCGCGCTCCGCGCGGCGTATCTGTGCATCCTCGCAGGCAAACAGGCGGCGATCATGTGCCCGAGCACCGTTCTGAGCGAACAGCATTACCGCACCGCCGTCGAGCGGATGAAGGATTTCGGTGTGCGCGTCGCCGTCCTCAACCGTTTCCGCACGGGCAAGGAGCAGGACAAAGCGCTGGCGGGCGTCGCCGACGGGACGGTCGACCTTGTCATCGGCACGCACCGTCTGCTTTCCGCCGACGTACAATTCCGCGACCTGGGACTGCTCATTCTCGACGAGGAACAGCGCTTCGGCGTGGAGCATAAGGAAAAGATCAAAAACCTCAAACGCAACGTGGACTGCCTGACCATGACCGCGACGCCCATCCCGAGGACGTTGCACATGTCTTTGTCGGGCATCCGCGACATCTCCACCATACAGACGCCGCCGCACGCGCGCCTTCCCGTGCAGACGTACGTCGCCGAGGAGACGGAAACGCTCATCCGCGACGCCTGCGTGCGCGAGATCGCCCGCGGGGGACAGGTCTTCGTGCTGTATAACCGCGTGGAGAGCATTCATACCTTTGCCAAAAAGGTGGCGGACATCGTGCCCGAAGCGCGGGTCTGCGCCGCGCACGGCAGGATGGATAAAAACGTTCTCGAAGCCAACGTATTCGGCTTCTATCGCGGGGAATACGACATCCTCGTGACGACGACCATCATCGAAAACGGGATCGACCTGCCCAACGCGAATACGATCGTCGTGATCGACGCCGACCGCCTGGGCATTTCTCAGCTCTATCAGCTTCGCGGCAGGGTAGGGCGGAGTTCGCGGCTGGCGCACGCATATTTTACCTATAAACCCGAACGGGTGATGACGCAGAACGCCGCCGAGCGGCTGAAAGCGATCATGCAATTCACCGAGCTGGGATCGGGATACAAGATCGCGATGCGCGATCTGGAGATCCGCGGCGCGGGGAACGTGCTCGGCGCGGAACAGCACGGGCACATGGACAAAGTGGGATACGAGCTCTATGCGAAGATGCTCAAAGAGGAGCTCACGGGCGTGAGGCAGGAGAGCTGCGATCTGGACATCAAGGCAACGGCGTTCATCCCCGAAAGCTATGTGGAATCCAACGCGGGGCGGCTGGACTGTTACAAGCAGATCGCGGAGATCCGCTCCGCCGCCGATTACAAGCGGGTATGCACCTCCATGGAGGAGACGTACGGCAGGATGCCGCCCGAGACGCTCAATCTGCTCGTGATCGCCGTTCTGAAAAGCTATGCCGCTCAGTTCGGCGTGCGCAAGATCTCCGTCAATCCCAAGGGCGGGGCGCTGGAATTTGCCGATCTCAAAGCGCTCGGCGACGAGCGGCTGGGCGCGGCGATGGAAAAATACGCCCGTTCGGTCAGCCTGGACATGACGAGCGCGCCCGTGCTCCGCTTTGCCGCGGGGGCGGACGGCGGCAAGACGATGCTCGCAATGACGAAATTTTTAAAATTCGCGTCAACTTTTGCATGAATTTCACCAAAAAGAATTGCACTTATCGGAAAAATCGGTTATAATAGATAAAGTGTTGAAGTGTACGGACGGCGAGTCCGATACGATACGGAATCATTACAGAACACAGTTCGGAGAAGCAGTTTATGAAAATCAACAAGAAGTTAGTTGCCGTTTCGCTTGCGACGGTGCTCGCGTGCGGAACGTTCGCGGGATGCGACCTGGTCACGACCGACGCGCAGAAGGACATGCAGCAGGTCATCGCGGAAGTGGACATCAGCCTCGGAGAGGACTTCGCGGAGGGCGGAAAGTACGCGGCTTATGCCGACTGCATCGGCGTTTCCAACGTCTTAAAGCGCGATATGGTCGCGAACTTCCTCAGCGTCGGCTATCAATACGTCCAGAACGGTAACACCTATGCCGATACGTTCGATCTCATCCGGGAGAGCCTTGTCAACCGCAAGATGATCATTCAGTACGCGATGGTCTATTTCTTCGAAAAGAACAAGGAGAACGCGACGGAATATCCGTATACGCCGGAGGGATATCTCGCGGCGGTGGCGGCGGACGAAGCGCATCCCGAGACCGCGGGGCTGGCATATTTCCTGACGGACGAAGAAAAGGCGAAAGCGGAATACGACCTCAAAGTCGTCATCAACAATTCCATCGATTCGCAGGAGACTTCCATCATCACGGCGGAGAGCGGCGAATACGACACCGCGCGCACCACGCCCACGGGTGTCGGTACGGCGAACGAGGATTATTACGATCCCGCCTATAAGATCTACACGGGCAAAAATTCCGCGTCCGATTGCGGGACGTACGAAACGGTGGACGGCTCCACGCCCACGACGAGAAAGAAGGCTTACAACAGTTTCCTTGCCAACCTTTCCGCGAACGACCTTCTCGAAAAGGGCGAGGACGTGAGCGACTTCACTTCCCTGAACTACTACTATATCGAATTGCAGAGCGCTTACGAAGACGCGCTCATCTCCAAGCTCTCGGACGAGTACGAAAAGACGGCGGAGGCGACGCTTACCGAGGAATATGTCCAGGATAAATACGACGAAACGCTGAACACGCAGAAAGAACTCTTTGCGGACAGCACGACGTTCGAAACGGCGCTCGACAGCATTTCGGACACCAATTTCATCCTGTATGCGCCCAACGGCAATTACGGCTTCGTGTATAACATCCTTCTTCCCTTCTCCACGACGCAGAATCATGCTCTGAGCGCGTTCAAGGGGACGGAAGGGCAGAAGTTCGTCTATCGCGCGCAGCTTCTCGAAAAGGTGCAGGCGACCGATCAGCGCGGGACGTGGTTCACCTGCGAGGAGGATTATTCCTTCAACGCGGCGGACGCGGGCGTGAACGCATACGGCGGGGATTACCTCTTCTTTGAGGATAACCTCTCCGGCGTGGGCGACAAAACGAGATACGAAACGCTGAAAAACTATTACGGCAGATACGCCTATAACGGTATGGTCGAGTATTCGGAAGAGGACGGATATACCCTCACGCCCGACAAGATCGACATCGACGAGGCAATCGCGGAGCTGGAAGGTTATCTCTCGTTTGCGGGGATCACGGCGACGGGCAGCAAGGCGAACGCCGATTATTACACCCAGACCGCCGACTCCTTTTATCAGGCGGACGGCTCCGTCGATTATTCCAAGTTCCTGTACTATACGGGCAAAGCGGAGATCGGCACGTTCGACGCGAACGACGTGTTCGTCGCGGGAAGCAAGGTAAATACGGCGATGTCTGTGGTAAACGAGTTCTCGTTTGCATATAATACGGATACGGCGGGGCTCAACAGCTATCTCGGTTACGTCGTTTCCGCATACGATACCGACTACGTCAAGGAATTCGAGTACGCGGCGCGCGCGGCGATCGCGGGCGGCGTGGGAACGTACACGGTCGCGCCTTCCGATTACGGCTGGCACATCATGTACTGCACGTTCTCCTATTCCGTGCAGACTCCTTATGCGTTCGATTGGGACGAGATCGACGTCGAAGGCTCCTTCTCCAACCTCTATTACGAGGCGTTGAAGGCGTCTACGGTGGAAGGGTATGCGACGAGCATGCAGACGCAGATCGTCAACAGTTACGCAACGTGCGTGACCGTCTACGAGGATCGCTATGCGGATCTCTCTTCGCTGGACACCGCTTCGTAAAATTCAGTTTCAAAAAGAGGAATAACGATTTATTCATGCAGATCTGGCAGGCAATCGTTTTAGGCACGGCGCAGGGACTCACGGAGTTCCTGCCCGTTTCGTCTAGCGGGCATCTCGTTCTTTTACAAGAGATCATGGATACAGATTTCGGCGGCAACGCGCTGTTTTTCGACGTTATGTTGCATCTCGGCACGCTGATCGCCGTATTTTTTGTCTTTTGGAAGGAGATCGTCGGCCTGTTGCGCAAGCCTTTCCGCAGGCTGCTTCTTCTCCTCCTCGCCACATTGCCCGCGGCGGCGGCAGGGCTGTTGCTGGGGGAACAGATCGAACGGGCGTTCTTCGGCGGGAAATATCTCGCGTTCGGGTTCGCCTTCACGGCGGCGCTCCTGCTCGTCGGGGAAGGGGCGGCGCGCCGCGCAAAGCGTCGTCCCTTCGGCGCGGGAACGGCGGCGTGCATGGGGCTGATGCAGGCGGTCGCCGTCATCCCCGGCATTTCGCGCAGCGGTTCCACCGTCGCCGCAGGCGTCTGTTCGGGCGCGGAGCGGGAGGAGGTCGCCTCTTTTTCCTTCCTCATGAGCATTCCCGTCATCCTGGGGAGCGCCCTGATCGGCGCGAAAGATCTCGCCGTCGGCGGGACGGCGATCGCGGCGGGCGATATGCTCTGTATGCTCGTCGGCATGGCGTGCGCCGCCCTTTCGGGATTTGCCGCCATCCGCGTCATGCTCCGCGCCATCGGCAAGGGGAATTTCAAGTGGTTCAGTCTCTATCTCGCGCTGTTGTCCGTCGCGTGCGTCTTTCTTTCCTCTTACGGAATTTTATAAAGGCGCATAAACGCGCTCCGATCGGGCATACTGACAATATCGGAGGTGAAACAATGAGACTGCACAGCGGAGATACCTGTCCTAAGACGGGTTCTTACAAAGTCATCGACGGCGAAGGCAACCTCGTCAACACGATCTATATCGGCGAAGGCGAAACGATGCCTCCCACGCAGTATTCCGATTGTCATTACGAATCGGAGAACTGAATGCGACCGAAAAAAACGCGCGGAACTTCCGCGCGTTTTTTTGCCGATAAGATATGTTTGCCGATTTTTTCCGAGCCGACGGATCGCCGTGTCATTCCCTGTTGCAGATCGCTTCAATGGCGTCCAGTTCTTCCTGCGTAAAGGAGGGGTTGATGCGGAGATTGTCGAGGATCTGTTCGGAGGAGGAAGCTCCGATGATGACGCTCGTGACGACGTCGTCTCTGAGCACCCAGGAAAGGGCGAGTTCGGGCAACGTCTGCGAGCGCGCCTGCGCGATCTCGCGGAGCGCGGCGAGTTTGCGGAAGAGTTCGGGCGTCAGCGCGTCCTCTTTGAGGAAGCGTCCCTTGCGGATACGGCTGTCTTCGGGGATCCCGTGCAGATAGCGGTCGGTGAGCAGTCCCTGAGCGAGCGGGGAGTAGACGATCAGCCCGAAGCCCGCCTCCCGCGCGTATTCTTTGAGTCCGTCCTTTTCGACGTTGCGGTTGAGCAGATTATAGCAGACCTGATCGAGGATGAAGGGGCATTTGAGGTCGCGCAGGATCTCCGTTGCGCTTTTTGCCTGTTCGGCGTTGTAATTGGAGATACCGACGTAGAGCGCCTTGCCCGAACGCACGATCGCGTCGAGGGCGAGACAGGTCTCCTCGATGGGGGTGTCGGGATCGGGGCGGTGGTGGTAAAAGATGTCCACATAATCCAGCCCCATGCGGCGGAGACTCTGATCGAGGGAAGCGACGAGATATTTTCTGCTCCCGCCGTCGCCGTAGGGACCTTTCCACATCCCGAAGCCCGCCTTGGTGGAGATGAGCATCTCGTCGCGATAGGCGGAGAAATTTTCTTTGAGGATCCTGCCGAAGTTGACTTCCGCGCTTCCGCCTCTCGGACCGTAGTTATTGGCGAGATCGAACATGGTCACGCCGTGATCGAAGGCGGTAAAGACCATGTCGCGCATATTTTCAAAATTATCCACGCTGCCGAAATTGTGCCAGAGCCCGAGGGATACCTCGGGGAGTTTGAGCCCGCTCTTGCCCGCTCGGCGGTAATTCATCCCGTTTTTATAGCGCATCGGATCGGGGATGCGTTCCTTATTCTGCATAAAGCGTTTCATTTTCGTATCGTCCATCCTGTCGTCCTCCCTTTTTTCTCAGCGTAACACAAACGCCGCCAAAACGCAAGCGAAAGGAAAAAATTTCCCTTTATTTTAATTGTCTTTCAAATAAACACACGCGCGGCGGCGCGCGGCATATATTGGTAAAAAAGCCGAAAGGGGGAAATACGTTATGGAATTGAATGCGGATGTGCCTTATCCGTCCTTGGACGGGATCGGGGAGGACGCCTGTTCGCTTCGCATCATCTCGCCCGCATATGCGGGCAGGGCGGGGGAGCTGACCGCCATTCTGCAATATGTCTATCAGCACATTCTCTTTGAACGCATGGGCGATGAAGAAGCGGCGGAAACTCTGCTGGCCGTTTCCGTCGCGGAGATGCGGCATTTCGAGATCCTCGGCACGCTCATCTGCAAACTGGGCGCACCGCCCGTCTTCACCAACTGTCCGCCCTATCCCGTGGGATACTATTCCGCAAGCGCGGTGGACTATTCTTCGACGCCGCAGAAGATGCTGCTCGCCGACATCGCCGCCGAGCGGGGCGCGATCGCCACCTATAATTGCATGATCTCCAAACTCACGGACGAGAGAGTCGCCGCCGTATTACAGCGCATCGTCATGGACGAGGAACTGCATCTCGAAGCGTTCAAAAAACTGCTCGCGCGCATGGGTTAACCGTCGGACGGGGAAATTTTCTCGGGGAGGAATTTCCAATAGCGCACGGGCATATATCCGCGCATCTGTTTCAGCCGCTCGCGGCTGGGGATGTTCACGCTCGCGTAATAGCGTTTCCAGAGCGCCTGCCAGCCCTGTTCGTCGGCGGAAAGCACGACTTCCGCGCGTTCGAGCGGGGCGACGAAGGCGTTTTTTCCGTCGTAGATCGCCGCCTTTTTGCGGGATACGTCGTGAAGGACGAAGGGGAATTGCGGCAGACGGGCGCGAAAATGCGGGACAAGCAGATCACATACGTCGTTGTCGGGCGAAAAGGGCGCGTACAGCGCCCCGCTTGCGCTCTCCATGAAGCGGATGAACCCGTGCAGGCGGTGGATCTCCCAGCGTACGCGGTTCATGCACTCGACGGCGGCGACCACGTCGTCGTCCGCGAGCATTTTCCTCACGGGTCTGCCTTCCGTCGCGATCTTTTTGAGGTATCGGTATGCGATCTGTTCGTGTCCCGTCTGTCCGCTCCGCAGGAGCAGGGATAGATCGGACAGGCTGTTTTTATCCAGTTGTAGGAGGCGGCGCTCTGCCTTTGCGGCGCGTACTTCGTCCGATTGCACAAAGACGGACTCCTGCCCGATGCTGAGCTGTTTTTGCGTGCAAGTGAGATAAGCGTCCGCGTCGGGGAACGCTTCCAGAAAGGCGGTGAGGAACGCCTCTTTGCTTCCGTCGAAAAAGTAGATCATAAATCCCCCGTCAGCGCGGCGAGCGCCGTTTCCCGATCAGAGAACAGACTGAGCTGTTCCGCCCGTTCCGCGGGCGCGGCGAGAAGCCCGCGCACCGCGGACTCGTTCTTTGCCCCGTAATATTTGCCTTTGCAGGTGATGAAATGCCTGGCGCGTTTGAGGACGACGCGCATGCGCCCGAGGTCTTCGAATCCGAGCGCGGCAAACCGCCGCGCTTCGGTGATCTTATATGCGCTCTTTGCGCCGATCCCCGGCACGCGCAGGAGCGCTTCCAGCGGCGCACGGTTGATCTCCACGGGAAAAAACTGCGGATTGCGCAACGCCCACGCGCATTTGGGATCCAGATCCATGGGCAGATTTTCCCCCTCGGGCGCGATCTCGTCGGCGGTGAACCCGTAAAAGCGCAACAGCCAGTCCGCCTGATACAGCCGATGTTCGCGAAGCTGTCCTACGGGTTTGTCGGGCAGAACGCTGTCGTGCACGACGGGGACGTACGAGGAATAATACACCCGTTTGAGTCCCATATTGCGGTAAAGGGACTGCGTGAGCCTGAGGATCTGCCCGTCCGATTCGGGCGAAGCGCCCACGATCATCTGCGTCGTCTGTCCCGCGGGCAGAAAGAGGGAGCTTTTCCGTTCCTGCGCGTATTCCGCTTTTTCCTGCGTGAGTGCGCGCATGGGGGAGAGGAGGCTCTCTTTGTCCTTCTGCGGGGCGAGCAGTTTTAAGCTACGTTCGGAAGGAAGTTCGATGTTATAGCTCATGCGGTCGACGTACAGCGCCGCCTGCCGCACCATGCCCATGTCCGCGCGCGGGATGCCTTTGAGGTGGATATATCCGTGAAAGTTATACTGCGTGCGCAACATTTTTACCGTGCGCAGGAGCAGTTCCATCGTATAATCGGGAGAACGGTAGACCGCCGAAGAGAGGAACAGTCCTTCGATGTAATTGCGCTTGTAAAAATCGATGACCAGCTCGCAGATCTCTTCGGGCGTGGCGACGGCGCGCGGGATGTCGGGATCGGCGCGGTTGGGGCAGTATCGGCACGAATAGATGCAATGATTGCTCATGAGGATCTTGAGCAGGGAAATGCATCTCCCGTCGGGCGTGAAGGAATGACAGCACCCCGCAACGTATCCGTTGCCCATGCCGCCTTTGTTTTTGCGTGAACTGCCCGATGAAGAGCAGGACACGTCGTATTTCGCGCCTTCCGTGAGGATCTTCAGCTTTTCTTCCGTGATCATGCTTCCATTATACCCCCGCCGTAAAGGATTGTCAAACATTTGTTCGCATTTTTTATAAAAAATCCGCTTGCGGGGCGAGGGAAAATGTGGTAAAATAATTTCACACAAATTTCACGTTGCAATGAAACGAAGTTAATACGAAAGTGTTATATAAAAGAAAAATAACGACGCGCGGGGCAGTTCTCGCTTTGCGAAGGCGCGGAAGGGCGCCTCGGCAAGGGGAGGGCGTCCTCGGAAGCGAGAAACGGACGGGACGAACAAGGAGGCCGGTAATGAAAGTTTTGATTGTAGACGACGAGGATATGATCCGCGCGGTTCTGCGCGAATACGTGGAGTTCGAGGGAAATCAGGCGGACGAAGCGGTGGACGGGATGGACGCCGTCAAGAAATGCCGCGAAAACGATTACGACATCATCCTCATGGACGTCATGATGCCCAAGCTCGACGGTTTTTCCGCCGTCAAGGAGATCCGCAAATTCAAGGAGATCCCCGTCATCATGCTCTCCGCGCGCGGCGAAGAGTACGACAAGCTGTTCGGCTTCGAGATCGGCGTGGACGATTATGTCACCAAGCCGTTTTCGCCCAAAGAGGTGATGGCGCGCATCAACGCGGTCACCAAGCGTCGCGCCGCGCCCGCGCCCGCAAAGGAAAAGGACGTGTTGCAGTTCGAAGGGCTCAGGATCGATATGGCGGGGCGCAATGTCTATGTGGACGGCGAGAAGGCGCAGCTCACTCCCAAGGAATATGAACTTCTCTTTTATCTCGTGCAGAACGAGGGCATCGCGCTCACCCGCGAGAAACTGCTCAACGCCGTATGGGGATACGATTTTTACGGCGACGACAGGACGGTGGACACGCACGTCAAGATGTTGCGCGGAAATCTCAAAGAATATCGCAAATTTATCGTCACCCTGCGCGGGTTAGGGTATAAATTCGAGGCGTAAAAGGTGGCGGATGCGTCATGGCGGAAAAGCGGAAAAAAAAGCTCAAAAGTAAAAATCTGAGCCTGATCCTGTGGCTGTCCTTTTCTGTGTTCGCGGTCATCGTCATCGCGGTCTATGTCCTCGTGCAGAACGCCGTGATCAACCAAAGGTATCGGGAAAAGATGATCATCGAACTGCGGGAAGCGGGCATGACCATGACGGACGTCATTTATCAGCGCCCCGATATGGGGGAAGAAGCGCTCAGCCGTTATCTGTTCGAGATTTCCAACCGGTACGGAGTGACGGCGCGCCTGATCACCGCAGACGGAGGTGCGGCGTTCCCCGTCACGGAAGAGACGGATTTTGCCGAGGTCACGGCGGTACTGCGGGAAAAATTTGAAGTCAACGGGGGAAGAGGAGAGATCGTGTTCGAATCGGGCGCAGACGAGATCGCGTTCGCGTCCGTCGTCTCGTTCAGGGGAGAGCCTTATTATCTTTATGTCACCGATTCCCTGCAATCGATGGGCGAACTGACGGAAGATCTGCAGATGCGCTCTCTCATCACCGGTTCGGTCGCGGTCGTCCTCGCTTTCGTGGTCAGCGGCTTCGTGTCCATGCTCATCACCAAGCCCGTCGTGGAAGTGACGGAAAAGGCCAAAGAACTCGCCCGCGGGAATTACGACGTCAACTTCAAGGAAAATTACGTCTACACGGAAATTTGCGAACTCTCCGACGCGCTTGACTATGCGAGTTCCGAGATCTCCAAAGCGGACAAAATGCAGAAGGAACTCATCGCCAACGTGTCTCACGACTTCAAGACGCCGCTCACCATGATCAAGGCATACGCTTCCATGATACAGGAGATCTCGGGAAACGATCCCGAAAAGCGCGCCAAGCATACGCAGGTCATTATCGACGAGAGCGACCGCCTGACCGCGCTCGTCAACGATCTTCTCGATCTTTCCAAGATCCGCTCGGGGATCAACGAGGTTAAGCCCGTCATATTTAATCTTTCCGAATATCTCTACCGTATCGTCGACCGTTTCGGGTATCTCACCCTCACGCAGGGGTATGTCATCCGCACCGAAGTGGAGGAAAATCTCTATACCCGCGCCGACCGCGAGAAGATCGGCCAGGTGCTCTATAACCTCATCGGAAACGCGGTCAACTATACGGGCGAGGACAGGACGATAACCGTCCGCCTCTTTTCCCGCGGCGCGTTCGTCCGCTTCGAGGTGGTGGATACGGGCAACGGTATCCCAAAAGAGGAGATCTCCACGATCTGGGAGCGCTATTACCGCTCTTCGGAAATGCACAAGCGCCCCGTCAAAGGCACGGGCTTGGGACTCTCCATCGTCAAGTCCACGCTCGACAAACACCGTTTCCGCTTCGGCGTCGTTTCCGAAGTGGGGAAGGGGAGCTGTTTTTGGGTGGATTTCCCCGTCCCGCCCGAGGGATCGAAAGAGGACGCCGCTCCCGCCTCCGCAAACGGGACGAGCGACGGCGCCGTTTCGTCCTCAGACAAGAAAAAATCCGAATAAACGTTATCCTCGCCTTCGCGCGGGGATTTCTTTTCCGCATATTCCTACAAATTTTATAGGAATTTTAGGAAAACTTGTTTTGTAAGGGGCAAAAAGCGTGTACATTTTCGGGGAAATGTGTTATAATGGGCGAGCAAAGGAGACGGTTATGCTGGAATTGAAGAACATCTGCTATGCCGCGGAGAGCGCGGGGCAGGGCAAAGAGATATTGCAGGACGTATCGCTGACGATCGACGATCGGTTTGTGGCGATCACGGGACCGAACGGGAGCGGGAAGAGCACGCTCGCGAAGGTGATCGCGGGGATCATCCGCCCGACGTCGGGCAGCATTTATCTGGACGGCGAGGACATCACGGATCTGTCCGTCACGGAACGGGCGCGGAGGGGCATTTCCTTCGCCTTTCAGCAGCCCGTGCGCTTCAAGGGGATTACGGTCAAAGATCTCATCTCCCTCGCGGCGGGAAAGAAGATCAACATCACCGAGGCGTGCGGGTATTTGTCCGAAGTGGGCCTGTGCGCGCGCGATTATATCGACCGTGAGGTGGACGCGTCGCTTTCGGGCGGGGAATTGAAGCGCATCGAGATCGCGACCATCCTTGCCCGCGGGACGCGCGTCTCCGTGTTCGACGAACCCGAGGCGGGGATCGATCTGTGGAGCTTCAACAATCTCATTTCCGTGTTCGAGAAGATGTATCGCCAGACGAAGGGAAACATCATGATCATTTCTCACCAGGAGCGCATCCTCAACATCGCGGACAAGATCGTCGTGCTCGTCAACGGAAAGGTGGATCGTCAGGGCTCCCGCGCGGAGATCTTGCCCACCATCCTCGGCACGACGGCGTGCCGGGCGCTGACGGATAAAATGGAGGACTGACATGGACGAATTGGAAAAGATGCTCCTCATGCAGGTCGCCGACCTTCACAAGGTGCCCGAAGGAGCTTACAATATCAGAAAGGACGGGGAGACGGACGGCAGAAGGAGCACCGCCAACATCGAGATCGTTCCCCGCAAGGACGGCAAGAGCGGGATCGACATCATCGTTAGGCCGTTCACGAAGAACGAGAGCGTGCATATCCCCGTCGTCATCACCAAGACGGGATTGCAGGAGACCGTATATAACGATTTTTATATCGGAGAGGGCGCGGACGTGCTCATCATCGCGGGTTGCGGCATCCACAACTGCGGCGAACAGCAATCGGAACACAGCGGCGTGCATTCCTTCCACGTCGGGAAGGGCGCCAAAGTGCGCTATGTGGAAAAGCACTATGCCGAAGGGGACGGCAAAGGCGAGAGCGTGATGAATCCGACCACCCGCGTGGAGATCGAAGAGGGGGGGCGCATGGAGATGGAAACGACGCAGATCAAGGGCGTGGATTCCACCGTCCGCGTGACGCGGGCGTCGCTCGCCAAGGACGCAAGCCTCGTCATCCGCGAGAAGATCTACACGCACGGAAAGCAGTTCGCCAAGACGGACTTTTCCGTCGATCTCAACGGCGAAGGCGCGGGCGCTGACGTGGTATCCCGTTCGGTCGCGGCGGAGGAGTCGTCGCAGGAGTTCCTCTCCCGCATCAACGGCAACGCCGCTTGCCACGGGCATACGGAATGCGACGCGATCATCATGGATTCGGCGCACGTCGCGGCGATTCCCTGTCTGACGGCGAACAGCGTGGAAGCGGAGCTCATCCACGAGGCGGCGATCGGAAAGATTGCGGGCGAACAGCTCGTCAAGCTCATGACACTCGGACTGGACGAAGCGCAGGCGGAAGAGCAGATCATCAAAGGATTTTTAAGCTGAGCGAAAAACGTCGGATTTTTCCGATGTTTTTCATTTTTCGATATTTTATGTGTTTGCGGAAAATTACCAAAAATGCGTTTCTTTGCACGCGAACACCCGAGAAAACGCGCCGTTTTTTTTCGTCCCGTTCCGAGAAAAGCCGAAAAAAGCCGTTCTCTGACGACGCCGCCGTGCGAAAAAACGCAAAATCGGTCGGGCGGCGAGCGGGAAAAAGAAAAATAAGGGAAAATTTCGGCAAAGCATTGACAATGACGTACCGATGCATTATAATGAAGACGTTGAGTAATCAATATTATAATATGAAGGAGTTTTTTTATGAGCACTACGAATGATTGCCCTGAAAAGAAGCCTCTGACGGAAGAGTATCTCAAGAAAATGGACGCTTACTGGCGCGCGGCAAACTACCTCGCGGCGGCACAGCTCTATATGTTGAAGAACCCTCTGCTCAGAAAGCCCCTTACGCGCGATCAGGTGAAGAAGAAGATCGTCGGACACTGGGGAACGGTGCCCGGGCAGAACTTCATTTACGTCCATCTGAACCGCGTGATCAAGAAGTTTGACCTCGATCTGATCCTGCTGTCCGGTCCCGGACACGGAGGGAATTTCTTCGTCGCCAACTCTTATCTCGAGGGGACGTACAGCGAAGTGTATCCCAACGTCAGCGAAGACGAAGAGGGTATGACGAGACTGTGCAAGCAGTTCTCTTTCCCCGGCGGCATTTCCAGCCACGTCGCGCCCGAAACGCCCGGTTCCATCAACGAAGGCGGCGAGCTCGGCTATTCCATCGCGCACGCATTCGGCGCAGTGTTCGATAACCCCGGACTCATCGCGGCGTGCATCGTCGGCGACGGCGAAGCGGAAACGGGTCCTCTCGCGACCGCATGGCATTCCAATAAATTCCTCAATCCCGTGACGGACGGCGCGGTCCTGCCCATCCTTCACCTCAACGGCTTCAAGATCAACAACCCGACGGTGTTCGCGCGCATTTCCAAAGACGAAGTCAAGAGTTTCTTCCACGGCTGCGGCTGGAAGCCCTATTTCGTCGAGGGCCACGATCCCATGACCATGCACAAGAAGATGGCGGAAGCGCTCGACAAGTGCGTCAAGGAGATCAAGGACATTCAGAAGAAGGCGAGAGAGCAGGGCAAGACGGAACGTCCGTTCTGGCCGATGATCGTCCTTCGCACGCCGAAGGGCTGGACGGGACCCAAGGTCGTCGACGGCAAGCACATCGAAGGCAGCTACCGTGCGCACCAGGTGCCCATCACGATGGAGAAACCCGAACATCTCGATCTGCTCAAAGAGTGGCTGATGAGCTATCGCCCCGAAGAGCTGTTCACCGAAGATTATAAACTCAAGCCCGAACTCAGAGCGCTCGCGCCCACGGGCGACAGCAGGATCTCCGCGAATCCTCATACCAACGGCGGAAAGCTCCTCAAAGATCTCCGTCTGCCCGATTTCACCAAATACGGCGTGTCGATGGACGCGCCCGGCACCGTGAAGGCGCAGGATATGCTCGAGCTCGGCAAATACATCCGCGACGTGCTCAAACTCAACGAAACGAGCAGGAACTTCCGTATGTTCGGTCCGGACGAATCCATGTCCAACCGTATGTATGCGGCATTCGAAGTTTCTTCCCGTCCGTTCGAGGCGAAGATCTACGACGCGCCCGCGCCCGAACAGTGCGTATACGTCGAGGACGATAACGTCGCTCCCGAAGGCAGGATCATGGATGCATACCTGTCCGAGCACATGTGCGAAGGCTGGCTGGAAGGCTATATCCTCACGGGACGTCACGGCTTCTTCGCTTCTTACGAATCGTTCATCCGCGTCGTCGATTCCATGGTATCCCAGCACGCGAAGTGGCTCAAGGTCACCAACGAGCTGCCTTGGAGACTTGACATTGCGTCCCTGAACCTGTTGCTCACCTCCAACGTCTGGCAGCAGGACCACAACGGCTTCACCCATCAGGATCCCGGTTTCCTCGATCACGTGGCGAACAAGAAGGCGGACGTCGTCCGTTGCTATCTCCCGCCCGACACGAACTGCCTGCTCTCCTGCTTCGATCACTGCGTGAAGAGCAAGGGTTATGTCAACGTCATCGTCGCGTCCAAGCATCCCACCTATCAGTGGCTGACGATGGACCAGGCGGTCAAGCACTGCACGCAGGGGATCGGCGTATGGCCTTGGGCGTCCAACGACGCAGGCGAAGAGCCCGATCTCGTCATGGCGTGCTGCGGCGATACGCCGACAGTGGAAGCGCTCGCGGCGACGACCATTCTCCGCGACTATATGCCCGGCCTGAAGATCCGTTTCGTCAACGTCGTCGACCTGATGAAGCTCGAATCGCACGAGAACCATCCTCACGGACTTCGCGACAGCGAATTTGACGCGATCTTCACCAAGGATAAGCCCGTTATCTTCGTCTATCACGGCTATCCCAAGCTCATCCACGAGCTTACCTATACCCGCCACAACCGCAACATCCAGGTGTTCGGTTATCAGGAAGAGGGTACGATCACGACGGGCTTCGATATGCGCGTCCAGAACCATATCGACAGATTCCATCTCGTGAAGGCGGCGATGATGAGCCTGCCTCAGCTCGGCAACAAGGGTTCCTTCCTCGTTCAGGTCATGAACGACAAGCTCGTGGAGCACAAGAACTACATTGCAGAGTACGGCGAAGACCTGCCCGAGATCCAGAACTGGAAGTGGCACACGCCCGAAGATAATCAGTAAAGAAAATCTCATCTGATACGGACGCCCCCGCGGAACTTTCCGCGGGGGCGTTTTTTTACCGATCGTTTCCCTCGTCCGTACAGGGGGCGATCTTTACCGATCGTTTCCTTTGTCCGTGCGGGGCGCGTTTTGTTCCGTTCCGTCGGGCGCGGGGGCGGGCAGGGGCGTCGGGCGATGACCGTCCGGCGTATGCTTGCGGTGCGGCATTCCCTTGCCGTCGGGCGCGTGCTTGTGTCCGTGTTTGCGGTGCGGGCAGTCCTTTCCGTCCGGGCAGTTCTTTCCGTCCGGACAGTCAGGATGTTCGGGCGTCGTTTCGGGCGCGTCCGTATCCGCGGAAGGCGTCGTCTGTTCCTGCGTATAGGGAACGGGATCGTTTTCGGGCATGCGCGCTTTCGCATTTGCGCAGCCGTTCATGCCGAGCGCGCAGACGCCCGTAAGTAACGTTGACAATAAAACCAATTTCCACTTTTTCATGTCAGCAGTATGCGGAATGCAAAAAGCTTTATGCAACCGCTTGCCTTTTCATGAGAAAAGTGCTATACTTTCTTTACCTGAGCGGAAAGAGTTTTCTGACGGCAAAGGACGGAACGCAAACATCAGCGCAGCTTTCGTTGCGCCGTTCTCCTTTTGCCATGCTCGGCGAAAGGAGTTTTTTTATGTCGGAAGAAAAGAGGATCGCGGTGCTTTCCGTTATCGTGGAGGACCGCTCCGTCACGGACAAACTCAACGGGTATCTCTCCGAATTCGGGGAGTACGTCGTGGGCAGGATGGGCATTCCCTATCGCGAAAAGGGCGTTTCCGTGCTCTGCGTAGTGCTCGACGCGCCTGCGGGCGTCATCAATTCCCTCACGGGAAAGATCGGGATGCTCTCGGGCGTGACCGCCAAGACTTTATTCAGTAAATATTGATCCCGATCGTGGGAAAAGGAGTATTATGAAAAAACTGTTTCGATTTGCTTCCGCCGCGCTCTGCGGCGCGTTTCTGCTGACCGCCGCTTCCTGTGCGGGGGAGGATAGGGACAAGGTCTATTCCGTCTATGCACCCGACGGCGCACCCGCGCTCGCCCTGGCCCGCGCCATTGCGGCAGGGGACGAAGAGTTCGCATATCACGTCGTCGACTCTTCGACCATTCAGACGTTCGTCACGGGCGAAACGCCCCAAGCGGATTTCTGCGTGCTTCCCGTCAATCTCGCCAGCAAACTGCTCGGGGACGGATCCGTCTATCGGATGCTCGGCACGGTCACGCACGGGAATATGTATTTTCTCACGGTGAACGGAGAAGCGCTCACGTCGGAGAATCTTTCCTCGCTCGTCGGCAAAACGGTGGGCGTGGTACAGCTCGCAAACGTTCCGGGACTGACCTTGCAGGCGGTGCTCAACGATTATGGCATCGACTATGCGATCGTCGGGAACGACGGAGAACTCAGCGAAACCGCGGTCAATCTCAAAGCGACGGATGCGGCGGGCGTGACGCCCGCAGGCGGGTGCGATTATTATCTCTGCCCCGAGCCTGCCGCTTCGACCAAGACGGCGAAAACGCCGCTCGTGTTTGCGGGCGATCTGCAGGCGCTTTATGGCGAAGACGGGTATCCGCAGGCGGTGATCGTCGCAAAGACGTCTCTCGTCGGAACGGACGCGTGCGAAAAGGCGGTCGGGTATCTGGAAGAGAGCGCGGAATATCTCGCTTCGACCGCGGCGGCGGACATCGTTTCCCTGCTCGACGGGAAACGCACGGAAGGGCTTTCGCCCTCCTTTACGGCGGAAAATCTCACCGCAGAGGTGATCGCGAACTGCTCGGTTTCGTTTACCGCGAGCGCGGCTTGCAAAGACGAGGTCAACGCCTTTCTCCAAAAGCTGATGTCGATCAATGCGGGAGCGGCTTCCGCGGTATCGGATGCGTTTTACTATCTCGGATGACGGGAGGGCGCGCCCGCACTTCGTGCGGGCGCGCCCCTCAAAAGACGGATTTTGCAGGAGCGCGGTGTTCCCTCTGTGGCGGGAACTGCCGCAGAGGGGAAGCGCCGAACGGTCGGAGGGATGACGGATGAAGAGAACGGCATTGTTTTCCGTGCTCGCGCTCGCCGCGCTGTGGGCGGGCTGGACGATCGCATATTTTGCTATCGGAAACGAATATATCTTACCTTCCTTTTCGCAGACGCTCGTTGCGACGGGGCGGTATCTGGCGAGCGGGGCGTTTTACGCCGCGTTTTTCCACACGCTCGGACGCACGGTCGTTGCGTTTCTGTGTTCTGCCATCGCAGGTACGCTGCTGGCGCTTCTGTCCTATCGCGCGGCATGGGCGCGCGCCTTTCTCGCGCCCGTCGTTTCCGTGCTGAGGACGGTGCCGACGATGGCGATCATCCTCGCGCTCCTCATCTGGACGTCGCCCGCCGCGGCGCCCGTGGTGGTCTGCGTGCTGGTGCTGTTCCCCGCATGGTATGCCGCCGCTCTGGCGGGACTGGACGAAGTGGGACGGGAATACGGCGATCTCGCGCGGGTGTACGACGTGTCGCTTTCCCGCCGCGTTTTCAGAATGTATCTCCCTCTCGCCGCGCCTGTCTTTTTAGGACAGGCAGGATCGCTCCTTTCCATGGGGTTGAAGATCACCGTTTCGGCGGAGGTCCTCGCAAAGACCTATCGGAGTCTGGGCGGCATGATGCAGGAGGCGCAGACGTTCGTGGAGATGCCCGAATTGCTCGCGCTCACGCTGGTGACGGTCGTGCTCGGTTTTGCGCTGGAAGGGATTTGCGCACTCGTGTTACGTTTTGCGGTGAGGTGGAAGAGATGAAACTCGTTTCGGTCACAAAAAAGTACGGCGACAGAACGGTGTTTTCCGATTTTTCGCTGGAATTCGAAGAGGGGAAGATCACCGCGATCCTCGGGGAGAGCGGCGCGGGAAAAACGACGCTCCTTAACATCCTCGCGGGGCTGACCGCATACGGCGGGAAGGTCGAGGGCGTCGGGCGGTGCTCGTATCTGTTTCAGACGCCGCGCCTTTTGCCCAATCTCACGGTGGAGGGTAACCTTCGCTTTGTCCTGCCCGAAAGCGAATGGGGCAAGATCTCGGGAATGCTCCGCCGCGTAGGGCTCGACGGCAGAGAAAAGAGCTACCCCGCCTCCCTTTCGGGCGGGGAAGCGCAACGGGCGGCGATCGCCCGCGCCTTCCTGTTCCCTCACGACCTTCTGCTCATGGACGAGCCTTTTTCTTCGCTCGATCTGTCTTTGAAAAAGAGCCTGTTGTCGCTGGTAGGGGAGTTGTGGCGGGAGCGCGGGGACACGGTGATCTTCGTCACGCACGACGTGCATGAGGCGGCGTTGCTTTCCCATCGCGCCGTGGTATTGCGCAAAGGGGAGCTGCGCGCCGATATCCCCGTGGACGCGCCCTTTCCCCGCGACTTTTTCGCCCGACAGCCTGCGGAAGAGGCGCTGATCCGCGCGCTGACCGAATGACGGCGGATCCGGAGTCGGGCACGGCGAAGCCGCTTCGGGATCCGCGGGGCGGGAACGGAGGAGGCGGCGGAAAAGGTCCGGAAAAACGGGACAGGCGCCGTCTGCAACGGGGCGCGCCGTCGGGACGGAAGGGGAAATATGTGCCGTCTGGCCTTCCGAATTGCAATATTTTATTTGACATAAATTGATAATTGTGATATAATAAAGTAAATTTATTGAATATTCGGCAGTTGAGATCGGACTGAGGGGGCGGCAAAGGAGGAAGCAAATGGATCTGGCCATGGTAAAAAATCAAATTGACAGGGTGATAAACTATTGGTTTACGGCGCTTCATCCCAAATGGACTTGCAGGCCCAACGAAATTATGCTGAGTTATGGCAACGGGGAGGACCTGCGTTCCTGTGTGTCCGTGGGTTCGAACGGCAATTTCTTAATATGGACCATCGTCGGCAGGGTGCGCGTTACTTCTGCGGTCCAGAAAAATATCGATATGTTCAATGCCACAGAAAAAACATTACAGATCAAAGCCGTGAACTACGGAACGGAATACTATCTTGCGTTTTATGTGCATAAAACAATAACCGATGAAAGTACGGTAGCGGATGAAATCAGGAAGTTCAGCAACAATATGGAATATATCATGTATTTCAGCCAATCGACTTCGGCGCGGTACTATCATGAATTGAAAAATATTTTGTTTTGAGAGGACGGAACGGGCGCTTTGAACAAAGCGCCCGTTGCGGCGATCGGGTTCGGGAAAGCCGACCCGATCGCTTTGTTCTGACGGATAGAATTCCCGAAAAGCGGGCGACCGTGTGCTTTGAACGCACGGTCGCCCGCTTTTTTGTTGCCCGCGGATAAAAACGAAGAGCGTAAGCGGAACTTTCCGCGTGTTTGCCGCCGCGCCGATCGGCGCGGCGGTCGGCAGGGCAGTCGGCAGGGCGGTCGGCAGGGCGGTCGGCGGGACGGTCGGCGCGGCGGGCGGAGCGCGGCGGACGTGCGTTGCGATGAGCCGCTCCCGCGGGGATTTTTTTCCGCGCAGCCCGCGGAAGAGACGCTGATCCGCGCGCTCATGAACGAAGGATGATTTTGCGGGACGCCCGAAACGCGGCGCCCCGCGTTTCTTTTGATGATAACTCAAAGTATTGTTAATTGTTTAATTTTTTCGTGAAAATATTGACATTTATGGAAAGGATGTGATAAAATGTTGTTACGATAATTATAAGGGGGCATTCTATGACAAAGCGCTTAAAAACGATTTTATTGTCCGTGATGAGCGGGCTGTTTGCGGTTTGTCTGGCGATCGGCATGATCGGACTTTCTCCGCTCATGGCGCGCGCTGATGGCGCCGAAACGGCGTCGGATGTGCGTTACGGCACGGTCGCCGTACACGATCCGTCCATCGTTCTCGCCTATGAGGACGCGGAGGGAAACACCTATCCCGAAAGCGGGAGCGGGAGGACGAAAGTTTACTATGTGTTCGGGACGCAGTTTTCGCAGGCGAAGTCTTACGATCTCGTGAACTGGACGAGCTTTACCAACAACCTGAACGTTGCGGCGAATGCTTATGCCATTCTCCAAAAAGAGGCAGAATATTCCAAATTGACGCAGGATACGATCATTGAAAACTGCTGGGCGCCCGACGTCATCTGGAACGAGGCGATGGGCAAGTGGTGCATGTATCTTTCCGTCAACGGAGCTTCTCAATATTCGTCTATCGTCCTGCTGACGGCGGATCGTCTGGACGGCGCATGGTCGTACGGCGGCGCGGTTACATATTCGAGGATCACAGACGACAATATCGGCTCCACCGATTATACGAAGGTGACGGGTGATTCAACGGTCAACGAAAAATATTCCGTCTATCGTAATTCTTCCAATAATCTTCTTTACGGCGTTAATGCGATCGACGCCGCAGTTACCTACGACGAAAACGGCGACCTTTGGATGAGCTACGGCTCCTGGTTCGGCGGCATTTATCTGCTCAAACTGGACAAATATACCGGTTTGCGCGATTATACCTATACTTATGAGAACAAGGTTGACGGCACGGTCGCTAACGGGCAGTCTTTTACCGCATATTCCGACGAATACCTCGGCATTCATCTCGCGGGCGGACATCACTCGAATGCAGGCGGGGAGGGGTCTTACCTGCTGGAAATCGACGGTTGGTGGTATCTCTTCCTTTCCTATGGCGGATATGCGCCCGACGGCGGTTACAATATGCGCGTATTCCGCAGTGAGTCGATCAGCGGCACCTATGTTGATGCGAACGGAAATCGCGCGATACTTTCTTCCGATCAGGCGACATTGAAACCCGATACGACTCTCGGCAATCGCGTCATGAGCGGTTATACCTGGAGTTGGTGGGATCATTCCTATATTTCGCAGGGACATAACTCCGCGTTTGTCGACGACGACGGAAATGCATATCTCGTCTACCACAATAAATACACGGACGGGACGATTTTCCATGTCCTGAAAGTGCATCAGCTTCTCGTCAATGCGGACGGGTGGCTGGTCACATCGCCGTTTGAGGCAACTTCCGCCGACGCGGTCGCAAAGGGGCTTTCCCCGGAAGAGATCGCGGGAACGTACGGCGTGATTAATATGACGAACAACAACGGACCGTACAGCGACGTTTGTCGAGAAGCGGCAGTCACGCTTTCCGCGGACGGTTTCGTCAGTGGATCCAGTGGATCGGTTTCGGGAACGTGGGCTTATACGTCTGACACAGGAGCCCTTACGCTCACGGTCGGCGGTGTCGCGTATAACGGTTATCTGATGTATCAGAACCTGGAAGGCACGAATATCCGTACGCTCGTCTTTACCGCGGTGAGCACGGAAGGAACTTCTGTGTCCCAGTATACCTATTGGGGTTATCGGTATCCCTCTACGGAGACCGCGGCATATTACGCGGCGAACAGATTTGCGGTTCCCGATCGCGCGGATATGACCGTTCTCAGAAGCGCGTCTTCGGAAAGCACTCTTTGGCATGACATCGAGCTTTCTTTGACTTTGACGGAAACGGGATATAGCGGTACGGCAAGTAGCGGGGGGCAGCCCGTTGCAACCAAGACTTATCCCATCGGCGCTTTGCAGGGCGCGGGCAACAGCGTGGAATACGATGCGATTTCTGCGGGACAGTATCAGCTTCCTTTGGTGCTGGATGGAAATACGATTTCTATTTCCTTTGATTACAGCGGCTATTCGGATGACTGGACGGAGATCTTTACAGGTTCGAATTTCCGTATCAATCTCGGCGTCCTCGAATACAACACATCTGGGACGGCGGTCACCCTGTATGAAAATCAGGCGACGGCGGGCGCTTACGCTCAATTTGGCTCGGCTCCGTATCAGGCATTCTTTACGACAGGGACCGCTCGGGCGACGATCACGCTGAACAGCGACGGCAGCATTTCCTTCTATCGCGACGGCGTGTTCGTCTATAAATACGAAGCGGGCACGAAGTTTAACCAAGGAGAAGATCTGAACGCTTCTTCCTATACGGTCGCCAATATGAATGAGGCGATCAAGTCGGGATTGCGCAACGGCACGATCGCTTGTTCGTACGATTTGGAAAATGTTGCGATCAAGGCAGAAAATACGGGAAATAATGGAATGGGGATCGAGCTCAGCGATGAAACGATCTCTTTACTCTCGACGTATGCGGGAAATACTTCCGGCCTCTCGGTCGGAGCAATTCCCAATGCAGTGGCGGACGGCGTTGCGGTTTCGTTCTATCTGAGCGAAGCGGCATCGTCCGACTGGGATGCGATTGCAATAGAAATCAACGGTTATAAGATTACGTTGCCGAATTTGGATGCGTGGGTACCTCTCGGAAATCATAATAAATATCCCGAAGCGTCCAATAAAGTCAACGGTGGCGAATGGAACAGCTTCCTAAATACGACCTGTTATATTACGATTTCGATCGATCAATCGAATGTTAAATTCTACAAAGACGGCGTTCTGTTGATACATTATGTCTCTACAGATAAGTTGATTTATAACAATGAGAGACCATCTACAAAGGAAGTTTCGGCTTTCACTGCGGGCATTCTTGAGCAGATCCAGTCCAACGGCTTCACGTTTGCAGGAGCAGTTTCGGCACAGAGCCTCATTCTCACCAACGCGCTCAGCGATACGCAAGCGGCAAGCGTGTATGCCGATTACGTGCAGTTTACGGGCGATCAGCATACGGAAATGGATATTACGCTGACCGACTCTTCGATCGGGCTTATCACGACGTATGCGAACAGCGCAAACGGTACGGTGATCGGGGCGATCCCTGACGCAACCACAAAGGGCGTTGCGGTTTCGTTCCAGTTGACGGAAACTTTTACGGACGGCTGGGCAGCTCATGTATTGACGCAGTCGGGGATCGACGTTACGCTTGCTTGTCTCGATCCCTTTAACAGCACCGCAACATCCGGAACTTATACGTTCCCGAATAAGTATAATTGTGCGATCGGCGGCGGAGATACCTTGTTTGCCAATCAGATCGGGTTTGTAACTGTTTCCATTCGTGTGGACGGATCCATTTCGTTCTATCTGAACGGGGAGAAAAAGGGTGAATATACTCCTGATATAACTTTCCATGTTTTCCCCGAAGCGAGTGATCAAAGCGGCAGAACGGTGAAACAGTTTGTCGATTGTATGCTCGGTCTGTATTCTGAAAACGGTTTTGTTTTCGGGAGCGGCATTAAAGCAAAAGATCTCATCCTCACTTACGCGCTCAGCGATACGCAGGCGGCAAGTGTGTATAACGATTATCTTAGCTACGGTAGATGGGATTGCGACAGGGACGGTCATAAATATGAGGAAACTTCCCGTACTGGGGACGTTTGCAATGGTTTTACCGTTACTTATACCTGTTCCGAATGCAAGGACAGTTATACCCAGTTTGTTTGGGACGACACAGTCGGTCATAAGTATACGGAAACGTCCCGTACGGAGCCGACTTGCGACACGGACGGCTCGATCGTTTATACCTGTTCTGTTTGTAAGGACTCTTATACCGTTACGCTTCCGGCAACGAGTGAGCATTCTTATTCGGAAGCCTGGACGACAGACGGGGAAAATCATTGGCATGAATGCACCGTTTGCGGCGATAAGAAAGATCTTGCGGCGCATAGCTGGAATGAAGGCGTGGTGACGAAAGATGCGACTTGCACGGAGGCGGGTGAAATGACTTACACCTGTACCGTGTGCGAAAAGACGAAAACGGAAGTGATCGAAGCAAAGGGGCATGAATGGGGCGCATGGTCGGTGACGACGGAACCGACCGCAGAAGCGGAGGGCGCGCTCACGAGAACGTGTTCGGTCTGCGACGAAACGGATACGTTCACGCTTCCCGCGCTCAATGAGACGGATTACAGAGTGGTGACGAATGCGGCGACCTGCACGGCAGACGGAAGCAAGACGTATTTCTATACTCATGAAGGGAAGGAATACGAGGTCACGACGGTCACGCTTCCCGCAACGGGGCACGATTGGGGCGCATGGACGGTGACGACGGCTCCGACCGCAACGGCGTCGGGCACGCTCACGAGAACGTGCGAAAACGACGCTTCTCATACCGAAACTTTCTCGCTTCCCATGCTGGATGAGACAAATTATACCTATGCGGTGACGAAAGAAGCGACCTGCACGGAGACGGGTACGGCGACGTACACTTATGAAAAAGACGGGCAGAGCATTCTCGCGGCGACGGTGACGCTTCCCGCAAAGGGGCATGAATGGGGCGCATGGTCGGTGACGACGGAACCGACCGCAGAAGCGGAGGGCGCGCTCACGAGAATGTGTTCGGTCTGCGAGGAAACGGAAACGGTCACGCTTCCCGTGCTCAGCGAGACGGCTTACAGAGTGGAAACGGTTGAGGCGACCTGCACGACGGCAGGAAGCAAGACGTATTATTACACGCATAACGAGGTGGAATACGAAGTCACGACGGTGACGCTTTCCGCGACGGGGCATGATTGGGGCGCATGGACGGTGACGAAGGCGCCGACGGAAACGACGTCGGGCACGCTCACGAGAACGTGCGAAAACGACGCTTCTCATACCGAAACTTTCTCGCTTCCCATGCTGAACAAAACCGACTACACCTATGCGGTGACGGAAGAAGCGACCTGCACGGAGACGGGTACGGCGACGTACACTTACGTTAAAGATGAACAGAGCATTCTCGCGGCGACGGTCATATTGCCCGCAAAGGGACACAGCTATTCGGACGAATGGGCGACGGACGGCACGCAGCATTGGCATGAATGCGCCGTCTGCGGCGATAAGACGGACGTGGAAAACCACAGCGGCGGCACGGCGACCTGCTGCGACAAGGCAGTCTGTGACGTCTGCGGGAAAGAATACGGAGAGCTTGATGCGGATAACCATGCAGGCGGCACGGAGATCAAAGATGCGGTCGCGGCGACCGAAGAGACGGAAGGCTACACCGGCGACAAATACTGTCTCGGTTGCGGTGTTCTGCTGGAAAAGGGCACGGTGATCGAAAAGCTCGATCATACGCACAATATGGAGTATCACGAAGCCGTCGCGGCGACCTGCACGACGGACGGGATGCAGGAATACTGGGAATGCACGGTTTGCGAAAAGCATTATGCCGACGCGGATGGTATATCCGAGATCTCCGATCTTTCCTCGCTCGTCATCCCTGCGGCGCATACCTGGGGCGCATGGACGGTGACGAATGATCCGACCGCCGAGGCGACGGGCGCGATGGAACGCGAGTGTACTGTCTGCCACGAAAAAGAAACGGCGGAATTGCCCGTGCTGAATACGACCGATTATACTTATAAAGTCGTATCGGCGTCTACCTGTACAGCGGCGGGCTCCGCGGCTTATACCTATAAGAGCAATACGTCGATCGTGATCACAGTTTCGCTTCCTTTGGCGGAGCATACCTTTGGCGCATGGGCAGTAACGACGAAACCGACCGCGGAAGCGGAGGGTGCGCTCACGAGAACGTGTTCGGTCTGCGAAGAGACGGAGACGGCTACGCTTCCCGCACTCAACGAGACGGCTTACAGAGTGGAGACGAAGGCGGCGACCTGCACGGCAGACGGAAGCAAGACGTATTTCTATACCTATGAAGAGGTGGAATACGAGGTCACGACGGTGACGCTTCCCGCGACGGGGCATGAATGGGGCGCATGGACGGTGACGAAGGCTCCGACGGAAACGACGACGGGCACGCTCATGAGAACGTGCGAAAACGACGCTTCTCATACCGAAACCTTCACGCTTCCCAAGCTGGATAAGACCAATTACGCTTATGCGGTGACGAAAGAAGCGACCTGCACGGAGACGGGTACGGCGACGTACACTTATGAAAAAGACGGGCAGAAGATCGTTGCGGCGACGGTTATGCTTCCCGCGTTCGGGCATGAATGGGGCGCATGGGCAGTAACGACGAAACCGACCGCAGAAGCGGAGGGTGCGCTCACGAGAACGTGTTCGGTCTGCGACGAAACGGATACGTTCACGCTTCCCGCGCTCAATAAGTCGGATTACAGAGTAGTGACGAAGGCGGCGACCTGCACGGCGGCAGGAAGCGAAACGTATTATTACACGTATAACGAAGTGGAATACGAAGTCGCGACGGTTACGCTTCCTGCGCTCGGGCATGAATGGGGCGCATGGACGGTGACGGCGGCTCCGACCGCAGAAGCGACGGGCACGCTCACGAGAACGTGTTCGGTCTGCGAAGAGGCGGAAACGGCTACGCTTCCCAAGCTCAATGCGGAAGATTACGCATACGCCGTGACGAAGAATGCGACCTGCACCGAAACGGGTACGGCGACGTACACCTATGAAAAAGACGGACAGAACATTCTCGCGGCAACGGTGACGCTTCCTACGTTCGGGCATGAATGGGGCGAATGGTCGGTGACGAAGGCGCCTACCTATACCGAAAAGGGTACGGAGAGCAGGACGTGTTCCGTCTGCAACGAGACGGAAACGCGCGACGTTCCCGCACTCGGACTGACGGTGAAGTTTACGGACGAAGTGGCGGCGCTCGAAGAGGCAACGACTCGCGCGGAGAAATTTGAAGCGATCTCGCTCGCGCTTACGACATATTCCGAGTTGACTGCGGACGAGCGCACGGAAGTTTCCGAAGCGTATGCGACGCTCGAAGAAGCGGTCGCGGCTTACAATGCAAGTGCGAAAGCGGTCAACGATGAACTCGTATCGGCGACTCAACTTGCGCTCAGCATCATCGCTTCCACAGTGGCAACGATGAGTGCGCTTGCGGCGGCTTGGTTCGTCGTGAAGAAACTGTTCTGAGGGAGGATAAGCAGATGAAAAAGATTGTAATCGGAATTGCCGGCGTATGCGCCCTTTCGACGGTTTTCCTTGCCGCCTGCAACGGGGGCACGGCGTATGATAAACTCAATTCGCTGATTGCGAAAACGCCTTCCTCCGTACAGCTCAGCGTTTCCGTCACGCTCGACGGCGAAACGCTGACGGGCGAGTACGAGACGATTGCGATGGACGGCGGATATACCGTGGAATACTCTTACGAAAAGTTCAATACGTTCGAAGAGACGGACGGGGGATATGTTGTTCCCGACGAGATCAAATCGACGTTCGAAGGAAGTATCGCCGTGAAAGACGGCAAGATCGTCAAGCAGGACGGCGCGGACGCGGACATCAGTTTCGATCAGATGACGGCGGCGGGCTTGAAGTTTGTCGCGAGTTATTTTAAGAACGAGGTTTCCGAAGAAGGGCGTTTCAGCGCCGACGTGACCGATCCCGACGCTTTTCTGCAAGGGGACGTCGATTGCACGGCGATGAAGGTGGAGGTCCGCTATAACGACGAGGCGATCGCTTCCCTCGCGATCAGCTATACTTCCTCGGAGAATGCACAGGTCGTGATCGAATACACATTCGGTTGATCCGAGGGGGCGGATCTGCCGAATTGAGTAGAAAAATCCCGTTTCCGCATTTGCGGAAACGGGATTTTTCCGTTCCGAGAGGATATTCCTTTGTCGATCGCAAGAGACGGATGAGGGCGACCGCGTCCGCGCCGAAAAGGGCGCGAAGGCAAGCCATAACGACCGCGTCTGCGCCGAAAGCAATGCGAAGGAGAGTCGCGGCAGCCATACCTGTTCGGAAAGAGGATTAAGGGCGGTCATGTCCGCGCCGTCTGTGCGAGAAAAAGCGTTTCGGACGACAATGCCCGCGGCAAAAGCCGCGGGCATAAATTTTTAAGGAACGGTTATTTCATTCTTCCGTATTCATCTGATCTCGACGCGGTCGTCGGAGATAAGAATATCGCTCGCATAATAAGCGCGGAGCGCTTGTTCCAGATACTCACAATCGGAGAGCGCGACCGTTTCCACGGCGGAATGCATGGCGAGTTGCGCGAGTCCGATGTCGGCGGAAGGAATTCCGATCTGTCCCAGCGAGATCGCGCCTAATGTGCCTCCGCTTCGCATATCCGAGCGGTTGAAGAAGGTCTGCACGGGAACGCCCGTCTTGCGGAATACCGTCTTGACGACGGCGGAAGTGAGCGCGTCCGTCGTATAGGCGCGGTCGGCGTGCATCTTAATGACGACGCCCTTTCCCATCGTCGCCTGATTGGTCGGATCGCATTTTTCCGGGCGGTTGGGGTGTACGGAATGTGCGTTGTCCAGAGAGAGCAGGAAGGAAGAGGGGAGGGCGCGGTAAAATTCTTCCTGCGAACATCCTCTTGCCTGCGCGATGCGAAGCAGCGTATGCGAGAGAAAATCGCTTCCCGCGCCTTGAAGCGTTCGGCTTCCCACCTCTTCGCTGTCCAGGCAGGCGGCGACGCAGATCCCTTGCGCCTTCCCGTCGCACAGCGCGCGCAGGGAAGTATATACGCTCGTAAGATTATCGATGCGCGGCGAACAGAGGAATTCCCTCTTTTCTCCGCAGAGGAAGGGTTTTTCCGCGCAAACGGCGTAGAGATCGTACGAAACGGGATTTCCGAACGCCGCGATCGGATCGCCTTCTCCCGCAGAGAAGAGGGGGAGCAGATCGGTCTGCGGATTGGGAGCAAACTTGTCGTTGACCTCTCGGTTCATGTGGATGGCGAGCGAGGGGACGACGACGCAGAACGGGCTGACCGCGTTTTCCGACCGAAGCGCGCCGTCGACTTCCTTCACGACGCGCCCCGCGAGTTTCAACGGGCGGTCGAAAAAGGAATAGAGGATGCCGCCGCCGTACGTTTCCGCATTCAGGACGGTGAAGCCCGCGCGTTTTAAGGCGGGTCGTTCTTTGAGTTTGAGACAGGGCGAGTCGGTATGGCTCGCGACGATCTTGCAACGCGCGTCGCCGCCGACGGTAAAGGCGATCAGACTGCTTCCGCCTCGCACGACGTAATATTTCCCACCGTCGCGAAGGCACCATTCGTCCCGTTCGGAAAGTTCGCAAAAGCCTGCGTCTTTGAGCATTCGCTCCGCATTTTCCACTGCCTGATAGGCGGTATATGAGGTTTCCAAAAAGCGCAACAAAGATTCGTGATCCATAATTCACCCGAATGTTTTTCTTGTATTATAGCGCGGATGCGTAAAAAAAGCAAGGCGGCGCGTGCGGAAAGGCGGGATTTGTCGCGAAAAACCTCTTGCCGCGGATGCCGCTCGGAAAGGATAGGATTTTCCCCGCACAAAAAGGAACGCCGATCGCAAACGCGATCGGCGTTCCTTACAGGTGAGAAAGAGGAGTCAATCCTCGGGTAAGCATATAAATTATCTGCGTCAGGCTTGCGCGCCCGCTTTCCTTTCGTTTTTCAGCGCTTCGAGATAGTTGCGCGCGCTCTCTTCCGCCTTAGCGATCGTCTCTTCCATCTTCGCTCTCGCGTCGGCGAACTTTGCTTCCGCTTCTGCTTTCATCTCTTCGAGCTCCGCGTATTCCTCCTCGCTCAGGTCTTCCTTGATGAGTTCGAGGATGCGGTCCGCTTCGCCGCGGAGTTCCGCCGCATAGCCGCGCAGGTCTTCCACGGTAAGGCCGTTTTCGGCAATTTTTTCCATCTCTTCCATCACGCGGACTGCCGTTGCGATCGCCTTTTCCGTCGCTTCCTGCACGGAATCGGGCAGGAGGGCAACGGTCGCTTTGACCGCCGCCACCGTCGCGTTGACGGACGCCGCGATCGCTTCCGCTTCTTCTGCGTATTCCGTCGAAAGGCGTTCGATCTCCGCTTTGATCTTGCTCTCCGTTTCGTTGAGGGCGGCGGTCAGTTCGGTTTTCATCTTTTCCAGTTCTGCGTTTGCCTCGGAGTTTTTGAAGAGGACGTCCGCATACGCCTCGATGCTCTCGATCGTGATGTTGCCGTTTCCGTCTTTGATCTTCTCGATCTCCGTTTCCTCCAAGCCGAGCGCGGTCATTACTTTTGCGATCTGCGCCTCGTCGAGAGGGGTGGATGCGAGCACGCCCGCATATTCCGCGGCGTCGGCGATCGCGTCAAATCCGCGCGCGCCGAGCGCATACATCTGATAAGCCCCTCCGTAATATGCGGTGTCCGTATGATCGAGGAGATTTTTGGTGTAGTAAACCGAATACACGCTGTCGATCGCGGTCTGCGCGACGCTGTCGTACAGGCGGAATGCCTCCGATTTTGCGGCGTTGTATGCCGCGGTCGCAAATTCTGCGATGTCCTCTCTCGCTTCCGCGATATACTGCACGAGCTCGTCGTCGTCCAGTTCGACGGCCGCTTCCAGCGTGATCCCGCCCGCTTCGGTTGCGGAGAGAGCGAGGCGGAATTCCGCGGCGGTCATCTTCTGAATGTCTTCATCCTCGGGATGTTCCGCTTTGAACGCGTCGAGTTTGCGCAGGAGCGAATAGGCGCCCGTGCTTTCCGCGGAAACGGCGATGCCGAGCGAATCTGCCGTCGCGGTGAGTTTTGCGTCGATCTTTTCCAGGACCTTGTCCGACTTTCTGCTTCCGACGGTGGACGAAGCGCTCAGTTCGACGACCTTGTTGTCTTCGTCCAGATAGCCGAGTTCTACGGCGGAAGTGGTGATGATCTCGATCGCGGTATCGACGTCTTTGCCGAGGATGGCGGAAGTCTCTCCGTAAAGGAGAACCTGACCGTCTTCGTTGGTCCCGTAAACGCTCACCACGCGGTCGTTGGCGTCGAGGATGAGCTCCACGGACGGGTTGATGTCGAGGCTGACGAACGTCTTGTCGTCTTTCCCTCCGCTGCAACCTGCGAGCAGACCGGCGGTCATAACGCCCGCGCACAATACGCTTGTCAGTTTCAATGCCTTGCTTTTCATAACAGGAAACCTCCGTTCGGGTTATTTTCTGCTTATTAAACGGGCGGGAGGGGCGTTTTGTTGCACAAATTAAAAATTTTATTGCGAAAGGGAATCCCAATAGGCGTTGAGCGATCCGAATTCCCGTTCGATCCGGTCGAGATATTCCCGATAATCGCGCTCGGAAATGGCTTCGCGGGATTGTTCGTATGCTTCGCGGAAGATCTCGAAGCGGAGCCGCGCGCATTCGGTCAAGGCTTCCATCGTCTGACGGAAAAAGGTTTCCAGATCGGAAGGGAGCTGCATGAGTCTGCGCAGGAGAGCGGTGTCCACGCCGATCGAGTCGAGAAGATCGAGCACGTCTTCCGCAAAGAGGTCGAAGTCCGCTTCGGTAAAGTCAGTCGCGAGTTTTTCCAGCTCGTCGATGGGCAGGATCTCATAGTAAGAGGCTCTGAGTTCGAGTTCGCTCTTGCTGCTCAAAGCGGAGCCGCCGACGGCGCGGTACCGGGTGAGGAGCGCCGTCATCTCTTGCGTCAGCGCGAGAAAATCTGCCGTAAATTCGCTTTCGTCCGCGAGGCGAAGGACGTTCCAATAGTCCTTCAAAAGGAGGAAGTTGGGATTGTCGGGGTGCGCCTCGATGCGCGCGTTCAACTCCGTCATCTTATCGATGAGCGCGGCACATTCGCGCAGATCGCGGAAGTGTTCGCGGATAAGCGATTGCAGATAGGCGCGGAATTCGTCCAGAAGGACGGTCTCGCGATAATAGGAAGAACGCTCTTCATCCGTCATGGTAAGGGCGATCCTCTGCGTGAAGGAAGAAAGGACTTTTTCCGCCTGCGACAGGAGAGAGCCGTCCTCGGGGATGCCGAGGGAAAGGCGGAACTGTGCGTCGGGGACGCTTTCCGCCGCGACGACGGCATAAGCGCCCTGTTCGCGGAAGAAGTCTTCAAGCGAGGCGGACAGCGAAGAAAGGCACTTTGTCGTTTGCGCGTCGGATGCGGTCAGCTTTACGGCGCCGCCCGCCTCGTTGAAGTCGAAATATCCCGCCTGTGCGGCGCGATCGACGAAGAGGGATACGGCCTCGTCCAGCGGTTTTCCCGTGAGGGAACGGAAAAATTCCTCGTCGGAAAAGAGCAGATCGGCGTCCTCGTTGAGGGCGATCACATGAGTCACGTTTCCCTTTTTGTCGGTAACGAAATTCGCTTCGGGGTTGATCTTCACCGTCACGCAGGACGACGCGAGCGCGGGGAGCGCGGCGGGAAGGGAGGCGATCACGGCGAACAGGATGAGGAATGCCGCCGCTGCCGTCGCGAGCGAAGCGAAGAGAGTCTTCTTTGTGCGGGGCGAGAGCGCTCTGCGGCGCTTGCCTTCCGCGAGGTCGGACGCGGACTGCGCCCGTGCGACGGGCGCGTTGCGCACGTCCTCTCGAAGCTCGGGAACGAGCGCGTCGAGTTCATCGCCGAGTTGTTTTTTCCATGATTTCATGCCCGTTCCTCCTTTAAGTATCGTTTGAGCTTTCCCACGGCGCGTTTATATTTGGAAGTGACCGTGCCGACGGGACAGTTCAGAAAGTTTGCAATTTCGCGGTGTTTATATCCCCATAAGACGTGGAGGACGACGATCTGCCGTTCCTCTTCGTCGAGACATTCCTGCAAGGCGTCGAACACGCCGCTTTCCGTCGCCGTTTCCCGCGGGGGGACGGGCGGCGCGTCGGTATAGACGATCCGCTTTTGTCTGCGTTTTTCGTCGAGAGCGGTATTTTTTGCGATTTGCAGGATCCATGCGCGCGCGTTGCTTCCCTTGCGATAGGCGGAAGCCGATTGCTTGATCTTGAGAAAAGCCGTTTGCAGACAATCTTCCGTATCTTGCCTGTTCCCGAAATAGGGATAGAGAAAGGCATAAACGCCTCTCGCCGTCTGCCGATACAGATCATCGAACGCGGCGCGGTTGTCTTGGGCGACTTCCGTGAGCAGGAAGTCGAGTCTGTGTCCGTTCATATCTCTCCGCAGTCTGCACCTTTCGATTATTAAACGGAGTGCAGACGTATTTTATTGCATTGTATCATGAAAAAAACGCAAACACAAATGACTTTGCGCCATTTTGCGAAAAAAGGCGAAAATCGGGGAAAGATTTTTGAAAGTATGCAAATTATCGGCATATCGCGCGGAAGGCGGCATTGACTTCGGTTTTGCGATGTGATATAATGTTCAAAGCCGCGGGAGGCGGCGATCATGGTAAGGTTCAGGCAAAAAATCGTCAATCTGCTCGTCAAGATCTATACGAAGTTTTTCAACAACGCGCTCCGTCAGGGCGAAAACATCGCGAAAGAGGGAAGAAGCGCCGCAACGCCCGGGATGGACACGCTGTTGCGCCGCGCGGCGGCGGAAGGCGCCGTCCTGCTCAAAAACGACGGCACGCTTCCGCTGGAAGGCAAAAAGACGGCGTTCTTCGGGCGCACGCAGACGGACAGTTTTTATACCGGTTACGGTTCGGGCGGCGACGTCGTTAAGCCCTATCGGGTAAGTATCCTCGACGGCGTCGAGGAGAACGGCGCGATCGATTTCGACCGCCCGCTCGCGCAGGAGTATCGCGCATGGGCACAGGCGCATCCCGTCGATCACGGATATTGGGGGAATTGGCCGCGGTATTATCCCGAAATGCCCCTGACGGAGCGGCTCGTCGCGGAAGCGGCGGCGCGCGCGGGGACGGCGGTCGTCGTGATCGGCAGGGCGGCGGGAGAAGATCGCGAAAACGAAACGCAGAAGGGAAGTTACTATCTGACCGACGACGAGAACAAAATGCTCGATCTGGTCACTTCGGCGTTCCGTCGGACGGCGGTCGTGCTTAACATCGGCAGCGTGATCGATCTTTCCTGGACGGAAAAATACAAAAACAAGATCGGCGCTCTGCTCATCGTGTGGCAGGGCGGCATGGAGACAGGGAACGCCGTCGCCGACCTGCTGAGCGGCGCGGTATCCCCTTCGGGAAAGCTGACGGATACGATCGCCCGCCGCTATGAGGACTATCCCTCTGCGGCGCATTTCGGCAATGCGGATTATAACGAGTATGCGGAGGACATTTTTGTCGGTTACCGCTGGTTCGAGACGTTCGCCAAGGATCGCGTGCTCTATCCCTTCGGCTTCGGACTGAGTTATACGCAATTCGAGGTGTTCGCGCGCGAGCCCGTGATGACGGACGACGGGATGCGCGTACGCGTCTGCGTGAAGAATATCGGTCAGCGCGCGGGAAAGGAGACGGTGCAGGTATATCTGGAAAAACCGTGCGGCGTTCTGGGCAACGCGGCGCGGGAACTTGCGGCGTTTGCCAAGACGTCGCTCCTCGCCCCCGACGAAGAGGAGTCGCTCGAACTGCTCGTTCCCTATTCCGCCTTTTACTCTTACGACGAAGAGGGGCGGACGGGCTTTTGTTCCTGTTACGTCGTGGAAAAGGGTAAGTACAGCGTATATGCGGGGACGGATGTGCGGAGCGCGGAGCGAATCGGCGGCTTCGAAAGCGAACATACCGTCTGCATGAAACAGTGCGAAGAACAGTCTGCGCCCGTCCGCCCGTTCCTGCGCACGGAGGCGGCGGAAGAGGACGGCGTACGGCGTGCGGTCGTCCGTCCCGTCCCGTTGGCGAAGGCGGATCTCGCCGCGCGGATGACGGCGTCGATCCCGCCCGATCGCGCATTTACGGGCGATCGGGGCATCCTGCTCTCGGACGTGAAAGAGGGCAGAGCAACGATGGAGGACTTTGTCGCGCAGCTCTCGGTCGAGGAGCTGGAAGCGGTCAGTCGCGGCGATTACACGATGAACAGCCCGCTCGGACCGGAAGGCAACGCGGGCGTATTCGCGGGCGTGCTCCCGTCCCTGCGGAAGAAGGGGATCCCGCCCGTCGTGACGACGGACGGGCCCTCGGGCATCCGCCTTTGCCGCGCGAGTTCGCTCGTTCCCATCGGCACGGCGCTCGCCTGTTCCTTCGACTGTGCGCTCGCGGAAGAGGTCTATGAGGCGGTGGGCAGGGAAATGCTCGCCCGCGGCACGGACGTATTGCTCGCGCCCGCGCTCAATCTGCACCGCAACCCGCTGTGCGGGCGCAATTTCGAATATTTCTCGGAAGATCCGCTTTTGTCCGGCAAGATCGCCGCGGCGGCGGTGCGCGGCGTGCAGAAAACGGGCGCGGCGGCTTGTCCCAAACATTTTGCCTGCAACAATCAGGAGTTCAACCGCAACCGCAACGATTCCCGCCTATCCGAACGCGCCCTGCGCGAGCTGTATCTCCGCGCATTCGAGATCTGCGTGCGCGAGGGGAAACCGCTCTTTCTCATGACCTCTTACAACAAGATCAACGGCGTGTGGGGGCATTACCATTACGCGCTCTGCGAAGGGATCCTGCGCAAAGAGTGGGGGTTCGGCGGCTGTGTGATGACCGACTGGTGGATGCGCTCCGCCCGTTGTCCCGAATTTCCTTCCCTGCGCGATAACGCCTATCGCGTGCGTGCGCGGGTGAATCTGCTCATGCCTGGCGGCGGGTATCTGGGGCGCAGGAAGCCTGACGGCACGTTGTTGAAGACATACGGCAAAAAGAAGGGCATCACGCTCGGGGAATTGCAGCGGAATGCGGCGGAGATCCTGGGCGCGGTCCTGACGCTGCCCGCGATGGACAGGGAATATCCCGACGCGCCCGCGGGCGATAATACATCACAGAACGAGGAGGAAGAACAATGAAAACGATAACGGTCACGGGAGTCGGAAGGGCGAGCTGTCCCGCCGACTTCGCGGAAATATGCTTCACCGTACGCCGCGTGAACGAGGATTGCGGCAAGGCGGTCTCGGAAGTGAACGAACGGGCGCAGGCGCTTACGGAGATATACCGATCGCTGTTCCCGAAGAGCAAGCTGGTCACTGCGTCCTTCGACGTCTCCGTCGAATATGCGGAAGCGGACGAGGGCGGGCTGCGGCGCAGGAAAGCCGTCGGGTTCGCCTGCCGTCAGACCTTCCGTCTCGGCGTCGCCTATTCGCAGGACAACCTCGCGGCGGCGATCGGTGCGCTCGGGGAAACGGAAGCGGAACTTTCCCTTCGCTTTACGGTGCGCGATCCCGAACGCCTGCGCAAAAAACTGCTCGAAGCGGCGTGCAAAGACGCCGCCGAAAAGGCGAAGATCCTCGCGGGCGCTTGTGGCGGCAAGGCGGGCGAGATCGCGGAGATCCGCTATGGCACGTCCGTCGGAGTACAGCCGTCGCCGCTGAGGATCGGCGAGCGCGCGGTCGCGGCGTTTGCCTCCGCCCGCGCCGAGATCGTCCCCGACGAGATCAGGGCGGAAGAGTGCGTGGAGATCGTCTACCGCCTCGATTGAGCCGCGAAAGGCGGCGATTTCGTTGACAACGCGCCCGCTCTCTGTTATAATGAAGGCGTTCATCGGAGGGGAACTAACCGCAGTTACGGACCGGATAAGATGACGGGTGCGCCTGTTGTTTTGTTCGGTTTTTTCTTTTACGGAGGGGATATGGATCTGCTCAACGACCGCATCGGAAAAATCTTTCCGCGCTATCTGCTTGCTTGCATGGGGAGCGCGCTCATCGTGTCTGTCTATTCGCTCGTCGATATGATCATGGTCGGGCAGTACGAAGGGCCCGCGGGTTCGTCCGCGCTGGCGGTCGTCATGCCCGTGTTCACCATCGTCAACAGTTTGGGATTGCTCTTCGGGATCGGCGGCGCGGTGCTCATGAGCGTGGCGCGCGGCAGGGGAAACGCGGAGGAAAGCAACGTCTTTTTCACCGTGTCGCTGATCGGCTGTGCCGTTCTGACCGCCGTGGTCTGGACGGCGATGCTCGTCTTTACCGAGCCGCTTCTTCGCCTGTTCGGCGGGAACGGGGATACGTTGGAGCTGGCAAAGAAATATGCGTTTTATCTCGCGCTTGCTGTTCCGTCGTTCATGTTCGGGCAGTATCTCTCCGCCGTCGTCCGCAACGACGACAACCCTTCGCTTGCGACCGCCGCCGTGCTTTCCGGCGGGGCGTTCAACGTATTCGGGGACTGGTTTTTCGTCTTTTTCTGCGACATGGGGATCGCGGGAGCTGGGCTGGCGACGGCGCTGGGGCAGACGATCGCGCTCGCGATTTTGATCTCTCACTTTTTTACCCGCCGCAGGAAGGTGGCTTTTGCCCGTCCTGCCGCCTTTTTCCGCCGTACGGGGGCGATCGTGTCTGCGGGCTTTGCTTCCTTTGCTACCGATTTTTCCGTCGGCGTTCTCTGCGTACTCTTCAATAACAGTGTCATGGCGTATTTCGGCGAGGACGCGCTCGCCGTCTACGGGGTGCTCATAAACGTCGCTTTTCTCGTGCAGGCGCTCTCTTACGGCGTGGGGCAGGCGGCTCAGCCGATATTTTCCGTCAATTACGGCGCAGGGAATTTTCGACGGATCCGCAAGACGATCGTCGCGGGCGCGCTGACGGCGCTCGCGGTGGGGACGGCGACGCTTCTCGTCACCGAGCTCGCGCCTCTTCCCGTCGTGCGCCTGTTCATGACCACCACGCCGCAGGTGGAGGAGATCGCTCCGCCGATCATCCGCGCCTATTCGGCGGCGTTCTTCTTCCTGCCGTTCAACGTGTTCGCGCTCTATTATTTTCAATCGGTCATGCGTTCCGCTCTGTCGTGGATCATGTCCTTTGTGCGCGGTATCTTGCTCAGCGGCGTCCTGCTGTTCGTCTTGCCCGACGTCGCGGGCGCGGATGCGATCTGGATCGTCATGCCCCTCACCGAAGGCGCCGTCTTCGTCGCGACCGCCGCGATCGTCCTCGTTTTATCCCGCGCAAAAACGTCCGCGCGGGCGTCGTAAAGAGCCGCACGGGCGCAGAAGAAGGGGATTTTTTGTGCCGAAAAAGGGCAAAAGTGCCCGCAGGTGCGTTTTTTATGAGGTTTTGTAAAAAAATCAAGGGGAAATTTTCCAATGCCCCTTGTATTTTTTTATGCCGTATGGTACAATATTTGGGTAAGCTCATCGGAGGAGAACACAATATGTGGTTTGACGAAAGTACATTTTATCAGATCTACCCGCTCGGCTTTTGCGGCGCCGAGCGCGAAAACGACTTCGGCGAAGTGCGCCACCGTCTCGACAAGATCGCAGCGGAGATCCCGCGCCTCAAAGCGCTCGGCGTCACGGCGGTCCTGTTCAATCCGCTGTTCGAGAGCGAGCGGCACGGATACGATACGATAGATTTTTATCGCGTCGACCGCCGTCTCGGCACCAATGAGGAATTTCGCGATCTCGTGAAGCAGTTCCACGAGGCGGGCATCCGCGTCGTGCTCGACGGCGTGTTCAACCATGTCGGCAGGGCGTTCGCGCCCTTCCGCGAAGTGCTCGAAAAGCGCGAGGGCACCGATTACAGATTTTGGTTCAACATCAACTTTTTCGGCAATTCGCGCTATAACGACGGGTTGGATTATGAGAATTGGGAAGGTCATCCCGAGCTCGTAAAACTGCGCCTGGACAATTGGGACGTGCAGAAATACCTCATGGACGCGGTGCGCTTCTGGATCTCGGAATTCGGGATCGACGGACTGCGCCTGGACGTATGCTATCTCCTTCCGCCCTGGTTCATGGAACTTTTGCGCCGTACCGTACGCGAATGCAGGGAGGATTTCTTCCTCGTCGGCGAGGTCATCCACTGCGGCAACTTCCAACAGAATATCAGCCCCGAGCGCCTGGACTCCATCACCAATTACGAGTGTTTCAAGGGGATGGTGTCGGCGTTCAACTGCGACAACCTCTTCGAGATCGAATCCTCGCTCACCCGCCTGTTTTCCTCTCAGCCGTGGGCGCTGTATACGGGCAAGCGGATGCTCAATTTTGTCGACAATCACGACGTCGTTCGCGTATATACGGCATTGAAGGAGAAGCGCAATCTGCTCAATCTCTATACCTTGCTGTTCACCATGCCGGGCATTCCGTGCGTCTATTACGGCTCGGAATTCGGCGCGGAGGGGGATAAATCCGATCTCGATTACAAACTGCGCCCGTGCATCGACGCGCTGGACAAGTCCGCGCACCCCGAGATCTCCGAGCGGATCGCGCTTTTATCCAAAATACGGCAGGGCAGCCGCGCGCTGTGTTACGGGACGTACGCGAAGACGACGATCATGAACAGAAACTTCTCCTTTGTCCGCGAGGCGGACGGAGAAAAGATCATCGTCGCGATCAACATCGCGGATACCGATTGCACCATCCGCGTGGAAGAGGCGGAGGGGACGGATCTGCTCACGGGACAGGTGCGCAACCTCAACGATATTTATCTGCCGCCCTTCACGGCGAGCATTTACCGCAGAAACTGAATAAAACGGCAAAAATAGCGGGGGATCGTGCGATCTCCCGTTTTTCTGTATAAAAGCAGGAAAAATTCCCCAAAGTATTCGTATGAAAAAGATCAAGGCGAATCCGCTCGGCAAGACGAGGGACGAGAGGGAGACCTGTTTCCCCGATTGCGTTCGCGAGGAGCTTCGGGAACGGACATGACGGGCAGAAGCAGGGAAAACTACAACAGGAATTATATCGAATACGTCAATACGTTCGCGCCGCCGACCAAGCATTTCAAGACGTGCGGCAGGGCGTTCCTCGTCGGCGGCTTCATTTGCTGTATCGGGCAGTTCCTGCGCTATATGCTGGAACTTGCGGGGCTGTCGGGCGATATGCTCGCGGGGACGGTCTCCGTCATCCTCATCTTTCTCGGGACATTGCTCACGGGATTGGGCGTTTACGACCGCATCGGGCGCAACGCGGGCGCGGGGAGCATCGTGCCCATCACGGGCTTTGCCAATTCCGTCGCCTCTCCCGCGATCGAATTCAAGACGGAGGGATATGTCTACGGCACGGCGGCAAAGATGTTCAACGTCGCGGGGCCGATCATCGTCTTCGGCGTGAGCGCGGGCGCGGCGGTCGGGCTCGTCTATTGGCTCTTAGGGCTTTGAAAGGGAGGGGAATATGCAACATCAGACGATCGTCTTCCGCAACCGGCCGCGCATCGTCGCGGTGAGTTCCGTCGCGGGGACGAAGGAGAGCGAAGGCGTGATCGGCAGATACGCCGAAACGGTGCTTTCGGACGATATGTTCGGCGAATCCACTTACGAAAAGGCGGAATGCAAGATGCTGTCGCACGTCATCGACGGGGCGATCAAAAACGCAAACCTGCGGCGTGCGGACGTGGATATGATCGTCTCGGGCGATCTGCTCAATCAGATCATTTCCGCGAGTTTTGCCGCGCGCGATTTTTCCGTGCCCTTTCTGGGCGTTTACGGCGCGTGTTCGACGATGGCGGAGAGCCTTGCGGTGGCGGCGGCGCTCGTCGACGGGGGATATTGCCGCCGCGCGGTGGCGGCGACGGGCAGTCATTTCGCATCCGCGGAACGGCAGTACCGCTATCCGCTCGAATTGGGAACAACGCGCCCGCCGCAATCGCAATGGACGGTGACGGGCGCGGGCGCTTCGCTCGTCGCGGCGGAGGGGGATGGGGTGCAAATCACGTCCGCCACGCTCGGGAAAGTGGTGGATTTCGGCGTTACCGACGTGAACAACATGGGCGCGGCGATGGCGCCCGCGGCGGCGGATACCATCCTCACCTATTTCCGCGGTACGCGGAAGGAGCCCGAGGAGTTCGATCTCATCGTGACGGGCGATCTCGGCGCGCTGGGGAGCAGACTTTTGAAAGATCTTACCTGGGAAAAGGGGCTGGATCTCTCGCAGAATCATGTGGATTGCGGCGAGATCGTCTATAACGTCGTCGAGGATGAATTTCAGGGCGGGAGCGGCGCGGGGTGCTCGGCGCTCGTGCTCAATTCCTATCTTCATGCCAAGATGATGGCGGGGAGCCTGAAAAAGATCCTGTTCGTCGCGACGGGTGCGCTTCTTTCCACCACGTCTGCGGGGCAGGGGGAAAGCATTCCGTGTATCGCGCATGCGGTCACGCTGGAACGGTAAGGGGGAATTATGTCGGAACTTTGGGAAATCCTTTTGATGTTCGTCAAGGCGTTCGGCGTCGGCGGACTCATCTGCGCGGGTGCGCAGTTGGTCATCAATCTCACCGATCTCACGTCGGGCAAGATCCTCGTCTGTTTCATGCTCGGCGGAGTGGCGCTGACGGCGCTGGGGCTGTATCAGCCGCTCGTCGATTTTGCGGGCGCGGGAGCGACCGTTCCCATCAGCGGGTTCGGGTATCTGCTCGCCAACGGCGCGATGAGGGGCGCGCAGAAAGGACTATATGAGGCGCTCACGGGATCGCTCGCCGCGGCGAGCGCGGGCGTATCCGCCGCCGTCGTGTTTTCCTTCCTCATGTCGCTCATCTTCCGTTCTCATACCAAACACAGTTGATTTTTGGTGGAAATATTTTTCGCTCGGGCGTTTTTTCGAAAACGCCTTTTTTCGTGCCTTGACAAACGGACGGCAAAAGGGGTACAATATGCGAAAAGGAGCGAGGCGTCCGCGCGAAAGGACGAAGAAGATGAATATTTATCTGATCGCATTTTTGTGTGCGTGCGGGGCGATGTCTCTCATCGCGTTTATCTGTTACGGCTCGGATAAAGGCAGGGCGAGGCGCGGGGAATGGCGGATCCCCGAAAAGGTGCTGCTCGGGCTTTCCTTTTTCGGGGGGAGCGTCGGCGGGCTCCTCGGCATGAACGCATTCCGCCACAAGACGAAGCATTGGTATTTCTGGGCGGTCAACCTGGCGGGACTCGTCTGGCAAGCGGTCGCCGCATATTTTCTTTGCGCGCTGTGATCGCGCCTTTTTCTTCCGCTTTTTTTCTTTTCATATTGACAATTACACGCAAAACATTTATAATAAAATCATGTTGAAAAAATTTGACGTGACCGTACCTGCGCCCTCGGGAGAACAGAGACGAAGCGCTTATGTATGGCTTCCCGACGGTTATGACGGGGAGAAACGCTATCCCGTGCTGTATATGTTCGACGGGCACAATCTCTTTCTCGACGAAGACGCCGCCTACGGGCAGAGCTGGAAAATGGGGGAATATCTCGCCGCGAACGCGACTCCGCTCATCGTGGCGGCGGTCGAGTGCGACAAGAAAGACCGCCTGAGCGAATATTCGCCCTTTCCCTTTTCCGTCAAAAGGCTGGGCTGGGAGTCCCGCGGCAAGGGGAAAGCGTATATGGATTGGCTGACGGGGGAGTTCAAGACCCGGATCGACGGGGAATTTTGCACGCTGTCAGACCGTAGGCATACCTACATCGCGGGGAGCTCGATGGGTGGGCTGATGTCGCTGTATGCGATCACGGCGTATAACGGGGTGTTTTCCGCCGCCGCCGCGCTTTCGCCCAGCCTTTGGGCGGATCCCGACGAATGCGAACGGATGCTTCTGTCCGCCGAGTTTCTGCCGCACACGCGCATCTACGTCGATTATGGGAGCGAAGAACTGAAAACGCACCCCGCGAGGCAGAAACGCGGACTGAAAAAATGCGCCGCGGCACTGTTGGCGAGCGGTGTGTCCCACACCTTCCGCGTCGTGGACGGCGGAACGCACAACGAGGGATCCTGGGGCAGACAGATCCCCGCATTCATGGAATGCCTCGGCATCGCCCGAGGAGAGGAGCCGAACGAAACCGTATGAAAAATTTTGTGTTTATTTCCCCGAATTTTCCCGCGAATTATTGGAGATTCTGCGCGGAACTCAAAAAGAACGGCATGAACGTTTTGGGCGTGGGCGATTGCGCTTACGACAAACTTTTGCCGCAACTGAAAGATTCCCTGACCGAATATTATAAGGTCGGAAGCCTGGAAAATTACGACGAGGTGTATCGCGCCGTCGCGTTTTTCGCCTATAAATACGGAAAGATCGAGTGGCTGGAAAGCAACAACGAGTATTGGCTGGAGCAGGACGCGAAGTTGCGCGACGACTTCAACATCGGCACCGGGTTCCGCACGGCGGATATGGACCGCATCAAATACAAATCCAAGATGAAAGCGTATTATCGCGAAGCGGGGATCCCCGTCGCGCGCTATCATCTCGTGGACGATCTCGCGGGCTGTCTCGCCTTTATCCAGAAAGTGGGCTATCCCGTCGTCGTCAAGCCTGACAACGGCGTGGGGGCGAATGCGACCTACCGCATTTCCGACGAGTATGAACTGCGCACCTTCCTTTCGCAAAAGCTCAAAGGGTATATCATGGAAGAATACGTCCCCGGCGAGGTCTGTTCTTACGACGCGATCGTGGACTCTTCCGGAACTCCCGTGTTCGAAACAGGGAACGTCACACCCAATTCGATCATGGACGTGGTCAATACGCACGACAACAGCATCTATTATATCGTGAAGGAACTTTCGCCCGACGTACGCAAGCGCGGAAGGGATACTCTGAAGAGTTTCGGCGTCAGGAGCCGCTTCGTGCATTTCGAGTTTTTCCGCCTCACGCAGGACTGTCATCTCGGCAGGAAAGGGGAGGTCGTCGCGTTGGAAGTGAACATGCGCCCCTGCGGCGGCTATTCTCCCGATATGATGAATTTCGCCAACAGCGTCGACGTCTACAAGATCTGGGCGGATATGATCGCCTTCGACCACGTCAATGCGCTTCCGCGCGGGGAAAAGAGCTTCTGCGCTTACATGGGGCGCCGCGACGGGAAAAATTTCCGTATGTCGCACGAATATGTCATGCACGAATACGGTGCGAATATGCGCATGGTGGAGCGGATTCCGCCCGCGCTCGCTCCCGCCATGGGCGATCAGATGTACGTCGCCGTGTTCCCCACAGAAGAGGCGCTCTGGAAGTTCTATCGCGATCTGAGCGAATAAATCACGCCGCCGCGGAATGCTCCGCGGCGGCATTTTCTTGTCGGTCGGTCAAGTATGTTTGCCCGAGTCGGTTCGGCGGTTCTTCTGTTCCTGAACTTCGAGCCGACTCTGTCGTTTTCAAAATATTTTTTTGTTTTTTCGGAAAAAAATTTCGTGTTCGCCTATGCGAACGTTTGACAGCACTCTTAGGATGTGATATAATACGACCGTAAACGCGATGGGAGACCTGCGTTTTTATCGGCGCATTAAGTTCGTTTATGCGAACCGGATGCGTTATTTGCAAGAGCGTAGTTCGCACAAGCGAACTAAAATGCGAAAGCGCGGACAGCGCGTTTTCGGCAAGGAGAAAAAAATCATGCCTTTGGTATTTGCCCCCGTGGGGCAGGAAATGAAAGTCGTCAAGATCGTATCCGACGACAAGACGAAAAAACATCTCGCCAATCTCGGAATCTTATCGGGAGCGACGATCACGGTGGTCTCATCCACGGGCGGGAACGTCGTCTGCATCGTAAAGGACGGCAGACTCGCGCTGGACAGAAACGTATCCATGCACATTTTCGTTGCGTGATGAGGTACGGGATAAGAATATAAGGAGTGGCAATATGAAAAAAACGTTGGACGAATTCAACATCGGAGAGGCGGGAAAGATCGTATCCGTCTCGGGAGAAGGGCGCTTGCGGCGCAGACTGTTCGACATGGGAGTCACGCCCGGCGCGGAAGTGCTGCTACGGAAAAAAGCTCCGCTCGGCGATCCGCTGGAAGTGACGATCCGAGGCTATGAACTCACTTTGCGCAAGACGGAAGCCGCCTGCGTGACCATGGAGGTGGAAAAATGAAGAAATTTGCCTTGGCGGGAAACCCGAACTGCGGTAAGACGACGCTGTTCAACGCGCTGACGGGTTCCACGGCTTATGTCGGGAACTGGCCGGGCGTCACCGTCGACAAGCGGGAGGGAACGTATAAGCGCTGTCCCGAACCCGTTTCCGTCGTCGATCTTCCTGGGATTTATTCGCTTTCTCCCTATACGCCGGAAGAGGTGATCTCCCGCAATTTCATTTTGGACGAACGCCCCGACTGCGTCATCAACATCGTGGACGCGACCAACCTCGAGAGAAATCTCTATCTCACGACGCAGCTCATGGAGATCGACGTCCCGCTCGTCATCGCACTGAACATGATGGACGCGGTGGAGAAGAACGGCGACGCGATCGACGCGAAGGCGCTGGAAAAGAAGATGGGCGTGCCCGTCGTGGAGATTTCGGCGCTCAAAGGCAAGGGGATCGCGGAACTCATGGACCGCGCCTATCGCGCGAGCGAAAAGGCGAGACGGGGCGAGACGGTGCTCCGCGATTCGCCGCTCGCGCATCTCATCCGCGACGTGACCATCGCGCTGGAGGGGCAAAAGGTCTCCGCGCCGCTCTTCCACGCGGTCAAACTGAGCGAGACGGACGAGATCGAGGTGAAGATGCACCCCGAACTCGTGCGGATGGTGGAGGAGTTCAAAGCGACTTTTTCTGACGATACGTTCGGGACGGATTTCGAGGCGATCGTCGCTGACGCGCGTTATCGCTACATATCGCAGAACTTTTCTTCCGTTCTGACCAAAAAGGATGCCGAACGGGGAAAACTCACCAAGTCCGATCGGATCGACCGTGTGTTGACGCACAGGATCTGGGGGATCCCTATTTTCCTCGTTATCCTCTTCGCGGTCTTTCATCTTACCTTTTCGGAGGATTTTCTCTATCTCGGAGCCATCTTCCGCCTTCCCTCGCTGGAAGAGCTGGGGCTGATGACGGCAGACGGCGAATATATCAATTTCGGCGCGCAGTTTGCGGCGGTATTCTATGACGGCGCAGTCTATTCGCCGGGCGTGATGCTCACCAATCTGCTCTCGCTTGCGCTCGACAGCGTCTCCGCTCTTGCCGCAGGCTGGCTGTCCTCGTCTCCCGCGTGGGTTTCGGGCTTCCTCGTGGACGGCTGTCTCGGCGGTCTGTTCGCGGTGCTCGGCTTCCTGCCGCAGATCCTGCTCCTGTTCCTGTTTTTCTCCGTTCTGGAAGACACGGGGTATATGGCGCGCGTTGCGTTCATCCTCGATCGCATCTTCCGTAAGTTCGGGCTTTCGGGCAGGGCGTTCATGCCCATGATCATGGGCTTCGGCTGTTCGCTCCCCGCGATGATCAACACGCGGACGCTCGCGGACGAAAAGGAGCGCACGGCGACCATCCGCGTCATCCCGTTCTTTTCCTGCGGCGCGAAACTGCCCATTCTGACGGCGATCGCGGGCGCGATCATCTATCAGCTCGGCGCGGGAAATGCCGACGTCATCACCTATTCGATGTACCTGCTCGGCATGGCGACGGCGATCGTGACTGTCATCCTTATGCGCTCGACGACCATGCGCGGCGATGTTCCGCCGTTTATCATGGAACTGCCCGCGTATCATCTTCCGCAGTTCCGCGGGCTGATGATCCACCTGTGGGATAAACTCAAGCACTTCGTCAAAAAGGCGTTCACCATTATTCTCGTGTCTACCATTCTGGTCTGGTTCCTGTCCCACTTCAACTGGGCGTGGGGATACCTCGACGATGAGCAGATGAACGAAAGCATCCTCGCGAGCGTCGGAATGCTCCTTCAGCCGCTGTTCACGCCGCTCGGGTTCGGTTCGCAGCTTACGCAATACGGCTGGATCTTCGCGGTGGCGGCGATCAACGGTCTGATCGCCAAAGAGAACGTCGTTTCCACGTTCGGGACGATCGCGGCGTGCCTCGGCTTCGCCCTGATGGACGGCATGGACGAAGGGGTGGCGGAAGCCGTCTCCATGATGCAGGCGACGGGCATCACCGTTCCCGCGCTCATCGCGTTCATCGCGTTCAACATGACGACCATTCCCTGCTTTGCGGCGGTGGCGACGGCGAAAGCGGAACTTCCCAAGGGGAAATTCAAGTGGACGCTCCTTTTCTGGTTGGTGACTTCCTATATCGTCGCTTCCATGATCTATGTCATCGGGAGTTGGTGGTGGACGGCGTTCCTCTATGCCGCGGCGTTCGCGGTCGCGATCGCGCTCATCGTGCTTTGGAATAAAAGACGCCCCGTCTCGCATAAAGTAAACAGGGGAGAGGAGGCGGAATAATGCAGCCTATCGAGATCATCGTCATCGCGGCGGCGGTCCTGTTTGTGGCGCTCGTGACGATCGGAGCGATCGTGCGCAGAAAGAAGGGGAAATCCTCCTGCGGATGCGACTGTTCGTCCTGCGGCGGCTGTTCCGCGTGCAAGGAACGGAAGGAAAAGAAAAGTTGAATTAGTTCACACATCGATAGCAATCTCCATAAAATCTTCGGGGGACGGACGGACGAACGAAATCGTCCGTCCGTCTTCCATTTTATTCATAAAATATGAATATTTATACAGAAACGGCGAATTTTTTGCCCTTTCGGAAATAAAAAATGCGTATAATCTCCTTCGCCAGTTGACAATTTTTTTCCGATTTGTTATGATAAAACATGAATTGTTGAAAAAGCGCAGCGGGCGGATACCCGCGCGCGGAGAAGGAAGTTATGATTTTTTACAACAAGAGCACCAATATGTTGGAGGACGAGGTCTACCATTACGAGTTGCAGGACGTGGAACAGCCCGAACTGTTCCGCGAGATGTTCGATTACGAGAGCATTCCCAAGATCTCTTTCAACCACAGAAACGTCCCGATGAACGTCCCCGAGGAGATCTGGATCACCGACACTACCTTCCGCGACGGGCAGCAGTCCACGTCGCCGTTCACCGTGAAGCAGATCGTCGATCTGTATAAGCTGATGGCGCGTCTGGGCGGCCCCAAGGGGATCGTGCGGCAGTCGGAGTTCTTCATCTATTCCAAGAAGGACAAAGACGCGCTCCGCGCCTGCCAGGATACGGGGCTGAAATTCCCCGAGATCACGACCTGGATCCGCGCGAACGAAAAGGATTTCGAGCTCGTCAAGCAGGCGGGTGTAGCGGAAACGGGCATTCTCGTGAGCTGTTCGGACTATCACATCTTCAAAAAGATGAACCTCACCCGCCGTCAGGCGCTCGATAAATATCTCGGCATCGTCAAGAGCGCGCTTTCTTACGGCATCCGCCCGCGCTGCCATTTCGAGGACATCACCCGCGCCGATTTTTACGGATTCGTGGTGCCGTTTGCCTATCAGCTGATGCAGCTTTCGCGCGAGAGCGGGATCCCCATCAAGGTGAGGATGTGCGATACGATGGGATTCGGGGTATCCTTCCCCGGGACGTCGCTTCCCCGCAGCGTGCAGGGGATCGTGTACGGGCTCAATCACTATGCGGGCGTGCCGCACGAACTGCTCGAATGGCACGGGCATAACGATTTTTATAAGGTGGTCACCAACGCGTCCACGGCGTGGCTGTATGGGGCGTCGGGCGTCAACTGCTCCCTGCTCGGGATCGGCGAGCGCACGGGCAACTGCCCGCTCGAAGCGATGGCGGTGGAATATGCTTCCCTGCGCGGTACGATGGACGGGATGGATTTCACGGCGATCACCGACATCGCGGACTATTTCGAGCGCGAGATCAACTATCCCGTGCCGCCCAAAACCCCGTTCGTCGGCCGCGCCTTCAATTCCACGAGAGCGGGCATCCATGCGGACGGAATGCTCAAAGACGAGGAGATCTACAACATCTTCGACACGGCGAAGATCCTCAACCGCCCCGCGCGCGTTTCCGTCAACAAGACGAGCGGGCTGGCAGGCATCGCGTTCTGGATCAACGACTATTATAAACTGCCCGACGAGCACAAGGTGGATAAACACGACCCGCTCGTCGCAAAGATGAAGGAACGGGTGGACGCGGAATACGAGGAGGGGCGCAACAGCTCCTTCGGAGACGATGAGCTGGTCAACCTCATTTACAGTATCGATTCTCACCGCATCCGTGAATTCGACGCGTTCAGTCAGTGAGAAAAAGCCGTCCGCGGGGACGGCTTTTTTACATTGGGTTGACAGGACCTTGCAAGTATGATAAGATAAGCGGGACCGAACGCGGAGCGAAAGACCATGCAGACATTATCCGAATATTTCCCTTTCTGGGCAAAACTGAACGAATCCGACCGCCGCGCGCTGGAAGGCGCCGCGCGGAAAGCGAAGCTGTCCGCGTATGAGCGGGCGGGCAAGAACGGCGATTCCTGCGCGGGGCTGCTTGCCGTGCAGAGCGGGAGACTGCGCATCTATACCGTGACGGAGACGGGAAAAGAACTCACGTTATACCGCCTGTTCGAGGGGGATATCTGCCTGCTGTCCGCGTCGTGTATGTTCCGCAGCCTGCAATTTGCCGTGCGCGTGGAGGCGGAAGAGGAGACGCAGGTGATCGTGCTCCCGACGGAGTCGTTCCGTCCCATAGCGGAACACAGCGCGCCTGCGGCGAATTACGTCAACGAACTGATGGCTTCGCGGTTCAGCGAAGTCATGTGGAAGGTGGAGGAGATCCTGGGCAAGAAAATGGATTCCCGCCTTGCGGAACTGCTCCTCGAAGAAGCGTCGCTTTCGGACGGAAAGACGGTCACGGTCACGCACGAGAGGCTGGCGGCGCATCTCGGCAGCGCGCGCGAGGTCGTCACCCGCCTGCTCCGCTATCTGCAGGACGAGGGCATGGTGCGTCTCTCGCGCGGAAAGATCGAGATCGCCGACGAGGCGCGGCTGCAAAAACTCGCGCGGGAGACCGCCTGAACCGCTGCGGAAAAGAGAGGTGTGATAATGTCACGGTGATCGCGTTTGATTGCGGGTATAATAGAACCGTAAAGAAAAACACGGAGGTGCCGTATGGCTTTATTTCACGTTACCGAAAACAATTTCAAAAAAGAAGTGCTCGAATCCGATCAACCCGTCCTGCTCGATTTCTGGGCGGAGTGGTGTATGCCCTGCCGCATGATGGGGCAGATCCTCGAAGAGACGGCAAAGGAACATCCCGAACTTAAAATCGGGAAAGTCAACGTCGACGAGGAGCGCGCGCTTGCGGAACAGTTCCGCGTGATGAGCATTCCCACGCTCGTCGTCATGGAAAAAGGGAAGGTGCGTTCGGCGGTCGTCGGGGTGCGCCCCAAAGAGCAGATCGTCGCGATGCTGAAATGAAAGGGAACGGAAAAACGCGCCTCGGTTGATTGAGGCGCGTTTTTTGCGGGTATAAATAAGAAAATAAACAAATGCGCCCGAGGCGCAGAGGTTGATTTTGAAAGTAAAAGAATTTTTCGGGCGCGTCCGCTGGGGGACGTTCGTCTCGTCTCTTCTGACGATCATCGTCGGGATCCTGCTTGTCGCGCTTCCCGAAAGCTCGTCGCGCATCCTGTGCGTGATTGTGGGGGTACTTTTCCTGCTGAGCGGGATTTTCGGCATCGCGGGGTATTTCGTGCGGCGTATTTCGGATATGTCCGATTTCGTGCTGGGATTCGTTCAGATCGCGTTGGCACTGTGGCTGTTCATCGCGCCCGGTTCCGCGCTGAAAGTGCTCATGGTCGTGTTCGGCGTGCTCCTTCTGCTCCGCTCTTTTGCGGGAGCAGGGCACGCGATGGAGAGCTATCGGCATAACGCAAAGTATTGGTGGACGGGGCTCATCGTATCCCTGCTCACGCTCGTGCTTGCGATAATCGTGCTCTGCAACCCATTCGAGACACTCCGCGTGCTCATGATCGTCGCGGGGATCGCCTTCATCTATGACGGCGCGGCGGATATGTTCGTCATGTTCCGCACGGCGAACGAGATGAAGCATTCCGAGCAAAAGAGCAGGCTGGACGGAATGACGGAGATCGAAGAGGATCCCGACGTCGGCGAGGACAAATAAATGCAGAAGACAGGGACGGCGCGTGCGCGCCGCCCCTGCTTTGCGCTCAGCGCCTTGCGCCGAGGATGTGAAGCCCGCGTATGCGGGCGAAGGAATAGGAAGAGAGAGGGCGCGCATAGGCGTCGTAGCTGTGCGCGGCGACGAGAATGTCCTTTCCGCGGAATCCCACGACGACGGGCGTATGGTAAAAATCCCCCGTTTCGCGTCCGAGCTGTACGAGATCTCCGATCTCCAGCTCCCAGAGCGGCGCTTCTTTCGCGAAAGGGCCTGCGCCTTCGTTCTGCGTGAGAAAGCGGTAGAGATATTCCACGCCCGTCCACGAAGCGGTGCGGTCGTCCGCGGAGCGGTAAAACCAGCCCGTCACGGGCGTGAAGTTCATCACGCCGCTGCCCGCATAGACGCATTGTGAGGCGAAATTGGTGCAGTCCCCTCCGATGAGGTCGAAATTGTAATAATCGGGATTGCGCCCGAACGCCCAGCGTTTGGCATAAAGGACCGCGGCTTCGCGGTCATAACGTATAAGTTCCATAATCCATCGTATGAAAAAAACGCGCGCGGTGGTTCCGCGCGCGCCGTCAGGCGTCTTTCTGTTCCTGTTGCGACGATTCGATGAGTTCGCAGTCGAAGAGGGTGGGATTGAATTTTTCTTCGCTCGGATAGGAAAATTTTTCGTCGAGCGTGAACCCTTCGGGCAGGCGGGAGGGGGAGAATCCCGTCGCCTCTTTGAAGATGCGGTTAAAATTCCGCACGGTCGCAAAGCCGCATCGGTCGGCGAGCTCGGTGACGGAAAGGTCTCCGCCTTCGCGGAGAAGCCGCACGGCGTTGTCGGCGCGCACGAAATTGAGATACTGCGAAAAGGTAAATCCCGTGATCTTTTTGAAATAGCGGGAAAAATAGGCGGGGCTCATCCCCATGAAGGCAACGGCGTCCTCGAAGGTATAGTAGCGGTAATTTTTCCCCATCTCTTCGAGCAGGCTTTTGAAGATCTGAACGGTCTTGTCGGGGGATTTCTTCACGAGCAGTTCGCCGCGGAAGATATCGATGAGCAGTTTTCCGAGCACAAAGGACGCTTCCGCGCCGAAATAGGGCTTGCGCTCGGTGAGGATGCGCCGCAGTTCGCGATAGGTCTCCGCAATGGGATAGGCGCCGTAAAGGATAGGATCCGCGAGCTGATATTCTCCCGCAAAGGATTGCAGGATATTATAATTGAAGATGATGACGATGAGGACGGTGTTCGGTTCCTGCGCCTGCATATAGTGCACCTGTCCGCTGTCGACGAACAGCCCGTGTCCCGCGGTGAGCGTATGTTTTTTCCTCTCGCAGAATACGTCCAGGCGTCCTTTTTCGAGGAAAAGCAGTTCGCAATCGAAGTGCCAGTGCAGCAGATTGTGCGAATTGCGGTATTTTCCCACCCACACGCGGCTCTCGTCCGAATAGTTCCATATCTCCTGTTTCGCGATCATTTTCTTGCCTCCCGTTTAGTTTATTATAAACGGAACTATTTTAGCTGTCAAGTTATTTATGTCAATAAATGTCCGAAACGTGACAATCGTCTGCTTGCAAATCGGCGGGGAAAAAGGTATACTGTTATCAGATGAAACGCAAGGGAACGTATCAAGGATATCGCCTGAGGGTTCTCGGACGTTCCAAAATCATCCATTGCATTTTCTTTACTCCCCCTATTATAATATGGCAAGAAGGCGGTACAAGTTATCGTCTTTTTGTCTTGTCAAGGGGATTTCAGGGGCGGTGAAGGGGAAAAAGTCGTATTTCGGAGGGGAAAACATGGATCGTATCAGTGCCGCCGTCGATCGTTTGGTCGCATACGCGGAAGAAAATCTCGGACTTGACGCGCGCAACGCCGTCTATGCGCGCAACGCCGTACTCGACGCCGTGGGCGCGGAAACGTATGCAAAAGAAGAAGGCGCGGTTTACGGCGGCGAGAGCGGTGCGCAATTGCTGTCCGAATTGACGCAGGCGTGCGTGCAGGAAGGATTGTTCACGGCGCAGGAAGCGGAGGGGATCGCCGACAGAGCTGCGGCGGCGCTCATGCTTTCGCCCAAGGAAGTGGAAGAGGAGTTTTTCCGCCGCGCGGCGCGCTCTTCGGCGGAGGCGACCGATTGGTTTTACCGTTATTGCGTTGCCTGCGACTATGTCAAGAAGGAGAAACTGGATAAAAATCCGAGATTCACGGCGAAAAACGGACTCATCGTCACCATCAACAAGGCGAAGCCGGAATTCCGCGATCCGAAAAAGGCGGCGAGCGGCAACAGTACCAAGGGCGGTTATCCCAAATGCACCATTTGCCGCGAAAACGAGGGATTCGGAGGCAGACAGAAGCGTACGCTTCGCACCGTGGGGCTTAAACTCGGCGGACAGGACTGGTTTTGGCAATATTCCCCTTACGGGTATTTTTATCAGCACGGCATTGCGGTCAACTGCGAGCATACGCCCATGCACGTGGATAAAAGCACCTTTTACCGCCTGATGGATTTCGTCGATCTTTTCCCGCATTATTTTATCGGATGCAACGCGGCCCTGCCGCTCATCGGCGGGAGCGTGCTCGCGCACGATCACTATCAGGGCGGCGGCGAAACGCTTCCTTTGCAGACGGCGAAGATCGCGATCGGGTTGAAGCATGAGAAATATCCCGACGTGGAGATCGGCGTGTGCGACTGGTTCGGCACGGCGCTCCGCGTGACGGGCGTCGATCGCGACTGCGTCGCGGCGGTGTGCGACATCATCCGCAAAGGGTGGACGGAATACGGCGACCGCGAGCGCGGCATCATCCCTTACGACGCAAACGGCGTGCACAGCGCGATCAGTCCGACGGTCGTCAAGACGGCGCGCGGGTACGAGATGACCATCATCCTGCGCAACAACATCACCTCCGAACAGTATCCCGACGGTGTATTCCATGCGCATCCGGAATTTCATGTCATCAAAAAGGAATCCATCGGGCTGATCGAGGCGCAGGGGCTGTTCATTCTGCCAGGCAGGCTGGAAGAACAGCTCAGGCAGGTGGAGGAATGCATCGCGGCGGATCGTACGCTTCCCAAGGAACTTTCCGATTTTTCCATGGTCTACGAAGAGACGCGGGCGCTCTGTCCCGCGCGTCCGAGCGCGGAGCAGGTGTCTCAGGCGATGAAAGAGGAGCTCGGAAGCGTATGCGAGCGCATCCTCAAAAATACGGCTGTCTTCAAAACATACCGCGAAACGGCGGAATTTATGAAAGGATTGGGGTTTGAAAATGTTTGACGAAAAAGATTACGAATACGTCGTGACGGCGGCGGGACGGGTGAACATCATCGGCGAGCACGTCGATTATTGCGGCGGAAAGGTCTTCCCCGCGGCGCTTTCCCTGCGCAATGCGGTCTATGTGCGCAGGAACGGCACCGACCGCATCAACATCTCCTTCACCGATATTCCCGACCGCGTGTCGCTGTCCGTCGACGATCTGGAAGCGGGCAGGTCTCTCAAATACGGCAATTATCAGGCGGGAAGCGCGCTCATGTGGAAGAACGCGGGGCATAAGCTCGTCGGTTGCGATATGGTGCAGGATTGCACCGTTCCGTTCGGGAGCGGGCTGTCGTCGTCGGCGGCGATCGAGGTCTCCACGATCGCGGCGCTCGCGGTCATCGCGGGAGAGAAATTCGATCCCGTCGAAGTCGCTCTGCTCGCGCAAAAGGCGGAACGGGAATTTGCGGGCGTGAATTGCGGCATCATGGATCAGTATGCCTCCGCCTGCGGGAAGAAAGACTGCGCCATCCTTCTCGATTGCAAGACGTTGGAGCGGGAGTATGTCCCGCTGGAACTGGGCGAATATACGCTCGTCATCGCCGATTGCAAAAAGCCGCACAGCCTGGTCGAGAGCAAATACAATGAGCGCCGCGCGCAGACGGAGGAAGCGCTGAGTCTGCTCGCTCCCGTGACGGGCGCGTCCTGTCTTGCCGAGATCGCTCCCGCGCAATTGGAAGCGCACAAGGGGCTGTTGTCCGAGGTCGTATATCGCCGCGCAAAGCACGTCGCGGAGGAATGTGAGCGCGTTCACCTCGCGGCGGATGCGATGAAGAGAGGGGATATTATCGGGCTCGGAAAACTGCTCAGCGCTTCGCATGCGTCTCTGCGCGATCTGTATGAAGTGACGGGCAAGGAGCTCGACGCGCTCGCTTCGGCGGCGCAGGCGCATCCCGCCTGCCTCGGGTCGCGCATGACGGGGGCGGGCTTCGGCGGCTGTACCGTGTCCATCGTCCGCGCGGACGCCGCGGAGGATTTCCGCCGCACGGTGGGCGAGGCATACGAGCGGGCGACGGGGTACCGCGCGCAGTTTTACGATGCTTCCGTCGCGGACGGAATTACGGTTGCAAAAATCGGAAAAGAATGATAGAATAGACAGAAAAGGGAGGGTATTATGAAAATTCTGGTTACGGGCGGCGCGGGCTATATCGGTTCGCATACTTGCGTGGAGTTGTTGCAGAGCGGGCACGAGGTCGTCGTCGTCGATAATTTCGACAATTCCTCGCCCGAGAGCATCAGGCGGGTGGAAAAGATCACGGGAAAGAAGATCGCCCTGTACGAAGCGGACATCCGCGATCGGGCGGCGATGGAAAAGATTTTTTCCGAACACAAGATCGACTGCGTCATCCATTTCGCAGGGCTGAAAGCGGTCGGGGAATCCTGCCGCAAACCCATCGAATATTACGACAATAACCTCTACGGCACGCTCGTGCTCCTGGAAACCATGAAGGCGCACGGCTGCAAGAGCATCGTGTTTTCCTCGTCGGCGACCGTATACGGCACGCCCGAACGTCTGCCGCTCGATGAGACGTGCAGGACGGGCGGGACGACCAATCCGTACGGCACGAGCAAGCTCTTTCAGGAGCAGATCCTGCGCGACGTGTACGCTTCGGACGCGGAATGGCAGATCGTCCTGCTCCGCTACTTCAATCCCGTCGGCGCGCACGAAAGCGGGCTGATCGGCGAGGATCCGCAGGGCATCCCCAACAATCTTACGCCCTATATCGCCAAGGTCGCGGTGGGCGAACTCAAAGAGATCGGCGTATTCGGGAACGATTATCCCACGCCCGACGGCACGGGCGTCCGCGACTATATCCACGTCGTTGATCTTGCCAAAGGTCACGTCGCGGCGATCGAAAAGATCTCCGCTCCCGGCGTATATACCTACAACCTGGGAACGGGCAAGGGATACAGCGTGCTCGACGTCATCCACGCGTTTGAAAAAGCGTGCGGAAAGAAATTGCCCTATTCCATCAAGCCCCGCAGGGACGGCGACGTGGCGGCGTGCTACTCGAATGCCGAAAAGGCAAAAAGGGAACTCGGCTGGGAAGCGAAGCTCGGTATCGACGAGATGTGCGCATCTTTGTGGAAATGGCAGTCAATGAATCCGAAGGGGTATCAATCGTAAAGAAAACGGGCGGTCGGCGCAAGCCGACCGCCCGTTTTCGTTCAAAATCATTTTAGCCTATTGACAAAAGGGAAAACAGGGGGTAGAATGTAGGCAAGAGGTGAAAGGATATGGAACGCTATCTTTATCGACAGGGGCTGATCGATCGCGGAGGAGTCACATTGCGGAAGCTGTGCTGGCTGTGCGCGGCGATCAGTATGTTATCGTTGGTCGGTTGGGCGATGTCTCTGTTGTGGATGTTTTTTGTCGTGTTCATGACCTTGATGCTGATCGCAGTCACGTTTGCCACGCTCGGACTCTTGTTGCTTCGGGAGGATTTCCGCGCTCTGTTCACGGGGTTGGGCGAGACTTCTCCCTCCGACGTTCTGCTGCCGCTTTACCAGTGGCTTTCGGTCGCATTGCCCGTTTGTTGCGCGCTAGCCGTGACGTTCGGGCTGACGTCGGTCATCCTTGCGATCGTGCGCCGAAATCGGAAAAGCCCCGTCGGGACGATCGTCAGCGTGGCATTTGCGCTGTTGTTCATTCTGCTTTCGGTATGGGTATTCTATTCCTATCCCGAATTCGGGCTGGGGGCAGGAGGCGCCGTATGAAACTGAATGTTCAATTTAAAAAAGACTTTGAATTTTTCCAGGACGGAAAACCCGTCGAAATGAAGCGGGAAGGCGACGTTCATGTCGCGGATCTGCGGGAAGATGAGAACGGGGAGGTTCGCTTTACCGTTCTTCGCCGCTCGGAATTTTCTTCGCCGCTTTGGTTCGTGTGGTGCCTGTTCTTCTGGATCGTCGGCATATTCGGCATTTTTACCAAGGGATATTCCCGCTCCACGGCGCGCGTCACGGCGAACATCAAAGTGCCGCAGGGGCACGCGGATACGCTCTTTTTGAAGATGTCCGCGCTTCCCGACCGCGGAAGGGAAAAAGGCGTCGCGGCGTTCTCGGTCGGCAAGGATGAGTGCATCGTCTGCGATGATTGGTGTTTCAATGAGGACCGCGTCGCGGCACGCCGCAGGCTCTTTTATACGTTGGTGTTCGGCGTCGTCCTGCGCATCTCGGGGATCGTGCTGGTCGCATGGGCGATCGGCTCCTCGATCTGAGCCGATATTCGGGTGAACGATGAAAGGGGCGGGATCGTTCGATCCCGCCCCGTTTGATTGAAATTGGAATAGCCTTTATGCGTTTGTCGTTTCCGTATATTCCGGATAGAGGTCAATATCCATGAGCTGAACGTTGTTTTCATCCATAAGGGTATAATAGAAAATGGTGTTGACGGCTGTCTGTTCCGTCTGCTCCATCGTGAAGGAATCAAAGAGGAGGGCGTGCATCGCCACATTCTTGTTTCCCGTTCGGCACAGTCCTAATTGGATCTCGGTGCCGTTTTCGCCCTCTCTGCCGAACTGGATCCCTTTGAATTTCTCGGGCTCGACCGTGCCGCCGTTTTGCAGCTTGACCGTCTGCGATTTGCCGTTGGGGTAGACGATCTCTACGTCGACCTCGTCGGCTTCGGCTCCGATCTTGAATTTGAATCCGTCAACGCACTCGAAGGCATTTTGCGACGCTTTGTCCATGAACGCGATGAACGCGTCTACGCTCTTCGTCGCCTCGTCGGTCAGTTCGATGGGGAAATACTGGTTCGCACGGAAGGATTCTTTCGTGAGCTCCCAATCGACCTGATCGAAGTATTTTTCCAACACCTCGCGCCTTGACTTTTTAAGATCGTCAAGGTCGTTGTACGTCACGCCGTGCATTTCGTCCCAATATATGGGCATCGCTTTGCCGGTATATTCGTAGGTCTTGTTGTACATGGGGTCCGGATTGAAGCCGCTGCACGCGGTAAAACAGATAAGCTGTACAAAGAGGAAAGCGGCTAAAAATATCGCCATGCCTAGTTTTTTCATCGTATTCTCTCCCTAAACTTTTTATCCATTGTAACATAGCGGGGGCGGTTTGTCAATATGGGAAACAATGATTTAACGGACGGCATTCTCTGATAGGACGCAAGAGGGGCGCGAACGGGCGATGATCGGGCTGAGGGAGACGTTCTGCGGCGCCGCGGAAGAGATTCGCGGCATGAAAAAAGGACGCTTTTTGCGTCCTTCTCAACATTTGGTGCACCGTAAGAGATTCGAACTCCTGGCCTTCGGTTCCGTAGACCGACGCTATATCCAGCTTAGCTAACGGTGCGTTTTTTCAAATGCTCAATCATTATAGCCGTTTCCGCCGCTTTTGTCAACAGATTTTGCGCCCGAAAACTCACTTCCCGAAAAAATTTCCGAATGTGGAAGGCTGTGGATGATTTCGCGGCGGTTTCCGCGATGTTTTGTCGAATTGTGGAGAATACCGTTCATTTTGTGGATAAATTGTGGATAACTTCCGACATCTTTTCATTTTCCCGTACAGTTATGCCCGAGGTCGGCGCGGAAACTGTGGACATCTGTGGACAACTCTCCGCTTATCCACACGGCGCGGGAAGAAGAGAAAGTTTTTCCCGCAAACAGGTGCGAAAAACGTTGTAAACGGGCGCGCTTTGTGGTATAATAAGAACGATAACAAGCAAAAAAGGAGTTATATTTATGGCTAAAATCACGGCGGATACGCTGATCATGGAATGTCTGGAAATCAACCCCAATTCCGCGGAGATCCTTCTTTCTGCGGGAATGCACTGCCTCGGCTGTGCGATGGCGCACGGCGAGACGATCGCGGAGGCGGTCGCCGTTCACGGCGAAGATCTCGACGCGCTGCTCGCAAAGCTCAACGAGGGCGTAGAAGACTAAATGAAAAAAGCGGCTTTGAGCCGCTTTTATTTTATGAACGGAATGCAAAAATATGCCTTCGGTCTGATTTCTGCGTTCCGTCCGATCGGGAAGAGATCGCTTTGCCCGTCCCAATGTGGGTATTTACAAAACGGAGAGTCTGTGATATAATGACGGCGGAGGTGCAGATGAAACGGATTTATCTTCTGGGAAGTTTTAACATGGATCTGACGATCCGCGCGCCCTATCAGCCCGAATCGGGGGAAACGCTCAAGGGGAGCGATTTCATGATTACCCCGGGCGGAAAAGGCGCAAATCAGGCGTACGCCTGCGCCAATCTGGGCGGCGACGTCGTGATGAGCGGTTGCGTGGGGAAAGACGAATTCGGCGATCGGCTGTTGACGGGACTGAAATCGGTCGGGGCGGACGTTTCCCGTGTGAGGCGGGCGGACCGCACGACGGGCGTCGCCGTCATCACCGTGATCGGCGGGGACAATCGCATCATCCTGGACGAAGGCGCGAACGGCGAAGTGTGCGAAGCGGACGCGGAACGTCTGCTCGCGGACGCCAAGAGGGGGGATTATTTCATGACGCAGTTGGAAAATCCGCTTCCCGCCGTGGGCGCCGCGCTTCGCATCGCCAAAGAGCGGGGTCTTTTTACCGTATTCAATCCCGCGCCCGCCAATGCGGCGGCGCGTGAGTTCGTTCGCTATGCCGACCTGATCACACCCAACCGCAAGGAGCTCAGGCTCATGAGCGGGAAAGAGGGCGTGGAAGAGGGTTGCAGGGAATTGCTCCGCCTGGGCGCGGGCGCCGTGCTCGTGACGCTCGGGACGGACGGCTCTCTGTATGTATCCGAGGGAAGGACGTTCCGCGGACCGTGTATCGACGTCGGCGAGGCGATCGACACCACGGCGGCGGGCGATACCTTCTGCGGCGCGCTGACCGTTCGGCTCGCGGAAGGATGCGATACGGAAGAGGCGGTAAAATTTGCCGCGCTGTGCTCGGGGATCGCCGTGACCAGGCGCGGGGCGCAGGCTTCCATTCCCGACCGCAAGGAAGCGGACGCGCTTTTCGGAACGCTGAAATTATGACCGCGCCGTCCGCGCGGCGGACGGACGCGAAAGAGCGGACGGACGCGAAAGAACGGACAGGCCCGCCGCGGTCGGAATATCGACGGCATAAGCGGCGCCGCCCTTCGGATTCTCCGAAGGGCGGCGTTCATTTTAATTTCGGAATGCGCAAAGACGAAAACCGTTTCGGGCGCGTTCCGTCATTACGGGTAAATTTCGCAGAAGTCTTTGACCGTGCGGTCCGCTTCGTCGTAGAAAAACCGTCGGACGATTCTTTCAGTCTTACCGTCAAAGCGTATGTTTTTGCAAAAAACAAAAAGTGCCGCAAAACTTGCGGCGCTTCCGAATGGAGCTGCTAACCGGATTTGAACCGGTGACCTCGTCCTTACCAAGGACGTGCTCTACCTGCTGAGCCATAGCAGCGTTTGTCCGTCTGCGCGGCACAAAATACCCGCGCAACGCTATATAAGTATATATAAAACTCGTACACAAGTCAAGCGATAATTGTCGCATTTTTCAAAATTCGGCAATAATTTTTTCTTGTCCGATATTGACTTGACACGCGTCCGTCGGTTATAATAATGAGGAACAACGGGAGGGAAGAATATGGTATTGCAGGCAGAAAAAAACGTGCTCGTCTATCGGCGCGGCTATGAAACGGTGCGCGTCGAAGGGTGGGGCGAAAACGCGCTCCGCGTCCGTTCGACGAAAAACGCGTCCTTTTCCAAGGAGGACTGGGCGCTCGGATACGGCGCTTCCCGCGCGGTCGTGACGGTCGGGGAGCATTCCGCCGTCATCGAAAACGGAAAGATCTCCGCGCGCGTGACCGATCGCGGACATATCACCTTTTACCGCGACGGAAAGCCGATCCTCAACGAGTATTACCGTGCGTTCGACATCGATACGCCGCATTCGCCGTCCATGAAATATATGGCGCGCGAATTTCGCCCGAACGGGGAAGATTATTCGCTCACCGTGCGCTTTGAATCGGACGATGACGAGCGCGTCTACGGCATGGGACAATATCAGGACGGGTATCTCAATCTGAAAGGCTGTTCGCTTGAACTTGCGCAGCGCAATTCGCAGATCAGCATTCCCTTTTACATCAGCAGCAAGGGATATGGATTTCTCTGGAACAATCCCGCCGTCGGGAACTGTACGTTCGGCAAGAACAAGACGGAATGGCATGCCGAACGCACGCGCGACATGGATTATTGGATCGTCGCGGACGACACTCCCAAAAAGATTGAGCGCATCTATACCTCCGTCGTCGGGCGTTCGCCCGTCATGCCCGAAAACGTGCTCGGACTCTGGCAGTGCAAACTGCGCTACCGCACGCAGGAGGAAGTGATCGCCGTCGCGCGGGAATACGCGCGGCGCGGGGTGAAGTTGGACGTCATCGTCATCGACTTCTTCCATTGGACGAGGCAGGGGGATTTCCGCTTTGATCCCAAATATTGGCCCGATCCTAAGGCGATGTGCGCGGAACTGAAAAAGCTCGGCGTCAGGTGCATGGTATCGATCTGGCCGACGGTAGACCGAAAGAGCGAAAACTACGCCGACATGCAGGAAAAGGGGCTTCTCGTCCGTACGGAAAAAGGGAGCCCGCAGTGCTTCGACTTCCTCGGCGATACCGTCATTTACGATGCGACCAATCCCGAGGCGCGGAAATTTGTCTGGAACATCTGCAAGCGCAACTATCAGGACTGCGGCGTGGATATGTATTGGCTGGACGAGGCGGAGCCCGAGTATGTGGCATACGATTATGATCACTTCCGTTACCACATCGGCAGCGTTCTGCGCACGGGCAACATCTATCCCCGCCTGCACGCGAAGGCGTTTTACGACGGACAGACCGCCGCAGGGCAAAAGGACGTGTGCAATCTCCTGCGCTGTGCGTGGGTGGGTTCGCAGAAATACGCGACCGTCGTGTGGTCGGGCGATATTTACGGGAATTTCCAATCCCTGCGCGATCAGTTTGCGGCGGGGCTGAATATGGGCGTCGCGGGCATTCCCTGGTGGACGACGGATACGGGCGGATTCTTTGTGGATACCTCGCTTCCCGGGTATAAGGAATTGCTCCTGCGTTGGTTCGAGTTTTCCGTTTACTGTCCCATCTTGCGGATGCACGGAGATAAGGGACCGTATACGCCGAAAGGATTGGACGATCGCGATTGGGGCGGCGGGATGTGTCATTCGGGACTTCCCAACGAGATCTGGTCGTTCGGAGAAGAGGTATATGAGGTGCTCAAAGGGTATTGCGAGGAGCGCGAAAAGATGAAGCCGTATCTGATGCGGCTCAACCGCGAGGCGTCGCGCAACGGTTCGCCCCTCATGCGCCCGATGTTCTATGAGTTCCCCGACGATCCCGAATGCTGGAAGGCGGAATGGCAGTATATGTTCGGCGACAAATTGCTCGTCGCGCCTGTGCTGGAAGAGGACGCGCGCGAAAAAACGCTCTATCTTCCCGCAGGAAAATGGAGGGCCAAGGGGAAGGTTTACGAAGGTGGGCAATGGATCACCGTCGAGGCGCCGCTTGAATATATCCCCGTCTTTGAAAAGATGTGACGTATTTTCGCTCATTCCGTTCCGCATGGAAGCGTAGACGGAAAAAAGGGCTGAAAAGCGTTTCGGTCTTCATGACGCTGAAAATTCAACGGAAAAAATTTAACGCTCCCCGCCATTTCGCGGGGAGCGTTTCGTCATAAATCACGTCGGTAAAGCAAATTTATAAAGCGCGTTGATCGGATAAGTTTATAAATCACATTGATAAATTCGGCGTGTCTGCGATCGGTTCGGTATTCCCAACAGCTTTTATTCGGGATGATAGCAATCGCACGGTTTGCCGTCGGGAAGGAATCCCGTATCCGAGCATTTCGGGCAGGCAAAGCGGGGGGTGAGGTCTGCTTCCGTAAGCCCGAGACGGGAAAGGGCAACTTTGCGTTGTTTCTCGTATTCTTTGAGACGCGCGTTGATTTCGGGTACGGTATCGGGCGCAAACACTTCCGCACGGGCGAGGTCGATCTCGCCCTTTTTGAGCGCGGTATCCGCGGCGCGGAACGTTTCGTCCCTGTCTGCCGTTTCGGCGGCGCGTTCCGCCTTTGCGATCGCGCGTTGGCGCAGTACGGCGTAATAATGCTCTCGGTCGGCGCGTTTGTCGGCGGCGACGGTCGCTTCCGAGCGATAGCCTGCGGGGGGCAAAGCGTTGACCGCCGCCTCGGGAATGGCTTTCACTGTGAACGCACCCGCGCGCTTCCATTCGGAGAGCAGTTTGTTCATATAGGAGAGGGGAGCGGAAGCGGAAGCGCTGCGCTTTGCCGCTTCGAGGATCATCTCGTCCGAGAAGTTCCATTTGCGCCAGGAGGCTACCATGTCCAAAGCGGAGCCCGTTTTCTTGATCATGCCGCACACGTTCTGTATTTTTTGCAGAACACGGAACTGCCCCTCGCGTTCCGCGCAGAACTCAGACACGCCCTGCCCGTCCACGACGCCCTGCGCATACAGGGAATCGAGCATGGAATCCATCTCGGCAAAGCCGTAGCGGAATTTGAAGCAGAGCGCGGCGACGGAGACGAGGCTAGCCTCGTCATAGCCGCGTTCCGTCCATTTTTCCGCATAGGAATCTGAGAACGGACGGGGATTTTCCACTTTGACGCCCAATTTGCGGGCGATCTTGAACACGAGCGAGGAAAGCTCTTCCCGTCTGGCAAGATAGGTTTTCGCTTCCGAAAGGGTATGTACGTCCTTTTCGTGCAATTCGGTCACGAGCTGATCGAGCGTGGAAAGGGAGCCCTTTTTGAGCATTTTGGCGCATTCGTACACGGCGCGGATGTCCGTTCCGAACGCGTTCCAGCGGTCGATGTAATCGTAATCGCTTTCCTGCGGCTTGCGGTAGATGCCGAGCAGAGTGAAGATGCGCGAGATCTCCTTTTCGTGCGCGTTGAAATCGGCGAGTTCGTGTTCCACCTGCTCATAGGTGAATTTATGCTCTTCCGCGAGCTTTTTCGCCTTGTTGAGGATGTGAGAGCAGGACAGTTTATCGCCGTCTTTTCTGATGCAGTACTCGGTCACGAGCAGGAACGCCTGCTGTTCCATGGGGGTGTTTTCCAGAAATTCGAGGATGCGCTGCTGTTCGTAAGGTTTGAGCATTTTCTGCGCCTTTTGCATGAGTTTGAACAGTTCGCGGTTGAATTCGGCGTATTTTTCCGCGCGCACCGTCTTGGGTTTTCCGATCGCCGCGTTGACCGGCAGATATTGAAGATAGAGCGGCTCGCGGGAGAGGATGTGCACGAGATCGCATTCCTCCCAAAATTCGAAGATGTCGACGAGGCGTTTTTGATCGATGCGGAGCAGTTTTGCGCACGCCGCGGCGTCGAATTCGTCCGCGCATTGGCACAGATAGAGACCGTAGAGATAGGCGCGGACGGCGTCCCCGTCCGCCTGCGGCAGATACTTGGTGATAAACTGATTTTCCACGCTCGTGAACATATTTGCGGAAAACTCTTTGGAAAAGGTACAGAAAGCCATATCTTCCACTCCGATAGACGCTTGCTTTTTTTTGCAAGTCGTTGTATAATAGTATATCATAGAAATCGCGCAAAAGCAAAGGCTTTTCGCAGATCTGCGGAAATTTTGCGCATTCCGACTGTGAGGTGGACTTTGGCAAACATCATTTTGACTCCCGTTACGCTGTGGAAGGACTTCGACGAATCCCTTCCTCTCAACGAAGAGGAGATCTCCCGCGAGGAAGCGGACGGGCTCGTCTGCCGCGAAGTTTATTATTACGGCCGCAAGACGGAAATGGGCAGGGTGAAGATCTTTGCCCGTTTTGTCGCGCCCGCGGGAGCGGAGGAATACCCCGCCGTCATGATGCTGTTCGAGGCGGGGCTTCCCGCCGATATGAACCTGGTGAAGAAATTCACCTCGCGCGGCTATGCCGTGCTTTGCGTGGATTACTGCGGCGACGACGGGACGGAGACGTTCACCGTCTATCCCGAAGACGTCGATTATGCGAATTATGCGCGCGCGGGGCGCGCGATGGAATTTGCCGACCGTTCGGCAAAGGAGACGAGCTGGTACGAATGGGCGGCGGTCGCGCGCTATTCGGTGAAATACCTGCACGAGATGCCGCAGGTGACGAGCGTGGGCGCGATCGGGATCCGCACGGGTGGGGAGATCCTCTGGAAGATCGCCCCGTATTCCGACCTCTCCTGCATCATTCCCGTCTGCGCGGCGGGGTGGCTCGCATACCGCGATCTGGACAAATTCGGGGAAAAACCGGAAAAGATCTTCGACGAGGAGCGGCACCGCTTCATCGCGGGAGTGGACTCTCAGAGTTACGCGCCTTATGTGAAATGCCCCGTTCTGCTCCTTTGCGCCATCAACGACAGAAAAAACAATTATGACCGCGCTTACGATACCTTTCAGCGCATCAATCCCGACGTGGAAAAGGCGATTTTGTTCTCTTCGCGCGGGAACGGGCTGATGGGGTCGCACACGATGGTCGATCTCAACCTGTTTCTCGACAAATATCTCAAAGGCCGCTCGGTATTCGTGAGCGGACTTGCGGACGTCAGCGTCGGGGAGGACGAGGAGGGCAATCTCGTCGCGAAATGCAAGTTTGACGAGGGAGGAGAGATCGTGGATTGCGGGATCTTTTTCACCGAGGAGATCTCCGACTGTACTTCGCGCGAATGGACGCGGCTCCTTGCCGACGAAGAGCAGATCGAAGACAACGCCTGCACCGTCCCGTTCAGTGTGTATGCGGGCAGCGAAAAGGCGCTCGTCTATTCGTTCGTCAATTACTCCAATGGTTTCAGCGTGACGTCCAAGATCAAAGGCGTGCCGCTGACGAAAAAATACCGCAATACCGTCCCGCGCAGCCGCGTGATCTACGATCGCAAAGACGGGCTAAACGGGTTTACGCCCTACCGTCAGCGCACGCGCGCGGTCGCGGACTGCTTCGTCGACGACGCGAGCGCGGCGCTCAGGCTCCTTCCCGGATACGGCGGGATCACGGGGATCTCCTGCGAGCTCGGGCTCATCACCTTCCGCGTGGGAGAACCGCGCTATGCCGCGCCGGACGGGGCAAATCTTCAGTTCGACGTCTATGCGGAGCGCGATACTTCCTGCAAGGCGATCTTCGTGCGGGAAGAGGAAGGCGAGAAGGTGCTGTACACGGCGGATTTTTCCGTGAGCGGCGGCGGGAAGTGGAAGAAAGAGCTGTTTGCGCCCGAGGAATTCAAATCGGACACGGGCGCGCCGCTTTCCGATTTCACGCAGGTGGACGCGCTCATCTTCCTCGGCGAAGGGAAATTTGTCCTCAATAACATCATCTGGTTATAAAGTTATGAAACTCGGCGACGTCATTGAAACGAAAAAGCCGCATCCCTGCGGCGGAAAGACGTGGGAAATCGTCCGCACGGGCGCGGATTACAAGATCCGCTGCCGTACCTGCGGGCGCGTCGTCATGCTCACCCCGGACGAACTGAAAAAGCGCGTCCGACGCGTTCTGAGCGAGGAGACGGAATGAACGCACCCAAAATGCTCAACGAAAAAAAGAGTTCGGAGCGGATCGCGGCGATCGCGATCGGCGCGGTTTCCGCGTTGCTCGTGCTGTTTTTGTGTTTCCTGCTCTGGCTGAACATGTGGCATTTCGGCGTGAAGATCATGGGAAGTTCCATGTACGATACGCTCAAAGACGGCGATTATGTGTACGCCGCGCGCACGTTTGAATTGCGCCGCGGGGACATCGTCATCCTTTCCGTGAGCGACTATCGCGAGGAGGACGGGCTGAGCGGGGATTTCCTCGTCAAACGCCTGATCGCCACGGAGGGCGACAGCGTTTATTGCCGCGACGGAGTGGTCTATCGCAAAGACGCGGGAACGGAGGACTATTATGCCCTCGCAGAGGATTACGTCACGGGCGAAACGCTCGATTTTTCCGAAGTCACGGTGGGGGAAGGGGAGATATTTTTCCTCGGAGACAACCGTCCCGTGAGCAAGGATTCGCGCATTTTGGGATGCTATCGCACGGAGGACGTCGTGGGCGTGGTGCCCGACTGGGCAATAGCGATCAAGGGTTTTACCGGCTGGTGGGAGGGATTCACGTCCCGCCTCACCGGCAGGTCGGCATAGAAAAATATTCACACAGGAGGACAGTATTTTGGACATTCAGATCACATCCGACAGCACCTGCGACTTGGGGGAATACGCGGCAAAACGCGGCGTCGCGCTCATGGCGCTCAACGTCATTTTAGGTTCGACGACCTATTCCGACGGGATCGACATCACGCCCTCGGATATTTTCGAATATGTCGCAAAGACGAACGAATTGCCTAAGACCGCCGCGCCGAGCGTGGGCGATTACGAGGAGTTTTTCAAAAAATTTGTCGACGAGGGCAAAACGGTCATCCATTTCAGCATTTCGACCAAGGCGTCTTCCGCGCACGCGTTCGCGCGGACGGCTTCCGAGTCGTTCGAAGGAAAGGTGTTCGTCGTGGACAGCATGGCGCTTTCCAGCGGACAGGGACTTCTCGTCATGAAGGCGGCGGACCTGCGCGACGAGGGGAAATCGGCAGAAGAGATCGTGGCGACTGTGAAAAAGCTGGCGCCGAAAATCAACACCTCTTTCGTTCCCGACCGCCTTGATTATCTCTATAAAGGCGGCAGATGTTCGCGCATGGCGATGTACGGCGCCAATCTCCTCAAGATCCATCCGCTCATCACGATGACGGACGGACAGCTTACCGTCAAGACGAAGGTCAAAGGGAACATGATCAAGTGCATCGGCACCTACCTTGACGATCTGAAGGCGTCTTATCCCAAGTACGACAAGACGCGTTGCTTCGTTACGCACAGTTGCGCGGACGCGGAACTCGTCAATTTCGCCAAATGCAAAGTGGCGGAGATGTTTGCGTTCGACGAAGTCCTGGAAACGGTAGCGGGTTCCGTCATCACGGGACATTGCGGCAGGAATACGCTGGGCGTGCTGTTCATTTCCGAATAAAATTGCCGTATAGATCGCTCGTTGCGGGACGAAAGAGGAAGGAGGAAGAGAGTTGATCATTTTTCAAGCGATCGGCGCGCTCATCGCCTTGTTCTTTCGTCTTGTCGCGACGGCGCTCAAAGTCATATACCGCATCCTGAAATTTTTCCGCATCCGCCTGCTGACGCTCTATCTTGTCGTCTGCGGGCTGTTGCAACTTTGCTTTCATACCTTCGAGGGCTTTGCCGTCACCTATTTCTGGATCGGCGTCGCGGCGTGCGCCGCGGTTACGCTGTACGGCTGGACGAGCCGCGCAAGGGAGAAAGCGCGTCGCCGCGAGCTTGCCCGCCGCGAGCGCGGAGAAGCGGAGCGGGAAAAGCGGGAACGCGGAAACAAACGGGAAGAGCGCGTGGAGAGCACGCGCGAAGAGAGGGCGTCCGCGCCCGAAACGCCCGCATTTATGCCGCGGGCGCAATATCCGCAGTATTTCGAAGTGGAAGGGCATGAAGGCTTCATGTTTGCGGAATACGAGGACAGGTACGAGCTGTTCCGCCGCGAGGCGAGCGGCTGGACTTACATAAGGACGGATTATAAAGAGGACAACACATGATCAGGATGTATTCTGACGAAGATCTTTGGGAAGCGATGCGGCAAAAGCGCCGTATTCTTTCGGTATTCTGGGCGGTCACGGCGGCATATTTTGTCGGGCTTGCGGCGTTGATCGTCTATTACGTTTCGCTCCCGTATGCGGATCCGAACGGGACGTGGGTGATTTGGGTAGCATCTATCATCACGGCGCTCTATTTGTTTTTTGCATTTCCGTACATGGGGATCAGCTTCAAGCGCAGCCGCGCTTACTGCAAGATGCTCTGCTATATTTCGGCAGGGCTCAAGGAATATGCCGATCTTCCCTTTTCGGAGATCGACAACTGGATCACGCACGACGGCGTGGACGTCAACGTCGCGGTATTTCTCATCCCCAACGCAAAAAAGAACGAGCCGATGAACCGTCAGATCTATGTGGACGGAGAAAAGGATTTCCCTCCCTTCCGCGAAGGGGCGCGGGCGAGGATGATCTTACAGGGCAATCTGCTCATCGAATACGAAATCGACGCGTCCGCGTCTGCGGACGGCGGGCAAGGAGAATAATATGCGTGCAGTAGTAACGGTTACGGGTACCGATAAGCGCGGTATCATTGCAAAGGTGAGCGGCTTCCTCGCGGAGCGCGACGTCAACATCGAAGACATCTCCCAGACCATTCTGGGGGACAAATTCGCGATGATCATGATCGTGGATATTTCCGACAGCGGGAAAAAGATCGCGGAGCTTGCCAAAGAGTGCGAGGAAATGGGCAAATCCATCGGGATGTCTGTCCGCTTGCAGCATGAAGATATATTTTACGCGATGCACAACGTATAAGAGGGCGCGCCATGTTCAATAAATTCGACGTATTGGAAACGATCGACATGATCGAAAAGGAGCACCTCGACATCCGCACGGTCACGATGGGCATATCTTTGCTGCCCTGTATCCGCGAGACGGCGGACAAGACGGCGCAGGCGGTGTACGATAAAGTCTGCTCCAAGGCGGAAAATCTCGTCAGAGTTGCGGAAGAACTCTCTGCGGAATACGGGATCCCGATCGTCAACAAAAGGGTATCGGTCACGCCCGTTTCCCTCATCACGGCGCCCTTCGCGGCGGACAGCGCGCGCGTCGGGCTTGCGCTCGACAAGGCGGCAAAGACGCTCGGCATCGACTTTCTGGGCGGATATTCCGCGCTCGTGCACAAGGGGATGTCCGACTATGAGGAGACCTTCCTCCGCACCATTCCCGAAGTGCTCGCTTCCACCGATCGGCTTTGCTCCTCGGTGAACGTCGGCTCGTCCAAATCGGGCATCAATATGGACGCCGTGCGCCTGATGGGCGAGATCGTGAAAAAGACGGCGGAACTCACCAAGGAAGAGGACGGCAAGGGCTGCGCGAAACTCGTGGTATTCTGCAACGCGGTGGAGGACAATCCCTTCATGGCGGGCGCCTTCCACGGCGTGGGCGAAGCGGACACGGTCATCAACGTGGGCGTATCCGGTCCCGGCGTCGTGCAGCACGCGCTCTCGTTCATCCCCGAGGCGGACCTCACGGACGCCGCGGAGACGATCAAGCGCACCGCGTTTAAGATCACGCGCGCGGGTCAGCTCATCGCCAGAGAGGCGGCGAAACGGCTTTCGGCGCGGTTCGGCATCGTCGATCTGTCGCTCGCTCCCACGCCCGCGCGGGGGGATTCCGTCGCGCATATCTTAGAGGAGTTAGGGCTCGAAGTGGTGGGCGGTCACGGCACGACCGCCGCGCTCGCCATGCTCAACGACGCGGTCAAAAAGGGCGGCGTCATGGCTTCGTCGCGCGTCGGCGGGCTTTCGGGCGCGTTCATCCCCGTTTCCGAGGACATCGGCATGATCGAATCGGCGGAGGCGGGCAAGATCAGCCTCGACAAGCTGGAAGCGATGACGTGCGTATGCTCGGTGGGTCTGGACATGATCGCCATTCCCGGCGATACCCCCGCGACGACCATCGCCGCGATGATCGCGGACGAGGCGGCGATCGGCATGATCAACAACAAGACGACCGCGGTCCGCGTGATCCCCGCTTACGGCAAGAAGGTGGGCGATCAGGTGAGTTTCGGCGGACTTCTGGGCAGGGCGCCCGTCATGCCCGTCCATACGGGGGACGCAGGCAAATTCATCCGCCGCGGCGGACTCATCCCCGCGCCCATCCACAGTTTCAAAAATTAAACGAGGAGTTTTTTGTTTTTTATGGAAAGAAGCGAAGTGCAGGAAAAATACAAATGGAAGATCTCCGACGTCCTTTCGGGGGACGAGGAATGGGAGAAGAGGTTCGCGGAGCTGGAAGGAAAGATCGATTTCGCGAAGTACCGCGGAACGCTGAACACGGCGGAGAACGTGCTCGCGTACTTCCGCGCGGAAGAGGCGTTCGAAACGGACATGATGCGCGTCTATCTGTACGCGTTCATGCGCCATGACGAGGACGTCCGCGTGACCAGGTATAACTCCTACATGGCGAAGATCATGAACCTCGCGACGCGCGTTTCGGCGGAGACCTCCTTTGCCATGCCCGAACTGAGCGCGCTTCCCGACGAGACGCTCGCGGCGTTTGCCAAGGACGAGCGGCTCAGAGATTACGATTATGTGATCTCCCGCATCATCGCGCGCAAGAAATACACCCTTTCCGAGGCGGAGGAGAAGATCCTCGCGCAGACGGACGAGGTCATGGGTACGGCGCAGGAAGTATTCACCATGCTCGACAACGCCGAACTCAATCTCCCCGAGATCGAATACGAGGGGAAAAAGGTACCCATCACGCACGGCCTGTATTCGGTCATCCTGAGCGGAAGCGATCAGAAGAAGCGCGCGGAAGTGTTCTCGCTCTATTATTCCGCCTACCGCAAGATCATCAACACGCTCGCGGCCACCTATTACGGAAACGTCAAGAAAGATATTTTCTATAAGAACGTGCGCGGCTTTGAATCGTGCCTGGATATGGCGCTGTTCGGCGAAGACGTCGACCGCAGCGTATACGAGAACCTCATCGCTTCCGTCAACGAGGCGTGCCCCGTCATGCACCGTTACATCGCGGACCGCAAGAAGGCGCTCGGCTATGACGAGATGCACATGTACGACCTGTATATCCCGCTCGTGGAGAACGCGGAGCTGAAACTTACCTACGAGGAGGCGTACGATCTCGTCGTCAAGGGGCTTGCGCCGCTCGGGGAGGAATATGTCTCTCTGCTCAAAAAGGGCAGAGACGAGCGCTGGATCGACGTGTGCGAGACGGAAGGCAAGCGCAGCGGGGCGTATTCCATCGGCATTTTCGGGATCCATCCCTTCGTCCTTCTGAACTATCAGCAGACCACGCACGACGTGTTCACGATCGCGCACGAGATGGGGCATTCCATCCACTCTTATTTCTCCAACCGCACGCAGCCGTTCGCGAAGTCGGACTATAAGATCTTCGTCGCGGAAGTGGCGAGCACGGTCAACGAAGTGCTTCTGCTCAAATATCTCAAAAACACGACCGAGGACGCAAACCTCAAAAAATATCTGCTCAACTACTTCATGGATATGATCCGCACGACGCTCTTCCGTCAGACGCATTTCGCGCAGTTCGAACAGGAAGCGCACGCGATGGCGGAGCGCGGCGAACCGCTCAACAAGGACAACCTGTCCGCGCTCTATTACGGGCTCAATCAGAAATACTACGGCGACGCGGTCGTGCACGACAAGGACATCGAGATCGAATGGGCGCGCATCCCGCATTTCTATCGCTCTTTCTATGTGTACAAGTACGCGACGGGCATCATCTCGGCGATCACGATCGCGAACCGCATCCTCAAAGAAGGGGAGAGCGCGGTCAGGGATTATTTCGAATTCCTCTCGGGCGGCTGCAAGACGGATCCCGTGTCCCTTCTGAAGATCGCGGGCGTCGATCTCACCACGCAGGCGCCTTTCCGCACCGCGATGGAGGAATTCCGTTCGACGTTGGAAGAATTCGAATCGCTCATGTAACGGCGTGCGCCGTCCGCCGCCCGCCCGCGGGTGTTTTGCTTGCGGTGCGCGGCGCAGGCGCAGAGCGCGCAAAAGAAAAGGAGTATTATGGCAACAAATCAGATGCCGCACAATCTGGACGCGGAAGCAGCCCTGCTCGGCTGTATCATCATCGACGCGGAAATTCAGTCCGACCTGTTGGAAGCCCTCCGCGAGGAGGATTTCTATCAGGACTCGCACAAGGAGATCCTGACGGCGATGAAGGCGGTGTACGCGGCGCGTACGCCCGTCGACGTCGTCACGCTTTCCGACCGCCTGGAACGGGACGGAAAGCTGGAACGCGCGGGCGGGATCGTCTATCTCACCGAACTCGCTCAGCTCACGCCCTCCTCGGCGAATTATAAACACTATCTCGAAATCGTGCGGCGCGATTCGGTCAACCGCAAGCTCATCCGCGCGGCAAAGGAGATCGTGGAGAACAGCATGCAGGGCGCGGAAGAGCGCTCCGCCATTTCCTTTGCGGAAAAGTGCGTTTACGACATCTCCAAGCAGAGCGACCGCTCTTCGCTCGTAGGCATGGCGGACGGGGAAGCCATTCAGGAAGTGCTCCATAAATTCGAGAACATCCAGGCGGATCCCAACGCCTTCCGCGGCATCGAGACGGGCTTCCGTCACCTCGACCGCATCACCAACGGCTTGCAGCGTTCCGACCTCATCGTCCTTGCGGCGCGTCCCGGCATGGGGAAAACGTCGCTCGCGATGAACATCGTCGAGCACGCCGCGCTCATCAAACATAAGGTGTGCGCGGTGTTCTCGCTGGAAATGCCGCGCGTGCAGATCGTGCAGAGACTGCTCTGCGCGCACGCGGGCGTGAGCATGGAGAAGGCGCTTTCGGGCAAGCTCGTTCAGCGCGATTGGAAAAACCTCATGATCGCGAGCGATCGGTTGCAGAAGAGCCATATCTATATCGACGATTCCTCGCGCACCTCTCCCGCGGAGATCCTCTCCAAATGCCGCAGACTGAAAACGGCGGCGGGCGGGGTCGATCTCATTATGATCGACTATATCCAGCTCATGGGCGACAAGGCGGAGGACGGTCAGAAGGGCGGCAATCGCGCGGAAAACCGTCAGCAGGAGATCGCGTCCATCACCCGCGAACTGAAAATCATGGCAAAAGAATTGGACGTGCCCGTCATCGCGCTCTCGCAGTTGCGCCGTATCCAGACCAAGGAGCCGCAGCTTTCCGACCTGAGAGAGTCTGGCGCGATCGAGCAGGACGCGGACATCGTCATGTTCATCAACCGTCCCGACGCGACGGCGACGCCCGAAGAGATGCAGAAGGGCGGGATCGTTAAGGGCGCGGCGGAACTCATCATCGCGAAGCACAGAAACGGCAGTTGCGGCAGGATCCAGCTCCGCTTTATCGGCGAGAGCACCAAATTCGTGGACGAGGACGCGCAGGGCGAACCGCACGAAGAACCGCAGTACGGCAAACCCAAGCGCCCCGAATGGGAAGAAAATCCCGATGCGGAACAGGCGTTCCCGCCGCAGGACGGGGACGTTCCGCCCGAAGGAGACGACGTTCCTCCGCCCGACGAAGAGCTTCCTTTCGATTAAAGAAGGCGCGATATGGAAACGAAGATTTTACCCGCGGACGGGCAGGCGCTCGATCTCGCGAAACGGCTGATCTTTTCGGGCGAAGTGGTCGCTTTTCATACGGAAACGGTGTACGGGCTGGGGGCGGACGCGCGCAACGACGAGGCGGTGAAAAAGGTGTTCGCCGTCAAGGGGCGTCCTGCGGATAACCCGCTCATCGCGCACGTCCACCGCGATTACGACCTCTCGTCGCTCATCGACGGCGAGCCGCCGTATGCGGAAAAACTGCGCAAAGCGTTTTTGCCCGGACCGTTGACCATGGTATATCCCTCGACGGGGAAGGTGAGCCGCTTTGTATCGTGCGGACTCGATACGCTGTCCATCCGCGTTCCGTCCTCGCCGACGGCGCAGGCGTTCCTGCGCGCGGTGGACATTCCCATCGTCGCGCCCAGCGCGAATTTATCCAAGCACGTCAGCCCCGTGTCCGCGCGGCACGTCTACGACGATTTCGCGGGAAAGATCCCGCTCATTCTGGACGGCGGCTTCTGTACGGGCGGCATCGAAAGCACGGTGCTCGACTGCACGGGCGACATCCCGCAGATCCTCCGCGCGGGACTTGTCACGCGCGAGATGATCGCGGAAGTGGCGGGGGACTGCGGCGTTTACGTCATGCACGAAGGGGAGCGCCCCAAAAGCCCCGGCATGATGTACAAGCATTATTCGCCGCGTTGCAAGACGGCGTATTTTGAACGTGACGCGCGGGAAGCGGCGATCGGGAGATACCGCGAAGAGCTTTCCGCGGGCGGCACGCCCTATTTTCTGTGTTCTTCCGCCGACGCGCGTGCGCTTTCATGGGCGAACGTTCTCGATTTGGGAAGTACGCCCGAAGAAATGGCGGCGAGGCTGTATGCCGCCCTGCGCGACGGGGAAACGAAGGCGACGCTCATCGTGGCGATCCGACCCGAAGGGGAGGGAGGCGTCATGGACGGCGTGCTCAACCGTCTGACGAGGGCCTGCCGGGGGGACTGACATGAAACGCAAGAAGATCATTTTCGTCTGTACGGGCAATACCTGCCGTTCGCCCATGGCGGAGGCGGTGCTTAAAGACGAACTGAAAAAGAGGAAGATCCGCTGGTATTCCGTCTCTTCCGCGGGATTGCGCGCGGAAGAGGGGAGCGGACTCAATCCCAAGAGCGCGGCGGTGCTGTCCGACGCGGACATCCCCGTCCCCGCATTCGCGTCCCGTCAGCTCACGGAAAAGATGATCGCGGAGGCGACAGCGGTCGTCTGCATGACGGAGACGCAGCGGCGCGAGCTTGCGCGGTATTCCAACGTGACGAGTATGTACGCGCTCGCGGGCAGGGAGATCCCCGATCCGTACGGACAGGACGTGCTCGTGTACCGCGAAACGCTCCGCGCGATCTGCGCGGCGATGCCGTACGTCATCGAGAAGCTCGGCATCCGCAACGAAGAGGGAGAGGGAGCCGCGCCCGCCAAGGCGAAAAAAGCGCCTGCCGCGGCGAAAAAAGGGAAGGCGGGTAGCACGGCTAGGACTTCGAAAAGTGCGGTCGGCGCAAGGTCGGCAAAGTCCCCGAAGAGCGGAGGAGGCGCAAAGACGGCGAAGGCTTCGGGGAGCGGAACGGCGAAAAAGAAAAATACCGCGAAGAAAAAACCGACAAAATCTTGAAAATGTCGGAAAAATATGATAAAGTGAAAGAAATATTCAGGAGGGAAAAAAGATGAAAATTGCATTGGCGAGCGATCACGGCGGACTTGCGCTCAAAAACGAGATCGTGAAGTATCTCAAAGAAAACGGACACGAAGCGGTGGACTTCGGAACGACGACGTTCGATTCGTGCGATTATCCCGATTTTGCGCTCCGCGCCGCGGAAGCGGTGGCGCGCGGGGAATGCGAGAAGGGGGTATTCGTCTGCACGACGGGCATCGGCATCAGCATCGCGGCGAACAAAGTGCCCGGGATCCGTTGCGCGCTCTGCACCGATCCTTATCTCGCGAAGATGACGCGCGAACACAACGACGCGAACGTGCTTGCGCTCGGCGGCGGGTTCATCGGCGTCAACCTGGCGCTGGAAACGGTCAGGACTTTCCTTTCGACTCCCTTCTCGGGCGAGGCGAAGCACCAGCGCAGAATCGACAAGATCTCCGAAATCGAGAAAAAATACAACAAAGTAAGATTGTTCTGATTGCGCCCCGCTTGCGGGGCGCCCGCGGAGGGCGGCATGACAAAAGCGTTAAGAGATAAAATCGTCGAATCGCTGACATCCATATTGCCCATTGCGCTCATCGTCTTTGCGCTGAGCGTTACGATCGCGCCGTTGGATTCGGGGACGTTTGTCCTCTTCTCCGTGGGCGTGTTTTTGCTGATCGTCGGAATGGGCTGTTTTACGCTGGGCGCGGATATGTCCATGCTCGTCATCGGCGAAAAGATCGGTTCGACCGTCACGCGGACGCGCAAGGTCTGGCTCATCGCGCTCATCTCTTTCGTCATCGGCATCATCGTCACGGTCGCGGAGCCGGATCTGCAGATCCTCGCGGAACAGGTGTCCGCCATCAATAATTATATCCTCATCCTGACCGTCGCGGTCGGCGTGGGGATCTTTCTCATGATCGCCATGCTGCGCATCGTGTTCCGCATTCCGCTTTCCGCGCTCCTCATCGTCTTTTACGTCGCGGCGTTTGTTTTGAGCATTTTCGTCCCGCACGATTTCTGGGCGGTGTCCTTCGATTCGGGCGGCGTCACGACGGGACCGATGACCGTTCCCTTCATCATGGCGCTCGGCGTGGGCGTCGCGTCCATCCGAAGCGATAAAAAAGGGCAGGACGACTCCTTCGGCCTCGTCGCGCTGTCCAGCGTGGGGCCCATCATTGCCGTCCTGGTGCTCGGGATCGCCTTTCAGGTAGAGGGGATCTCCTATGAGATGTCCGAATCGGTTGTGATCGAAAATACTCGGGGCGCATTCTTTGCCTATCTGCACGGATTCGTCGATTACGGGAAGGAGGTCGCGATCGCGATCAGTCCCATCCTCGTATTTTTTGTGCTGTTTCAGCTTGCGGCGCGCGCTTTCCATAAAAAGCAGATCGTCAAGATCATCATCGGATTTTTATATACCTTTTTCGGGCTCGTTCTCTTTCTGACGGGCGCGAACGTCGGGTTCATGCCCGTCGGTTCGCAGATCGGACAGTCTCTCGCCAAACTGTGGGGCGGCTGGCTCCTCATTCCCGTGGGGATGATCATCGGTTATTTCGTGGTCGCGGCGGAACCCGCCGTGCACGTTCTCAACAAGCAGGTCGAACGGATGTCCGCAGGCGCGATCACCTCTTCCGCCATGAAGAAGGGGCTTTGCGCGGGCGTGAGCGTGTCCCTCGGCCTCGCCATGCTGCGCATCCTGACGGGAATCAACATCATGTGGATCCTCATTCCGGGATATGCGATCGCGCTCATCCTGACTTTTTTCACGCCCAAGCTGTTCACGGGTATCGCGTTCGACTCGGGCGGCGTCGCGAGCGGCGCGATGGTCTCTTCCTTCGTGCTGCCCATGGCGATCGGCGCGTGCTATGCGCTCAACGGCGGCACGGAGGCGATCATGACGCAGGCGTTCGGATGCGTTTCCTTCGTCGCGCTCACGCCGCTCATCTCCATTCAGATCCTCGGTATTCTCTATAAGAGAAAGACGTCGAAGATCAAACGCAACTTCCTCGCCGTCGAGGACAGCATACTGGAATACGAGGTAGATTGATATGTCGGATAACGTGCGCAAAGAAAAAACGACGAAAAAGGCGGGAATGGGAACGGCAGTCCTCGCCGCGGCGAAGAAAGCGACCGCCCGTCCCGAACGCCGCCCCAATCGGGTGAAATTGCTCGTGAGCATCGTCAATCCGGGAGACGAGGTACGCCTCACGGAAATTCTGAACGACTTTTCCGTATCTTTGAACCATGTCTTTTCGGGGACGGGAACGGCACGTTCCGCCGTGCTCGATTATCTCGGGATAGGCACGACGGAAAAATCGGTCATGTTCTCGCTCATCCCCGAGAGCGACGAGGAGGCGATCCTGCGCGAGATCCGCACGCGGATGTCGCTGTACCTGGTCGGGCGGGGGATCTCCTTCACGTTGCCGCTTTCGGCGATTTCGGAGATCGTGGCAAAGGGCATCGTCGCGGCGGCGACGGAAAAAACGGTGGACGGGAGAAAGGTCATGAAAGACGAAAACAGAAAATACGATCTCATCATAGCGGAAGTAGCGGCGGGGTTTGTGGATGACGCGATGGAGGCGGCGCGTTCCGCCGGCGCGGCGGGCGGTACCATTCTCCGCGCACGGTCGGTCAATAATTCCAAGGCGGAGCAGTTTATCGGCATCTCCTTGCAGAAAGAGACGGAGATCCTGCTCATTCTCGCTCAACGCGAAGGGAAGACTGCGATCATGAATGCGCTTTCCGAGGCGGCAGGCTTAAAGACGGAAGCGGGCGGCGTGCTTTTTTCGTTACCTGTGGACAGGACTGTCGGGATCGGCGCGTCGGGCGGGGAAACGGACGCGTCCGCGGCGGAACAGAGCGCAGACGAGGCGAGAGAATGACAAAGCGTCTCATCTGTATCGGCGGCGGCGAGTTGAAAGACCGCGAAACGTTGGAGATTGACCGCTACATCGCGGAAGAAGCGAAGAGGGCGGCGGGCGATCGCCGCGCCTGCGGCCTGTTCATTCCCACGGCAAGCCACGACTGTATGCCGTATTATAATACCTTTCATAAGGTATACACGGGGTTGTTCGATATCAAGACGGACGTCGCCCTGACGGTCAACCGCGAGGTCGATCCGGAGAAATTGCGCGTCAAGATCGCGAAGGCGGATTTCATCTATGTGGGCGGCGGGGATACCGTCTTTATGCTGCATCACTGGGAACAAACGGGGTTGACGCCGCTTCTGCTCGAGGCGTACGAGCAGGGCAAGCTGCTGTGCGGGCTGTCGGCGGGGGCGATCTGCTGGTTCGAACAGATGTATTCCGATTCGGTCGTAGAAGGGGAATACCATATTTATGACGGACTCGGTTGGATAAAAGGAAAAATTTCTCCGCATTATAATGAAAGAACGCTTGACTTTGATAAAATAGTGTTGTATAATAAATGTCGCGCTTGGGGCATTGAGAATAAAGCCGCCCTTGAATTTCGAGACGGAGAGCCGTACAAGGCGCTCGGGGAAGGGAAGGTCTGGCTGATCGATGGAAATGCAGGCGCATCCGTTCAGAAGACGGAATGGAACGCGGATCAAGCGTAAAGCTCCGCCTCGGTGATCCCGCCGTGTAAAAATCAGGGAAGAATGCGGACGTGGCGAAATTGGCAGACGCGCAGGTTTCAGGTTCCTGTGGGAGACCATGGGGGTTCAAGTCCCTTCGTCCGCACCAAAAAAACTCGGACAGGCAAACGCCTGTCCGAGTTTTTTTGTACCGAACACGCGAAGGGACTTGAGGGTGGAGAGAATCGCGGGAGCGATTCGTTTGCGGCGAAGAGGCAGGGGGACAGGAGAGAAGGAAACGCAAACTCAACAGCACGGTGTGCTGTTGATCGGGGCGCGCCGCCAAAGGCGCAAGTCCCTTCGTCCGCACCATGTTTCGTGGATAAAAATGCTGTCCACGGCAAAAGCCCTGAAAAACGATGAGTTTTTCAGGGCCTTTTGTTGCTTTTCGAGCAAAAACGCGGCTTTTTGGCTTCGTAAAAATGGGTTTCGATTTTATGCTGTCTTTTACCTGTTTTTGAGTAAAAACAGTACTTGAACCTTGTTTGATTCTTTGTGCAAGAAAAATTATATATTCACTTACCCTAAATTCTGTTGACAGAATAAGATAACGGTGTTATAATAACGATGTTATCGGAGGTAATGAATGAAGTTTAAGGATGAAGAAGCGGTAGGGCAGATTCTGGAGTGTGCAAAAGAGGAATTTATGCAAAAGGGATTTGCAGATGCTTCCATGCGTAC
>CALVLH010000002.1 GCA_944336975.1 uncultured Clostridia bacterium
AGTTCATACAGATCTCCTTTGGCGTAAATTGGTTTCGCAACTCTATTTTACCACAGATTTGTATGAACTACTTTTTTCCCCCTCATCTGTTGCACTTAATAGTATAATTCACCAATAGAAACAAAAAAGAGAAGGCTTTCGCCTTCTCTTTTTTCCGCAAAAATGCGGAGATCTATGGAGATTCACGTATGAAGAATGTTTTTCAAGGCATAGGGGGGAAGTTGCTTTGTCATACGCGAAGCCATAACCGTTTTTATCTCTCCCGTCTCGCCAAAACGTCGGGGAGCGGCGGAAAGGGAGCGTGCGGTTCCGTCTGATACCAAAAGGCAACGGATGCGACGTCTTCCGAATTGTATTTGTATTTTTCGCCCTGCGGCCAGCCGAGCGTCTGCACCGTTACCCTGATCTCCTCGCGGAACCCGATCGCGTCGGGAATATGAAAGCGATACATCCCGATCTGTTTAGGCCCGTACGACGATGAGGTCTCCGCAAGCGGAAGACCGATATAAGGCGCATGGAAGACCTGCTCGGGAGAATCCTTCAAAACGCCGTATCCGCCGAAATTCCACGCGCCGCCGAAATAATCTTCCGTGCCGTTATCTGCGATCGTCGGGTATTCCCTGTCGCCGTCAAGGTAAAATTTCACCTCGCCTTCGCCCCACCATCCCGAGGACAGGACCGTCCAGGCGAGATAGGTCCCGACGTATGCTCCCTTTCCCTTCACGCCGTCTAAAATGACGTGTTCGGGGTGATCGGCGCGCGTCTGACTGCGGCGGTACTGCGCATGGAAATACCCCGCCTCCGCCCCGACTTCTTCGCGGCGGTAAAATATCTTATAGGCGAGGATCCGCGCGTCCGAATCGCCCTGATTTTCGATCTCAATGCGCGCGTGTCGGCGGAAGGGCATCGGCCAATAGCAGTTGCATCCCGTATGCGGCGCGACGACGACGGGCAGAGAATAGACGTTATGCTTTCTGTTGTCATGCCCCATGCAGAAAAACGCGCCGAGCGGACACTCGACCGAAGGCGTCTTTTCCCCGTCCCAGTACATCCTCACGACGAGTTCGGAAAAGCGCTCTTTGTCGCTCGTCAGAAAGATCTGACGAATGACGCCGGGCCCCGCGATATCCGCGAGAAGGACGACCGTCTTTTTCGGGACGACGATGAACGGGCGCACTTTCCAGCCCTTTTCCCGCGCGTTTCTGCTCCAATAATTATCGGGACTGTCCGAAAGGTCTGCGCGGCACGCGCCGCCCTTCTCTCCCGTCGGGTTCTCCGCAGAGATCACCCGCGTTTCCGCTCCGAGTTCATAAGGTAAGCGATCGAACATCACAAGCCTCCTTTCCGTCAAGAATTTTTTCTATTTCCGCTTCGGTCGGGACGGATCCCGCCGCGCCCCGTCTGGAAACGGTGACCGCCGAACAGAGCGCCGCATAGGGGATCGCCTTCCCCGCGCTTTCGCCGCGGCAGAGCCGCGCCGCGATCGCGCCGATGAAGGTGTCGCCCGCGGAAGTCGGATCGACCGCCGCCGTCTTTACGGCAGGGAAAAACCGCACGCCTTCCGCATCGGCGTAAACGCAGCCGCGCGCGCCGAGCGTAACGATCATTTTTCCGACGCCGTATTTTGCAAAGACAAGATACGCCGAACGTGCGTCCTCTTCCGTCGCGACCGCCTTCCCCGTCAGAAATTCCGCTTCCGTTTCGTTGGGGACGACAAGATCGACAAAGGAGAGGATCTCTTCCCCGATCGGCGCGGCGGGCGCGGGATTGAGAATGACGTACATTCCCGCCTCTTTCGCCGTGCGGCAGGCGGCGGATACCGCGTTGCGGTTGACTTCGAGCTGCGTGATGAAGATATCTCCCCTCTTCGCATTGGCGCGGAGATAAGAACAGACAAATTTCGCATCCACTTTATCGTTAGCCCCGGGCGCGACCAGAAGATAATTCTCTTTTTCCCGCTCGTCCAAGACGATCATACACGCCCCCGACGCGCCTTTGAGGCGGCGGACCGCCCGCGTCTCCACACCGTACGAGGAGACCGAAGAGAGCAGGACCTGAGAGACCGCGTCGCTCCCCACGGCGCCGATCAGTTCGCACGGGCAGCCCAGCTTTGCGCAGGCGACCGCCTGATTGGCGCCCTTGCCGCCCTGATTGACCTGAAACTGTTTTCCCATGACCGATTCTCCCGCTTTCGGGATACGATCGGTCGTCATGACATAGTCGGCGTTGATGCTGCCGAGAACAAAAACCTTTCCCGTCATGCCGACACCTCCAGCATCACGACCTCTCTCGGCTCAAGATCGAGCGCAACGCGCAGTTTTCCGTCTCTGACGGAAGAAAACGCCTTCGTCCCCTCGCCGTCCGACAGCGTGACGTCCCCGTCCGCGATCCCGTAATCCCGCAACGCGTTCACGACGAATTTGAGCGATTGCGCTTCTTTTGTGGGATTGCAGATGAAAATGCCGATCTTCTCTCCGTAACGGAACGCCGACGTCACCGTCTTGCCGAATACGGCGACGCCCCCGTCCGTTCCGTCCGAAAATCGCTGCTGGATATAATCGTATTCGATCTCGCCCGCGCCCGTTTCGGGAGGTTTGACCATTTCGCCGTAAACGAGATACTGTTTTCCGTACGTCTGTTTCACCTTTGCAAGCACGCCGAGGAAAGACATCATCTCCGCGCTGTGTTCCTGCGGTTGAAGATATTCCCCGTTCTGCACAAATTCATAATTGTATTCGGGGATCCCGCCGTTGAGCGCGGTATAGGCGGCGATGTGGTAATAGCTTTCGCCGAGAAGTTCGTCGGCGTACAGATACCCGTCCAGCCGCTTTGCGCCGTATGCGCCGTAGACATAGTCGAACAGGCATACCTTTTCGCACACACCCCCTTCGATAAGCGGGCGGATGCGGTCGTTTTCCATAAAGCCGAGCTCTTCGGCGTTGCCGCGCGCCTGATAAAAATCCAGATAGGGCAGCATCTGCTCGAAAATGAGTTCCTGCCCGTAAATATTTGCGCCGTTCCTTTGTCCGATCTCTTTGGTCAACGCCATCTGTGCAAGACATTCTTCCACGATGTTGACGCGCGTGCCGTGCGGATGCGAGCTGTCGTAACACTGCTTGGGGTGAACGGCGGCGATCCCGACGTCGTGATAATACCCGCTCACGCCGTAACGGTCGTACCATCCCTGCTCTTTTTCCGCAAAACGGGACAGATAGTCTTCGCAGGAGGCGCATTCGTAAAACTGCTGCGTTCCGTTCAGCCAATACGCCGCATACCCGTCGTCCGCGTTCCGGATCGCCGTCTTCCATTCGGCGGGGTTCTGTTCGGCGGTCGTCACCGAATGAAAATCGGGAAACTCGAACCGCACGAAATAATCGCCGTATTCCTTGGAAAGGTCGATCACCCGATCGTCGTCCGCGAAAAACACGTTGAACAGCTTTCCGCCCGCGTTTTCGCGCATCTTTTCATATAGTTCGCGCTGTTCCGCTTCGCCGTATACGAGATGATACGGAAAGTTGAAATTGCAGGCGACGACTTCCTCGTAAAACGTCCTGTCGATGTCCGTCCGTTCGGAGAGTTTGCCCTTTTCCGTCGCCCAGCTCTGCTCCGTCGCCCAGTCCCGATACTTTTCCGCCGCCTCGTACCACGTTCCTTCCGTGAGATTGCCGACGGAGATATCGTAACCGAACTCCGCCGCCTGCTGAGAAGGATCGTCGGGATAATGCCATACGGACGCGCGCAGACCGACGTCGTCGGCAACGACGGGAAAGCTCTTTATGGTATTCCCGCCGTCGCGCGTCATGATCTCGAACCCGCCGATCCCGCGGGAATAATACGCGTAAAACTGCATGGGGCACTCCCAACCCGACGGATAAAGCCCGTATTCGCGCGTGATCCCCGCAAACGTCTCCCCGTCAAAATTTTCCACGGGATTCTGAAAGAGGTATCCCGTCGCGAAAGGATGCAACAGATAATCGCTCTCCCCTTCGTACAGAGAACCGACGTGGCATAACACGGGATATTCCACGCACAGCACGGGATCGGACGCGTCGTTCCCCTCATATCCGAGACGGAACACCGCTTCCTCGGCGGATTCTGACAAAGAGACTTCCGCGCGGACCGTCAGCCCGTCCGAGAACCCCCAGACAAGGCGCGCCCCGACGCGGCCGTCTTCGCGGATCCCGTCGTATTCGAACGTTTCGTATCCCGTCAGATGCTCGCCGCTCCGTCTGAGGACGGTCAGCGGCTCGCCGTCCGAATCCCGAACGAGATACAGCGCGCTCTGTTTGTTCGCAAGTTCCCTTATCCCGCCCGTCGCGCGGTCGAGGACAAGCCGCACGTTTTCGTTTTCCAGCGTGACGGCGTCCCCTTCTTCCGCCAATGTGAGCGTATCGTATCCGCCCAGATCGACGCCCTCGAGCGGATTAGAATAAATCTCCTCGTAATATTCCCCTTCGGTATCGGCACAGCCCGCGCAAGCGACTGCCGAACAGACGAGCGTAAGGGGCATCAGGAACGCCGCGATTTTCTTTATCTTCATAGTAGCCTCCTTATCCGATTTCCAGAAGCACGACCTCGTAAGCGGATATGCTGAGATCGACGGCAGCTTTTCCGTTTCTGATCTCCGAAAGGCGGCTCGTCCCCTTCCCGTCGATCAGAGTGACCGTACCGTTTTCCATCCCATAATCGCGCAAGGCATTCAAGATGAATTTCAGGGAAAGCGGCTCGCTTGTGACGTTTGCGATGAAAACGCCGATCTTATCGCCATACCTGTATGCCGTCACGACCGCGTCGTCAAACTCTGCCGTCCCTTCCACGCGATCTTTCCCTCCGAAACGCGTCTGCACATAGTCGTAGACCGTCGTTCCCGCTCCCGTTTTCGGCGGCTTGACCGCCTGCCCGTAAAGCAGATAGTCCTTCCCGAACGTGTTCTTGACACGGAACAGTTCTCCCAGATATTCCACGCGGGAATAGTCGTAATCTCCGGGGGCGAGCAGATCGGACGCCTCGAAAAATTCATAGTTATACTCGGGGATCCCGCCGTTGAGCACGGTATAAGCCGCGACGTAATAATATCCGCCTCCCATGATCGGATCGGCAGTGAGGAACCCGTCCAACCGCTTTGCTCCGTAAGCTCCGTAGACGTAATCGAACAGGCTGACCTTGCGGCAGCTCCCCTCTTCGATAAGCGTGCGGACGCGATCGCTCTCCATCCAGCCGAGCTGTTCCGCATTGGCGCGCGCCTGATAAAAATCGATATACGGCAGCATCTGCTCAAAAATAAGCTCCTGTCCGTAATATCCGCCGTTGGAATGCGCGAGATCGCTGATCTCCTTCATTTGCTCGACGTAATCGCCGATGACGTTGACGCGCGTGCCGTGCGGGTGCGTCGTGTCAAAGCATTGCTTGGGATGCACCGCCGCCACGCCGACGTCGTGATAATATCCGTCCACGGCGTATTTTTCGTAATAACTGCGTTCCGTTTCGAGGAAACGGTCGGTATACTCCTCGCAGGACGCGCATTCATAAAAATACACCGTCCCGTTGACGTTGTAAAACACCGAAGAGGTATCGGACAGATATGTCCGGACCGCCGTTTCCCATTCCGCAGGATTGGCGTTCGCCGAAGACACGGAATGAAAATCGGGAAATTCGAAGAAAAGGAAATAATCGCCGTTTTCCCGCGCCAACGGCAGGAGATTGTCTCCGTACGCCCCTTTATCGCCGAACGCGACGTTGAGGATCTTTCCGCCGCCGAGACTGCTTTTGGTCAGCTCATACAGTTCCTTTTGTTTTTTCGTTCCGTAACTGCCCGTATACGGAAAACAAAAGTTGGTCATGGCTACCTCTTCGAAAAAGCTCTTGTCGACGTCCGTCCGCTCGGACAGCGCTCCCTTTTCCGTCGCCCAACTCTGCTCCGTCGCCCAATCGCGGTATTTCTCCGCCGATTCATACCAAAGCCCCTGCGTGAGATTGGAGACGGAGATGTCGTAATCGAATTCAAAATCGCTCTTGGCGAGATCGTCCACATAGTGGTAGACCGAGGCGCGGAGCCTGCCGTCCTGCCCCGTAAACGTAAAACTCTTGATCGTATCCCCGCCGTCGCGGGTCATGAACTGAAATCCTCCGATCCCTTCCGAAAAATAACTCTGGAATTGCATGGGATATTCCCAACCCGAGGGATATAACCCATAGCTCTTCGTGATCCCGGGGAACGAACCGTTGAAATTGTCCACGGGATTGCGGAAGAGATAGCCCGTCGTGAACGGGCTGAGAAAATAGTCCGTCTGCTTATCGTAAAGCGAATCGATTCTGTTGATGATCGGATACTCCACGTTGTAAAGACTGCCGGTGGGGATGCCGTCCTGCAAGGTGAGCGAATTGCCCCTGACCGACAGGCGGAACACCACTTCGTCCGCGCCTTCGCAAAGGGATACCGTTGCGGACACGGTCACATCGGAAAACGTCCAGGACAGCCGCAACGCCTTGCGCGCCGCGGAATCTTCCTCTACCGAATAGGCAAACGTCTTATAATCGATGTCCGATACCTCGCGCCCGTCTTTGATGCGGTTGATCCGTACGGGATCGGCGTCGCCCTCCCTCGTCAGATAGAGTTTGCTTTCTTTGTTGACCAGTTCTACGATCGTACCCGTCTCCGCGTCGAGAATGATGCGCACGTTCTCGTTTTCCAGCGTAAGCCGCTCCTCCTCTTCGAGAAGAGTCAGCACGTCATAACCGCCCACATCTCTGTCCGCGAGCGGATCGTCATATTTTTCCTCATAATATCCGCCGTTGCCCGTACATCCCGTCAGCAACAGCGCCGCAGAGAGCACCGCTCCCGCCGTTTTCTTCCATTTCGCGCTCATTCGCTTTCTCCTTTGCGGATGTGCTCCCGCAGCGCCTTCATGCCGTCCGCGAGCGGATACCCGCGGCGGAATACGCTGCTCGTTCCCGCGACGAACCGATCCGCGCCGCTCTTCCTCATGCGCTCCGCATTGGCAAAACTCACGTTCCCGTCCGCTTCGATGAACGCTTCCCTTCGCCCCGCGGCATCCAGCCTGTCGCGGACGACGCGGATCTTCTTCAACCCCGCGTCAATGAGCTCCTGCCCCGCAAATCCGGGGTTGACCGTCATGACGAGCACGCCGTCGATCTCATCGAGGATCGCGTCAAGCGCGGACGCGGGAGTCGCCGGATTGAGCGCAACGCTCACCGCGGCGCCTTTTGCGCGGATGTTCTGCATCGCCTTATACAGGTGCGGCGTGCTTTCGCAATGCACGCTTACCGTATCGCCGCGGCGGATGTCGAACCAGTCCAGGACCGTTTCGGGATTTTCCACCATAAAATGCCAGTCGAACGGCAGAGCCGACGCCGCGCGGATCGCCCGCAACAACCCGTCGAACATCATCAGATTGGGTACGAAGTGTCCGTCCATCACGTCGATATGCAGAAGATCCGCCCCTGCATTTTCCAAACCCGCGATCTGCTCTTTGAGTTCCAGAAAATCCATGCACATGACGGACGGAGATATTTTAGCCTGTAACATAACTTTGCTCCGTATGATTCATCGGTATAACGGTCCGAACGCCTTGCACGCCCTGTAATCCGCGCCCTGACCGTCTTCCGTTCCGAACGCGCTCCACGCATGGGGGCGGAAGACGCGCTCTTCGGGCACATTGTGCATACTCACGGGGATCCGCAGCATACTCGCAAGCGTGATGAGATCGGCGCCGATATGTCCGTAAGTAAAGCACCCGTGATTGGCGCCCCAGTTTGCCATGACGTCGTAAACGCTTGCAAACGCGCCTTTTCCCGTCAGAATCGGCGCGAAGAAGGTGGACGGCCATGCGGGATCGGTCCGTTTTTCGATCTTATCGCTCAACTCTCGGTCAAGTTTTACCGTATACCCTTCTGCGATCTGTATGGTCACGCCCAAGCCTTTGACGCGATTGATGCGCGCCATCGTCACGGGCATTTCCGCTCTTGTCACGAAATGCGAACTGAATCCGCCGCCGCGGAAATATTCGAGATTGGCAGGAGGCCATTCGGTGGCTTCCAACGTTTGCGCGATGTCTTCCCCGTTCACTTCCCACCATGGTTTCATGACGGAAACGCCCTTCCGCTTCATCTCTCCCGCGCCGTCGAGCGCCGCCGCGCCGCTGTTGTTGAGATGGATGAATCCGCCTTTCGCCCTGCCGGAAAGATTCCCGCCGATGCGCGCGACCGCTTCGGGACTCCAATAAGTCCGAACGTCGGCAAATACGCTCGCCTGATTGGTCAGAAGATGCTGTAAGAGCATGGTCATCCCGTTGAGCGTGTCGTTTTCCGTAGCGAACACGAAGGGCGCGCGCGTCCCGTTCCAGTCAAAAGAGGTGTTGAGGATGCTTTCCGCAAAATCGGCGTTGGGCATAAAATCCGTCCATTGCCGCTGTCCCTGAAACCCCGCCGCGATCGCGTTCCTTCCGAAGCTCTCCTCGCGGTACCCCATGCCTGCAAGAACGGGATTCCCCTGCATCAGGTCTCTGAATATGAGCGCCATTTTGATGCAGATTTCCCAGTCCTCTCTCTTCTGCGCGGCGGTATGCCGCGTCTTTTCGTCGTTATAATATTCCTGTCCCTCGCGGATGTATTTTTTTACCCATTCCGCCGCGCGGGCATATTCGTCATGGTCGAAGATCCCCTTTCGGATGCGACGCTGAACTTCGCTCATATCCACCCATTCGGCGCGCATCCCGAAATAATCATGCAACGCGATCGGATCCATATAACTGCCCGGGATCCCCATCGCGACGCCGCCGATCGACAGATATGACTTGTCCCGCATTTCTCCGACGGCGACCGCGCACCGCGCAAACGAGAGGATCTTTTCCGCGACGTCGGGCGGGATCGTATCGTCGTCGAGTTCCTGAACGTCCTTCCCGTATATAGAAAACGCAGGGATACCGTATTCCGCATATCCGCTCATGGCACAGGCGAGATAGACCGCGCCGGGCCGTTCGGTGCCGTTGAAGCCCCAGACCGCTTTCAGCGTATGCGGGCTGAAATCCAGCGTCTCCGTTCCGTAGCAGAAAATGGGCGTCACGCTCAGCGTCGCCGCGACGTTTTTCGCCGCAAATTCTTCGTCTACGCGCACCGCTTCCGCACGACAGCTGATGGTCGTGCCGCCGATCAGGCATTCCACGGGACGCCCGTCCCGTCCGCGCACATTCGACTCGATCAGCTTTTGTGCGGCGAGCGCCATGCTCATCGTTTTCCCTTCCAGTTGATCTCTGACCTTTCCGCGCCCGTCGATGATGGGACGGATGCCGATCCTGATACTCATTGCTTGCTCCTTTTCACTTGCATTCTTTTTTCGTGTTTTCATTTTAATCCCGTCACGGCGATGCCCGCGATGATCTTCTTCTGGAACGCCGCAAAGATCGCGATCGGGACCAGAACGGAAATCAGCGTGGCGGCAATGACGATCCCGTAACCGTAACGCGAGACGAGACTGCTTTCGATCAGTTTGATGATCTGCATGACCTGCGTCAGATAGACGTTATCGCTGACCGTCAAGACGGGCCAGATGTAGTTGTTGTAGCTTCCCATGAAGTGTCCCACGCCGAGCACGATGAGGGGCGTGATGCTGATCGGCAGAGCGATGTTGAGAAAACAGCGGAATCTCGAACAGCCGTCAATGGTGGCGGCCTCTTCGATGCTCGAAGGGATCCCCAAGAAAAACTGACGAAAAAAGAAGATCTGATAACTGTTTGCCGCCCCGGGAAGAATGAGCACCCACGGGGTGTTGATCATGCCCAACGCGGAGACCACACGGATGGAAGTGAGCTGAATGGTGATCCCCGGCACAAACATGGAAACGATGAAATAGATCCAAAGGACTTTTCTGCTTCTGAACTCCACCCGCGCAAAGGCGTATCCGGCAACGACGTTGACCGAAAGCGCGAGGAGCGTGGACGCCGCCGCGACCGCCGCGGTCACGAACAGACTGCGGACATAGCTGTATCCGTTCAAAGTCATCGTAAATACCGCGCTGAAATTTTCCAACGTAGCCTGTTGCGGAAAAAAATGATTGGGGATGGAAAACAGCTCGTCGCGCGGTTTGAGTGCCGACGGGACGATCCAGATCAGCGGAAATAAAATGATGAAAGTGATGACCGCCGCCGCCGCGATCGCCGCGGTTTTGGACGCATATTTTGCGAATCTGGCTCTTTTTTCATTCGTCATATCAGTCCGCCTCCGATTTCCTCGACCTGAGCACAAGGAATACCACGCCGTTTATGAGCACGATGAGCACCATGATGAGAAGCGCGCCCGCAATGGTAATGTTCGGCGTCCTGCTCGAATCGCGAAAACTCGAAAACAAGAACAGCGCGGGCGTGTTCGTCTTGTTGTCAGGTCCTCCGCCCGTGATCAGATAAGGAATATCCAGCATCTGCATATACCCCGTCACCAGATTGACGAGCATGAGGACGAAATAGTTTCTCATGCACGGCACGGTGATGTGCCACATGAGATCGATCTTGCGCGCCCCGTCAAGCTGCGCGGCTTCGTAATAGGTCTTGGGAATATCCAGCAGTCCCGCAAGCATGATCAGGGTATTGTATCCCAATCCGCCCCAGACGGTGGGAACGATGATGCACACATACGGCCAGATCCCCTCTTTTGTGAAGGCGATGGGATCGAGCCCGAGACTCAGCAGTATGGACGTAAACAGTCCGCCCCCGTAATTCATCAAAAACGTGTAGATGATCGCCGTCACAACGCCCGAAATGATGCAGGGGATGTAAATGAGGATCTTCACGATCCCGCCGAATTTTTTGGGCAGTTTCAGAATGAGGTGCGCAAAGAGGAAAGAGAGCGACATCATGAGCACGACGCAGACGGCGCCCATCAGAAAAACGTTGCCGAACGATTGTACGAACGTGACGTCGGAAAGCACCATGCTGAAATTCTGAAATGCCACGAACAGTCCCGTATTGTAATCCTGAAAACTGCGGTAGACCGCCATGATGAGCGGGATCGTTCCGAAAATAAACAGTATGACGAATGCGGGAAGAAGCATCAAGAGTCCCGTTTTCCAATCTCTGTAACGGAATTTATCCGACACGCTTTTCTTTCCTTTTCTTTGAGCAAACACCTCGTTCCCCTCCTTCCCGTCTGTCAGGATGTTTTATATTTGGGATTGCCCTCATATCCGGGCTGAGAAATGGTCGTATCGATCGCCGCTTTCACCTCTGCGATCTTTTCCGAGAACAGCGCCGCGAATGTCCTGCCTTCCTTGCCGTGATTGAGCATATACTCGAATAACTGTCCGATCTGATTGGAGACCGCCCATGCGCAAGAAGGCGCCATGACCGAGCTTTCCGCGACCTCGTTCACGCAAGCGACCCATTCGGGATTGATCGATTTATCCTTCGCTTCGATATAATCCTTCACGCTCTTCGTCGTGGGCGCTTTGCAATAATACGCCGCGTCGAAATAACGGCTCGCGTTTTCGGGATTGAAGAAGTACCAGCGCAAAAACTGCGCCGCGAGCTCCCTCTTGCTCTCGTTCATCTTCGCGCTCATGACATATGTCCAGCCGCCGTTGCAGGATGTCACGCCCGACTGATCGCCGCTCATGGTCGGCATTTTGGCAACGCCGATCTTGTCGACCGCGTCGGGATAGTAATTGTAGATCCTTCCGATCGACCACGAGCCGCTCAGACACATCCCGACTTTCCCTTCGCAAAGCGCGTCCACGGAATCGGTGTATCCTTCGGGCGTGAGGCTCGCGATCGGCGCATAAGTGCGGTTAGACATCGTATACCAGAACTCCGCGCAGTTTTTGAAACCCTCTTCATTGGTATCCACGCGCGAATTCAGCCAGCTTTCGTCGACGGCAAGTCCGCCCGTCGTGTCCTGTATCATGCCATACGTTGTCCAAGTCAGCTCCACTGCGTTTGTGGGGATGGAAATCGCAAACTGATTGCGCGAAGAATCCATATATCCCGCGACCTTGTCGCAGGCGGCGTACAGTTCCTCCCAGCTCGTAGGGACTTTATCCACGCCCGCCTGTTCGAAGATGTCTTTCCGATAAAAGAACATCATGGCGGGTTCCAGATACCACGGACAAGCATACAGCTTTTCCTGTCCGTCGTCGGGGTCGATGTAGGTCACTTCTTCCCGTGCGGTATCGAAGAAATCGTTTTGCTCCTCTTCCGTCAGATAATCCCCGACGGGCGCGATATATCCGGCTTTCAGATAGGTGTAAATGCGGTCATACTGCGCCATGAAAATATCCGCTACGCTGTCGTTTTCGAATCCCGCGGCGATCGCCGTGTCGTACGCATTGTCGTCTCCGTAAAATTTGAGATCGATCTGTATGCCGTCGTCCAAAATGGAGTTGAATTCTTTCACCTGTTCCGTGAGGAGGTTATCCGCCCAGTCCTCGAAGCTGTGCGCCCAGAGTTTGAGCACCGTAGCGCCCTCTTCGACGGGATAATCGGAAGGTCCGACGCATCCCGCCAGCGTCGCCGAAGCCATGACGCCGCAAAGCAATACCGTTGTTATCTTTTTTGTATTTTTCTTCATGATTTCTCCTTATCGGGCGGACCGCCGCAAAGCGACGGACCGCCCGTCCGTATTCTTCCCGCCGCGCTTATTTCCCGGATCTCTTCCTGCGCCAGATGACGATGCCCGCAACAGCGCCGCCGATCACGACGACCGCCGCAACGCAGATCCCGACGATGAGTCCGACCGGAGCGCCGCCCGTCGGTTCGTCCGTTACGTCTCCGAGCACGGTCACTTCCACGCTCCCCTCGACGGTATATCCGTCGATCTCGAGCCGCGCTGTCAGCGTAGCCTTTCCCGCCGCTTTTCCGGAAAGATAATTGGTGCTTCCCTTCTGCGCGATGATCGTGCTGTCCGATACGGTATAGGTGATATTGGAAGAGACCGTTTCCGTCGTTCCGTCGCTGTATACGAGCGTGACGGCGATCTTCTGATCTCTGCCCGCGGCGATCGTGTTGTCCGTTCCGACTTTGACCGTCAGCGATTTCGGGATGGGCTTGACCGTCACGGTATATTCTTTTTCCAGATCAAACCCTTCATAAGTACCGCTCGCGGTGATCGTTGCCGTTCCCTCTTTCTTTGCGACCAGCTTACCGTTTTCCACTGCGACCACGTCGGGAGCGGAGCTCACGAACGCGGGCGTAAATTCGTCGCTGATGTCCTTGCGGAAATCATGGATATAGACCGCGAACGTCTTGAGCTGAATTTCGCCTCCCGTGCGCATACTCTGAGGGATGTTCGCATCCACATCCTGCATTTGTGCGCCGGGTTTGGTATCGGCGACTTCCAAAAGCGACCAGTTGTCGAACCACCAGCCGGCGCCGCCGTCATGTCCGGACTGCGCATAGGTATATGCAAAGACGCGAATATCGGTCAGTTCGCCCGTGTAGAGATATACGGTGACGTTCGTATAGGTTCCCGCTGCCCAATCGCCTGCGGCGCAGATCCTGATGTCGGGCGTCGCGATCTTATATTCCTGAACGGACGACCAGATGTCGCTCCCCTTCGGATCGCGGTAGCCGACATACAGATCGTTTTGTCCGTTCGCGACGCCTGCCCAGTTGAATACCACAAACGAAAGCTGATATACCGTGTTCGCCTTGACGGTCACGTCCTGATAAAATCCGGGCGTATCGTCTTCCGTCAAGCCGTTTTCCCATCTCCAGGTGATCTTCGCGCCCGTAGATCCGCCGATCCCCGCGCCCGCTTCGGTATTCATCCACGTCCCGATGACCGAGCGCCAATTGTCTGCCCTCTGCGTATGATCGGTCGTCGAAGTATCCATCGGCTCCGATTCGAAATCGCCGTTTTTGAGAAGATTTTCCCCCGTCGTGACGAGCGGGAGCTGCTCCTGAGTCGGATCGAGATATACCCCTTCATCCGTAGGATAGATACAGCGGATGCGCAAAGACGCCGTTCCCGCGATCTCTTTTCCGTTCAGATCCGCGGTCGCCGTGACCGTGACCGCCACGGGCCCCGCTTCCGTGCCTGCCGTGATCAGCCCGTTCTCGCTCACCGTTGCGATGTCGGGATTGCTCGTGGAAGAATAGACGATCGTCACATCCTCCGCGGAAAGCCCCAACTCTTCCAGATTGGTGATCTCGGCCGCTAACTGCGTCGTATTGCCGCTCTCGCCGACATAAACATAATTGTTTTGTCCCTCCGCGACGCCTGCGGCGACATCCAACGTGACTTCCGCCTCTCCCGTGATCTTTTTGAGCGATACGTCGTCAAGGAAGAACCCTCCGAACGTATTGTCCGCCTCGGGACACATATATTGCGTTTCAAAACGCAGGCGAACCGTCTCGTATTCTCCCGAATTGAAAGCGACGTAATAATTCTTCGCCTCTCCGATCCCCGTTATGTCGCATTTCTGTCCGTCCAGATATGCCGTCCAGTCGGGATCCCCGCTCTCGGTCGTCGCGGCAGGATCGGAAAATCCCACCGTCAGCGCGCGTCCCGCGCCGACGACCGTCTGCGACGCGTTGAACACGAGATAATAATCGGTGTTTTTCTCCACGGCGACGTCCTGATAAAGCCCGATCGGCAGATCCTGCACCATATCGCGGAGCCAGGCGTAGGTGATCTTGCCGCGGTTGTTGTCAAATCCGCCCCAGCCCTGATCTTTCCATCCGCAAGCGCTGTCCGCAAAATCCTGCACGTCAAACGTCCCGTTCGTTACGGTCTCTTCGCTTCCCTCCGTCAGATACAGCGGCTTGGTCGAAACGACGCCCGTCTGCACCGTTCCCCCCTCTTCCGCCGCTCCGCGAACTCCGCCGATGAACGCAAAACTGCCCAAAGCAAAAGCCACGCTGCAAAGGATCGACAATATTGCCGTCTTTCCTTTTCCTGTCATCATAAACCCCTCCTCGATAATTATTTCTACGGCGCTTGGCCGTAATCTCCTTTCGTTTGCCGGTCTTTTCCGATTTTACCGCGATCGGAAAAAATTTTTCCTTATTTTTCCTCGTTTACCAATAAAGTGAAACGTTTCATTTTTATGGTAAAAATTTTTCGGTCAGGTGAGGACCGCTGTCGAATCGTTGATCTCAAAATTGCAGGCAAGCACGTTCACGCGATAATCGTACTCCTTTTTCTGCAAATGCTCCATCAGGCGGGAAACGGTCAGTTCTGCGATCTGGCCGATCGGCTGATCGACGATGGTAAGTTTGGGGTGAAACACCCGCGTGAACATCATATCGTCGAACCCGAGCAGGGAGAGCTCGTCGGGAATAGAAATGCGCATTTCGTTGACGGCAAAGATCGCGCCGTATGTATTGGGAAAATTGGACGCAAACAATGCGGTGCACCGTTTCTCCGATAAAATTTTTTTGATGAGGAGATATGCGCTGTCCACATTCTCTTCCACATGATAACAGAGCGATTCATCCACCTGCAATCCGTGATCTTCAAAAGCGTCGCGGTATCCGCGCATCCGCTCGTCCGAAGTATATACGCCCTGCGGCGCGCCGACAATCGCGATCTCCCGATGCCCACAATCGAGCAGATAGTTGACGCTCCTACGGCAGACCTCGCGATTATCGACGAGCACGAATTCACAATTCACGCCGGACACATAGTGATCGAGAAAAACGACGGGAATGCTGACCTCTTTCAGATATTCGTAATCCTGCGCGCTCTTGCCGCACGGGACGATGACGAGTGCGTCGATCCTGCGCGCGATAAACCAACGGACGCTTTCCCGTTCTTTCCTCACGTCTCGGTGGCTTTCGCGCACCGTAACGGCATATCCCCGTTTGCTCAGCGCTAGTTCCATATCGGAAACGATGCGCGCGTAAAACATATTGTCAAATTCGGGAAGCAATACCCCTACCGTCTTGGTGCGGTTGGTGATAAATCCGCGGGCGTATTCATCCACGTGATAACCGAGCTCTTCGATCGCCCTGTCGATCTTTTCTCGGTTTGCCTCACGCAACGTCCCGCCGTTCAGATATTTGGAAACGGTACCGAGAGAAAGCCCCGTTTTTTTACATACGTCTTTGATCGTCGCCTTTTTCATCCTCTTCTCCCTCGGTTCCCGTTTTATAAAATGAAACGTTTCATAATTTAATCACATTATAACACGCTTTTTCCCCTTGTCAATAGTTTTCCAAAAAATTCCGTAAAACTTTTTCGGGGCGGCGGGATGTGAAAACATCCCGCCGCCCTGATTTTTATCTTTCCCCGTCATGGAAGACGCCTTCCCCTCGTTCTCATCCCTTCTCCGAGCACCCGTCCGCCTTCGCACTTTCCGCGCGGAGGAATTTTTTGCGGCGGACGAGATAGACCGCGACCGCCGCGCCCGTTACCGATGCGTCCCAAACGCAGACGCAGAGGAGCGCGACCGCGTCCGCGCCGAAATAAGACGATCTCACGCTCAGCTCATATCGCGACGGCGTCTGTCCCGAATCTTCCACGCGCAAAGCCCTCCCCTGCAACACCTCGTTCGCGACGAGAAAGGAAACGCTCGTGGCGCCCCCGCTCTCATATTTCACGGTCTGACGGAAGCGCGTTAACGTGACGCAAACGCCTTCTTCGGTCAGCTCCGCGTGATAACCCCCGAACGCGCCGATCTCGTCCGTCGCATACAGCCGCGTTTCGCCCTCTTCGTCCGATGAGAGGACGAGATATTCTCCGTATCGCTCGCTCAGGCTGTCCTCTTCCGCAAACCGCTTCATCTGGGAAAGCGTGGAAAAGAAATAGCTCGTCCTGTCGGAGGAGAAATACCCGTTCGCATACCAATAGGAAACGAGCCCCGTCGCGGGGACGGTCAGCGCCAGCCAAACCGCAAAAATGACGGCGAGATGCCTCGCGCGGAAGCGGTTGAACCGCCGCGTACGGACGTCGAAACAGTCCGCGCCCACCATGCAGGCAAAAACGACGGGCACGCTCAGAAACAGCAACGCCGCGGCGGCCGCAAGCCCGTACAACAGCGCTTCCGAGAGCATGAGCCCCGAATGTGCGGGGGCGAAGACGTGCGGGAAGATGAACCCGAATGCGGCGAGCTGCGTTTCCGCCGCCGCCAGGCGCGCAAAAAAGATCTTTCTGCGGAACCCGACCAGCGCTTCCGCCTCAAATTCCTCCTGCCGCACCTTCAGCAGGGCGTAACGGCACACGAGATTGACCGTCAGCGCGGAAGCGAGGAGAAGGATCAGCCCGAGAAAGAATCCGAGCCTGCTCTCGAACGCCGCCGTGGCGAGGATGAGCGTCAGAAGCGCCGCGGCGGCCGCCAGTGCGACCGAGCCCCACAGCCCCGCGCTCGCGCGATATTCCGCGCCCCGCAACAGATGCGCGAGATGTTTTTTCCGCTTCTGCGCCGTCCGCGCAGGCGATTCGCCCGTCGGAATGCGCTCCCCGCGGATGAGTTCGTCGCACGTCACGCCGTACAGTTCCGCAAGCACGGGCAGAAGGGAGATGTCGGGACAGGACACGCCCGTCTCCCAGCCCGAGACCGTCTTGTTGGATACCCCCACCAGTTCCGCGAGTTCCTGCTGCGTGTACCCTTTCGATTTACGCAAAGCCGCCAGAAATTCGCCCATCGATGTTTTGCTCAATGCGATCGTCCTCCTCTTTTTCTCGCCTTTATTCTAAACCGCACGGAGCAAAAATGCCACCCGTCATCTGCGGAATTTGTCTGCGATTTTCGGAATTTTACCCTTGATCGGAAAAAGGGCGCGAGATTGGCGCCCTTTTTTCAGATCTTTCTTATCATCAGACGGATGATCTCCTCATCCGTCTCCTTCATGCCTTCGCGGGCAAGTTCGCCCACGTTCTCGATGGTGTTCTCCACGCCCTTGACGACGATCCCGTCCCCGTCGTAAAACTGACTGCCGTTGCGGTACATCTCCATGCCGATGAGCCCCGCTTCCACGGCAGAGGCGATCTTCGCCGCGCAGCTCGCCTTCGCGCCGTCGCAGATGACGCCAGAATTGATGGCGAGCGCGTTGACGACGGTGTGCGCGACGGCTTCGTATCTGCCTCCGTACAGATAGCAGATGCCCGCGCCCGCGCCGCACCCCGCGCTGACCGCGCCGCAATAGGCGGACAGCGTGCCGATGCCCGATTTCAGGTGGACGGTGACGAGATCGGATACGACGAGCGCGCGGATGAGCTGTTCGCGCATCGCGCCCAGCTCTTTCGAATACACGATGACGGGAAGGGACGCGGTCATGCCCTGATTTCCGCTCCCCGAGACGATGACGACGGGCAGACTGCACCCGTTCATGCGCGCGTCCGAACCCGCCGCGGCGGTCGCCTTCGCGCGGTTGTGTACGCCGTCCCCGTAGGCACGGAGCAGGATCTTGCCGATGTTCGCGCCGTAGTCCCCTTTAAGCCCCTCTTCCGCGATCGCGCTGTTATATGCGATCTGCCGCGAGATGACCTCTTCCACCTCTTCAAGGGGTACCGTGTCCGCATATCGGATGATGTTCTCCACCGTGAGCAGACCGCGGTCGGTGAGGTTTTCCGCGCCCGCGGGCTTCCCCGCCTCTCCTTCGGAACGGGATAAAAGGCTCTTCCCGTCCTTCTCTATCCGCACGACGTTGGTATGGTTGCCCGTGATCTGCACGAACGCCTGATGCCCTCCGCCCGAAACGGCGACTGCGATGTCGAACACGCACCCCGAGTGCGACTGCCCGACGGAAAACGCGGCCTCTTTGAGATAGGCGGCGATCCTTTCCCGCTCTTCGTCCGTGACCGAAGAGATGACTTCGAGCACCTTATCCGCCTTCCCCGCGACGATGCCCGCCGCGGCGGCGGCGCAGATCCCCTTCAACCCGCCCGTGTTGGGCACGATGACGCTCTTGACGTTTTTGAGGATGTTGCCGCTGACGGCGATCTCGATCCGTTCGGGAATCGCGCCCAGCGTCTCCCGCGCGAGCGCCGCCGCATAGGCGACCGCGATGGGTTCGGTGCACCCCATGGCGGGGAGCAGTTCCTCTTTCAGGATATTCGTATAGCTTCGGTATAAACTCTCTTCCATTTTTTCTTCTTTTGCCGCGACGTGCCGCCGCCCGTAAAACAAAGAGTATTTTACTCGTTCCCGCCGATTTTGTCAACAAATACGGACTTTTGACCGCCCGCGAGAAAAAATCCCGCCCCGGATCGCTTTCCTGTTCCGACGGTGAGACGCGTTTTTGTCAGGATGAAAAAAGCCGCGCGCCCATTGAATGGGCGCGCGGCGCATATCGGTCTGTCATCCGAACAAACCGTTCATTTCCGAAAAGGGGATGCGCCCGCTTCGGCGCCTTATTCCGCTTTCTTGCCGCGGGAAGGATCGGCGAGTTTTTCCTTGCGCATGGTCAGCGAGATGCGCTTCTTTTTTTCATCCACTTCCTTCACCCATACGGTGACGACGTCCCCCACCGAAAGCACTTCGGACGGGTGACGGATAAAGCGGTCGCTGATCTGCGAGATATGCACGAGCCCGTCCTGATGCACGCCGATGTCCACGAATGCGCCGAAATCGATGACGTTGCGCACCGTGCCTTTGAGCTCCATGCCCGGCTTTAAGTCCTTGATCTCCAGAACGTCCGTGCGCAGGAGCGGGGGCGGGAGTTCGTCGCGCGGGTCTCTGCCCGGGCGGACGAGCTCGGAAGCGACGTCTTCGAGCGTGGGCACGCCCACGCCGCATTCCTCCGCCGCGCGCTTATGCCCGTACGCCGCCAGGCGTTCCATGAGATGCCCGAGATTGCCGTCGCGCACGTCCTTCATCGTATAATTGCAAAGGGAGAGCAGTTTTTCCGCCGCCGCGTACGATTCGGGATGCACCGCGGTATTGTCCAGCACCTGTTCGCTCTCGGGCACGCGCAGGAATCCCGCGCACTGCTCGAACGCCTTCGCGCCCAGCTTGGGCACTTTGAGGAGCTGTTTTCTCGACGTGAACCCGCCGTTCTCCTCGCGGTAGCGCACGATGTTCGCCGCCGTCGCCGAATTGAGCCCCGATACGCGCGTAAGAAGGGGCGCGGAAGCTGTGTTCACGTCCACGCCGACCGCGTTCACGCAGTCCTCCACCACGCCGTCCAGCGCCTCGCCCAGCCGCGCCTGCGGCATATCGTGCTGATACTGCCCCACGCCGATGGACTTGGGATCGATCTTGACGAGCTCCGCCAGGGGATCCTGCAATCTGCGCGCGATGGAGACCGCCGAACGCAGGTTGAGGTCGAAATCGGGAAATTCCTGCGCCGCCAGCTTGGACGCCGAATAGACGGACGCGCCCGCCTCGTTGACGATCATATAGGATACGCCGCCGCCCACTTCCGCGATGAGCTCGACGGTCATCTGCTCCGTCTCGCGGCTCGCCGTACCGTTTCCGATGGCGATATGTTTTACCTTATGCTTTCTGATGAGCGCGGAGAGCTTTGCAATCGCCTCGCGCTTCTGCCGCTCGCCGTACGTCGGATAGACCACCGCCGTATCCAGCACCTTTCCCGTCTCGTCCACGACCGCGACTTTACAGCCCATGCGATAGCCGGGATCCAGCCCCATCGTGACGAAGCCCTTGACGGGCGGCTGCATCAGGAGCGGGCGCAGATTGAGCGCGAACTGTCCGATCGCGCCTTCGGAGGCGACTTCGGTGAGGTGGTTTCTGATCTCCCGCTCCACGGACGGCGCGATGAGGCGGTCGTATGCGTCCTCTGCCGCCGCCGTGACGAACGCGGTGGACGCACAGGGCGGTTTTTTGAGTACGGAACGGAAGATAAGCGCAAGCGCCTCGTCGCGGTCCATGACGACGTTCACTTTGAGCACCTCTTCCCTTTCGCCGCGGTTCATCGCCAGCACCTGATGCCCCTGCACGCGGCTGACGGGGGAACTGAACTGATAATAAATGCGATAGACGGTATCTTCGGGGTCCTTTTTCGCCGCCGCCGACACGATGTCCGCGCGGCGCAGATACAGCTCGCGGATGTGTTTTCTGATGTCCGCGTCGTCCGAGATCATCTCGGCAATGATGTCGCTCGCGCCCTGCAACGCCTCTTCCGCGCTGTTCACGCCCTTTTCGGGATCGATGTACTTTTTCGCCTCCTCTTCGGGGACGGGACAGTCGCGCTCCTGCGCATAGAGGACGAGCGCGAGCGGATCCAGTCCCTTCTCCCGCGCGACGGTCGCGCGCGTGCGCCGCTTCTGCTTATACGGGCGGTAGAGATCTTCCACCTCCGCGAGCGTCGCCGCTTCGTCGATCGCCGCGGACAGCTCGTCCGTGAGCTTGCCCTGATTGGCGATAGAGTTCTTCACCTCCTGACGGCGCGCTTCAAGATTGCGCAGATATTGCAGACGGTCGGCAAGCTGGCGGATGGCCTGATCGTCCATCGCACCGTGCATCTCCTTGCGGTAGCGCGCGATGAACGGCACCGTATTGCCCTCGTCCAGCAACGTGATGACGTTTTTGACGTATTCTTCTTTCTGTCCGAGTTCCCTCGCCAGAATCTGTTCGACGGTTTCCATACAAAGCTCCTTCTCTCCAAAACGGAGTTACCGATATATCATATCACAAAAATCGCGTAATTTCAAGGCAAACGGCAAAATTTCCTTAAACGAAAAAAATAAGGCGCGGAAACGGCGTTCCGCGCCCTGAGAGCGACAAGGTAATTCATAACATGAGCAGGATGCTGAAGAACTGCAACAGCGTGCCGAGCAGGTCGAACAGATGCCACACGGAATGGAAGTAGCGCACCTTTCTGCCCAGCGCGTAAAAGACGATGCCCACCGTATAGGACACGCCGCCCGCGAGAAGCAGAGCGAACGCCGCGGGCGAGAGCGCCGCGAGCAGAGGTCGGAAGGCGATCGCCGCCATCCAGCCCATCACGACGTAAAACGCCATCGAGACGCCCTTGACGACGGGATTTTTCATCGCGATCGCGTTGAGCGCGATCCCCACCGCCGCGAGCGCCCACTGCGCCACGAGCATTCCTGTTCCGAGCGCGGTGCCGCCCAGCGCGATCACGCAAAAGGGCGTATACGTCCCCGCGATGAGCAGGAATATCGTGCAATGATCGAAGATGCGGAACACCTTTTTCGCCCGCCCTTCGGGCAGGAAATGATAGAGCGCGCTCATCGTGTAAAGCGTGATCACGCAAAGTCCGAATACGCTGACCGCCGCCAGCGCCGCCGCGTCGGGATAGGCGTACATCGCGCAGACGATCCAGGCGATCAGCCCCAGCGCCCCGCCCGCGATGTGCGAGACTGCGTTGAAAATCTCTTCCCCCTTCGTATAGAGCGCGCCGAGCAGTCTTCCGCCCGCGACGCCCGTATTTTCTTCCGCCATGACTGACATACGATCCTCCTTTTCCCCGCGCACGCCTTTTTTGCGCGGGGCGTTTTTTGCGGGCGCTTCCCGTTTTCCGGAAAATCTCCCTTTGCGGGATACTCCCCATGCCCTGCTCAGGCGTTTGCCTGCGGCTTTTCATCGCTCTTCCGCCTAGGTACGCTCTCAGTATATTCCCCGTCCGCAAAAAAGTAAACCTACTTTTCCGCCCGCGCGCCCTACTCCTTTTTTTCTTTCTCTACTTTGAAAAATGCGCGCTCTACTCTGCGTAGAGTTCGTATTTTTCCGCTCTCGCGCCGTTTCGACGGCGCGAGACCGCGAATACCAAAAAAACATTGTGCGCATAAATGAAAGCCGAATGCATAAAAAGGCGTATTTTTGCAAATTATTTTCATTTTATTCTGCCGATAATGCATAAAGTTGAAAAAATCCCAAAAAAATCCCGCTCTTTTGCAAAACAGGCGGAGGAAATCATTGCTTTTTTGCTTCGTTTATTATAAAATAGATGATAACAATGTTTCGTCGGGGAAAATTGCCGACGGAACAATCGATCGGAGGAAAAAAGATGAAAAAATTTCTGAGCATTTGTCTGGGAAGCGTCGTCCTTGCGGGCGCGGCGTTTTCGTTTGCCGCTTGCGGCGGCGGCGCGGACTACAACATCGGCATCGTGCAGTATGCGGTGCACGATGCGCTGACCGACGCGAGCACGGGATTTCAGGATAAACTCAACGAGCTCATGGAAGCGGAGGGAAAGACGGTCTCCTACAACGTGCAGAACGCGCAGGGACAGGCGACCAACAGCAAGCCCATCGTCGACACGTTCATCGCGAAGAACGTCGATCTCATCTATGCGATCGCGACCCCTTCCGCGCAGACGGCGGCGGGCACCACTTCCACCATCCCCGTCCTCTTCAACGCGGTCACCGATCCCGGTCCCGCGTCCGCGAAGCTGGTCGGCGAGGACGGAACGTCGGGCAAGAACGTCTCGGGCGTTTCCGACATGAACCCCATGGAAAAACAGTATGAGCTCATGAAGGAGCTGCTCGGCGACACGCAGATGAAGCTGGGAATCCTCTATACTTCGAGCGAACCCAACTCCAAAACGCAGGCGGACGAGATGACCGCCATCGCGCTGGCGGACGGCATGAGCGAGAGCGACGTCGTCATCGCGACCGTCACGACGGCGAGCGACATCGAAAACGCGCTCAACAACACGCTGAAAAATCAGGGCGTGAACATGGTGTACATCCCCACCGACAATATGCTCGCTTCCGCGGCTTCGACGGTGCATTCCATGAACGTCAAATCCAATCCCGTGCCCATCGTCTGCGGCGAAGCCAACATGAACGATCTGTGCGGCGTGGCGACCCTGGCGATCGATTACTACGTCCTCGGCGAACTCGCGGCGCAGATGGCGTTCGACGTGCTCGTGAAGGGAACGGACATCGGCACGATCAAATATCAGACCTGCCCCGACGACAAGCTCGTCTATTCCGTCAACGATAAAGTCGCGGATGAAGTCAGCTTTACCGTCCCTCAGAGCGTATATGATAAAGTAGAAAAATAATCTTTTCGGGACTCGTTTGTATGGGAATTACCATTTTAGGCGGCATCAACCAGGGGCTCATCTGGGCACTGCTCGCGATCGGCGTATTCGTCACCTTCCGCATCCTCGATTTCGCGGACCTCACGGTGGAGGGAAGTTTCGCCCTCGGCGGACTCATTGCCGCGCTGTTCATCAACAATCTCTCGCTCAACCCCTTCCTCGCGACCTTCGTCGCGATGCTCGCGGGCGGCGTCGCGGGGCTTGTGACGGGACTTCTGAACGTCAAACTCAAGATCCCGCCCATCCTCTCGGGCATCCTCACGATGACCGCGCTCGTCTCCATCAACCTGCTGGTCACGGGCGGGACCCCGTCCATCCCCGTGCTGTACGCGCCCACCGTGTACAACTGGATCTTCCCCGAAGGGATGAAGATCTTCAACATTTCGGCGAATTACTTCTCCGAACTGATCATGGGGATCATATTCGTCGCCGCCGTCGTCGCAATCCTCTACTGGTTCTTCGGCACGGAAGTGGGAATGTCCATCCGCGCGACGGGCGCGAACGAGAAGATGAGCCGCGCGCAGGGCATCAACACCGATCTCAACAAGATCTACGCCCTCGTCATCAGCAATGCGCTCGTCGGGCTTTCGGGCGCGCTGTTTGCGCAACAGCAGGCGGGCGCGACCAACACGATGGGACAGGGCGCGATCGTCATCGGACTCGCCGCCGTCGTCATCGGCGAAACGCTCATCCCCGCGAAGGAGCATTTCTGGCTCAAACTCGCCAGCGTGGCGATCGGCAGCATCATCTACCGCATCATCACGTCCATCATCTTCTATCTGGGGCTTTCCACCAACTACATCCAGCTCATCTCCGCGCTCGTCGTGGCGATCGCCCTTTCCGTCCCCACGGTAAAGACGGCGATCTCGCGCTACATCAAGCGCAGGAAGAACGACGCAACTCCTCCCGACGGCGGGTCAACGCAAGGATTGCCGACGGCGCAGGCGGAGGAAGCGTTCCCCGCTTCGGCAGGCACGGAGGAGGAACAAAATGCTTAAACTGGAAAACGTCACCAAGATCTTCAATCCCGGGACGCCCAACGAAAAGCTCGCCCTCGACAAGCTGAATTTTGAAGTGGAAAAGGGCGAATTCGTCACCATCATCGGCGGCAACGGCGCGGGAAAATCCACGCTCATGAACATCGTGAGCGGCGTGTACGACATCGACGGCGGCAAGATCTTCATCGACGGACAGAACGTCTCCGCGATCAAGGAGCACCGCCGCGCGAAATACCTCGGCAGAGTGTTCCAGGATCCCATGATGGGCACCGCGGGCGACATGAACATCGAGGAGAACCTCTCCCTCGCCATGCGGCGCGGCAAGAGCCGCACCCTGCGCTGGGGAATGCCCAAAAAAGAACGCGCCTTCCTCGTGGAAAAGCTCGCCTCCCTCGAACTCGGGCTGGAAACGCGCATCACGAGCAAAGTGCGCCTTTTAAGCGGCGGACAGCGGCAGGCGATCACCCTTCTGATGGCGACCCTGCAACAGCCCAAGCTCCTCCTTCTGGACGAGCACACGGCGGCGCTCGATCCCAAGACGGCGCAGAAGGTGCTGCACATCACCGAGGAGATCACGTCCGAGTCCTCCCTCACCACGCTGATGATCACCCACAACATGAGCGACGCGATCCGCTACGGAAACCGCCTCGTCATGATGCACGCGGGCAGGATCATCTTCGACATCAAGGGCGAGGAAAAGCAGAAACTCACCGTCAAAGATCTGTTGCAGAAATTTGAGCAGGCAGTCGGAAACGAATTTGCCAACGACCGCATGCTCCTCAACTGAACGCGATCGTATGCGCCGCGCCGCCCGAACGGGCGGCGCGGCTTTTTCGCTTCGGACACGGGTCCACTTGTCCCCTTTCCTTCCCGCCATGCCCGCCCCCGCTTCTCTTCAGACACGGGATGGCTTTTTTCATTTTCCCGCAGCCATGTCCCCGCTTTTTCGTCCTCGGACATGGTATCGCTTTTTCCCTTTCCCCATAGCCATGCCGCGTTTCTCCTTCATCGGGCGCTTCGTGCCCCGTTCCTCACGGTCATATCTGTCCCTCGCCTTCTTCGGACATGGTACGGCTTCCCCTCTTCCTGCGCGCCCCTCGCGGCGCTCTCGCCTTCCCTGAAAAGAACCGCGCCCCCGCAAATGCGGGGCGCGGCATTCTTTTTCCGTCAAAGCGTGATTTTTACAAGATCGCCGTTCGACGACTGTATATCGACCAGCGAAAGTTTGCCGAACGTCTTTTTTGCCTTTTTGAGCTCGCGGCGCAACGTTTTCCACAATTCGTCGGGGACTTCCGAATGCCCGATCTGTTTCTTAAAAAACCAGAGCGCGAACCGCTGTCCCACGAAAAGGCGCAGGCGGAATTTGCCCGATTTGATAAAGATCTTCATTCTACCCAGACCTCCACCGTGCCGCCGTCCGACGATTGAATTTCGACGAGTTTTCCGATCGCGCCCATGTGAACGAGGGAAACGATACGCTTAAAATCGATGTCTTTGAGCTTATCGGACGTGTTTCCGAACGCCGCCTCGGAAAGTGCGGGCGATTCGAGCACCGCCTCGACGAGCGCAAACGGAAGATTGATGTTCACCTTGTCGCTGTTATCCTGAATGCGGATGCGAAGGAGCAGTTTGCTTACGTCCAAAGCCTTTACGTCCACCGCCCTGGTCTCCTCGCGGCTCACGCCCAGCAGTTCGTCCGTCGTGACGGAGAACAGCTCCGCCAGGCGGGGCAGAAGGGAGATGTCGGGTGCGGTAAGGTCGTTCTCCCACTTGGAGACCGCCTGCGCGGTCACGCCGCACGCCTCGGCAAGCGCTTCCTGCGTCATTTCTTTGGATTTCCGATAGTATGCGATCCTTCTTCCCAATGTATTCATGTCTGTTTCTCCTTTCGTTGTTTGTGCCTTCATTTTACCGTCTTTTGCGCGATGATTCCAGCGACAGGAAGTTGAAATGCCCATATCATCGGTTGTATTTTATACAACTATCGGTTGAATATTGATTTTTTGGCGAAAAGCTCCCCTTTCGGAGAGCTTTTCGGATGACCGCCTCAGCGCAATTCCGCGCCGAGTTTTGCCTGCAACGCGCCGACGATCTTATGGAAGAAGGTATCCGCCGCCTCGGGGGAGATCCCCTTTTCCGCTTTTTCTTCGGGCGAGAAGGTGAGGCGGAACGCCATGCTCTTTTTTCCCTCGCCGATCTGCGCGCTGCGGTACACGTCGAACAGCTCCGCGCTCCTGACCGCCTTGCACGCGCGGAGAATGGCCTCTTCCGCCTGCGCGCACGTCACTTCTTCGTCCGCGACGAACGCAAGGTCGCGCTGTACGTCGGGGAACTTAGGAAGGTTATGATAGCGGATCTCCTTTGCAAATTTTTTCGAGATCGCGGCGTAGTCCAGCTCCGCGACGCACACCCGCTTTTCGAGCGCGAGTTCCTTCGCGACGGACGGATGCAGTTCGCCGAGAACGCCCACCGTCTTTTCCCCCATCTTCACCTCAGCGGTGATCCCGGGATGCAGCCAGTTCCGCTCGCCGCGCACGAATTTGACCATGAAGTCGAACGCGCGTTCCAACGCTTCCACCGCGCCTTTGAGATCGAAGAAATCCCCTTCGCCCCACAGCGCGATAACGAGATGCCTGCGCTCTTCGGGGAGTTGTTTCAAGGGAAGTTCCTCCGCGAGATAGACGTTGGCGAGCTCAAAGAGTCTGCCCGATTCGTTGCCGCGGCGCACGTTGCGCACCACGTTGCCGAGCATGGAAGGCACGAGCGTCGTGCGCATGACGGACAGATCTTCCCCGATGGGGTTGAGGATGCGGATCGCCCTACGTTCGGGCGCGTCCTCGGGGAGGCGCAGAAGGTCGAAATCCTTGGGCGAGCCGAAGGAGTAGTTGACCGCCTCCATATACCCTTCCTCTTTGAGCGTCTCTTTGCATTTGAGTTCCTGCTTCTGCGCCGTCGTCAGCCCGCCGTGGGTGACCGTCGCCCTTTGCAGGAAGGTAGGTCTGATATGATCGTATCCGTACATACGGATGATCTCCTCCGCGAGATCGGGATACCCGTCCACATCCTCGCGGTACGGAGGCACGGTCGCCGTCAGCGCGCCGTCTTTTGCTTCCACGCCGAAATTGAGGCGGCGCAGGATGGCGCACGCTTCTTCTTCGGGCACTTCGACGCCGAGCAGGGCGTCGATCTTTGCGAAGGTCGTCTCGATCTTTTTGGGCGCGAGATCGGCGGCGTTGCAGTCGGCGCGGTAATCGGTGACCGCGCCGCAGCCGAGCTGTTGCACCAGATGGAGCGCGCGGTCCATGGCGATCTCGGACGTATAGGCGTCCACGCCCTTTTCAAAGCGGGAGGAGGAATCGCTGCGCTGCCCGAGCGCGCGGGAGGTCTTTCTCACGCTGTCGCGTGCGAACTTCGCCGCCTCGAAGAACACCGCTCGGGTATCGGGCTTGATCTCGCTGTTCAGCCCGCCCATGATGCCCGCAAGGGCGACGCCCTTTTCGCCATCGCAGATAAGCAAGTTGTCGTGCGTGAGCGTGAATTGCTTTTCGTCCAGCGTGACGATCTTCTCGCCGTCCTTCGCGCGGCGGACGACGATCTTCCCGCCCGCGAGATAGTTCTTGTCGAACGCGTGCATGGGCTGTCCCATTTCCAGCAGGACGAAATTGGTGATGTCCACGATGTCGGAGATGGAGCGGATGCCGCACAGCGCGAGACGGCGGCGCATCCACGCGGGAGACATGCCGATCTTCACGTCGGCGACGTAATGCCCGAGATAGCGGGGGCAGAGCGCGGGCTCTTCCACCGTGACGGGGATCTTCACGTCGGTGTGCGCCGTTTTATAGTCGGTCGCGGGTGCCTTGATCGGCTTTCTGAGCACCGCCGCCACTTCCCGCGCCATGCCGTAAACGCTCTGGCAGTCGGGACGGTTGGCGGTCACCGCGATGTCGAAGAGATAATCGTCCAGCCCCACGACGCCGCGGATGTCCTCGCCCACGGGTTCGGACCCGTCCAGGATGAGGATGCCGTTCACTTCGGCGCCCGGATAGAAATCGTCGTTGATGCCCAGCTCTTCGCCCGAGCACATCATGCCTTCCGAATCCTCGCCGCGCAGTTTGCCCTTCTTGATCTTCTGGATGCCCCCTTCGTGCAGGACGGTCGCCCCGTCCAGCGCGCAGGGCACTTTCGCCCCCGCGAACACGTTGGTCGCCGCCGTGCAGATCTGTTTCACGCCGTATTTGCCGCAGTCCACCGTGCAGACGGTGAGCTTATCCGCGTTGGGGTGCTTTTTCGTCTCCGTGATGAGTCCCACCACGACGCCCGTGACGTCCTTGCCGAGATAGGTCAGCTCCTCCACTTCGAAGCCGCAGGAAAAGAGCTTTTCCTGCAATTCCTCCGCGGAAACGTCGATGTCCACATAATCTTTCAGCCAACTCAAAGGTACTAACATATCCCTGCCTCCTCAATCCTTGAACTGTTCCAGAAAACGCACGTCGTTTTCCGTAAGCAGTTTGATGTTATTGATGCCGTATTTGAGCATCGCGATGCGCTCGATCCCCATGCCGAACGCGAAGCCCGTGTACCTGTCGGGATCGATGCCGCAGTTTTCCAGCACGCGGCGGTTGACCATGCCCGCGCCCAGCACTTCGATCCAGCCCGTGCCCTTGCACAGGGGGCACCCCTTGCCGCCGCACGCCGCGCAGGAGACGTCCACCTCGACGGAAGGCTCCGTGAACGGGAAATAGGACGGACGAAGGCGCGTCTTGCTCGTTTCCGAGAACATCGTCCGCGCAAATTCGTCCAGCATCCCCTGCAGGTCGCACAGCGTGATGTGCTCGTCCACGACCAGCCCTTCCATCTGATGGAACATGGGCGAATGCGTCGCGTCGTCGTCCGAACGGAACACCCTGCCCGGGGAGAGCATCTTGATGGGCGGCTGTTTTTTCTCCATCAGGCGGATCTGTCCCGCGCTCGTCTGCGTGCGGAGCAGGAATTCGTCCGTCAGATAGAAGGTGTCCTGCATATCGCGCGCGGGATGATCGGCGGGCGTGTTGAGCGCGGTGAAATTATAGTAATCGCTCTCGATCTCGGGACCTTCGTAGATCTCGAATCCCATGCCCATAAAGATGTCGATGAGACGGTTTCTGACCCGCGTGACGGGGTGAAGGGTGCCGTGCCTGCCCTTTCTGCCCGGCATGGTGACGTCCACGCGCTCGCTCGCGAGCTTTTGTTCCAGCTCCTTCGCGCGCACCTTCTCTTCCTGCGCCTCAAACGCCGCTTCCAGCTCCACGCGCAGATCGTTCACCTGCTTGCCGAAGGCGGGGCGCTCTTCCGCGGGCACCTGTTTCATCCCCTTCAACAGCGCGGTGACTTCCCCCGCGCGGCCGAGGTATTTCATCTTCACCTCGTAGAGCGCGCGGCTGTCCGCCGCCGCTTCGCTTTCCGCGATCGCCCTCTTTCTGATCTCTTCCGAATTCAACTGCATGATTTCTCCTTTTCCGCTCGCGCGGACGATAAAAAAACGCCCCGTGCGCCAAATAGCGCATAGGGCGAAAATTCCGCTGTACCACCTATCTTCGTGCGCGATACGCGCACCTCGTTGCCCCTTAACGCGGGAGGTCGGCTCCGCTTACTTTCGTTTCTGCGGAGCGGCTCGCGAGGGAATACCGCGCCTTCCGTATGAAAGACCTTTCAGCCGTGTGCGGATCTTTCTCTCTGGAAACGGACGTGTGGCGCGTCTGTCTCGGTCATTGCCGTTATCCCCATTATAGGCGCTTTTTTTTCGCTTGTCAACCGTTTTTACCGCCTTTTCGCGCCCCGTCCTCCCGAACGGGCGGATAAAAGCGCGGCGGACGGACAAAAACGCCGCACGCCGCAGAAAGTCCGAGCGCATAAAACGGGGATTCGCTCCGTCCGCGTATAAAATCAACCGCGCAGATAAAAAACGCCGCCGCGCTTTCGGCGCGGCGACAAACGAACTTCTTCTTCAATCCATGCGGATACAGCGGAGCAACGCGGGATTTCCGATCGCCCTGCCGCCGCCGAGGACCACCGCCATCTGCGGCTCTTCGGCGAGATGTACTTCCATCTGCAATTTTTCGGAAATATAATCGGCAATGCCCGCCATCTTGCAGACGCCGCCCGAGAGATAGACGCCGTTTTTGCACATCGCGGCGGAGACCTCCGCGGGGAGCTTTTTCAGGATCAGCTCCGCATATTCGATGATCTTGTCCACATAGACCTTGACGGGAAAGGCGATGTCGGGGGACGCGACCGCGACCGAACGCGGCTTGCCCGTCGTGATGTCACGCCCGTTCACGATCGTGCTCTGGTTGTCGTACTCGACAAAACTCCCGATCGTGTTTTTCAGCTTCTCGCTCGTCAGCGAGCCGATCTTTAAGTTGAACTGATCGGCAATATGGTCGATAATGTGGATGTCCATGTTGTTTCCGCCCACGTTCATGGAAATGCCCGCGATGATGCCGTCGAGCGAGAACGCCGCGACAGAAGTCACGCCCGCGCCGATGTCCATGGCGAACACGGGGTTGGATTCGGACAGGGGAACGTCCTGGCCGAGCGCCGTGAGGAACGGCACTTCCGCGAACGTCACGCGGGAAATGCCCGCCGAATTGGCGACGCGGTAATACTTTTCCCGCGATTCGGGACGGAACCCGCAGGGCACGCAGAAGAGCGCCTCAATCCTGCCGAACGCGCTCTTGTCGCGCACTTTCTGCAAAAAGTATTCGAGCAGGGCGCTCGCGAGCGGCTCGGAAGCGATCTCCCCTTCATAGACGGGAAAGCGCACGACCGTCTGCTCCGCCGTCTTACCCAACAGGCGCTTCGCCTCGTTGCCGAAGGCGCGGATCTCCCCGTTTTCCTTCTGAACGGCGACGCACGTCGCTTCCGCGAGCACGATGCCGCTCCCGATCTTATAGATTTTGGTCACCGACGTGCCGAAATCGATGGCAAGTTTTAACATATCTTTCCTTCCTTTAACAGCGCGCGGACCGCCTCGACGGGCAATCCGACGATATTTTCGTAACTTCCCTCATAGCGCTCGACGAGCGGATACCCGTCCTGGATGCCGTAACTGCCCGCTTTGTCCATGGGCAGTCCGCTCGCGACGTATCGCTCGATGAGCTGTTCGGAGAGCGGGAAAAAGCGGACGCGGCTCTCGACGGCGACGGTGCGGCGGAAGCCTTCCGCAAGAAGGCTCACGCCCGTGAATACGCTGTGTTCCCGCCCCGACAGGGCGCGAAGCGTGCGCTTTGCGTCCTCCGCGGAACGCGGCTTTCCCAGCACGGCGCCGTCCAGCGCGACCACCGTATCCGCGCCAAGCACGGCGCAGTCGGGACAGCGGGAAAATACCTCCGCCGCCTTCCCCTCCGCCAGCCGCAATACCGCCTCGCGGGCGGGAAGTCCTTCCGCGTGCTCTTCGTAGCGCGACGGGATGACTTCGAACGGGACGTTCAGTTGTCCGAGCAGTTCCCTCCTTCGCGGAGATGCGCTCGCGAGAATGAGTTTTTTCATAAAAAGAAGCCCGCTTTGCGGCGCAAAACGGGCGCATTCTTACAGGATTTCCAGGTTTTTGCGGAAGGAGCGCTTAAATTCTCCGTTCGCCGCCATGGCGTTGCGGATCTCCAGCGTCGCTTCGCCCGTGACCTCCGTCTTCATGATGACCGAATCGCCCAGCACGTCGCAGTTGATGCCCGCGATCACGCCCGCGCGGCTGCGATCCAGGCTCTCGGCGATGCGAAGCAGCACGCCTAGCTTTTTGACGACGTCCAGATCCTCTTCCGTGACGATGTCGCGGAATTTCGCCCAATCCGCCGCGTTGATGTCCTCTTTTCTGTGACAGCCCGCCACGAACGCCGCCAGCACGATCTCGCGGTGCGTCGCGCCGTAGATCGCGGAATTGAGGATCATGTACCAGCTGTGCTTCTGATGATTGTAATACTTCACGCGCATCCCGCAATCGTGCAGGCTCGCCGCAATCTTGAGCACTTTGAGATACTGACGGGGGAATTTGTGCAACACGCGAAGCTGTTTGAACAGCTGGATGGACAGATGCACGACGTGTTCGACGTGCTTCTCGTCGCATTCGTAATATTTCACGAGAGTGGTGAGCGAATAGCTCAGCACGTCGGAAATGGGGCGTTCCACCGTCATGGGCAGCGCCTGATTGAACATGATGCCCTCGCGCAATCCCGAGCCGCCCACCACGAAGCTCTCCATGTGAACGTAATCGACGAAGGACTTGACGATCGCCATCGCCGCGGGCATGATGTCCGCGCGTTCGGGCGAAAGTCCGCGGATGCGCTTCCTCTTCTCCACGTCGAGCACACGCACCATCTCGTAAATGCTGTTGAAATCCTCCACCGCAAACGTATAGTTATGCACCGTATCCAGAGGATACTTGCGCACCATCTTGTTGATCTTGTAGAGGTTGCGGAAGGAGCCGCCCACGCCGATCATCTGCACGTCGGGCTCGATCTCCGTCAGCCAGTCGATCTTCTTGAACTGCTCGGTGAAGAACTCTTCGATCTTCGCCGTCTGCTCCTTGGGCGAAACGCCGTCGTCCGCGAACAGGTCGGTCAGCGTGACCGCGCCGAAGGCGAGCGTCGCATAATGCAGGATGTTCCTGCGGTTGTAATAAATGATCTTGGTGCTGCCGCCGCCGATCTCGAGGATGAGCCCTTTGGGGATGTCCATCGAGTTGATGACGCCGCGATATACGAGCGTGGCTTCCTCTTCTTCCGAAAGCACGTTGACCTTGATGCCGCACGTCGCCTGGATCTCATCCAGAAACGAACGCTGATTTTTGGCGCGGCGAACAGCCGCCGTCGCGACCGCGATCACGCGGGAAACCCCGCTCGCGTCGCAAAGACGACGAAACATCTTTAACGTCTTGATGGTCTCCGCCACCCTCTGCGGCTTCAAAAAGCCGTCCCTGTCCATATCCTGCCCGAGACGGACGCTCTCTTTCAGCTCGTCCTCTACCATAAAATACCCATCGCCGAACAGTTTGACGATGACGAGGCGCGCGGAATTAGAACCCAGATCGATGATGCCGATTTTTTCCATTTACCCGTTCCTTCGACGCGTTTTTTCTCATTTGACCTGCTCTGTGAAAACTACCCTGCGTCTTTCTTTTCTCAAATATCTGTGCCGTTTTAGTTTAACATACGATTGCGTTTTTGTCCATACCTTTTTCAAAAAAAACCGCGCATTTTTGAAAATTTTTCACACCCGCGGGCAGTTGTCGCCGTTATTTTCCGCGCCGTCCGAGGAGAGAAAATACTCCTTTACCGCCCCGAGAGAAGGCAGGATGACGTCCGTCCCCGCCTCTTCGAGCTCGCCCGCTTCGGCATACCCCGTGCGCACGCCCACGGAGAATACCCCGCACGCCTTCGCACCTTCCGTGTCGTATTTGCGGTCGCCGATCATCGCGCAGTCCTGCGGCGGAGCGCCGAGTTCGCGCATCGCATGAGCGAGCACCTCCGCCTTCGTGTTCAGGGATCCGTCCAGCCCGCATCCCGCGATATAGGTGAAATACCCGTCCAGCGAAAAGGAACGCAGGATGCGCTCGGCGAACACCTTCGGCTTGCTCGTGGCGAGCGCGAGCGTTTTTCCGCATGCCGAAAGGGCGCGGAGACATTCCTCCGCGCCGGGGATGAGTTCGTTTTCCGTCCACCCGACGACATGATACCGCTCGCGGTATTTTTGGATCGCATATTTTGCTTCTTCGCCCGTCATGCCGAACAGCCCCGTGAATGAATCGTACAGGGGCGGACCGATGCAGAGGCGCAATTCTCGTTCGCTCGGTCGGGGTTTCCCGCACGCTTCGAGCGCGTAGATGAAACTGCGGGAGATCCCCTCGTACGGCTCGGTCAGCGTGCCGTCGAGATCAAAAAAAAGATAATTCATGCTGCTATTTTATCTCTTTTTTTTCGTTTTGTAAAGGATTATTTTCCCCCGTTTCTCCCCTTTTTGCCGATGTTTTTCACCCAAGGATACAGCCGCGCGAGCGCAAGGACGACGAGAAACCACCCGAACGCCTTGCGGAGCAGTTCGGCGGGAAGATATGCCGCGGCGAACGAGGCACCCGCCGAAAGCAGAAGCGCGGGCGCGATCACCCACAGGATGCCCTCCGTTTTCAGAAGTCCGTTTTTCGCGTGCAGAGAGAGCGCAAAGAGGGACATGGGCAAAAAGGAGAGCAGGTTGATCCCCTGCGCGGCGGTCTGGGGGATGCCGCAGAGCAACGTCAGGAGCGGGATGAGGAGCGTTCCCCCGCCCATGCCCATGCCGCCGAGCACGCCGCCCAAAAAGCCGCAGACGAACAGCAGATAGAACGCCATCAGAATACCATCCACAGCCCCGCGGCGAGCATGACCAGGGAAAACAGCGCCGAGGCCCACCGCGCGGAGAGACGGGACAAAAGTTTTGCGCCCGCCGCGCCGCCCGCGCACACGCCCAGCGCCGTCGGCACGAGCAGAGCGGGCGGCGCGGCGCCGAACGAGGCATAGATCGCTCCGCTCACGAGCGAAGCGGGCAGAATGACGGCGATCGCCGTCGCGTGCGCGCTTTTTTCTTCATACCCCGCGCGCCGCAAAAGCGGCACTGCGAGCATCCCGCCCCCGCCGCCGAGAAGCCCGTTCGCAAGTCCCGTCATCGCCCCGCCCGCAACAAGTCTTTTCCTGTTTGCCTTCACATCCCTTCCTCCCTTCCCGTATTTTGCCGCGTTTGAAAAAAAATTATCACTTTTTCCTCGTTTTCACACGGAATTGCTTGCTTATCCGCGCGTTTTATATTAAAATGTACTAGTATCGTAACGTAATCGGGACGACATCATCGCAAGATGGAAAATCAATAAAACGGAAAGGGTGTTTTATGGCAAAATATTTTAAGACGAAACAGGCGAAAAAGCGTACGATCGCGGCAATGTCCGTCGCGCTCGCCGCCACTTTTTCTCTTGGGCTTTTCGCGGCCTGCGCGACGCCGGACGACGACGGCGACGAGGACGACAGCACGACGTCCAAAACGGATACGCAACTCATCGCGAACGGAAATTTTGAATTTTACAGCGACGACGACCTGCTCAATCTCATCAATACGCCCGACAGCTGGACCCGCTCCACGGGTTCGGACAGCAACGGCAGCGCGCCCTCTTCCGAGGCGGCTTCCGGCATCGTGAACACGGACGAGTGGGACAACCTCACCAAGTCCGCATACGCCTTCACGAGCGTCGAGGACGCCGTCGCGAATTGGGATAAGGGCAACGCATACGACCGCATCAAATTCTACGAGGAATTCGACATCGACTCCGAAGAGGATTTCGAGCTGTACGAGGACTACAAATACACCATCGACGCGGACGACATCCCCGACACGGAAAACCCCCTCACGCACGATTACGACGCGGAGGCGGAAGATCAGGAGCGCAGCGTCCTGATGATCCACAATCAGAAGATCACCAACTCCACCGTTTACGGCACGGCGCAGTATTACACCTCCTCCACCACGGTGACGCTGGCGGCGGATACGGGCGCGGAGGTCTCCGTCTGGGTGAAGACCGCAGATCTCGTTCACTACAACGAACAGGAAGCGACCACGGGCTGCGGCGCGTACATCGCGGTGACCAACACCGTCGGCGGCACCACGCTCGATCAGATGCAGATCAAGAACATCAACACCGAGCAGCTCAATCCCGACGGCGACAATAACGGCTGGGTGGAATACAAAGTCTACCTGCGCGCGAACACCTTCGCGGACACCACCTTCAAGATCGTGCTCGGTCTGGGCATGGGAAGCACGTCGGATATGTACGAAACGGTCAACGGCTATGCCTTCTTCGACGATCTGACCTGCAAGATCCTCTCCGCGGAAGAATATGCGACGGCGACCGCGTCTCTCGCGGCGGAATACACCTGCGACGCGAACTCCGCGGCGGAAGAGAAGAAATTCGTCGCGACCAAAGACAATACGACCTATGCGCTCGATCTGTATGCGGATTTCCTTTCCTATACGATCGACGAAACGCAGTTTGACAAGAAACTCACCGAAGAGGTCTACGGCGACAGAACGTATACGAGCGAAAATTACCGCAACCTCGGGCTCGGCAACGCGGCGAACAACATCGCGGAGCTGACTTCCGTGACGGCGCTCAGGGCGCAGAGCGGAAACAGCTATCTCTCCTCCGTGCTCGCGAAGGACTTTGAAAAATATCCCTTCGACGAGGACGCACAGGTGCTTATGCTCCTCTCCTCCAACGGCGCGGCGTATACCGCGACCGTCAAAGACGCAACGAACTTCGTGGTGGAACCGGACGAACATCTGCTCGTCTCCTTCTTCGTGAAGACCTCCGCGATGAACGGCTTCACGGGAGCGGGCGTTTCCGTCGTGGACGGCGACACCAAGACAACGATCTCCTCCCTCGACAGCACCACGCTCGATCCCGTCGACATCGACGAAGAACGCAAGGACATCTACGACGGCTGGACGCAGTGCTTCTTCTTCCTCTCCAATGACACGGACGAAACGAAGGAATTCTACCTCGAATTCACCTACGGCCCCACGGCGATCGTGGGAACGACCGCAGAGAGCTATACGGACGGATACGCGGCGTTTGCCAACTTCCGCACCTATTCCATGAGCTCCCGCGAAGCGAGCTATGCGAGCACGGGCGACCGCGCGAAAGCCGTTTCCCTCGTGGGCGACTACTCCTCCGCGTCCTCTTCCTTTGACTCGGTGATCAACAACCACCCGGATTCCATCGAGAAAGACATCGCAGATCCCGCGAACTTCTGGGGCGTTGTCGGCGGGCACAAGCGCGTCGGCGGCGACGATACGTCGGAAGTCAACACCACCCCCGAAAACGTATGGGCGGGACTCGTCAACAAGGACTACACCTCCGCATATGAAGGCAAAGATTGGCAGACAGCGCTCCTCGAGATCGCCGCAACGCAGAAAGGCATCCTCTCCGAGGCTCTGACCGCGGATTGGTGGAACGCCATCCTCGGCACGGCGGAACAGCCCCTCCTCATCGTCAACAAGGCGGAAGCCGCTTACGGGTATCTCGCCCGCGCGAGTGCGTCCGTATCCACTTCTTCCTATCAGGAGATCTCCGTACGCGTGAAGGTCTCGGACGGCGCGAAGGCTTACGTCTATCTCATCGACGCGTCCGATCTCAAAGAAAAGGGATATGAATACACGCTCACGCCAGATATGCCCGACGTCACCTATTGGTACGACGACGACGGAAACATCTGCGTTTCCGATCCTTCGGACGAAGATTTCGACAGCAAGACGGACATCGCGTACTATCTCAACAAAAACGGACTGTACGAGAGCGCGGACGAAGCGGACACCGACCTGTACGCGAACCTCGCGAACTACGCTACGGACGACCGCGGCAATCTCGTGACCGACGAAGGCACGATCGCCTTCTTTGCGCATGAAGGTCAGTTCTATGCTTACGGCGACGAGGACGAAGAGATCTACTCCGTTCCCGTCAAGGATCTCGACCACTCCATCGCGCGCTACGATTACACGGACGCCGAACTTCCCGGTTCGGTCATCGTCGTGGACGGCACGCAGGAAGACGTCGCGAACAAGTGGGTGACGGTCAGCTTCTTCATCCGCACGGGAAACGAGGCGAAAGACTATCGTCTGGAAGTGTGGAGCGGCTCGCGCGACGGTTCCGTCAAGAACCCCGCGGGAAGCTATGTCGTCTTCGACAACAAGACCTCTGCCGACGTTTCCGGCGACTTTGAAACGCTTCGCAGCGAAGCGGTCGAGACCATGAAGAAAGAACAGGGCGTGGGTAAGGACGAGAACCTTACCGCGGACGCGTTCTATTACACCTACACCTTCTACGACGATACCTCCTATCTCCGCTACGACGTGGCAGAAGACGAGGACGAAACGGGCGATCCTTACGAAGCGTACACGCAGTCCTCCTATTCGGAAACGCTCGTCTATCTCTACCATGAAGACACGACGTCCGTCAGCGGCGAATATCTCTATCAGATGTTCCTCGACTACTCCGCGACCGACGTCACGGTGGAAGCGGCGACCTCGGACGATACCACGGACGACGACACGACGGACGGCGCCGCAACGACGCCTGAATACAACGTCTGGCTGTTCGTCTCCTCGATCGCCCTGGTGGCAGCGCTGTTCATCGTCGTGATCAGCCTCGGCATCCGCAGGATCACCAAAAACGTGAAGGAAAAGCGCGTGGAAAAGAAGGCGAGAACCAACGTCGCTTACAGCGGAAAACGCAAGGTCTTCAAGAAGGCTCCCGAACAGAAAGAAGCGCCCGAAGAACCCGAGCAGCCCGAACCCAAAGACGACGGCAATCCTTACAACGATTGACCGATCGCCTGAAACAGACGAATAAAAAATCCGCCCCGACAACGGGGCGGATTTTTTTTGCTCCCTTTTTTTGTCCTGTCTCCGTAAGGGGAATACGGCGATCTGCGGAAAAAACGGATTAAAAACGCCCCGCCCGCGCTGTTTTGCGCGGGCGGGGCGCCCTTTCTCTTCTCTTTCTGTGCACCGCGCCGTTCAGTGCACCTTGCGCAATCCCTTCGGATAGTGATTTTTTACCGTGCCGTTCACGGCCTTCCCCCATCCGAGCGGATATTTCCCCCATCCAACGGCGCACCAGCCGTTTTCCGTCTCCGCTTGCAACGTCTCGCCGCGCAGATACCTCTCCGCGTCTTCATCGCCGAGCGGGAGAAAGCGGGAAAACTCCTCCGCGCGCCCGCTCATCGCCAGCGCGTGCGCGGGGCGGAACAGTTTGCCGTCCCACTCGCCCAATTCCACGCCCGCGCGGAGCACGCGGAATCCCGTCAGATCGGGCATCCCCTCCGACACGGCGTACATCCGCCCGTCGGGAAGGACGGTCACGCGCTCCGTCGGCGGCTCTTTTGCATAAACGTCCGCGCAGAACGCGGCAAACGACTCTTCCGCCTTCCTTTCGCGGCGCAGAGGAAACCCGCGCTTTTCGCCGCGCTCGCTCTCACATCGCTCGAACAGCGCCGCAAAATGCCCTTCGCCTGCGACTTCGTGGGGGTACAGGCGGTGCATGAATACGAGCCTGAAATCGGGATGCGAGCGCAGGAAACGCTCCGCCGTCCCTTCGTTTTCCTCGTCCGAAAAGGTACAGGTGGAATACACGAGCTTCCCGCCGCCGCGAACCGTCGCGGAAGCGTTGTCCAGGATGACGTCCTGCCGCGCCGCGCACCGCGCGACGTTCTCTTCGCTCCATTCCGTGAGCGCCGCAGGTTCTTTCTTGAACATCCCCTCGCCCGAACAGGGCGCGTCCACGAGCACCTTATCAAACCAACGGGGAAACGCCGCCGCGATCCGTCCGACGTCCGCATTGATCACGGCACAATTTTTTATGCCCAGCCGCTCCACGTTCTGCGAGAGCGCTTTCGCGCGATCGGGAACGTATTCGTTGGCGATCAGCACGCCCTCCCCGCACAGCGCCTGCGCGAGCTGCGTGGTTTTCCCCCCGGGTGCGGCGCACACATCGAGCACCCGCTCCCCCGGCGCGACGTCCAGAAGGGGCGCGGCGCACATCGCGGAAGGCTCCTGGGAATAATACAGCCCCGCGAAATGGGCGGGATACGCTCCCGTCTTTTCCTGTTCGGTATAAAACCCGCTACTCTCCCACGGGACTCTGTCCCCGAGAGGGAAAGGCGCTTCCCGTTCGAATTCCTCCGCGGACAGTTTGAGCGTATTGACGCGCACGGCGCGGCGGACGGGAAGCTCATAAGAGCGCAAAAAGTCGGGGAATTTCTCCCCCAACTTCTCTCTCATGCGCGATAAAAATGCTTCGGGCAAGGCGATCATACTCCCTCCAACGCCTCCGTGAGGCTGTCGAGCGGAATGAAGGACGCGCCCGCGTCGAGCGCGTTCTGACAGCGCACACCGCCCTGCGTGCGGGCGATATACACGTCGCATTCCCCCGAATGGGAGGTATACGTCCCGCCCGAGGCGAAGATCGCCGCGACCAGCTTTTTGGAAAGTTCGCAGTCATCCTCGATGTCCTTGGAAAAGCAGAACGCCTTACCTTCCAGCGAACCGCCCTTCTTGCGCTTGCGCATATTTTTGTTGACGAACCGATAGAACTCCTCGTGCGCCTTGGCGCGGGCTTCTTTTTCCGCGTCGCGATCGACGATGTACTGCCTGAGCCCCGCCGACGTGAGCGTCTCGATGCGATAATTTTTGAGGAGTCCGGGACGGATGTCGTATTTCCCGACGAGCCCTTTCACATCCGTGCCCTCGCGGGCGCAGAGCGCCTCGCACACGCGCATGGTCGCATAGGCGTCGTCCACGGCGCGGTGGGGCGTGAATTCCACCCCGAGCGATTCCGCCATCGTCTGCAAGCCGTATTGGCGGGAAAAGGAATTTTCGCGGTTCATGTAAAAGAACTGCGTATCGTAAAAGCGGAAGCGGAAGGACGGCAACTTATAGCGCCGCGTTTCCAGATTGAGATACTTGACGTCGTTGAACGTCGCATGGCCGCAGACGATGGTGTCCTCCCCTTCCAGCAGTTCGCGGATACGCGGATAGACGGCGGGAAAGGCGGGGTATTTTTTGAAATCCTCATATTCGTAGGGCAGAACGATCCCCTGCCCGCCCTTTCGGTCGGTCAGACGGAACTTGCCCCGAGGATTGATGAGGATGTCCTCCCGCTCGGTCACGTTGAATTGTTCGTCCGCGACGACGTATCCGAACGCGCAGATCTTGGCGACGTCCCGGAATACGCAGGCGCATTCGATGTCGAAAAATACGTATTTCATTCTGTTCCTGCGCGGCGGCGCGCCCTTGCGCCCTCCGCGCGATGACTCCGTCTTTTATTTTGCCTTGACGGCGATCTCCGTTTTTCCGCCCATGTAGGGACGGAGCACTTCGGGGATGAACACGCTCCCGTCCGAACGCAGATGATTTTCGAGGAAGGCGATGAGCATCCTCGGCGGCGCGACGACGGTGTTGTTGAGCGTATGCGCGAACGCGGTGCCCTTTTCCGTCTTATAGCGGATGTTCAGGCGGCGCGCCTGCGCGTCGGTGAGGTTGGAACAGGAGCCCACCTCGAAATATTTTTTCTGACGGGGACTCCACGCCTCCACGTCCAGACTGCGGTATTTGAGGTCGGCAAGGTCGCCCGAGCAGCATTCCAGCGTACGCACGGGGATCTGCATGGAGACGAACAGCTCTACCGTGTAGTTATACATCTTCTCGAACCACGCGCAGCTTTCCTCGGGCTTGCAGATGACGATCATCTCCTGCTTTTCGAACTGGTGGATGCGGTAGATGCCGCGCTCTTCGATGCCGTGCGCGCCCTTCTCCTTGCGGAAGCAGGGGGAATAGCTCGTGAGGGTGAGCGGGAGCTTCTTCTCCTCGATCGTGGTGCCCATGAAGCGCCCGATCATGGAATGCTCGCTCGTGCCGATGAGGTAGAGATCCTCCCCTTCGATCTTATACATCATGCCGTCCATCTCTTCGAAACTCATCACGCCCGAGACGACGTCCGAGCGGATCATGAAGGGAGGAATGCAGTAGGTAAAGCCCTTGTCGATCATGAAATCGCGTGCATACGCCAAAATGGCGGAATGCAGGCGAGCGACGTCGCCCGTCAGATAGTAAAAGCCCTGTCCGCTCGTGCGGCGTGCGCTGTCGAGATCCACCCCGTCCAGCTTTTCGAGGATGTCCACATGATACGGGATCTCGAAATCGGGCACCTTGGGTTCCAGAAAGCGCGCGCGCTCCACGTTTTCCGAATCGTCTTTGCCGATGGGCGTTTCGGGGGAAATGATGTTGGGAATGGACATCATCACCTCTTTTAGGCGGGCGGCGACCGCCGCCGATTCCTCTTCGATCTGCGCCAGGCGCGCGGCGTTCGCCGTGACCTGCGCCTTGACTTCTTCCGCTTCCTGCGTCTTCTTTTCCTTCATGAGCGCGCCGATCTGTTTGGAAAGCGCGTTGCGGGAAGCGCGCAGGGCGTCGCCTTCGTTTTGCAGGGCGCGTTTTTTCGCGTCCAGCTCCAACGCCTCGTCTACGAGCGGGAGCTTTCTGTCCTGAAATTTCTTTCTGATGTTTTCGCGCACGGTCTCGGGCGCCGTGCGGATCAAGTTGATGTCGATCATGCCGCAACCTCGTTTACATTTCGTTCTCACACGATTATACAACTTTTTACACATAAAAGCAACGTTTTGCCCGCGATTTGGCGGGCATTGTGAAAAATAATCGGGGAAGATGCGCCGAATATTTTGTATATTTGAGAAAAGTATGGTATAATAGAAACGTAATTACCCCGACGCGGCGGCATGCGCCGCGAAAGAGAGGTCCGCTTTGAGAAAAGAAAAACCGACAAAAGACGCCGCGCCCGCGTTCGAATACCGCCCCGCGGCAGATCAGACCGCGGCGGAACAGCCGGAAGCGGAAACGGAAGAAAAGCGCTTTTCTTCCCGCGTGCTTGCGATGGACACTTCCGCCGAACAGCCGGACAAAGACCGCAAAAAGCTGATGAGGAAATTCCGCAAGGCGAAGAAGATCCCCTCCGAAACGGACGTTGAACGCTTCACCCCCTTGCTGGAAAAGGGACTTTCGCAGGAGCAGGTCGATACGCGTTTTGAGCAGTTCCTCTTCAACGACGTCAACAAAAAGTATTCCAAGTCGTACAAGAGCATCTTCTTCGGAAATCTGTTCACCTTCTTCAACTTCCTCTGCGTGGCGGCGGCGGTCGCGCTCGTCTATGCGCAGGCGCCCATCTCGCAGTTCCTGTTCGTCCTTATCTTCGCCTGCAACATCACCATCGGCATCATCCAGGAGATCCTCGCGAAGAAACAGATCGATAAACTCTCCGTGCTCGTCTCTTCCACCGCCAAGGTGCTCCGCAACGGCGTGAGGCTGGAGATCCCTATCAAAGAGATCGTCCTGGACGATGTGGTCATCCTCGAAGCGGGACAACAGATCCCCGCGGACTGCAAACTCGCCGACGGCGTGGTGGAAGTCAACGAATCGCTCCTGACGGGCGAGTCCGTCCCCGTCAAAAAGGCGATCGGGGATACCCTGTACGCGGGATCCTTCATCGCCAGCGGCGCGTGCAAAGTGCGCGTGGAAAAGGTAGGTAAGGCGACCTACATCAACAAGCTCACCTCCAAGGCGAAAAAATATAAGCGCCCCCGCTCGGAGATCATGAACTCCATCAAGATGTTCATCCGCGTGATCGGCGCCCTCATCGTCCCCATCGCGATCGGGATGTTCTTCGTCAACTGGAGCACCCTGGGCGGCAGTTTCGTCAATTACGATCAGGAGACCATGAACATCGCCATCCAGCGCACCTGTTCGGTGGTCATCGGTATGATCCCCTCGGGAATGCTCCTTCTCACCTCGTTTGCGATGGCGCTCGGCGTAAGACGCCTCGCCAAAAAGAACACCCTCGTGCAGGACCTCTACTCCCTCGAAATGCTCGCGCGCGTAAACGTGTTGTGCCTGGATAAGACGGGCACCATCACCGACGGCAGAATGACGGTGAGCGACTGCATGATCCTCAACAACTACACCGAATATTCCCTCGACGACATCATGGGGTCCTTCCTCGCCTCGCTGGACGACAACAATCAGACGTCCATCGCGCTGTACAACCGCTTCGGGCATTCCTCCGCGTTACAGCCGACGGCGACCATCCCCTTCTCGTCCAAGAGAAAGCTCTCCGCCGTCTCCTTCGGGGACGTGGGCACCTTCGTCATGGGCGCGCCCGAATTTGTCCTGCGGCCCATCCCCGCGCGCGTGGAGCGCATCGTCAAGCAATATGCGCAGATGGGATTGCGCGTGCTCGTGCTCGCCTATTCGCCCAATCAGATCAGCGGCGACAGGCTTCCCGCCCTGCTGCGCCCCGTCGCGCTCATCACCCTCGCCGACAACATCCGCGAGGACGCGATCGAGACCATCCGCTGGTTCCGCGAAAACGACGTGGAGATCAAGATCATCTCGGGCGACAACCCCGTGACCGTATCCGAAGTCGCGCGCCGCGTGGGCGTGCAGAACGCAAGCAAGTTCATCTCGCTCGACGGGCTCACCGACTTGGAAGTGGAAAACGTTGCCACCCAATATACCGTGTTCGGACGCGTGACGCCCGAACAGAAGGCGATCCTCGTCAAGGCGCTCAAAAAACAGGGGCATAACGTGGCGATGACGGGCGACGGCGTGAACGACATCCTCGCGCTCAAAGAAGCGGACTGCGCGATCTCCGTCGCTTCGGGAAGCGAAGCGGCGCGCAACGTGTCGCACCTCGTGCTCACCGACAACAACTTCCTCAACCTCCCCTCCGTCGTATACGAAGGGCGGCGCGTGATCAACAACATCAAGAACTGCGCTTCCCTCTACCTCATGAAGACGCTGTTCACCACCCTGCTGGCGACGATCTGCATCTGCACCCCGATGGCGTATTTCTTTACGACCAACAATATGCTGCTCTTCGAGGTGTTCGTGACGGGACTTCCCTCCACCATCCTCTCCCTGCAACCGAACAGCGAGCGCGTGCGCGGGAAATTTATCCTATATGTCATGTCGCGATCTATTCCGGCCGCCCTGACGCTGACTATGGCGGTCATGGCGGTGTATGTGGGCAATCTTCTGTTGCCGGGCGGCTTCGCAGACAATTATCATCCCCTGCTCGTGCTGGCGCTTTCCTTCGCGGGGCTCGTCATGCTGTACCGCATCCTGCAACCCTTCAACATCCTGCGCGCCGTGCTGTATGCCGCGATGGTCGGCATCTGCCTGATGATCTTTTCCATCCCCGTGCTCGGGAACATCATCTATACCGGCTGGGGAGACGTGCATCTCTCCATCACCGAAGGGCTCTACCTCGCCTGCATCCTGCTCGTCGCATTCCCTCTCTCCAATATGCTGACCAAGGCGTGCGACCTGATCAACAGCGATTAACCCTTTGCCCGTCCGCCGCGGCAACGCAAAACCGTTTGTCGCCGCGGGACGACGCAAAACGGGCGGAGCTGATCGTCCGAACGACAAAAGAGCGGGTTTTCGTACCCGCTCTTTTTTCTTGCGCTTTTCCCCGCGCCTTGCCGATTTTCGGACCAGACTGTTCTCCCCCGCCGCTATGCGTCCGAAAAAAGGACCGCCCGCGGAAGCGCAACGCTTCCGCGGGCGGAGCCGTGTTTTCTGTTTTCTTTGAAGCGCTCACTTTTTGCGGAAAGGCAGGCGATCCGCCAGACTCTTCTTGCCGTCGCTCTCTTTACCCTGTTTTTCCGCCGCCGCGATCTCTTTGGCTTTTTCCCGTTCGGCGAGTTTTGCCGCCTTCGCCTCGGCGCGCGCTTCCGCCGCCTTCCTGCGCTCCTCTTTCATCTTTTCGATCTTCCTGCGCACGAGAAGCCCCAGGATCATGGACACGATCTTCGCGAACACCGTAAAGCCCGTCAGCGCCGCCGCCAGGATCTCGAAGAAGGAAGGCGCCGTGACCGCCGTCACGATGCTGTATACCGTCAGCCCGAGACCGAGCAGGGAGAAGAGCACCTTTGCCCATTTGTAGGCGCCCTTGATGCGCGAACCCCATTTCTTTTCGGAATTGGTGAGCCGCCACAGCGCGAACGCGACGGCGTACAGCCCCGTCAGTGCGAGCAATCCCACGTTGACCGCGAAATATCCCGAACCCCGCGCGATCTTGAACCCCAGCACGCCCATGTAGATGAGAATCGTCACGAGTTCGCGCATCAGATCGAAGATGCGGAAGACCTTTACGATCTTCGGCGTTTTCTTCTCCTGCACCGTTTGCTTTTCCTTCATTGTTCACACTCCTTTGCAATCTATTATAACAGAAACTCCGCGCTTGTCAAGGGCGCGACAAAATATCCCGCGCAAAAAACAGAACGCCCTGCGCTCGAACCCGAGCGCAGGGCGTAATCGGTTATTCTTCGTCGTCCGCGGCGTTCCCGCTCAGTTCTTCGGGGGGAAGATCCGCCGCCGTCTCTTCGGGCGCGGCGACTTCCGCCGTATCGTCGTATTCGGTGATCGCAACCGTCGCGACCGTGCCTTCGCGCACATTCATAAGTTTTACGCCGCGGGTATTCCTGCCGATGACGGAAATGCTCGCCGCGTGCATGCGGATGACGATGCCCGCCGAAGAGATGAGCATGACGTCGTCCGCGTCGGAGACCAGCTTCATATTGATGAGTTTGCCCGTCTTCTCGTTGAACACGCCCGCCTTGATGCCCTTGCCCGCGCGCGTCTGACGGCGGTAATCGTCGGGAGAGGTGCGCTTCCCGTAGCCGTTCTCGGACACGGTGAGGATGTCGTATCCCTCACGCAGGACGATCATGTCCACCACGTCGTCGTCCTCGGAGAGGTTGATCGCGCGCACGCCCATCGTATCTCTGCCCATCGGGCGCACGTCCTTCTCGCTGAAACGGATGCACTTGCCCGAACGGCTGGCGACGACGATCTCGTTCTCGCCCGTCGCAAACTGCACGGAGATGAGCTCGTCGCCCTCGGAAATGCGGATGGCGATCTTGCCGCTGCGCAGAATGTGCGCAAATTCGCTCGTCGCCGTCTTTTTGATGAGCCCCTTCTTGGTCGCCATGACGAGGTATCCCTCGCCTTCGCCCAGGATCGGCAGGATCGCCGCGATCTTCTCGCCCGCGTTGAGCTGCACGATGTTGACGATCGCCCTACCGCGCGCCGTGCGGTTCGCCTCGGGGATCTCGTAGCCCTTGATGGAATACACCTTTCCGAACGTGGAGAAGAGAAGGATGTCGTTGTGCGTGGAGCAGACGAACATCTGCTCGACGAAATCGTCCTCTTTGGGTTTGTGCCCCGTGATGCCCACGCCGCCGCGGTTCTGCACGCGGTATTCGGCGACGGGGAAGCGCTTGACGTATCCCGAATGCGTCATGGAGATGACGACGTCCTCCTCGTCGATGAGATCGGCGTCCTCGATCTCGCCGTAATCGACGGAGATCTCCGTCTTTCTCTCGGAGGGATATTTCGCCTTGATCGCGATGAGGTCGTTCTTGATGATCTCCATCACGCGGCTCTCGTTGGCGAGGATGTCCTTGAGGTCGGCGATGGTCGCGCGGAGCGCTTCCAATTCCTCTTTGAGCTTTTCCACTTCGAGGGAGGTAAGCCTTTGAAGGCGCATTTCGAGGATGGCGTTCGCCTGCTTTTCGGAGAGTTCGAACGCCGTCGTGAGCTTGACGGTCGCCTCCACTTTATCTTTGGATTCCTTGATGATGCGGATGACTTCGTCGATGTTCGCGAGCGCCAGGACCAGCCCTTCCACGATGTGAGCGCGTTCCTCCGTCTTGGCGAGGTCGAAGCGCGTGCGGCGCACGATGACCTCCTTCTGATGTTCGAGATAATAATGAAGGATCTCGCGCAGGTTGAGCACTTTGGGTTCGGTGCCGTTTTCCACGAGCGCCAGAAGGATGATGCCGTCCGAGATCTGCAGATTTGTATGCTTATACAGGGAGTTGAGCACGACCTGCGCGTTCGCGTCCTTCTTGCACTCGATGACGATGCGCATCCCCTCTCTGCCCGATTCCTCGCGGATGTCGGAAATGCCTTCCAGGCGCTTGTCGCGCACCATGTTCGCGATCGTCTCGATGAGCTGCGCCTTGTTGACCTGATACGGGATCTCGGTGACCACGATGCGGGAACGCACGTTCGCGCCCGTGCCGTGCTCCTCGATCTCGCATTTGGAGCGGATGACGATGTTCCCCTGTCCCGTGCGGTATGCCTTGCGGATGCCGCTCCTGCCCATGATGATGCCGCCCGTGGGGAAATCGGGCGCGGGGATGTAATCCATGAGTTCGTCCACGGAGATCTCGGGATTGTCGATCATCGCGATCGTGCCGTCGATGACTTCCGCGAGATTGTGCGGCGGGATGTTGGTCGCCATGCCGACCGCGATGCCGTCCGAACCGTTGACGAGGAGGTTGGGGAACCGCGCGGTGAGCACCGCGGGCTCCATCTCGTTGCCGTCGAAGTTGGGGAAGAAATCCACCGTCTCCTTGTCGAGATCGCGCAGCATTTCCGCCGCCAGCTTGGAAAGGCGGGCTTCCGTGTAACGCATCGCCGCGGGGGGATCGCCGTCCACAGAACCGAAGTTGCCGTGTCCGTCCACCAGCGGGAAGTTGATGGAGAAATCCTGCGCCAGACGCACGAGCGCGTCGTAGACAGAGGAGTCGCCGTGCGGGTGGAATTTACCCAGCACGTCGCCGACGATACGCGCACACTTGCGGTACGCCTTGTCGTTATATAACCCCATTTCGTGCATGGAGTAGAGGATCCTTCTGTGGACGGGTTTGAGCCCGTCGCGCACGTCGGGGATGGCACGGGATTTGTTGACCGCCATCGCATACGCGATGAACGAGCGTTTCAGCTCGTCGTCCACCTCCACGTCGAGGATCTTGGTCATCTGTAACGTCTTTTTGAATTCTTCGGTGAGCTCGGGGCTCGTCTCTTTCTTCGCCATCTGCCGTCTCCTATATGTCGAGGTCTTTCACGAGCGTCGCGTTCTCTTCGATGAACTTGCGGCGCAGGGCGGGGCTCTCTCCCATGAGGATGGAGAACATCTTGTCCGCCTCCACCGCGTCCTTCATGCTCACGCGCACGAGCGTTCTCGTCGCGGGATTCATCGTCGTATCCCAGAGCTGTTCGGTACTCATCTCTCCGAGACCTTTGTACCGCTGATATTCCACTTTATTGTTGTTGAGCGCGTCGTACGCCGTCTTTTCCTCTTCCGAGTAGAGATACACGTCCTCCTTGCCCTTCACGCTCGCCTTATACAGGGGCGGCATCGCCGAATAGACGTGCCCGTGCTCGATGAGCGGGCGCATATAGCGGAACAGGAAGGTGAGCAGGAGGATGCGGATATGCGAACCGTCGACGTCCGCATCCGTCATAGAGATGATGCGGTCGTAGCGCAGTTTACTCTCGTCGAAATCGTCTAAAATGCCGCAACCGAACGCGGTGATCATCGCCTTGATCTCGGCGTTTTCCAGCACGCGGTTGAGGCGCACCTTCTCCACGTTCAATATCTTGCCGCGCAGGGGCAGGATCGCCTGGAAGCGGCGGTCTCTTCCCTGCTTCGCCGTGCCGCCCGCCGAATCGCCCTCGACGATGTAGATCTCGCAAAGCTCGGGGCGTTTATCCGAACAGTCGGCGAGTTTCCCGGGCAGCGTGGTGCTTTCCAGCACCCCCTTGCGGCGGGTGAGTTCGCGAGCAGAACGCGCCGCGTCGCGCGCCTTCTGCGCCGTGATGCAGCGAAGCACCAGCTCGCGCGCCTCGGACGGGTGTTCTTCCATATAAGTGCCGAACCGCTCGCTCACGCACTTGGAGACGAAAGAGCGGATGAAGCTGTTGTTGAGTTTGTCCTTGGTCTGCGATTCGAACTGCGCGTTTTCCAGCTTGACGGACACGACGGCGGTGATGCCCTCGCGCACGTCCTCGCCCGTCAGGCGGTCGCTCTCTTTGAGGATGTTGAGCTTCTTGCCCGCGTCGTTGATGACCTTGGTCAGCGCGAGTTTGAGTCCGTCGACGTGCGTGCCGCCGTCGATCGTGTTGACGTTGTTCGCATACGAATAGATGACTTCGTTATAGCCGTCGTTGTATTGGAGCGCGATCTCGCACGTCGTCGTGCCGTCCTGCGCTTCGAAATAGAGCGGTTCGGAAAAGAGCGTTTCCTTGCCGCTGTTGAGTTCTTCCACCAATTCGCGGATGCCGCCCGTATAGCAGAAGGAGTCGGAATGCTCCTTTTCGCCGCGCTTGTCGGTGAGGGTGATGGTCAACCCCTTGTTGAGGAAGGCGAGCTCTTTGAGGCGGACGCGCAGGGTGTCGTATTTGAACACGACCGTCTCGAAGATCTCCGCGTCGGGGAAGAAGGTGACCTTCGTGCCCGTGCGGTCGGTATCCCCCACGATCGCGAGCGCGCGCTGCGGCACGCCGCGGTTATACACCTGCTTGTAGATATGCCCGTTCTGATACACTTCCGCTTCCAGCCATTCGGAAAGCGCGTTGACCGCCTTCACGCCCACGCCGTGCAGACCGCTGGAAACCTTATACCCCGAATCGCCGCCGAACTTGCCGCCCGCGTTGACCTTGGTAAAGACCACTTCCACGGTGGACACCCCTTCCTTGGGGTGGATGGCGGTGGGGATGCCGCGGCCGTTGTCCTCGACCGTGCAGGATCCGTCCGCGTTGACGGTGACGTCGATCCTGTCGCAGTATCCCGCGAGCGCCTCGTCGATGGAGTTATCCACGACCTCGTGCACGAGATGATGAAGCCCCTTCTCGTCCGTCGAACTGATATACATCCCGGGGCGCTTTCGGATATGCTCCAATCCGTCGAGGACCTGGATCTGCTCCGCGCCGTAAGCCCCTTCCACTTTTTCCGTCATTTTTCAACTCCTTGTCTTTTCGGCGAAACGCGCCGCATAATACTTTTTCATTATACCACATCCGTCGGAAAATGTACAGTAAAAAAGAAGGATTTGCATGATTTTTCACAGTCGCAACGCAAAAAAGGCGCGTAATTTCGCCTACGCGCCTTTCTCATATTATTGTAGAGGTAGGATACGCCTACCGCGCATTTCCCGTTTAAGGCATGTTTTCCGCCGAGCGGGAATTTTTTCCGTCCGCAAAGACGGCTCAGCCTTTCCCCTGCGCGGGGAATACGGCGTCGGCGATCTCGCGAAGCTCCGCGACCGAGCCCGCCGCGAACAGCTTTCGCTTGAATTCCGCCGCGCCCGCATACCCTTTGCAGTAGAACGCCGCCATCTTGCGCATGAACACGAGCGCGAAACGCTCCCCGTACAGGGCGAGCGTCTCGTCGAGCTGACGGAAATACAGCTCGCGCACGGGCGGCGCCGCAACGCCTAAAATATCGCAAAAGATCTGCGGACGGTACAGCGCCGCGCGGGCGATCATCACCCCGTCCGCGCCCGTCCTTGCCGTCATTCTCTCCGCGTCTTCGCGCGAAAAAATGCCGCCGTTGGCGATGACGGGGATCCCGACCGCGGCTTTCGCCGCCGCGATCTGCCCGTAATCGGGTTCGCCCGCATAGGTCATGTCGCGCGTCCTGCCGTGGACGGTGATCAGGCACGCACCCGCGCCCTCGCACAGCTTCGCAAATTCCGCCGCCATCTTGTCTCCCCGCCGCACGCCTACGCGGAATTTGACGGAGATGCGCTTTCCGCTCTTTACGCACGCGGCGATCACCCGTTCCGCGAGCGGAAGATCTTCCAGAAGCGCGCTCCCCTCGCCGTTCTTGACGATCTTGGGCATGGGACAGCCCATATTGACGTCGATGAGATCAAAGGGCGCGAGCGCCTCACTCTCGCACGCCTCGCGCATGATGTCGGGATCGTTTCCGAAGATCTGCGCCGCCCGCGGACGGATGCTCCCCGCGCGAAGAAGGGAGCGCGTTTCCTCGCTCCCGTAATGCAGCCCCTTGCAGCTCACCATCTCGGTGAACGTCAGCCCCGCGCCCAGCCGCGAACACATCTCGCGGAAGGGCAGATTGGTATATCCCGCCAGCGGCGCCAGAAACACGTTGTTGGGCGTTTTCAGCCCCGCGATGTCAAGCCCTGTCCGCATTTTGCTTCCCCATGCGATAATAACGGGCAAACTCCTCGTCGGTGAGCGCGCTGACGTCTTTGCCGTCCGCGCGCACCGCCGCCTCGAACGCCGTATAGCGCTTCTGCATCCGCTTGGTCGCGTCCGCGAGCGCCTGTTCGCACTCCGCGCCCGCCGCGCGCCCCAGCCACGCCATGCAGAAAAGCGCGTCCCCCAGCGCCGCGGCGATCTCCTCGCCGTTGCCGTGCAGATACGCCTCTTTCAGCTCCGCGATCTCCTTGGCGAGTTTTTTCGCCGCGCCGTCGAAGTCGGCAAACTTCCAGCCGCCCTTTTCCGTGCGCTTGCAGATCTTCTGCGCGCGGAGCAATGCGGGGAAGCACAGCGGCACGTCGTTGACCAAATCGGAAAAGGTCTCCTGATGTTTTTCCGTCATCTTGTTTTTGTCCCACACGGAGAGCGCGCCGTCCGCGCCCGCCGCCTTGTCCTGCCCGAAGACATGGGTATGCCGCGTGATCAGCTTTTCGCACAGTCCGCTCACCATGTCCGTAAGGTTGAAATTGCCCTTTTCCTCTTCCATGAGCGCATGGAACACCGCCTGCATGAGCACGTCGCCCGCCTCTTCGCACATCTTGTCGGGATCGCCGCTGTCGATCGCGTCCACCAGCTCGTACATCTCCTCCACCCCGTTGAGACGGATGGATTCGTGCGTCTGCACCCTGTCCCAGGGACACCCGTCGGGCGCGCGCAAACGGCGCATGACGGCGACGAAATCTTCGAAATCGAACCGCTTCTTTTCGAGCAGGGGGATCTCGTCCACGACGAGCGCCGTCGCGCTGTCGTATGTATCCTGTCTGTCCGCTTCATACAGCGCGATTTTTTTGCTTTTCCCGCCCGAGAGAAACAGGGCGGGCGCCTCGTCGCCGAACTTATCGCACAGGAGAAGCTTGACGTCGCCCGCGAGGTCGCGGCTGTCGAGATCGTAGATAACGAGCGGAAGCGAAAGTTTTCTGTCTGCGGCTTCGTAGGCGGAAACGCTCTGAAAGGCGCACGAAAGCCCCGCCGCCGCGGCGGCGTACGCGCCCTTCGTCACCCCTTCGATGACGGTCACGTCCTTTCTGCCGAAGAGCAATTTCGCGCTCGCGTCCTCGCATACGCCCCCGTCTACGCAGTAGACGAGATCTTTCCCCTCGGCACGGCGGACGACTTCCGCCGCGAGGTTCCTTTTGAGCGTATCGAAATTGCGGCTCTTTTCATAGACGAAATCGAGGGAGGAAAACGCGATCCCCGCCTCTTTCAAGGTCTCCGACGAGCGGGTATGCGCGGTGCGGACGAGCACCTCATCCGCACGAAGCACCGCTTCCCGCGCCCGCTCCGTCCAATCGTTTTTTTCCACTCCCAGACTGACAATGGTGATCATATCCCTTCGCCCCTTTGCGTTTTCTCCTTACAGTATAAAACAAATCCAGCGAAAAAGCAATCACATAGCACGCATTTGCGGCGATCGCCGCGCCGTAAACGGATAAAGACGGGCGCGAAAGCAGGATCGGCTGCACGGCGAGCTTGAACGCGACGGCGACGAGCATGGCAAGAGCGGCGTATTTTGCCTTGCCCATGCCCGTAAGGCAGGCGGCGAGCGTCTGAACGCAGGAAAGGAGCGCGGCGGATACCGCCATGATCCGCACCAATCGCACGAGAATCTGCGCGTCTGCCGCCGACAGGGATCCGTACAGGATACGCACGGCGAGGGGCGCGAAGAGATACAGTCCCGCCGCGCAGGGCAGGGACAGGGCAAGCGTGACGGCAAGCGCGAACATCGCTTTCTCTCTGCCCTCTTCCTCCTTTCCTTCGGCAAACGCTTCGGACACGGCGGGCACGACCGCCGCGGCAAACCCGTAACACACGCCCACGGGAAGGTTGATGAGGGACGCCGCGCCGCCCGCATACAACCCGTACAGGGAGACTGCGCGGGAGGTATAGCGGGAGAGAAATCGAACGATGATGACGCTGTCCGCCATCTGCGACAGCGGCAGAAGGGACGCCGCCGCCATGACGGGGAGCGCGGAATAAAGCACTCCCTCGGAGGAAACGCCGCGGAAGGGCGAAGGCGCGGAAACCTCTCTGCGGCAGCGCAGAACGAGGTATCCGAGCGCGACGAGTTCGGAAAAGGAGACCGCAACGAGAGCACAGGACGCGGCGAGCGCGGGATCGTCCGCGAACCGCCCCGCGAAATACAGCCCCGGCGCGATCTTAAAGAACTGCTCGACGATCTCGGAGACCGCAGTGGGCACCATATCGTTCTTGCCTTGGAAATAGCCGCGGAACACGGCGATGAGCGACACCAGAAGCACGGAAGGCGCGAGCGCAAAATAACAACGCGCGAGCTCCGACTCCCCCTGCAGGGCGCTCATCTGCGGGGCGAGCAGGAGCATGAGGAACGCTCCGCACAGCCCGATAAAAAAGAACAGGCGAAGCGCGGAAGCGAGCGTGCGGGAATGCCCTCTCGAAGCCGCTTCTTCCCGCGCGATGATACGCGAAAACGCCGACGGGATGCCCGCCGAAGAGAAGGTCAGAAGCACGCAGAAGAGCGGGTACGCCATCTGATACAATCCCATGCCGTATCCGCCCAAAAGATTGGTGAGCGGGATGCGGTAGACGGCGCCCAGCCCTTTGGCGAGAAAGCCGCCGACGGAAACGATGGCGGCGCTTTTCAAAAAACGGGAATGTTTCATTATGTATCCGCCGCGAGGCGGACGCCCCGCCATTGGGGGCGGGGCGCGTCGAAACGAACGTCACACGAACTGATTGGCGATGATGTCCGCGGTGAGCCGCGCAAGCTTGACGGACGTCGCCTCCATCGTCGCACCCTCCTCCTGCGAGAGGAGCGCGACCGCGCCCAGACAGTCTCCGCCCGCCACGATAGGCACGATGACCTGTGCCGTGACGGTAAGCTCCCCCTCGCCCGTGAGCGGAACGATCTCCCCGCCTTCCGAACGGTTGGCGAGATAACTGCGGCGCGACCGCAGGATCTCCGTCATCTCGTCGGAGAGCGTCTTGTTCGCGAGCGCCCGTTTCCCCTGCCCGAAGGCGTGCAATACTCCGTCCGTATCGCAGATGACGGCGAGATACCCGCTCTGCTCGTTGAGCGATTTCGCCGTGCCTTCCGAAAATTTCTCGATGGAAGCGATGGGCGAATATTTTTTCAGCATCAGCTCGTCGCGGTCGGTGAACAGTTCGAGCGGATCTCCCTCGCGGATGCGAAGGGTGCGGCGGATCTCCTTGGGGATGACCACCCTGCCCAGCTCGTCGATTCTTCTCACGATTCCCGTTGCCTTCATATTTCTGTTCTCCTTCTCGGAACGCGCCCGAAGGCGCGATCTTACAAAAGGAGTATGCGTAACTTTTTCCCTCTTATTCCCTCCGCGGGGCAAATCTCCCGCAAAATGAAAAGATCGGCGCGCTTTGAAAGCGCGCCGATGTTTTTCTGTTTCTCCCGCGCGTTACGCGACAGGATCGCCTTTGAGAATGACGCCGATATAGCCCTGAAACTGCTTCAAAGAAACATACAGCCCTGCATATTCGCTCGTCTGCTCCGCAAGATTGCCGAAGGGAAGGTTGGGATTCATCGCGACCAGATCGACATAACTGAACGAAGTCATCGCCTGATCGGTCGGCATGAGTACGCCCCAAGCCGCTCCGCACTGCACGAGCGGCGCGTAGGACGCGGAAGCGCCGAGCTGCTGGCACATGCCCGCCGTGTCGTACACTTCGCCGTCCAGCGTGAATTTGGCATACACCTTTTCGCGGTTGCCGTCGGGGATGAGATCGGCGGGATCGCAGATCATGCCCGCAATGATGTTCATCTTATAGACGCCGCTCTCGTTCTTGGTGAACGCATAACTTGCGTTGTTCACCTTCGTCGCCATTGCCGAGAGCATGGACGCGATGCTCGTGGCGTTGTTGAGCGCGAACCATGCCTCCTGCCCCGTCACCCAGTTTTCGAGCGTGCAACCGGTGACCGTCCAGGAGACGTAGGTATTGCTTTCCGCCGAGTTTTCGCTGTCGCTGTCGACGAGCAGGAACAAGGGTCCGCCTGCGTCCTTCATCGTCGTGTTCTCGATGGTGATGGATTCGCTCTGCCAATCATAGATCATGTTGCTGTAAGAGTCGAAATACTTGCTGTCCCTGATCGTCAGATTGCCGAAGTAATTGCCGTCCGCGATGAAGTTGGTGAAGAAATTGATGCCGACGACGTTTTCGGTCTGAAGATCGTTGCTTTCGGTGTGGATCATCATGATGCCCTGCGGGCCGTTGCTCTCCTCCCTCCTCGTGTTACCGACAAGATAGAGATCGCGCAGGGAAGAAACGCCCTCTTCGTCCTGAGCGGAAACATATCCGAGCAGAGAATAGTGCGGTTCCGTCACGCCGCTCCACGAACCGTCCGAGCCGTACATATTTCTGTCGTAGACGACTTTCAGATCGTTCCCGACCGTCAGCGTCGTATAGTTGCCGTAAATGCCCTTATGCCCCCTGCTTTCGAAGAGCGCGACCTGCGAGGTGTCGCCGTTACCGACGGGAGCCTTGTCGCCCTCGCGGAGCGTTCCCGAGAGGCATTCGGAAAGCGGGATGTTCTCCTGCCCTTCCAGTTCGTATTCCCACTCGGCGATCTGCGCGATCGCGCCGTCCCAATCGTCGTCCTCTTCGTCCCAGAAGAAGGTCTCGGGAAGATCCGTTGCCTCGACGATGATGTCGCCGTGCAGGACGATCGCCGCGGGCAAGAACTGCGCGAGCGGCTTGCCGTCCCAGGCATACGTCTTGGTCGCCTTCACCGCGTCCCAGCCGCTGTCCGTTCTGCTGTCGAATGCGGAAAGTCCCGTCGCGTCGTATACGTTATACCCGTCCACGACGGTCACGTCCACCGTGAAGGTCTTGTTGGCAAGCATGGTCGTGTCGTAAATGGCAGAAGGTTCAACCGCAATGCGGAAGGTCTTGCCGACCGCCGCCTCGGTAAAATCGTAATAGTTGTTCGCGCTGTCGATCGCGAGATAGACGGAAAGCGATTCGCCCGAGAGTTTGGTATATGTCCCGCCCTCTTCGAGAAGGGATACCGTCGCGACCGTCTCCACCTTGGCCATCACTTCATATTCGCCGTCCGTCGCATAGGGCAGGAACACGAGCGGGTTGTCGTCGCCCGCGGTATAGCCCTGCGTCTTGTCGAGAAAAGCATTTTCCCCTTCCGCGTTCTTGCCGTCCTCGTAATCGGTCACGATCACGGGCTTCGTGAACGCGGTCAGCTTATCCGCCGCCTTGACAGTGATCTGCGCGGTCACGGACACGGTGTTGATCGTCTGCCCGCCCTTGACGAGCGTATAGGTCACTTTGTATTCGGACGTTCCCACTTCGTCCGTGTCGATGTCCGCGGAGTTATTGGTCATGCCCGCCGCGTTGTAACGCACCGTTTCGCTCGTATCGTCGCTGTAATGAAGCACGACGTCGCACGCGGGATCGAACGTCTCGCGGACGGTATATTCCGATTTGAGATTTTTCAGTTCCAGGCTCTTCACATACGCGACGGCGATCTCCACCGCGTTGGACGTGACGCCTCCCACGTTGACGGTGAAGAGATACGGCTCGTCCGCCTTGGCGGAAGTGTCGATCGCGGTATAGCTCACTTTGGAAGAGGAAAGGTTGAGCGTGACGGGCTCCGCGACGCCTTCGTACGTCGCCTTGACGGTGAACGCCGAATAGTCGATGTCGTCGCCCTGCTTATAACTCGTCTTGCCCTCCGCGACGGAAAGCTCTACTTTGGTCACTTTCGCTTCGTCCGTATTCACGCGGAACGTCGCGCTCGTTTCCTTGCCGCCGAAAGCGATCTTCAGGGTATATTCCCCCGCGAGCGTGATGACGGGCTTGGTGAGGACGATGCCGCTGTTGTCGAGCACGGAGAGTTCCTCGCTGTCGTTGTTCGCATAAGTGACCACCAGGACGATCGCGTTGTAGTCGATCTCGTCCGCCGTTTCATATTCCGCCGCGAACGTGCCTTCCTTGATCTCGATGCTCTGCACTTCGGGGAGCGCCTCGACGTTCACCTTGACCGTGACGGAAAGCCCCGCATAGCGGACGGTGAAATCCTTCTCGCCCGCCGTCGAAGTGTCGATGCTCGTATAGGTGATGCCGTCGTTCTCGCTCGCCTTGACCGTCTCGTTCGAGCCGTCGTTGTAGACGACGAGCAGGGCGATCTTGTCATAGTCCACCGCGTCGCCCACCCTGTATTCGAGCGGGAATCCGGTGCCCGCAAGTTCGACGGAGACGGGCGCCTTCTGCGCCGTGACGGTCACGGGGATGAGCTCGGACTGCCCGGCATATTCGATGCGGATGTTCTTTTCGCCCGCCGTTTCGGTGCTTATCCCCGTAAAATCGACGCCGAACGCCGCAAAATTTTCGTATTTGACCGTTTCCGTCGTCTTGTCGTCATAGCTGACGATGATGGAAATGGGACTGTAATCCACTTCCGCCCCGACGACATAGCTCGTCTGAAATCCTTCCGTGCGCACTTCGAAGCCCGTCGGCGCGCGGCCGCAGCCGACGAGCGGCAACACGAGGGAACAGACGAGGACGAACGCGGTCAGTAAAGACGCAATTCTCTTTTTCATTTCCGATACTCCTTTCCCGAAAGCGGATCACGCCGTTTCGGGCATCGTTATATAAATATCACAGCTCACGCTGACGTTTTTGCCGTCCGTAGAGGAAACGCGGACGATGAGCGAGCCGGGTTTGGAAATGAGGATGTTTCCGCTCACCAGCTCCGCAAGCCCCTCGTCCGACTGATAGGTGATGCGCACGTCCACCGCGTTCCGATCGGTCGCGTTGTCGGGCGAGACCTCGAAGGTGAACGGGATCGCGAGATCGTCCCTGTATTCGAACGTCATGTAATGGGATCCGTCCGCGCGCGTCTGCAATTCGGGATTGGTGAGACGGATCTCGGTGATGTAGACCTTGCTGTTGTACGATACGATCTTCATCCCGAAAAATCCGACGACCGCGATGGAGGCGAGAAAGACCGCCGCAATGATGAGCGCTACCGATTTTTTCATGCCTTCCTCCTTATTTCTCCGCGTAATACAGTTTCACGCGCGTGCAGTAAAGATATACCCGCGCCCCCAGAAAGACCGCCGCGGCGGCGAAGATCTTGACGATCGCCGCGAGCATCCCCTCCCCGATGAGGAAATAGAGGGCGCCCGTGAACGCGGCCGAAAGCCCGAAGGCGAGCAGCGCGGAATTCCGCTCGTTGGGATTGCCGTAAGAGACGCCGACCGTCGCATACTGATCGCTCTGCGGGTTCATGATGTCCATCTCCGCGCTCCAGAGAAGGTGCGCGTACGTCGCGAACAGCACCGTGCCGCCGAGCAGCACCGCCGCCGTCGCCCCGATCTCCGAAACGGAGGCGTAGATCCACAGCGAAGCGACTACCGATACGAGCGAACAGACCGCAGGCAGGAACAGGCGGGCGAGCGTATCCGCGAGATAGGGTACGGGGCGCGTTTTGAGAAGATGCCGCGCGTTCCCGTCCCTGCTGTAAACGGACGCATATTCCGCATTGAACGAGAGCATCAGAAGCATCATGATGAGCACGTTGAAGGCGATCGTCATATATTCCCCCGCGAGGCGGGTGTTCATCGCCGCGTAAACGCGGTTCAGAAGCAGGATCGCCACGGGCATGACCGCCGTCTGCAATACATATTTGAGCACCAGCCTTCCCGAGCGGAAGTTCTTGCGGAACTCTTCGGAAAGCGCGCTCGCATACTTGCCGTGCACGCGGTTGCGTCCGGGACGGGCGCCATCCTTTTTGGCGAATTCGAATTCCTTGCTCGCCATGCGGAAAAAGAGCGGTCGGGAGACAAAAAACACGAGCAGAAAGATCACGGCGATCGCCCCGATCATCCCACCGAAATAGGCGAGGGTATAGACGGAAAAGATCCTGTAAACGTAATTGACCGTCTGTCCGACCAGCATTTTGACCAACCAAAACAGGGGCAGGAAGGCGTTGCAGGTCGCGTTGAGCGCGTCCTGCACGGTATAGAAGAGCGTCCCCCACGAGCCTGCGATGTTGATGTTTTCGGGGATGAGACGGATGATCTCGACCACCGCCCACGTCGCACCCGCGCACGCCGCGACGAAGAGCGTCGCTTTGAGCAGGTTATACCGCTTGACGAAGCGGTAGACATACATAGACGGGATGCTCAGCACCGCGCCCAGAAGCACGGGCAGCATGGACACGAAGATCAGCCCGAAGACGAGCCAGGGATAGAAATACCACGCCAGCGCGTTGACCATGCCGTAGGCGATGAACAGCGGAAGCGTGAACACGACGTTCTTTCTCAGCTCGTAGATATAATAGATGACGAGCTTGGACAAAAACACCATGTTGGCGGGGACGGGTAAGGTAAGCAGCACGGGATTGTCCTTGGACAAAAAGAGCGTATCCGTCAGCCCGATCGTGCAGCTGAGCGCAGAGAGCACGAACATCGCAAAAAAGACGACGGAGACGACGGTGACGGGCAGTTCCGCCCAAAAGGAGAAAATGCGCAGCGTCACGGCGGCGCTGAACAGCAGATAAATGACCGCCGTCACGCACGCCACGAGCAACAGGGACAACACCGCGCGGAACAAAACGCTCCGCTTGCTCTTCAAAAACGAGAGGTCCAGCTTATCTTTGAGCTGCATCATCACGAGCGCCCGAAGATGGCAGACCGCGCCGCGCGATTTCATGCCTTCGCCTCCCCCCGCGCCTCTTTGCGGCAACTTACGGGAAGCACCTCTTTGCCGTTGATCACGCTCATGTAGAACTGTTCGAGCCCTTCGCCTTCCCGCTCGATCTCCTCCACCGTGCGCACGCATTGGATCTGCCCCTTGCGGATGATCGCGATCCTGTCGCAGATGCGCTCGACGACGTCGATGATGTGGCTGCTGAAAAAGACGATATTCCCCTCTTTCGCGTGCTGTTTCATGCACTCCTTGACCTGGAAGATGCTGTTGGGATCCAGCCCCGTGAGCGGCTCGTCCAAAATCCACACCTTGGGATTGTGGATGAGCGCCGCCATGATGGTGACCTTCTGCTTCATGCCGTGCGAATAGGTGCGGATCTGATTGTCGATCGCCGTCTCAAACTCGAACAGACGGATATAACGGTCCAGCCGCTCTTTTCTCTCCTCGGCGGGCACGTCGTAGAGATCGGCGATATAGTTGATGTATTCGCGCGCGGTCAGCCGCTCATACAGCGCGTAATGGTCGGGGACGAACCCGATCATGCGCTTCGCCTGCACGGGCTGTTTCGCCACGTCGTAACCGCACACCTCGATCGCGCCGTCCGTGATCGTCTGGATGCCGACGATGCTCTTGATGATCGTCGATTTGCCCGCGCCGTTGGGACCGAGGAAGCCGAATATCTCCCCGCCGCGCACTTCGAGGTCGGCGTCTTTGACGGCGTATACGTCGCTGTTGCCGTAACGCTTGGTGAATTTTTTTAAGATGAGTTTATCTGCGTTTTCCGGTTGCATAGGTTGCTCCACGCTCCTTCCCGCCAGCGCGACCTCGAGAGCGAGGGCGTCCGCACGGATCTTTTTCTTTCTGAGGCGGATGTCCGCCCATCCCGCGATCATGTCGTGTCCCAGCTCGTAGACGAACCACATTCCCAACGCGAGCAGGACGTAGACGAGGAAGAACAAAAACTGATACAGCGGATAAAAGGTGAATGTGAGATCGCCGAGGGAGAAACTCCACACGATGTTGCGCAGATCTTCCGCCCATCTGCCCAATTTATCGGCGATGAAGTCGCTGTTGATGAAGAAATAGTCCACCGAGGCATTATAGTTGGAGAACCATGCGTTCACGAACAGGATGAGCAGGAAATACGCGGCGAACCCGATGAGGGAATAGCGGAATTCCCTGCGCCCCGGGCGGGGAAACACGCCCAGCGCCACGATGAGCACGGGCATATAGAACGCCGCCATGTGGTTGCTCCAGAACGCCACCACGCCCGTGGAAAAGGCGGCGCCGTTGCTGTAATTTGGCATCGCCATGGCGAGGAACGCTCCCAGGACGTTGATGAAATAGGTAAAATAGAACACCTTTTTCCAGCGGAAGAGCAGACACAGCGCGGTGACGTAGAGCGCCGTATGGCACAGGTGGAGCGGAAGCCCCGTGACGTCGGAAAAATCGGGCACGCGGTGCGCGCGAGAGAATACCGTCAGCACTTCGAGCGAATAGTACACGAGCACGAACATCACCGTGTTCCTGTCCGCGTTGCGAAGGAGAAGATACGCCGCGACGGGAATGAGCACGGAGGCATAGAGAAACATCCTGTGCCAGAAGGTAAGGTCGAGGATGACCATCGAGGACGGTCCCTCGCCGAAAAGCACTTCGAGCGTGAAATCGGGCATACTGCACGCCAGCATCGCGACGAGCCCGACCGCGAGCAGAAGATATTTTTTCCAACCGCTGCGCACCGCTTCGCCGAAAGACGAGGCGCATTCGCGGAGCAACAGTCCCGAAAGAGCAAAGCCGACGCCCGTTTCCGCCGCCAGGAACGCGCCGCGCACCGTGAGCGAGGAGACCGCCTCCGGTCCGCCGACCGCGAGCAGCAAGTTCGCGAACATCGCCGCGTTGAAGAGGTAGATCTCTCCCCCGACCGCCGCCGCGAGGCGATCGAGCCATTTGGCACGGTAAAAGGGAAACAGCACAAGAAGGAAGAGCGCCGTCTCGGACAGCCAGACCTGCACCGCGCCGAGCGCGACGTAAGAGCGGTTGGGGAAACCCTCGGGAACGGATAACGCGGAACTGTTCATGATGTATTCGTTCCCGAACAGATAAAACCGCACGAAAAACGCCGCGAACAACGCAAGCGCCGCGACCTTGAAAAAGATCCCCTTCGCGCTCTTTTTATATTTGATGACCGCCGCCCCGGCGATCGCGGTGATCGCCGCCGCGCCCGCCATGACGGGATAATACCATACAGACACTCCTGCACCTCCTCTGCTCTCTCAAAAGGAATAAAAAATATCGGAAAACGGAGAACCGTGCCTGCCCGACAGTGCGCCCGAAAGGCACCGCGGGGCGCGGCGTTCTCATCTTCCGATATGCGATAAATTTAAGATAAAAACTGACTGCGGAAGGAAGTCCCCGTCCCGCAGGAAAAGACGACGCGCTCGCGGCGCGAAAAAAGGGCACGGCGGCGGATTCTCGCCCCGTCGCGCGATGTGCTCCCCGCTGTGCGCGGCGCGCTCACGAATACCGCACTGCGGCCGCCCGCCGAGAACGCCAAAAATGCCGCCGAAAGCCCGAACGCCATCTGCGACAGAAAATGTGCGTCGCCGAACAGAAATTCGGGACGGCAAAAAGAAACCCCGCCGGGAAGCCCCATGCGCAGAGGGATCTGAACGGGAAGCCATTTCAGACACGCAAAACAGCTTGCCGCAAAGAGCAGGAACGCGATCCAGAGCGCAATGCCGAAAGACGCCCCGCCTGAAAGCGTCGCGCTCCTTCGTTTTGTTGTCTGCCCTTGCGGCGTGAGAAAAAACATGCTTGCCCCGAATCCCGTTCAATGAATTTATGTCTTTATTTTATCACAGGACGCGCCCGTTGTCAAAAGCATTTTCCTAAAACGCACTTTCTTCGCCTAATTTTTTTCCGATTATCACAAAACGTTCGAATGACACAAAAAAATCCCGCGATCCGTGCGCGCCGTTCGCCGCGTTCTTTCTTTTTGAAAAAATCGCGCGCGCGCCCGTTTTCGGTTTGCTTTTCCCGAAGGGAAGTGGTATAGTGTACGGGAAAAAATACGGCGCCGCGCGGAGACGTCCTCCTCGGCTTTTTCGCGCAAATCTTTCGCCCGCGCGCCCTTCGGGGCGCGGCAAGAAGTACGTTATGCTTCAGATCATCGAAAAAGTCTGCATCATCATGCTCGTGCTGTTCGCGTTCGCCATCCCCGGCTTCGCCCTGCGCAAGAGCAATCTCGTCCGTCCCGAGAGTATGTATTCGCTCGCGAACATCCTGCTCTATCTCTGTCAGCCCATGCTCACCGTCAAGGCGTTCGCGATCGATCCCCTGCCGCCGACGGGCGAAGTTCTGCTCAATTTCCTCTATGTGTTCCTCCTCTCCCTCGCCGCCGTTATGCTCACCTTCGGCGCGAGCAAACTCGTCTTTCATTATATGAAAGCCCCCGAGGAACGCCGCGCGCGCGACGTGCTCGTTTTCATCGGCACGTTTTCCAACTGCGCGTTCGTCGGCATTCCCTTCATCGATATGTTTACGGGCGGCAACAGCGAGGCGATGATGTATATCATCGTGTTCACCGCCGCGTTCAACCTCATCCTCTGGACGCTCGGCGCCTACCTCATCACGCAGGATAAGAGCCAGATCTCCGTCAGAAAGGCGCTCCTCAATCCCTGTACGATCGGCGCGGCGGTCGGGCTTCTGCTCTTCTGCGTGCCGCAGATCAACATCTTCAATATGGACGCCGTCTCAGAATTGCAGCAGATCGTCGTCTACACGGGCAACATGACCGCGCCCCTTTCCATGATGATCGTCGGCATCCGCATGGCGGAGCTTTCTCCCCGCACCCTCTTCTGCGACAAGCGCATCTACCTGTGCGCCTTCGTGCGGCTCGTGCTCTCCTTCGGGCTGACCTATCTGCTCGTTCTGCCCTTCCGCCTCGCGGGGCTGTTCGCCGACTCCCCTTACGTCCTGCTCGCGCCCGTCATCGCCATGGCGATGCCCCCCGCTTCCAGCGTGGTCGCGTTTGCGGAAAAATACGAAGGGGAAAAGGAACTTGCCGCCGCCGCGTTCACCACAGGCACCCTGCTCTCCCTCTTCACGCTCCCCTTTGCGCTCTTGCTCGTGAGCATGTGAGGCGCTTGCCCGCTCCGAACAAGATACGGCAAACACGTCATACGACAAACACGGCGCCGCCGCGGAAGTTTTCCGCGGCGGCGCCGTTTGTCCTTTCCCAGAAATTTCCCGTTCCGACGTCCCTCTTATTTGACGAGCCCGTACGAGCGGGCAAGTTTTTCGAACGCGGGCAGGGCGCGCAGGATGGTATCCTTCGCCACGCAATAGGAGACGCGCACATATCCCTCTCCCCCGAAACTGTCGCCGGGGACGAGGAGAAGCTCGTATTTTTTCGCCCGTTCGCAGAACGCCGCCGCAGACGGTTCGGGCGAGCGCACGAACAGATAGAACGCCCCTTCCGGTTTCACGCAGTCGAAGCCGTATTTCTGCAACGCGCGATAGAGGATGTCGCGGTTTTCCGCATACACGGAGACGTCGCTCGTCTTTCCGAGGCACTTCGCCGCCACCCGCTGGAAGAGGGAGGGCGCGCAGACGAAGCCGAGATCGCGCCCCGCGCCGCAGACCGCCGCAAACAGCGTTTCCGCTTCTTCCGCCGCGGGACTGACCGCGATGTATCCGATGCGCTCCCCCGCCAGCGAGAGCGATTTGGAGAAGGAATAACAGACCACGCTGTTTTTATAATAATTCATCACATAGGGCACTTCCGCGCCGTAAGTGAGTTCGCGGTAAGGCTCGTCCGAGAGGAGCAGGACGGGCGAACCGTATTCCGCGCTCTTTTCTTCCAAAAGCGCCGCGAGCGCCGCGATCTCCCCTTCCCCGTACACCGCGCCCGTGGGATTGTTGGGCGAATTGAGGATGACCGCCTTCGTCTTTTTCCCGATCGCCCGCCCGATCGCGGGGACGTCGAGGTGGAAGTTCCCATCCGCGCGCACCGCCTTCACGACGCCGCCCGCCCCTTCGACGAATACCTTATATTCGGGGAAATAGGGCGCGATGACGACGACTTCGTCCCCCCGATCGAGCACGGCGTGCAGGGTGACGGTCAGAGACGCCGCCGCGCCCGCAGTCATGTAGACGAGCTCCGGGCGCATGGGCACGCCGAAACTCGTGCGGATATAAGCCGCGACCGCCTCGCGCACGTCGGGCGCGCCCGCCGCCGAGGTATAGCCGTGCAGTTCTTCCGCGGGCATTTCTCTTAGCAGCCGCTCGATCTCCTCCCGCACGCAGTCGGGCGCGGGCACGTTGGGATTGCCGAGGGAGAAATCGAACACGTTCTCCCGCCCGATCTCTTTCGCCCGCGCGTTGCCGTACTCGAAGATCTCGCGGATCGCCGAGCGTTCCTTGCCGAGTTTTACGCTTCTTTCGCGATACATATCTGCCTCCGTCAAAGTACCTTTCTGAGGAACTGCCCCGTATAGCTCTCGGGATTCCCCGCGATCTGCTCGGGCGTGCCCGTGCAGAGGATCTCGCCGCCGCCGTCGCCCCCCTCCTTGCCGAGATCGATCACCCAGTCGGCGATCTTGACCACGTCGAGGTTGTGTTCGATGACGAGCACCGTATTCCCGCTCTCGCGCAGACGGAGCAGGATCTGCACGAGTTTGTCCACGTCGTAGCTGTGCAGTCCCGTCGTCGGCTCGTCGAGGATATAGAACGTCTTGCCCGTCGAGCGCTTGGAAAGCTCGGTCGCCAGCTTCACGCGCTGCGCTTCGCCCCCCGAAAGGGTGGTCGCGCTCTGCCCGAGGCGGATATACCCCAGCCCCACCTCGTTGAGGGTGCGCAGTTTGTTGTATATGGAGGGGATGCTGCGGAAGAACTCGCACGCCTCCTCCACCGTCATTTCCAACACGTCGGAAATGGATTTGCCCTTATATTTGACGTCCAGCGTCTCGCGGTTATACCGCTTTCCGCCGCACACCTCGCAGGGGACGTACACGTCGGGCAGGAAGTGCATTTCGATCTTGATGATGCCGTCGCCCGTGCAGTTTTCGCACCTGCCGCCCGCGACGTTGAAGGAAAACCGCCCCGACTTGAACCCGTGCGCCTGCGCGTCGGGCGTCGCCGCGAACAGGTCGCGGATCATGGTGAACACGCCCGTATACGTCGCGGGGTTGGAGCGCGGCGTCCTGCCGATGGGCGACTGGTCGATGGCGATGACCTTGTCGAAATACTCCACCCCTTCCGCCTCGCCGCTCTTGCCGACGGGCAGATGCGAACCGTTGAGGCGGTTGGCAAGCAGGGGCAGGACGATCTCGTTGACGAGCGAGGATTTGCCCGACCCGCTCACCCCCGTGACCGCGGTGATAAGCCCGACGGGGATCTCCGCCGTGATGCCTTTCAGGTTGTTCTGACGGCAGTCGTGCACGCGGAACACGCGCCCGTCGGGCGCCTTGCGGACGGACGGCACGTCGATCTTCCTGCGCCCCGCAAGGAAATCGCCCGTGATGGACTTGGGTTCGTTCATGATGTCCTGCTGCGTGCCGCAGGCGACCACTTCGCCCCCGTGGATGCCCGCCTTGGGGCCGATGTCCACGATATAATCGGCGGCGCGGATGGTATCCTCGTCGTGTTCGACCACGATCAGAGTATTCCCGAGATCGCGCAGTCCGCGCAGCGAGGCGAGCAGACGCTCGTTGTCGCGCTGGTGAAGCCCGATGCTCGGCTCGTCGAGGATATACAAAACGCCCGTGAGCGCGCTCCCGATCTGCGTGGCGAGGCGGATGCGCTGGCTCTCGCCGCCCGAAAGCGTGGTCGCGCTCCGCGCGAGCGTGAGATATTCCAGCCCCACGCCCGTGAGGAAGTTGATGCGGTTTCGGATCTCTTTGAGGATCCCGTCCGCGATCGCGTGCTGGGTGGGAGTGAGCGAAAGATGTTCGAGGAACTCATACAGCTTCCCCACGGGCATCTCGCACACCTCGGCGATATTCAGCCCGCCGACCGTGACCGAGAGCGCTTCCTTTTTCAGCCGCTTCCCGTGGCAGACGGGACAGTCGCTCGTGCGCATATACCGCTCGATGTCGTATTTCACCCCGTCCGAGGAGGTCTGATTGTATCGCCTTTGCAGGTTGTTGACGAACCCTTCCCACGAGCCCTTATACGTCCCCTGATAGGAACGCGTGTTGTATTCGAGGTCGATCTTCTCCCCGTTGTTGCCGTACATGAGGAGATCGAACACCTCCTGCGGCAATTCGCGGACGGGCACGTCGAGGGGAAACCCGTAATGTTTGGCAAGCGCGCCCAGATACATCTGCGTGACGGTGGAAGAGTCCAGATTCCACCCGCTGATGCGGATGGCGCCTTCGCGCAGCGTCTTGGTGCGGTCGGGACAGATGAGATCGGCGTCCACCGCCTGACGGAAGCCCAGCCCCGTGCATTCGGGGCAGGCGCCGTACGGCGTGTTGAAGGAAAAGAGGCGCGGCTCGATCTCTTCCAGCGAGAGATTGCAGTCGGGGCAGGCGTATTTGGTGGAGTAGAGCGTCTCTTCCCCGCCGCAGTCGATGACGACCAGCCCGTCCGCGAGCTTCAATGCCGTTTCCAGGCTCTCCGAGAGCCGCTTGACGAACCCCTCTTTGACGACGAGGCGGTCCACGACCACGGAGATGTTGTGCTTGATATTCTTGTCGAGGCGGATCTCCTCCTGCAAGTCGTAGACGATGCCGTCGATCTTCACCCTGCCGAACCCGCTCTTGCGGAAGGAGGCGAGTTCTTTGGCATATTCCCCCTTCCTGCCGCGCACCACGGGCGCGTTGACGAGGATCTTGCTACCCTCGGGGAGTTCGGCGACGCGGTCGGCGATCTCGTCCACCGTCTGACGGCGGATCTCCCGCCCGCACTTGGGACAGTGCGGCACGCCCGCCCGCGCGAACAGCAGGCGGAGATAATCGTAGATCTCCGTCACCGTGCCCACCGTGGAGCGGGGGTTGTGCGAGGTGGTCTTCTGGTCGATGGAGATCGCGGGAGAAAGCCCGTCGATGAACTCCACGTCCGGTTTTTCCATCATGCCCAAAAACTGCCGCGCGTACGAGGAGAGGCTCTCCATGTACCGCCGCTGTCCTTCTGCGAAGATGGTGTCGAAGGCGAGCGTGCTCTTGCCGCTGCCCGAAAGCCCCGTGAACACGGTGAGCGTGTTGCGGGGGATGTGCACGTCGATATTCTTTAAGTTGTTTTCCTTTGCGCCCTTGACGTAAATCTCTTCTTTCATCTCTATGCCTTTATTGGGGAAGGAGCGGATCGGCAGACTCCTCGTCGTACCGCGCGAACAGCTCGCCCGCTTTTCCCGTGAAACACTCTAAGTATTCGTCCATGCCCGGGGATTTATCCCCCGAGGCGCGGTATTCGTCCAGCTTCATCCAGAACACGCGCCCTTCGCGCGTTCCGGACAACCACCGCAGAATACGGGGCGGACGATGTCCAGCCCCGTCTCTTCCTTTGCCTCGCGGACCGCCGCCTGCGCCGCGCTCTCGCCCGCTTCCAGATGTCCGCCGGGGAAGATGAGCCCGTCCCAGCCGCGCCCTTTCCGCTCCTGCACGACGACGCGGTCCGTCGCTTTGTCCAAAATCATCACCATGCAGGTGAGTTCGCATGCGACCTTTCTGCTCATCACGGCTCCTTCGCGCGGTACCAGTACAGATACGCCCGCCCGAAGCCGAGAGAACGGTAGAGCGAGATCGCCGCGACGTTGGAGGAGCGCACGGCGAGATATGCCTCCCTTGCGCCCGCGCGTTTCGCCTCCGCGAGCACGCGCTCGCACACCGCCCTGCCGTATCCGCGGCGGCGGTATTCGGGATGCACGCGCAGATCGAACAGCCCGACCTTATCCCCTTCCCGCACGCCCATGCAGACGGCGACCGTCTTTTCCCCTTCGCGCAGGGCGACGTAGACGCACGAGCCGCCTACCCGCGAAAAGCCGCTCCGCACCGAATCGGCGTAGTCGGCGTCGGCGTTGTCGAGAAGATAAAAATCTTTCAGCCATTCCTCGCTGAGGGTATCGTATACCTGACAATTCTGCGTGCGGAAAAAGACGGGGATCTTGGCAAGCGTCATCACTTCGCAGTTCTTCACCACGCGGTATCCCCGCGCTTCCAGGAATTTGTCGAGCGGCAAGTCGGACGCCGTCAGGCGGAACACGCACGGCCTGTTTTCCGCGCGGTAACGCTCTTCGCACACGAACACCTTTTCCCCGAACCCCGTCGAAGAGGGCGCCATGGGCGCCACGGCGCGGTTGCGGTAGGAAGTCCCTTCGTCCATGCGCAGTTCCCAGCCGTCGTAGACCTCGCGGCGCCGCGCGGGACACGCCCGCGCGAAGAGCGTTTCCAGCTCTTCTTCCTGCAAGATGCGGCGCACGCGCTCGTCGATCTGCTTCCAGTTCGCGCCGCAGAAGGCGATCTCGCCCGCGCGGGCGCGGTTGCCCTTCGTCACGGCGAGCACCGCCCGCACGCCCAGCCGCTGCGCCGCGCGGCAGGTCTCGAACGTATCGTCCACCAGCACGGGGATGCCGTGTTCGGCGCAGTATCTGCCCTTGTCCGTGCATTCGGCGACGATTTCGTCGAAGGGGATGCGCCGCTTTTCCAGCCAGTCGCGGCTCAGGTTGACGGGATTGCCGAACAGTTCTTTGGGGCGCGCCGTCAGGATGACGACGGTGTGCCCTTCTTCCCGCCAGCCTTCCAGCGCCTCGCGCGCATGAGGGCGCGCTTCCGCTTCCGTGAACGCGGAGATGCCGCCGTCGCGGACAAATTCCACCACGTCGTCATACGTCCAGTCAAACACGTTCGCGAACTGATTGGCGTCGGGATCTTTGACGCGGAAGGAAAGCCCCTTGCGCGCGATATACCCGCTTCCCCGCCCCACGCGGTCCACGATGTTCAGCGTATCGTCGATGTCAACTGCGATCTTCATCTTTCCCTCACTGTTTTCTCATTCGTTTTTTGAGTTCCGCGATCGCCTCGCGCAGTTCGATCGCCTTTTCGAAATCAAGTTGCGCCGAAGCGATCTTCATCAGCGCTTTGAGCTTTTCGATCTCCTCGGGAATGTCTTTGAGCTTCACTTCGTCCGTCGGCTTGTTCTTCTTTGTGATATTGAGCGACGAGCGCACTTCCTTGACGATGGTCTTCGGCACGATGCCGTGCGCGCGGTTGTATTCGCTCTGCACGGCGCGGCGGCGGTCGGTCTCCCCGATCGCGCGCTCCATGCTCCCCGTCATCGTATCCGCGTACATGATCACCCGCCCTTCCGCGTTGCGCGCGGCGCGGCCGATCGTCTGCACGAGCGACGTCTCGCTGCGCAAAAAGCCCTCCTTGTCCGCGTCCAGAATGGCGACGAGTCTGACTTCGGGCAGGTCCAGCCCCTCGCGGAGCAGGTTGATGCCGCACAGCACGTCGAATTCCCCCGAACGCAGTCCGTTGACGATATCCACCCGTTCGAGCGCGTCGATGTCCGAGTGCATATACCGCACCTTCACGCCGTGCTCTTTGAGATAATCGGTCAGATTTTCCGCCATGCGCTTGGTGAGCGTGGTGACGAGCACCCTGCCGCCCGCCTTGACCACCGTGTTCACCTCGGAGAGCAGATCGTCGATCTGTCCCTTGGTCGGACGGACGGTGACGGGCGGATCGAGAAGCCCCGTCGGGCGGATGAGCTGTTCCACCACCTGCCCTGCCTGTTCCAGCTCGTACGGCGCGGGCGTGGCGGATACGCAGATCATCTGCGGCACCCGCTCGTCAAACTCCTCGAAGGTGAGCGGGCGGTTGTCGTATGCCGAACGCATACGGAACCCGTAGTTGACGAGATTGGTCTTGCGCGAGAGGTCGCCGTGGTACATGGCGCGGATCTGCGGGATAGTCATGTGGCTCTCGTCGATAAAGACGAGGAAGTTTTCGGGAAAATAGTCCAGAAGGGTGAACGAGGGCTGCCCGGGCGAACGCCCGTCGAAATAGCGGGAATAGTTCTCCACGCCCGAACAGTATCCGATCTCGCGCATCATCTCGAGATCGTGCTCGGTGCGCTGGGAGAGCCGCTGCGCTTCGAGCAGCTTCCCCTCCTCTTCGAACGCCCTGACCTCCCCTTTGAGGTCCTCTTCGATCATGGACAGCGCCGCCTTCATGCGCTCGGAGCCGACCGCATAATGCGTCGCGGGGAAGATGACCGCGTGCGAAAGCTGATTGACGACCTTGCCCGTCACCACGTCCTCCTCGCCGAGGCGGTCGATCTCGTCGCCGAAAAACTCCACGCGGATGGCGACTTCCGAATTGGAAGCGGGGAATACCTCCACGGTATCCCCGCGCACGCGGAAGGTGGAGCGCTTGAAATCGGTATCGTTGCGCGAGTACTGGATCTCCACGAGGCGACGGATGAGCTCGTCCCGCGACATCTCCTGCCCGGGCCGAAGGGATACGCCCAGGCGGAAGAACTCCTCGGGCGCGCCCAACCCGTAAATGCAGGAGACGGACGAAACGACGATGACGTCGTCCCGCTCGCCCAGAGAACAGGTCGCCGCGTTGCGCAGTTTGTCGATCTCGTCGTTCATGGACAGATCTTTTTCGATGTAGGTATCCGTCTGCGGGATGTAGCTTTCCGGCTGATAGTAATCGTAATAGGAGACGAAATACTCCACGCGGTTTTCGGGGAAAAATTCGCGGAATTCGTTGCAGAGCTGCGCCGCGAGCGTCTTGTTGTGCGCGATGACGAGCGTGGGCCGCCCCACGTTCTTGATGACGTTCGCCATCGTGAACGTCTTGCCGCTGCCCGTCACGCCCACCAGCACCTGCGTGCGGATGCCGTCCAGCACGCCCTGCGTGAGTTTTTCGATCGCCTGCGGCTGATCGCCCGTCGGCGAAAAGGGCGCTTTCAGTTTGAATTCGTGATGTTCCATATCGCCCTCCTTTGCCCGCCTTCCGCGCCCGCAAGCGCGATCAAAGACATAGCAAAAAATACAAACAAACGTTTGTATTTATTGTATCAGAAAATCATTCGTTTGTCAAGGATCAGCCGAAGATGGCTTTGAGGATCATGCCGATGAGAAAGGACAGCACCGCGCCCGCCGCGGCGACGCCGAGTTTGAAGTAGAGACCGCGTTTGCGTTGGGAGTCGGACCGCTTATAGGCGAGCCCCTGCGAATGCAGGTGGATGACGTACATCTTCTCCCCCTTGCGGTCGGAGAGGATGAGTTCGAAATAGTCGTCCAGCTCCAGCGCGCGGAGCACCTCTTCCAGCTTTTCCTCGTCGTAATTTGCCTTGGGCGGCAGAAGCGCGAGGATCTCCTCGGGAGAGACGAGAAACTGCTCTTTCCCGCCCGCGAGGGTAAAGACGGCGTTCATCACCTCGTCTTCCCGCTTGTTGAGCTTATCGTTGAGCATACTCCCCTCCCCTTATAAAAGCGCCGAAATGAGCCATGCCGCCAGCGAGCCGGCAAACGCGCCGATGAACGCGCCCAGCGCGGTGAGCACCGCGATGTCGCGGCGACGGCGGAACCGGTCGCTCCGCGCTTCGTGCGCTTTTTCCGTGTACAGCCGCCCCTCGGGAAGCGGCGAAAGGCAGAATACCCCGTCCTCCGCATACTTGATGTCGACATAGCGGTGGTCGCTGAGATATTCGAGCATCTGGCGCACGCCTTCCGCGTCTGCCTTCATCCGCGCGGGGAAACAGGACACGAGATCCTCTTCGTCCACGATCTTGTAGCTCCCCTCCCGACACAGATCGTTGATCTTGTCGAGCAGGATTGCGGTGCGTTTGTCCAGCATGATCTTCCTCCCGACTTGCGCGTTCCGTATTCCCCTTGATTTTACTATTATTTGCCTGTTTTGTCAAGAAAATTCCGAAATCGCGCGCGGGCGGCGAAAAAGAAAAAAGAGCGGGCGCGCCGCTCTTTTCGGTCGTGATCAACCCGCGAGAGCGCGGATCGGATTGCATTCGTAGAACACCGAGCACAGGGAACCCGAGCCGAACAGATCGCTCAGGCGGTATTGCGCGGCGATCTGCGCGAGCTGCTCGCCGAACGTACCGTCCGCCGCCGCGGACACGGCGAAATCCAGCCCGCAGATAAAGGCGCCCATCACCGCGAACATGAAGATCGCGAAGATCGAGCCGTCGATCACGCGGATGACGCCCACGCTGTCCATTTCGCGCACGCCAAGCCCGATGAGCAGGTTCAGGAGCACGATGACGATCATCGCCACGATAAACACGCATAGCGCGACGATGCCGTAACCGAGCACGTTGCACAGCAATTCGTAAGGGATCTTCGCCGCAAACGAGGAGGTGATGGCGGCGCCGAAATTCGCGAGGAAAGGCACCTTGACCGCGGCGAGGATGGAGCCGCCGAACGCCACGAGGGTGAGCGCCATCATGCAGACCACCCATACCGCCTTGACGAGCCCGAGCCGATACCCGCCCTTGACCGTCATCGTCAGCACCGCGACGAGGATGAAGTCGGGCAGATAAGGCTTCGCCGCCTCCCATACGACGGCGTCGCCGAGACTGTAAGTATAGACGAGGGAGAGCTGTCCGTCCGCGACCGAGGGCGCGCACCAATAGATGACGTTGAGCACGAGCCCGCCGAGCACGAGCAGGAACACGCCGAAGTTGAGCACGGTGTTGATCGCCCCGAACAGGCGGTCGAAAGCGCGGAAAAACCAATGCGCGCGCTTCTTTCTCGTGCGGAAAAAGGTGCGCACGATCGCGCCGACGATGAGCACGACGGCGATGCAAACAAGGATCCCGCCCGCCGTGACCGCGAAACGCGCCGTATCCGTAGACATCCAGCTCTCGGGAAGTTTGGAAAGCGCCAGCGTCGCGGCGAAGATGACGATGATCTGCACGCCTGCCCAGCTTGTGCGCGAGAAGCGCTTGATAAAACCGTACAAAAGCAGGAGCGCGGCGAGCACGCACGCGGCGACAATGGCGACGGTGGTGACGATCTCCCCCGTATCCGCCAATAAGTTCCGAGTCAATTCTCCCATAGTGTTCTCCGTTTCCTTGATTTTCAGAATTGCGCGGGCAAACCCCGACGCCTTCGTTTACTTGTTGAAGTTATCTTTGAGCGATACGATCTCGGAAAGGCAGAGCTTCCCGTTCTCCGTACACTTTTTATAATATCCCGTGCGCATGAGCTGGAACGCCGTACCGTCCTCCGCTTCCGCGAGATACGGCTCCGCTTTCGCCGCGAACAGATGCTCGCTGTCGTAATTCATGCGCTCGGAGAAGTCCTGTCCCGCATATTCGGCGTCTTTGAGGAGATAGTCGTATTTTTTGACGACGGCGTCCGCCGCCGTCTCCGCGTTCACCCAATGGATGACGCCCTTCGCCTTGATGCCGCTGTGGTCGTCGCCGCTGCGCGATTCGGGGAAATAGGTGCATTCCACCTGCGTGACGTTGCCGTTTTCGTCGGTGACCGCGCGGTCGCAACGCACGATGTACGCGTTTTTCAGCCGCACATACCCGCCGATCTTCAAACGGTAATATTTGGGCGGAGGATCGAGCGCGAAATCGCTCTTCTCCACATACAGCGTCTTGCCGAAGAGGATCTTGCGCTTGCCCGCCTCCGGATCCGTCTGGTTGACGTCGAAATCCACCTCTTCGCTGCCCTCGTAGTTGGTGATGACGAGTTTCAGCGGTTCCGCCACCGCCATCGCGCGGGGCGCGTGGGCGTTGAGATACTCGCGCACGCACGCTTCGAAATAGGAGATCTCGCATTCGGAGTTGGATTTGGCGACGCCGACGCGCTCGCAGAAATCCTTGATCGCGGGCACGGGCACGCCGCGGTTGCGCAGTCCCGCCAGCGTGGGCATCCTCGGATCGTCCCAGCCGTGGACGGAACCGTCCTCGACCAGCTTTTTCAGATACCGCTTGCTCATGACGAGATTGGTCAGATTCAGCCGCGCAAATTCGATCTGCCGCGGCTTGGGCGAAAAGCCCAGCGTGAGCCCTACCCAGTCGTAAAGCGGGCGGTGATCTTCAAATTCCAGCGTACAGAGGGAATGCGTCACCCCCTGCAAGTAATCGCAGATGGGATGCGCGAAGTCGTACATGGGATAGACGCACCACTTATCCCCCGTGCGGTGATGCGACGCGTGCAGGATGCGGTAGATGACGGGATCGCGCAGGTTGATGTTGGGCGACGCCATATCGATCTTGGCGCGGAGGCACTTTTCCCCGTCCGCGTATTTCCCTTCCCGCATCTCTTCGAACAGGCGCAGGTTTTCCTCGACCGAACGGCCCCGATAAGGGCTCTCCTTGCCCGGCTCGGTGAGCGTGCCGCGCGTTTCGCGGATCTCGTCCGCGGAAAGGTCGCAAACGAACGCCTTCCCCTCGCGGATGAGCCGCACCGCATACTCGCAGATCACATCGAAGAAATCGGAAGCGTACACTTCCTTTTCCCAACGATACCCCATCCAGCGGATGTCCGCGCGGATGGCTTCGACGAACTCCGTCTTTTCCTTGGAAGGGTTGGTGTCGTCGAAGAAGAGGTTGCACTTGCCGCCGTAACGCTCCGCCGTGCCGAAATTGACGTACATGCTCTTAGCGTGCCCGATGTGCAGATAGCCGTTGGGTTCGGGCGGGAAGCGCGTCTGAACGCACGTCACTTTCCCCGCTTCCAGCTCTTCGTTGATGATCTGTTCGATAAAGTTATTCGCTTCAACCATTCGTGTTTATCTCCGTTTTGCGCCGTTTTATACGCGCATTCGCTGATTTCCCTGTTTTGCCTTTTCATTATAACATATTTTTTTATAAAATGATACCTTTTTCTTGTGTAAAATTCCCCCTTTATGCTATAATTTTCACATGGACATCGTCATCTTACAATTTTTTCAATCCATCCGCTGCGAATTCCTCACGGTCGTGTTCGGATTTTTCTCCTTCCTCGGCGACGGGCTTCCCTTTGTCGCCGCCGTCGGGATCGTCTACTGGTTCGCAGACAAGAAGACGGGCGAACAGCTCATGCTGACCATGCTCACCTCCGTCGCGCTCAACAGCGCCCTCAAAAACGCCGTCGCGCGGCCGAGGCCGTACGTCGCGGGAGACGTATCCCTGCTGCGAGTGGATTCTTTCCTCTTCTCCACGGTCAACCTCGCCGATACGGCGTCTTTCCCGAGCGGACATTCGCAGGTGAGTTCTACCTTCGGTTTCGGCGTCGCCTGCCGCGCGAGGCGGACATGGGTATGGGTCTGCGCCGTCCTTTTTATCCTGCTCGTGATGTGTTCGCGGCTGTATTTCGGGGTGCATTACCCCACGGACGTGCTGGCGGGCTTCGCGCTCGGCACGGCGTTCGCGCTGTTCTGGGAACTCGTCTACCGCAAAGCGTACGGGGCGAGATATTTCATCCTCGCGGCGCTCGCTGTCCTCTTCCTGCTCCTCATTCCCGCCTTCCCTTCCGGTTCGCTCGTCCTTGCGGCGGGCGCGACCGCGGGCTGCGCCGTGTTCCTTCCCCTCGATCATGCGTTCATCCATGCGCCCATTCCCCGCTCGCCGCGGAAATTTTTCCGTCTGCTCGTCGGCGGCGTCCTGCTCGGCGGGCTGTTCGCGCTCTCCCGTCTCCTGCCCGACGGCTACGGATACGACCTTCTCGCCTATTTCTTGCTCACGGGCGCGGCGACGGCGGGCTGTCAGGCGCTCTTCCGCCTGTTCCGCATCTGATTTTTTCCGCTTTCTTCTCGCGCGGGCGCGCGAACGCTTGACGAAACGCCCGCAAAATGATAGGATAGGTGGGTAAAACTTTGAAAACACACAAGGAGCGAACGATATGTCGAAAAAGACGGTAACGATGGACAAGCTCGTCGCGCTGTGCAAGGCGCGCGGGATCATCTTTCCCGGAAGCGAGATCTACGGCGGTATGGGCAACACCTGGGATTACGGGCCCGTCGGCGTGGAGATCAAAAACAACATCAAACGCGCGTGGTGGAAACGCTTCGTGCAGGAGAGCGAAAACTCCTACGGCGTGGACGCGGCGATCCTGATGAATTCCCGCGTGTGGGAAGCGAGCGGGCATACCACTTCCTTCACCGATCCCAAAATGGACTGCAAGGAATGCAAGAGCCGCCACCGCGCGGACAACCTCATCGAGGCGCATTCCAAGGGCAGAGTCAATCCCGACACCATGACCAACGAGGAGATGGAGGCGTACATTCAGGAGCACCATGTCTGCTGTCCCGTGTGCGGAAAGTTCAACTGGACGAACATCCGCACCTTCAACCTCATGTTCGAGACCTCCCGCGGCGTGACGGACGAGAATCAGAACAGGATCTACCTTCGTCCCGAAACGGCGCAGGGCGAATTCGTCAACTTCCTCAACGTACAGCGCACGACGCGCGCGAAAGTCCCCTTCGGCATCGCGCAGATCGGCAAGGCGTTCCGCAACGAGATCACGCCCGGCAACTTCATCTTCCGCACCATCGAATTCGAGCAGATGGAACACCAGTGGTTCTGCAAGGAGGGCACGGACGGCGAATATTACGCGCAGTTCAAACAGCGCGCGTGGGATTTCCTGCTCGATCTCGGCTTTAACCCCGAACATCTCCGCTTCAAGGACCACGACAAACTCGCGCATTACGCCAAGGCGGCGTGCGACATCCAATACGATTTCCCCATGGGATGGTCGGAACTCAACGGCATCCACAACCGCACCGACTACGACCTCTCCCGCCATCAGGAATTTTCGGGCAAAAACCTCATGTACGTCACGCCCGAAGGGGAGAAATTCATTCCCTACGTCGTCGAATATTCCATCGGCGCAGACCGCCTGATGCTCGCCGTTCTCTCCGAGGCTTATGACGAAGAGACGCTGGAAAACGGCGAAGTGCGCAACGTCATGCATTTTCACCCCGCGATCGCGGCGTACAAAGCGGCGATCCTGCCCCTGCAAAAAAATCTCGCGCCTCAGGCGAAAGAGCTGCACGACCGCCTTGCCAAGATGTTCATGGTCACCTATGACGAAGCGGGCTCCATCGGCAAACGTTACCGCCGCCAGGACGAGATCGGCACCCCCTTCTGCCTCACGGTGGACTTCCAGACGCTGGAAGACGGCACGGTCACCCTGCGCGACCGCGACACCATGGAACAGGTCCGCCTTTCGCCCGAACAGGTCATCTCCTATCTCGCGGAAAAGACCGCGTTCTGACGCAAGCGATTTTTACAAAACGGAGTGCGCCGCGCACGGAAACCCGTGCGCGGCGCTTTTCTTTGCCCCGATTTGTCATAAAAATATATGATTTTTTTGCAAACGATTGACAATCCGCCCCTGCGGCAGGTATAATTGAAGAAAGTATTTCCCAAGAGGACCGCATGATCCGATCTGTCTTTATCGCATATTGCGTGATCGCCGCGATCTCGGTGATCCTATATATACCAAAACTCGTCCAGCTCTGTTACGCGTTCCGAAAGCCGCCCTACAAAAAGGCGACGCAAAAGCGCAGGATCTCGCTGGTCATTCCCGCACGCAACGAAAGCAAGGTGATCGGCGACCTGTTCGCCTCCATCCTCGCCCAGGACTATGACCGCGATTTCTTCACCGTGAACGTCATCGTGAAGGAAGCGAGCGATCCCACCGTCGAAATGGCGAAAAAGATCGGCGCGAACGTGTTCATCGTCCCCGAACAGACGTGCAAGGGCGCGGCGCTGGACGGATATTTCAAGCAGATCTCAAACGAGGAATTTGAAAGCTATACCTCGTTCGTCATCATCGACGCGGACGCCGTGCTCGAACCCGATTATGTGCGAGAACTCAACAACGCGCTCGAACACGATTACCAGATCTACCTTTCAAGAAAGCTCATCAAGAACTTCCTGGGCGAGAGAAGCTCGCGCACGGTGTTTTCCAACTGCTCCGCGCTCAACTATCCCATGCTGGACGATCTGGGCAATACCTACCGCACCAAGAAGGGCATCCCCCTCAATATGTGCGGACAGGGCATGATGATCCGCAAAGACGTCATCCGCGAGATCGGCGGCTGGCCCTACCGCACCCTCACCGAGGACTACGAACTCAGGATGGACTGCATCCTCAAGGGGTTCACGTCCATGTATTACCCCTATGCGATCATCTACACGGAAGAGGTGCTGAAACATAAGGACAGCTATAACCGCCGCCTTCGCTGGGTAACGGGATTTTCGCAATGCGACAAGATCTATAAAAAGCGCATCCGCGAAAAATTCCTCCGCGAACGCACCGCGGGACAGTTCGAATATCTCTTCTCGCTCTATCCCATCACCCTGTTCATCGTGACGACCATCGTCACCATGTGCGCGGGATCCGCGCTCGCCATCTATTATGCTCTGCACGGCATCCCGCACGTCGCGCACGCGCTCATCATCCTCGTCGCCATCCCCTTCGGGGTGATGTATGTGCTCGATTTCCTCTATTGCCTGCTCGCCATGCTCGCCTATTGGGACGCCTTCGGGAAACTCACGCGCAGGGAACGCGTGCTCACCCTTTTCGTCGCGCCCCTCTTCATGCTCGAATACTTCCCCATCTTCATCCAGAGCCGCGTGTATGCGCGCACCAACCTGAAATGGGAACAGACGGCGCGCGTGGAATACGGTTCGCCCCGCGAAACGCAACAAAAGGACAAGGACGAACGCTCCTGACCTTTGCGCCCTTCCCGTTGCGGCGCGCCGCTTAGGATCGCCCGATCGGGACGGCTTTGCGCGGTCGCTTTCTTCATCTTCTCCGCCGAACGGCGAAACGGGCGGAGCCCCGCAGTTTTCTGCGGGGCTCCGCCTCGTTTTGTTTTGTTTATTTCCCCTTCGTTTTGTTCCGATTCCCTTCGGACGGCGCTCCGCGCGAAAACGGTCATTTATTCTCCGCGATCAGCCCGCGCATGAAGATCAGATCGGACAGCAGAGCGAGCTGTTCGGGAGAAAGCGTTTCTCCGCGCGCCTTTTCCTCCGCGCCCGCCGCGCGGACAAGCTCCGCCGCCTCTTCGCGCCCGATGCGAAAGGACTGCATGAGGTTGTTTTCCAAGGTCTTTCTGCGGTTGAGGAAGGCGCAACGCACCGTCTCGCGGTATGCCTTCTCGCTCTTCACCGCGATCCCTTCGCCCGTGAAATCGATGCGCACGACGGCGGAATCGACGTTGGGGCGCGGATAAAAGAGATTGCGGGAGACCCGCTTGACGATCCTGCACGTCCCGCGCCGCGCGATCGCCGCCGTCACCGCGCCGTATTCGCTCGTCCCCGCCCGCGCACAGAAGCGCTCGGCGACCTCTTCCTGCACCATGACGGTCAGGCTGTCGCATTTCTTCGCCTCTTCCACAAAGCGCATGACGACGGGAGTCGTCACATAATAGGGAAGATTTGCGACCACCGAATAATTGCCCAGCCCGCGTTCGAGGGCGGGAAGATCTACCTTCGCGAAATCGCGGAACACCACTTCCACGTTTTCCCTGCCCGCGAGCGTCTCCGCGAGCACGGGCTGCAATTTGACGTCGATCTCGAACGCGACCACGCGCTTCGCCGCCTCGGAAAGCGCGCGGGTGAGCGTGCCCGCGCCCGGGCCGATCTCCACGACCGTGCTCTCCTCCGTCACCCCCGCCGCCGCGACGATGGAGCGTAAAAGATTGGTATCGCTGATGAAGTTCTGCCCGAACTGCTTTTTGAAGGAAAAACCGTGACGGGCGAGGATGTCGCGCAACTCTTCCATACATTTCCTCTCATGCGGGAGCCTTTCCCGCACATACTGTTTTCGATAAGGCAAGCCTGCCTTTGACACAAAAGAACAAAAAAGCCGAAGGAGCATCTCTTTCGGCTTTTCGACTTTCCCTGCGGGCGGTCAGTCGATCATCTCGCGCACGCGCAAAGGGATGCCGATCTCGTCGGCGAGCGCGCGGCATTCCGCGATCTCCTCTTCGCCGATGCAGTCCACCACCGAGAACCAGCAGTTCACGCCCGCTTCGCGGCAGGCGCGGGCAAAGAAGAGCAGCCCGTCGAACGCCATCGTCTTATATTGCGGGCGACACAGCTTTTCGTATCTGCGCGCATCGGGCGCGTTGAGCGAGATGTTCACGCCATCCATCATGCGCTTCAATTCGGGCGCGATGTCCCTGCCGTTGATCATGCTCCCGTGTCCGTTGGTGTTCAGGCGCGTCTTTCCGCCCTTTCCGTGCACATAATCGCAGATCTTTTGCATCGCGTCCATGCGGTAGGTGGGTTCGCCGAAGCCGCAGAACACGATCTCCGAATAGGCGGTCGGATCGGGGATCTCCGCGATCACCTGCTCCGCCGTGGGCTCGCCGCCTTTGAGCCAGAGCTTGTGCCCGAAATAGTCCTCTTTCCCGTTGCGCACGCAGAAGGTGCAGGCGTTGGTGCAGCGGTTGGTGAGGTTGACATACAAATTGTTTCCGATCTGATAGGTATAAGTATCTTTCATCTGAGTCTCCCGAACAGCGCGAAGGCGTTGTTCCATATCCTTTCTTTGAGCGTTTCTTCCCCTTCCCCCCTGATCTGCGCCAGCCGCGAAAGGATGACGGGGATGTTCGCGGGCGTGTTCTTCTCCCCGCGGAAGGGCGAGAGGTAGGGGCTGTCGGTCTCCGTGAGCAGACGGTCGGGCGGGCAATGCGCCGCGCAGGCGACCGCCTTTTTCGCGTTGCGGAAGGTGATCACCCCGCCGAAAGAAAAGTACGCCCCCAGCGCCGCGAAGGAGTCCATCATTTCTTCCGAATGCGAATAACAGTGCATGAGGAAGCCGCCCGTGAGCAGCTCCTTCCGCTCGGTGAGCATGGCGAGCATATCCTCCGCGCAGTCGCGCGAGTGGATCTGTACGGGCAGGCGGAGGCGGTGCGCCAGCTCGAGCTGTAACGAAAACGCCCTTTGCTGCGCCGCCTTATCGGTATCTGGATAGTGATAGTCCAGCCCGATCTCCCCGATCGCCACGCATTTTTCTTCCCGCGCCATCGCCTCGATCGCGCGGAGCGAGCGTTCGCCAAATCCCGCCGTCTCCGAAGGGTGTACGCCCGCCGCAAAATAGATCTCGGGGCAAACCCTCGCCGTCTCGCAATGAGAAGCGGAATGGGGAACGGTGTCGCCCGCAAGAATGATCCTTTTTACGCCCGCTTCCACGATCTTTCTGCGCTCCGCGACGACGTCGTATCCCTCGTCGGCGAAATGCGCGTGAACGTCCAGGTACATCAACGTACTTCCGCGCCGCTCTCCATTGCCTTTTCGGGGGCGAGCAGGCTCAGATTGCCGTCTTTGTCCTCCGCGCAGAGAATCATGCCCTCGGAGAGCACGCCGCACAGCTTGACGGGCTTGAGATTGGTGACGAGCACCACTTTCTTGCCGACCATCTCCTCGGGGGTATAGTACTTGGCGATGCCCGAAACGACCGAGCGCACCTCATCCCCCACTTTCACCGTCTCGTGAAGCAGTTTTTCCGACTTTTTCACCCGTTCGCAGGCGATGACTTCGCCGATTTTTATCTGCACGCGGGCAAAGTCGTCGATCGCGATGTATTCCTGTTGTACCGTCTCGGCCTTTTCTTCCACAGCGTTCTCCTTTGCGGGAGCATTCTCCCGTTCGTATTCGGCGCGCTGCGCCTCGCGGATCGCCTCCACCTTGGGCGCGATGTCCTTCCAGTCGTGACGGGCGAAGAGCGCTTCGTCGTCGTCCGCGACCTTCGTCCCGCTCGGATACTGCCCGAACGCCTCGCATCCGTCCAGCCCGCGCAGGGGCGCGTTGCAGTATTTCGCGATCTTCTCCGCCGTCTCGGGCAGGAAGGGGGCGAGCAGGCTCGCGCCGATCATGATGCTCTCGGTGAGGTTATACAGCACCGTCGCGAGGCGGTCGGACTTAGCTTCGTCCTTCGCGAGCGCCCAGGGCATGGTCTCGTCGATATACTTGTTCGCGCGGCGGAACACCGTGAAGATCTCGTTGAGCGCATCCGCGATGCGGAACTCTTCCATGCGCGCTTCTACTTTCGCGCGCGCGCCCGTGGCCACCGCTTTGAGATCGCTGTCCGCCTCTTCCGCAACGCCCTTGTCCGCGACGACGCCGCCGAAATACTTGCGGCTCATCGCCAGCGTGCGGCGCACGAGGTTGCCCAACACGTTGGCGAGGTCGGAATTGTTGCGCTCGACGACCAGCTCCCAGGTGATCGTGCCGTCCCCTTCGTAGGGCATTTCGTGGAGCACGAAATAGCGCACCGCGTCCACGCCGAACAGGGACGCAAGATCGTCCGCATAGATGACGTTCCCGCGCGACTTGCTCATCTTCTCGCCGCCCTGCAACAGCCAGGGATGCGCAAAGACGTGATCGGGCAGTTTTTCGCCCAACGCCATCAGGAAGATGGGCCAATAGATGGTATGGAAGCGCGCGATGTCCTTGCCGATGACGTGGAGCGTCTCCGCGTTCTTCCAGTATTTTTCGTACAGCTCCCCGCTCTTGCCGTCGGGATCGTAGCCGAGCCCCGTGATGTAGTTGGTGAGCGCGTCCAGCCAGACGTAGACGACGTGCTTTCCGTCGAAATCCACGGGAATGCCCCACTTGAAGGAGGTGCGGGACACGCACAGGTCCTGCAAGCCCTTTTTGAGGAAGTTGTTCATCATCTCGTTCTTGCGGGAGACGGGACGGATGAAGTCGGGATGGCTCTCGATGTGCTCGATGAGGCGGTCGGCATATTTGCCCATGCGGAAGAAATACGCCTCTTCCTTCGCCTTCTTCACCTCTCTGCCGCAATCGGGGCACTTGCCGTCGACGAGCTGGCTCTCCGTCCAGAAACTCTCGCAAGGCGTGCAGTACCAGCCCTCGTAATGTCCCTTATAGATGTCCCCCTGCTCGTAAAAGCGGCGGAAGATCTTCTGCACCGTCTTGCAGTGATCTTCGTCCGTCGTGCGGATGAATTTATCGTAGGACGTATCCACGAGATCCCAGACGGAACGGATGGTCTTTGCCACGCCGTCCACGAACTTCTGCGGCGTCGTGCCCGCCGCCTGCGCCTTTTCCTCGATCTTCTGACCGTGTTCGTCCGTGCCCGTCTGGAAACGGACGTCATAGCCCTGCAACCGCTTGAAACGGACGATCGCGTCCGTCAGGATCGCTTCGTAAGTATTCCCGATGTGCGGCTTGCCCGAGGTATAGGCGATCGCCGTCGTAACGTAATAATTCTTCTTCATTGCTTTCTCCGTGCGGCGCGCGCCGCTCTTGTTCCCGCTTATTATACTTCTTTTCGGGAGAAATGTAAATCGTTTCCGCCCTTCCGCGCAAAATACTCGCCGCGGAGAATGGCTTTTACGCAGATGTCGACGCGCTCGCCCGTGGATAACAGCACAAACGGACCGCGGAACACCCCTTCCGCGCGCATCCCGCATTTTTCCGCGACTCTCCCCGAACCGAGGTTCCCGGCCGCATGGCTGATGGATACGCGGTAGAAATTCTCCTCTTCGAACAGATAGCGCAGGACTTCCGTCACCGCTTCCGTCATCACCCCCTTGCCCCATTCGGCGCGGGAAAGGCAATATCCCAGCTCCGCGACGCCGCAGCGCAGATCTTTCCGCACCACGCTCAGATCGCCGATCGCCTCGCCGCGTTCTTTGGATACGATCGCCCAGTGATAATCGGTCGGATCCTTCGCCGCCTCTTCCCAATCCGCCAAAAGCGCGCGGACGGTGCCGATCTCTTTATGCGGCTCCCAGGTGAGATATTTCGTCACGAGCGGATCCGCCGCCCAATTTGCGAACATCGCCTCCGCGTCCGCCCTGCGAAAAGGGCGCAGGATGAGCCGCGGCGTTTCCAATTTTTTGTCCATACTTTCCTCCTTTCTCCGAATAAAAAAAACGGCCCGCCGCAGGCGAGCCGTTTGCTCTTTTCTTGCGCACGCCGAATCACCGTATCTGCTTTGCGGATACGGGATACATGGCTTCGTTTGTGCGGCAAATCAGGATTTCCATACTCTGATTATAGCGCGGAAAGGCGACGGTTGTCAACGGTTTTTCGTATATTCGCGCGCCCGCGTGCATAGATAAGTAGCGTGAATGCGATCTTTTCGGCAATTTTTCTCCTGTCGGCGGTCCTTTTTCTCATTTTCGATCCCGACGGCTTTCTCCCCGCCCTGCTTTCGGGCGGGGAAAAGGCGGCGACGCTCTCCCTTTCCCTGCTCGCCGTCTACTGCGTATGGCTGGGCTTTTTCAAGGTCATGGAACAGAGCGGCGTTTCGGAAAAACTTTCCCGAATTCTCGCCCCCGCGGCGGGAAAACTGCTGCGCACGCGCGACAAGGAGGGTATCTCCCTCGCCGTGTACAACCTCTCCGCCAATCTTTTGGGACTGCCCGGCGCGCCCACGCCCCTCGGCGTGAAGGCGACCGAGCGTTTCTGCGCGCGCGGCGAACGCTACGCCGCCTGCATGCTGTTCGTGCTCAACGCGACCAGCCTGCAACTGCTCCCCGCGACCGCGATCGCGCTCCGCGCCGCCGCGGGTTCCGCATCCCCCGCCGACATCTTTCTGCCCACCCTCCTTTGCACCGCGCTCACTTCCCTGCTCGGCGCGCTTGGCGTGAGGTGCTTTGTCAGACGATGAATTTTCTCTCCCTCCTCTTGCCCCTGCTCTTCGTCGGGGTGTTCAGCTATGCGCTTTTCCGAAGGGTGAAGCTGTACGACTGCTTTGCGGAGGGCGTGCGCGGGGCGATCCCGCTCGTCGTCTCCCTCTTCCCCTATCTCGCCGCCATCCTCATTTTAAGCGAACTGTTTTCGCGAAGCGGCCTATCCTCCGCGCTCAGCGCTTTCCTTTCCCCCGCCTTCCGCGCGCTCGGCATTCCCGAAGAGATCGCCCCGCTCGTGCTCGTGAAGCCCTTTTCGGGAAGCGGCTCCACCGCGCTTTTGAGCGAACTGCTCGCCTCGTACGGCGCGGACAGCTATGTCGGAAGATGCGCCTGCGTGTGTTACGGATCTTCGGAGACGGTGTTCTACATCTCGGCGGTCTATTTCGCTTCCGTGAAGGATAAAAAGCTCTTTCTGCCCGTCGTCATCGCGCTTGTCGCCAACTTCGTCGGCGTGATCGCGGGGTGCTTTTTTTGCCGATTTTTGTGAATTTGTGAGAAAATATAGGATTTTTTTGTGAAAATGAAAAATTTTTTCACGGTTTGAACAATTTCTCAAAAATCAGACCCGCAAAAAATTTTTCGGAAAAATATTTTACTTTTTTTTCGGAGGGTGCTATCATATAGGCACAATCAAGCGAGCGGGAAACCGCAAGCGAGATTTTAATCGGCTCATCATTTTCCCCCTTATCATATAGTAAAACCCCTCGGAACGCGAGTTTCGGGGGGTTTTACTTTTGTCTTCGGCGCATTCCGATGAATTTTACCCATTGACAATTTCCGCCCCATCTGCTATACTTTATTTAATAAGAAAACGCGCCCGATATGCTTCAAGGCGGTGCGCGCTTTTTTCCTGCCTTCCGAAACTTTTATGCACAGGAGATGAGATTATGTCGACCGATATTCCCCTTATCGAAAAGACGTTCGATCTGTTTATCGCTTATCACGGCACGAACGACGAGAACGGTTCCATGCAGGCCGCAAAAGAGATCTATCGTCTCCTGCAAGGAAAGATCGAGTGTTTTTTCAACCCCGTCACCAACCCGGGCGGGGCGTTCGGACAGACTCCCGTCTTTGCGAGTCATTCGCGGCTGTTCCTGCTCGTCGCAAACGATTCCATTCCCCTCAACGACCGCAGGGAAGTGGCGAGCCCGGGGCTGTATAACGAGATCGAAGCGTTTTACGGAAGCCGTTTCCATTCCAAGGACTGGCACGGAAAGGCGCGCGTTTTCGGCTACGACGGTCTCACCGCACAAAAAGCGGATCGCTTCCACGTCATCTTCAACATGGCGGAGCATTTCTGCACGCAGGATGTGGGCAGGGACGCCGCGCTGAAAAAACTGTTCAAATGGCTTTCCGACTCCCTGTCTTTGCCCGCGGAGATCTTCGGCTGTCCGTCAAACGCGGGCGCCGAAGCGAAGCTCCCCGCCGCGGACGACGGGTGCTGTTCGCCCGAAGAAGCGCTGAGCTTTTCGGCAAACTTTTTCCACCGCGGCGCGACCGCGCTCAAAACGGCGAGCGCAACCGCCGTCGAACGGGAACTGGAACGCTTTTCCCGCCTGTACCGTTCGATCACCGAGATCTCCCTGCTCGCAAACCCCAAACATCTTCCCGTGGAGGAAAACGTCGGAAAACAGCTTTGCGGCATCATCCTCGAAGAATGCCGCAAGGAAAACTCGCGCGACGTGATGAAGATAAAAGGGCCCATCGGTTCCTATAAAAACCGTCTCCTGCAATACATCTATCTGCTGATCCAGAAGACGCAACCGGACATCCTGCCTTTTTATATTGACGTTTCCATGTACGAAAAATTTTACGAGGACCAGAAAAACAGCCGCTATGACTCGGTCGAAGCGGCTGTCCGAGACAATTTTTCGTTGCTTAAAAAGCTGATCGTCTCCAATCCCGATAAGATCCCCCTGCTTTTTCTGGACGGCATCCGCGATTTTTCGTCGGGCAAGAATTCTCTCTATTCCCTCATCAACGGCGCCCTCGAAGGACTTTGCTATAAGCGGGTGGTCAGCCTCGACACCGATTTCACCGTCAATCCCAAAAACAAGATCAAGATGCACCCTTTGGCGCCTTCTAGGTTTACCTATTTCGTGCGCATCCGCTCCTTGCAACTGTATCGGAAGGAAGAGAGCATAGAATTCATCAAAAACTGCATCTCCCTTTTCCGCATCCCCGTCGTCGGCAACGTCACGCCCGAAGCGATCTACGACCGACTCATCCAGCTCGATCTCATCTCTCTCGACGCCTATTGGATCGTCAAGCTGCTCACCCTTTTGCTCAACCACATCCTCAACGAGGAGATGACGGTCGCCGACCTTTATCGGGCGTTCTGCGAACAGACGCTCGACTCCCCCTCTCAGCTCGATTCAGCCGCCGAACTTGCCTACGAATACGAATTCGGCACGCTTCCCTTTGACGAAAACAATTTCTTCTTCGACGTGCGCTGGAAGCTCATGCGCAAACACCGCAGCATTCTGGAATTCCTTATCGCAAAGCATTATGTCAACCGCTTTGCGGCGCTGTCCGCGCGGGGAGAATACAACGAAGAACAGCGCATCGCCCTTTCCTTCTTCGATATGGTCCTGCCCAAGCGCGTGACCCGCTTTGTGGTAAAGATGCTCAACGATACCGACGACTACGAGGAAAAAGTGCTTTATCTGGCTAAGCAGTATTTCCCGAATATGTCGCTGTTCGGAAAAAGCGAACTCACTTTCTGGATGGGACGGCTGAAAAACCGCGCCCGCCGCGAAGAATGCGTCGCCCTGCTCCGCCGTTATTATGACGATCAGAAAGCGGTTTACCGCCAGGCAAAGACGGCGGCGGACAAGACGCAGATGGCCGTGCGGCAGGAAGCGTTTCTCCTGCGCGGGATCAGCGTGAGCCTGATCTACGGCGGAGACAAAAAGGTCCTGCACGAATATCTCGATTCTCTGCTCGAAGACAAGACCGCAAACTCCATCAACCGCGGGTTCCATCTCGAATATTACGGCGACAAGCTTTACATCCCCAACCGCTCCGCGCTCGATTTCGAAGACGACGTGACGAAGGGCGAGATCACCTGCAATACGCTGTGTCTTTCTCTGGACAAGCGCCGCTGCTCCTTCCGTTTCAATCCCGTCTCCATGCTCGAACTCATGACGCTGTGCAGCCTGTTGCAGGCGCGCATGGAGCGTTACGACACAAACGGCGTTTTTCGCGTGGAGCCCTATCTCGACAAGTGCGCGGGATATTTGGACTGGATGCTCGGCCGTCGCGAGATCGCCGATTTTCCCAAAGTCAAAGAATATTTCCGCTGGATGAAGACGCAGTTGGAAGCCTTTTCCGCAAGCGCCGCAAAAGGAGCCTATCACGGCATGAGCGCGCTCTATAACCGTTACAGCAAGGCAAACGAAGTTCCCCGCACGGGATGGGTGAACCGCAAGATCCCGCACCCCGAAAACATCGTCGAACATATGTATAACTGCTGGCTGATGGGGCTGTTCTTTCTCCCCGACCGCTACGACGGCTATCCCGATTACGACAAAAACGCCGTTTTGCAGATGCTCCTCCTCCACGACCTCGGCGAACGGGAAACGGGAGACATCCCGCGCCCCGAAAAACTGAAAAACAAAGAATATTACGACGCCTGGGAAGACAGCGTCATGCGCTCCATTTTCCTGCACGGCTCCTATCCCGGCGCACCCGATCTCACGGAGTGCTATCGGTGTTGGGACGAGTGGTTCCGACAGGATTCCGTCAACGGAAAGGTGGCGAAGGACATCGACAACATTCAGGCGATCTACCAGATGTGCCGCTACTATCTGGAACATCGCGATCTCATCGACACGGAAGATTATTATCAATGGCTTTTACAGGTCGACGACGTGGAGACGAACATCGGTCACAACATCTGCCGCAACGTTATCTTGCAGAACGAAGAATTCCGCGACATTCTGCCTGAAGAACTTCTGAAATAAGGAGGACGGACCATGACGGATGAATTTTGGGATCTGTTTGACGAATCCCGCCGCCCCGCGGGGAGGACGCACCGCCGCGGCGACCGCATTCCCGAGGGACTTTATCACCTGGTCGTGCACGCCTGGATCGCCGCGCCGACGGGGAGACTGCTCTTCTCCCGCCGACAGGCGGGAAGACCGGACGAAGGGCTGTGGGAGCGCACGGGCGGTTCCGCCCTTGCGGGCGAGACGTCGCTCGAAGCGGCGAAACGCGAGACGGAAGAAGAACTCGGCATTTCTCTCGCAGACGCGCGCGTCCTCTTTTTCGGCAGCCGCAAACGCGAGGAATACCGCGATTTTTACGACTCCTGGATCTTTGTCCTGCCGGAAGAGCGCGCCCCCGTTCTCGATCCCGTCGAAGTGGCGGACGCCGCGTGGATGAGCGCGAAAGAGCTGGACGCCCTCGCGGCGGAAGGCAAGATCGTGACGAGCTCGCTCTATTACCGCGAGATCCTCGCCTTCCTCGCCCGCTCTCTCTGAACGGACAAAGGCGGGGCGCCCGACAAACTGTCGGGCGCCCCGCCTTTTCTGTTTTCTGAAATGTTCCCCTGTCTTGTCTGTTTCCTTAAAAATTTTCCCTGCGGGATCCGCGTTTTTCCGCAAGGTCCCTACCTTTTCCAAAGTTCAAAGGTCGACCGAGAAGGGATATAACTGACTCTTGGGCACGCCGCGGTCGCGGGCGGCGCGTTTCAGCGCTTCCTTTTTGTCCAGCCCCTGCGCCATGTAATGCAGGATATGCTCCCGCTCGGACAGCGCGTTGAGGGCGCTTTCCGTCTCCGCCGCCCCTTCGACGAGCAGGACGTATTCGCCCCGCTTTTCCCCCGACAGCCCTTCCGAGAGCAGGAACTGCCTGCTCTCCTCGTGGATCTTGGTGATCTCGCGCACGGCGCACGCCCTGCGCTCCCCGAATACCCCGTACATGGCGGCGACGTCCTTCTCCACGTCCTGCGGCGCGCTGTGAAAGATCAGCGTCTCGCGAGCGGTGCGGTAACGTTCCAGGAGCCCCCGCTTCTCCCCCGCCTTGTTGGGCAGAAACCCGATGAAAGTAAATCTGTCCGCAGGCAGCGCGGAGAGCACCAACGCGCACACGAACGCGCACGCGCCCGGGAGGACCGTATACGCTTCTCCCGCCTCGCGCAGGACGCGACAGACCTCGTTGCCGGGATCGGACACGACGGGCATGCCCGCGTCCGAGACGACCGCGATCTTCTTGCCCTCGCGGGAAAGGGCGATCATCCTTTCCGCCGCTTCCCGCTCGTTGAACTTATGGCAGGCGTAAAGCGGCTTTCTGATCTCGTACGCGTTAAGCAATTTCAAAGTATGGCGGGTATCCTCGCAGAACACGGCGTCCGCCTCTCTGAGCGTTTCGAGGGCGCGGAGGGTGATGTCCTTCAGATTTCCGATGGGCGTTGCGACAAAACTGATCATACGTTCTCCTCGGCGGGCGCGGCGGGGACGTCGTACCCGTCCCCTTTCTTGCCCGCGGCATAGCGCCGAACGGGCGTTTTTGCCGTTTGCGGCGCGGCGTTGACGTGCGTGGGAAGCACGTCCATGCCCGGTTTCCCGCCTTTGACGGCGGCGACGAGCGCGAGATAGGGTTTATCCCCTTCCTTGCCCGCGACGAGCTGCAATTTCTTGGGTTCGAGGCGATGCGCGGCGAGCGCGCACAGCACCTCGGAGAGTCGGTCGGCGCGGTGGACGAGCGCGAATCTTCCGCCGAATTTGAGGCATTTCGCCGCCGCCGCGCACAGTTCTTCCAGCGTGAGGGCGAGCTCCTTGCGGCAGAGCGCCTTCCCGGGATCGGCGTTTTCGAATCCGCCCCGCTCGTAAGGGGGATTGCACAGGATGAGCGAGAACGCCTCGGTATATTTTGCGGGGATGTCCTGCAACCGCACGTTTTCCACCGAGAATATATCCTGCAATCGGTTGAGTTCGACGGTGCGGCGGCTCATGTCCGCAAGGGCGGGCTGCATCTCGAAGAGCGTCACCGATTTTACGCCGGTGTTTTCCGCAAAAAAATGCAGTCCCACGACGCCGCTCCCCGAGCAGAAATCGGCGACCGTCTCCCCGCGCTTCGCCCGCAAAAAGCGCGCCAAAAGCACCGAATCGGAGGTGAAACGGTAATAATCGCTGTCCTGTATGATCGAATATTCCCCGATAAGCAGGGATTCCACTACCTCCACGAACAAACTCCTTTTGAGCGGAGAAAGCAAAGAGCACGGACGAATCCGTGCTCTCACGCTTTTTCTCGCTTATTCAGCCGTGATCGCTCCCGTAGGGCATCCGTCTTCGCAAGCGCCGCAGTCGATGCACGCGTCGGGATCGACGACATACGTCGTATCGCCGGGTGCGATCGCGCCGACAGGGCAGGTATCCGCGCATGCGCCGCAGGAGATGCAGGCATCGGTGATCTTATGTGCCATTCTGGTGTACCTCCAATCAAAATCTTAACCGTATTATATCACAATTTTCCCAAATAGTAAAGGGGTAAAACCGCGCTATTTTCAATTATCGTCCAAAATTTTCTTCATTTCGGGATCGGCGGGAGCCGTCTCCTCTTTTTCCTTACCGCCCTTGCGGAAGGAAACGGCGTCGAGCGGGAAATCGCGGTAATAGAGCGCGCCGTCTTTCTCGATCTTGACTCGCACTTCCATTTTGAGCATATTCGTGGAGACCACGTTCCCCTGCCCTTCGGGCGTGCCCACCGTCGAGCCGATCTTGGGCATCTTCTTGAACGCCTCGGCGTAATATTCGTTCTCGTATTCGAGACAGCACATCAGCCTGCCGCACAGCCCGCTGATCTTGCCGGGATTGAGGGAAAGTCCCTGGTTTTTCGCCATCTTGATGCTGACCTTCTTGAAATCCGGCATCGCCCCCGCGCAGCAGCAGTCCCTGCCGCAGGGCGCGATCCCGCCGAGCATCTTGGTCTCGTCGCGGATGCCCACCTGCCGCAGTTCGATGCGGATGTGGAACACCGCCGCGAGATCTTTGACCAGATCGCGGAAGTCCACGCGGTCGGGCGCGGTGAAATAAAAGATGACCTTGCTCCCGTCGAAGGTAAATTCGCAGTCGATGAGCTTCATGTCGAGATTGCGCTTGGCGATCTTTTCCTTGCAGAGGCGGATCGCCTGCGGGCGCTTCTCCTCGTTGCGGGCGACGGTCGCCTCGTCTTTTTCCGTCGCCGCGCGAAGCACTGGTTTGAGCGGAGAGACGATCGACGCGTCTGGCACCTCTCTTTCGGGATCGACGACGGTCGCATATTCCACGCCGCGCGACGTCTCCACGATCACCCCCTGCCCCTTCTTGTATTGGTTTCCGTCCGTGCGGAAATAGTAGCTCTTGCAGCCCTTTTTAAATTTTATTACGATAACCTTTGCCATTTTTTCCTCTCCTTCCTGATATGAAGCGCGAGCACTTCCGCGCATTGCTGGAAGTTCGCGTTGAATTTTAATTGCCGTTCCGCTTCCGTCACCCGTTCAAGCGCGGACAGGAGCGCCCCGATGGGATACTCCTCCGCCAGTTCGCGCAATTCTTCGTCCCCCGAAGCGGCGAGATCTCCCCGTCCTTCGCGTTGCAGGAGCATATCGCGCAAGAGCAGGCGCACCGCCGCGAAAAAGCTCTGCTTATCCCGCTTGTCGTCGAGAAGACGGCAGACGCGTTCGGGCTCCTCGGAAGCGAGGAACTCCCGCGCCAGGCGAAATTCCTCGCCGCCCCCTTCAAGCAGGGCTTCCGCCGCCGAAAACACGCCGCCCGAAGCCGCCGCGCACGCGCGCACGTCCCTCCCGGGATATTTGCGCAAAAGCGCCCCGCAGACCGCACCCTCTTCGAAGGGCGGCTCTTCCAGCTTTTTCACGCGGGAGAGCACGGTGGGAAGGACGGAAAACTCCGCCGTCGCGCCGAGGAGAAAATGTACCCCCGCGGGCGGCTCTTCCAGCACTTTGAGCAGTTTGTTCTGCACGAGCGCGGATGCGTTGTGGAAGTTATCCAGCACGAACAGCTTTTTATCCCCTTCCACGGGGCGCAACAGGCTCTCATCCACGATGCGTGCGCCGTCGTCCGCCGTCAGTTTCCCGCCCGCCGCGGGCAGATACAGACAGTCGGAATAATGTTCCGCGCCGATCAGTTCCGCCTCCCGCGATGCGTCCTCCGCCCCGAAAAACGCCTTCGCACACTCCCTGAGCAGATCGCGGAGATACGTCCCGTCGGGAAACAGGACGAGATACGCGTGCGACTGCCGCCCCGAACGTGCGTCGGAAGCGATCGCGCGGTATGCTTTTGTCGAACGCAGAAGCTCTCGCATTCATTCCTCCGAATAGACGAGTATTTTCCCCTCTTTCAGCCCGAACGCGCTCTTTGCGCGGGCGAGCCGCTTCGCCTTTTCCGCGCTCACCCTTTCTCCCTGCCGCAACAGCGGGATACAGGGCGGGAAGATGCCGCACTCGCGCGCGCACACCATTCCCACCGCGGACAAAGGCTCTCTAAATTCTATTTTCTCCCCGATCGCCGCGAACGAGCAGGCGAAATCCCGCACTTCTCCGTGCGGAAGGCGGGAGAGAAGTTTTTCCAGTTTTTTCAGTTCTCCCGCCTTGGTGCAGGGAGAGAGATAGAACATCAGATAATTCCCGTCGTTGAATTCGGGATACACGCCGTGCGCTTGCAGATACGCCTGCGCCATGTCCGAATATTCCCCGAACGGGAGGACGATCTTGCTCCAATCGCCGTTTCCATACGCCCCGACGCGCCCTTTCAGCGCCGCCGCCGCGCGTTCGATCGCCTCGTTGCGCGGATACTTGATCGCGTATTCCACGCTCGCCATGATCGGATAGGACGGCGACGTGGTGCGGAACACGCTCACCCCTTCGCCGAGCGCTTCCGACCAGCCCGCATGCGCGGAGACGACTGCGCCCTGCGTGAGCGCGGGGAGAGATTTGTGCGCTCCGTCTACCCACAGGTCGGCGTACCGCCCCGCATGCAGGGGCGTGAAATGCAGATGCGCCCCGTGTGCGCCGTCGATCGCGAACGGCTTGCCCGCCGCCCGGCAAAGGCGGGAGATCGCCGCGAGATCGGGGATATTTCCGTAATAATCGGGAGAAGTGAGAAGGAGCGCGTCCGCCTTTGCGAGCGCTTTTTCCGCCGCTTCCGCCGTCGGTTGCTGCGGGATCGCGTCCCGCGTCTGCGTCTCCACGTCCACCCGTTCCAGCCCGAGCAGGCGGCAGCCGTTTTTCACGCTGACGTGCGATTCGGGCGGACACGCCACCCGCTTCACGCCCCGCGTTTTCAGGGCGTACAGCACGGAAAGCACGCCGCAGGTGCTCCCGTCCGTGAGGAGAAAGCTCTTTTCCGCGCCCAGGATACGGGCGATGTCCTCTTCCGCGCGGGCGATGACGCCGTGCGGATCGGCGAGATTGTCCGAATAATCCAGCTCGGTGATGTCCTGCCCGCTCCTCTTATGCCCCGGCGTATGAAAGGAAATGTGCCGCTTCTGCGCGCGGAGCATCTTCAGAATGTGGCAATCGCGCGCCTTCACGCCTGCGTTCCCTCGTACGTTTTGACCAGATATGCGAGGAAGGAGACGTCGTCGTAGAGAATATCCCCTTCCGCGTCGTAGTTCTCGAAGATCACGAGACTGAGCGTCTCCGAGCTTTTGACCGTCTTGCCGTCCTTTTCGACGTCGTAATAGAACAAATCGCTCAAACCGCGCATCTGCGCCCCGCCTACGCGGAAAGCGCACGCCTTGTCCGCGCCGTCTTCGCCCGCGCCTTCGATCACCGTGTGCGAGATAACGCCGCGCGCAAGCGCGTCGTTTACCGTGAGAAGATCGTCGCGCAGTTTCAGAAGGCGCTGTTTCTCCTGCTCGATGCCCGCGAGTTTGCTCGCTTCCGTGCGGAAGCGCTTATCGTCCGAATTGCGCTCGCGGAACGCCCGCGCCGCCGCCTCTTCGTCCAACTCGCCCGTCTGCCACTCCCCGCCGAAAAAGGCGTCGAGATAGCTCTCTGCGTCGGCGAGAAATTTCTGCGTATCCAAAACGCTTTCCGAATACGCCTCGATATAGGTCTTCAGCGCGGAAGCGGTGACGAGTTCCTCCTCGCCCGTCTCTTCGTTCTCGCCGTAGACCTCGTAATCGGAGAGGAACATCATGTCGCCCTGCCCCGCCATGCGGCGCGCCGCGTACATGGTGCTCCCGTAAGTGCTGTTTCCGAACGATTCCACCGTCACGGTGAGGATCTCGTAGGAAAACGTCTTTTTCTCCTGCAATTTGTCGCCCAGTCCGGCATAGTCGGAACCGTAGGAAAGATCGGTGTACCCGAACACCTCGAACGTCTGAGCGAGCGTGGGACGGGTGGCGAGCGACGTGAACAATACGGAAAGGACAAGGACCGCCGCGAGCACGGCGCCGATCATTTTGAGCCAATCGTATGAGAGGAGGTTGGAAAGTCTTTCCTTGGTAATGCGTGCGTCCAAAAGGTCTCCTTTGAAAGGCGGGCACGGGCGTTCTGCGCCCGTGCCCCGATTTCAACTTATTTTTTAGGTTTCATGGTCGGGAACAGCAGAACGTCGCGGATGTTGGAATTGTCCGTCAGCAGCATGACGAGACGGTCAAGCCCGAACCCGAGCCCGCCCGTAGGCGGAAGTCCGTATTCCAGCGCGTTGATGAAGTCCTCGTCCACCTCGGCGGTGCCGCCCTGTGCGCGTTTTGCCTCCACCTGTTTCAACATTCTCTGTTTCTGATCGATGGGATCGTTCAGCTCGGAAAAGGCGTTGCCCATTTCCACGCCGTTGATGAAATATTCGAACCGCTCGGTGATCGCGGGGTCGTCCGCCTTGCGCTTGGCGAGCGGCGAGATCTCCACGGGATAATCGTAGATGAACGTGGGCTGGATGAGCTGTTTCTCCACATACGCGTCGAAGAACTCCGCGAGAATATGCCCCTTGGTCGTCTTGCCCTCTTCGAGCTCCACGCCCTTCTCTGCGGCGATCTTTCTCGCCTCTTCGTCGGAGCCGATCGCGCCGAAATCCACGCCCGAATATTTCTTCACCGCTTCGGTCATGGTCATGCGCTCCCAGTGCGACATATCGATCGTCCTGCCCTGATAGGGGATCTGCAACGTGCCGCAGACCTTTTCCGTGATGTGCTTGTACATCCCCTCGATGAAATCCATCATGTACTTATAGTCGACGTAAGCGTGATACATCTCGATGGACGTGAATTCGGGGTTATGCGACGCGTCCATGCCCTCGTTGCGGAAGATGCGCCCCACTTCGTAGACCTTTTCGAACCCGCCCACGATGAGGCGTTTTAAGTACAGTTCCGTTTCGATGCGCAGGTACATATCCAGATCGAGCGCGTTCAAATGCGTCTTGAACGGACGCGCGTCCGCGCCGATCTCCAGCGTGAGCAGAGTGGGCGTGTCCACTTCGATATATCCGTGTCCGTCCAGATACGCGCGGATCTCTTTCAAAATCTGTGCGCGGCGGAAAAACGTCTCGCGCACGTCCTGATTCATGATGAGATCGAGATGGCGCAGGCGGTATTTCATGTCCGTATTCACCAGCCCGTTGTACTTTTCGGGCAGGGGCAGGAGGGACTTGGTGAGCATTTCGAGATGCGTCGCGTGGACGGAGATCTCTCCCGTCTGCGTACGGAACACGGTGCCGCGCACGCCGACGATGTCGCCGATGTCGAAATCCTTTTTATAGGCGGTATAGACGTCCTCGCCCACATCCTGACGGGTGATGTAGATCTGCAACTGTCCGTTGCGGTCGGAGATGTGCGAGAAAGACGCCTTGCCCATGATGCGGCGGGACATGAGCCTGCCCGCAACGGACACCTCTTTTCCCTCCCACGCCGCAAACTCGCCCTTGACGAGCGCGGAATCGGCGGTCACTTCGTAACGCGTCTTTTCATAGGGGTTATTCCCCTCGGCGATCAGCTTCGCCAGCTTGTCGCGGCGGATCTGCGCCTGCTCGGCGAGCTTCTCTTCCGCCTGTTCCTGCGTGATGTTCTGCGTGTTTTCTTCCATAATGCCTCGGTTATACGATTTTCAGGATCTTCAGCTTATACGCTCCGTCGGGAGCCGCCACGGTGACCACGTCCCCTTTCTTGTGTTTGAGGAGCGCCGCGCCGACGGGCGATTCGTTGGAGATGATGTTCTCCATCGCGTTGACTTCCGTCGTGCCCATGATGGTATAGGTCGCCTCTTCTTCCAGCTCGTCGTCGTAGACGGTGACCGTCGAGCCGATGTGGACGACGGACGTGTCTTCGTTCTCCTCGATGATGACCGCGTTCTTCACCTTATAGTCCAGTTCGGCGATCTCGCCTTCGTTGGCGGACTGCTCGTTTCTCGCCGCATCGTATTCGGCATTCTCGGACAGATCGCCGTGGCTCCTCGCCTCCGCGATGCGCTCGACGATCTCTGCGCGTTTGGTCGTCTGAAGATATTTCAGGCGCTCGACGGCTTCTTCATACCCCTTTTGCGTCATGTAAAACTGATCTGCCATATTTTTACCTCTGACTTGCGTTTTTCGCGCATTTATTACAATAAGACGACCGTGATTTCCCTTGCTTCGGAAATCACGGCGCGTCTTCTATTGTTTCATTATACTGCCTTGCGGAGAATTTGTCAACCCCTTTTCCGTCCGCGCGGCATTTTTACGCTTTGCTTTTGAGATACTTCTCGATACGATCCATCGCCTCGGAAAGCTGAGCCATGCTCGTCGCATACGAACAGCGGATGTGATCGGCGCCGCATTGCCCGAACGCACTGCCCGGCACGACCGCGACGCGCTGCTGCATCAGAAGCCCGTTCGCAAATTCCTCTCCGCTCATCCCCGTCCGCTTTACCGACGGGAACACGTAGAATGCGCCGCGCGGCTCGAAGCAGTCCAGCCCCATGTCGTTGAAGGCGCGCACGAGAAACCTGCGCCGTTTGTCGTATTCCGCCCGCATCTCCTCCACCGCGGCGAATCCGTCCGAAAATCCCTCGGCGAGCGCGGCGACGGCGGCGTGCTGTCCCATGCGCGGCGCGCACAGGATGGAATACTGATGGATCTTGAGCATCGCCTTGTCGATCTCCTCGGGCGCGCAGACGAATCCCACGCGCCAGCCCGTCATGGCGAACGCCTTGGAAAAGCCGTTCAAAAGGACGGTGCGCTCGCGCATATTCCCGAGCGACGCGATCGAGCAATGCCGCCGCCCGTAGGTGAGTTCGGCATAGATCTCGTCCGAGATGACGAGAAGATCGTGCTTTTCGATGACGGGGACGATCGCTTCCAACTCCTCTCTCGTCATGATCCCGCCCGTCGGGTTGTTGGGATAGGCGAGGATGATCGCTTTGGTGCGCGGCGTGACGCATTTTTCGATCATTTCGGGCGTGAGGATGAACCCGTTTTCCGCGCTGCAATGCACGCTGACGGGCACGCCTCCGCACAGTTGGATGATGGGCGCGTAGGAGACATACGCGGGATCGGGCACGAGGATCTCGTCCCCCGTCTCGCAGACGGCGCGAAGCACGAGGTCGATGCCCTCGCTCGCCCCCACCGTGACGATGACGCGTTCGGCGGGATAATCGACGTCGAATCTCTGGCGAAGGTATGCGGAGATGTTCTCGCGCAGTTCGGGAAGCCCGCGGTTGCCCGTATATTGCGTGTAGCCGCGCTGTAACGAGCGGATAGCGGCGTTGCGCACCTCCCAGGGCGTGACGAAATCGGGCTCGCCCACGCCCAGCGAGATCGCGTCGGGCATGGTCTGCACGATGTCGAAATATTTTCTGATGCCGCTCGGCTTGAGATCGCGCGCGCGGTCGTTGAGGAAACTTCTCATGGCTGAACGGAGAGCCTCCGCACCTCGTCGCTGTTCTTGGTCGCCGCGCCCTCGATCTTATATTTTTTGAGGATGAAATGCGTCGCCGTGGAAAGCACGCAGTCGAAGGTGGAAATGCGCTCGGAGACGAAGCGGGAGATGCTTTTGAGCGATTTTCCCTCGATGATGACCGCGAGGTCGTACGCGCCGCTCATGAGATAGAGGTTTTTGACCTCGGGATAGCCCGCGATCTCCTCCGCGACGCGGTCGAAGCCGAAGCCCTTCTGCGGCGTGACTTTGACCTCGATGAGCGCTTCGACCATCTCGTCGTCCTCTGTTTCCAGGTTGACGATGGCGGTGTATTTGACGATGATCCCGCGCGCTTCCATCGCGCGGATCGCCTTTTCGATCGTCTCTTCCGTTTCGCCGAGCATGACGGCGATCTTCTTCGCGGGATAGCGGCAGTCCTCGTTCAGAATGCCGAGGATGTCCTTTTCAAGTTTCTCCATATCCCTTCCCTCCGTATTTTTATTCTTCTATTTTAACTTAATTGCGCGACAAAGTCAATAATATTTGCTTTTTTGCGCGATTTTTGTATAATGGTAGTATGTTTAAGATCTGGGCAAAAGTACTCAAAGAAGATCACATCGTCGCGCAGACCGTTTACCGCGGCGAAGAGAAGTTTTCCTATTCGCAGTTTTTCCGCTATCTGACGGACATCTGCACCGAGCTGGACATCCCTACCCCCGTACTGCTCAAAACGCATCTTTTCAATTACGCAAAGTTCAACCACGTCAATTTCCTCCCCCGCGATTTTATGGAAGAAACGGATTTCGACAAACTCGTGTTGGAAAATATTTTCTGAACTGCGCATACTGGGAGCATGAAACTCACCACGCTCATCTGCTGCGCTTATCTCATCGCCTTCGGTATCGGCGCCTGCGTCTATGCCCTCACGGGCTTTTCCCCGCTCGCCTTCGTCTGCTTCGGCAATGCGCTCGCCGAACGCGCCCTCCTTTCCCTGACGGGCGTCGCCGCGGGATGGCTCGCCTTCTGGCTGATCGCCTTCCGCCCCCACGCCGCTTTAAGCTAAACGGAAAAAATCCGCGCCGCGACGCGCTTTTTGGCGCGTTTTAGCTTGACGGGCGACGCGGAAAGTGATAGGATAAAACGCACGGAAGGTTTTCGGAGAACACTTCCGAATAAAAAAACCGAGGTAAACTGAATATGAAGGACTTTTTCACCGCCAAACGGCTGTGCCGCGCGGGCATCATCGCCGCGCTGTACGTCGCGCTCAACTATGCGTTCGGCCCCATCGCGTACGTCGGATTCTTGCAGATCCGCCCCGCGGAAGCGCTGTGCATCCTGCCGCTCTTCTTTCCCGAAGCGGTCCCCGCGCTCTATATCGGCTGTATGCTGAGCAACGTCGCGTCCCTGTTCTGGATCTATGACGTGTTCGTCGGCTCTCTCGCCACCCTCGTCGCCGCGATCGGCACCTGGGGCATGGGCAAGCTCATCCGCAACGAGATCGCAAAAGTTGCGCTCGGCGGGCTTTTCCCCGTCGTCGTCAACGCCCTCGTCATCCCCGTCGTCATCGTCATCCTGTGCGGCTCGGTGGACTACGGCACCGTCGCGGCTTCCTATTGGATCAACGCCGCTTCCCTCGCCGTCACCGAAGCGATCTGGGTGTTTGCGTTGGGCGTTCCCCTTTATCTGTTCGTGCGCCGTATGCGCGAGAGAAACGTTCCCGCCTTTTCGGACGGAAAGAATTTCCGCCGCGCTCCCGCAGCTTCCGAACCGTCCGAACTGCCGAAATCTTAACAAAGCGCCTTTTGAAACAGCGCCCGCCCGTTCTCCGAAACGGGCGGGCTTTTTCGCCGCCTGACCGCGCCCTCGGACGCGCCACCTTGCGGAATGGAAGGCCGTTCGCGGTCTTCCTTGCCTTTCCCCCGACCGTGCCCGCACGCACTCCTGTCCCCGAAGGATATGCCCGCCATGCCCGAGCCTTCTGCCCGAAAGCACCCATGTCCGCGCGTTCCGTCTCGAAGCCCCATGCCCGAAACAAAAGGAGCGGTGAGGCGACCATGGTCGCCTCACCGCTCCTTTTGCGTTTTTTCAAAACTGCCCTCACGCGCCGCTCTTGGGAAAACTTCCCGCCGCCGTCCCTTCGGGGCGCGGCTCATGCAGTTTCCCGTTTCATTCTCCGCCGAGCAAGGGGATGAGCTCGGTCAGGAGGGCGATCTCCCCCGCAAGCGGAATGTGTCCGGGGCGAGCCGCCCCTCTGCGATTGAACCACACGCAATCCATGCCCGCCGCCGCGGCGCCCGCCGCGTCGCTGGAAAGCGAATCGCCCACCATCAGGCATTCGGAAACATCCCCGCCGATCGCGCGGAGCATTTTATCGAAAAAGGCGCGCGTCGGCTTGATCGCTCCCATCTCCTCCGAGATGTACAACCCCGAAAGGAAGGGCAGAAATGCCGAAAGGCGGCTCCTCTGCATGGCGGAAAGCCCGTTGGTCGCGACGAACACGCGGTATTTTCTCGAAAGGGCGCGCACCGTCTCTTCCGCCCCTTCGACGGGCGACGAGGGAGCGCTCAGTTCGCGCATGAACGCCTCCTGCGCCGCCGCCCGTCTGCCGTTGAGCCCGATCTTTTGCTCCACGAAATCGAACAGCGAACGGACGTGATCGAGATACATCCCGTGATACCCCGCCTGCACTGCGGGCAGGTGCACGTCGTTCAGCCCCAGATCGTTCCAGTTCTTTGCCGAATACGCCCAGCACGTCTCCACTTCTTCCGCGCCCGCGCACACGCCCGCCTCGCGGAATGCCGCCAAAAAGGCGCGGCGCTCGTCCGCGTCGAAGTCGATGAGCGTATGATCGGCGTCAAATACGATGTTGCGGTATTGCTTCATGTCACCAATCCTGTTTTTTCAGCGTCTTGTCCTTGACGTCGTCGTAATATTCAAAGTATTTCCTCTTCCACTCGGCGAAGGAGACGGGTTTTTCCTGCCCCGACGTCGCTTCGAGATATTCCCTCAGTTCCTCGGGCGTGAAATCCCCCTCGTCCACCTCCCCGTCGAAGGACGAAAACAATTTCATGAGATCGTATTCGGACATATTCCCCTCCCCGCGCTTTCAAAGAATGCGTCCAACTCGTCGAACAGCGCGTCGTCCGTCTCGGAAAGCGCGATCCGCTCCTCCCTTCCGATGGGCGCGTAAAATTCCTCTTCCGCGCGCTTGTTGACGAACATCCCGTAAGTGTCCGTCGCCGCGTGGAAGCGGGTATCCTGCACGCGGTTGCGCTCACAGCCCCTTTCGCTCAGCCAGCCGTTAAGATGCGTTCTTCCGGGCAACAGGCGGAAGCGCACCCGCGCCCCCTCTCCTTCCAGCGCGGCGCGGCGGGCATATACGGACGCCCCGTCCGCGCGGATGACCTCGTCGTATTCGGAATGCAGGATATAAAATCGGGTGTCCTTTGCCTTGCGGATCCCCTTTTCCGCGGTGCGGTACATCCCCGTGCCGAAGCGCAAAAACTGCATGAGCCGCAACGGGGGATAGACGAAACGCGCGAAGTCCACCGACGCGCTCGCCGTGCTCTCGAAGAGCATACGGCAGGGATCGTTGAATCCCGAAAGGCTGACGACGCCGCGCACCCGCGGGTGCGGCGCGAGACAGAACACCGCGCAGACGGCATAGCCGCCCCAGCTGTGCCCGTACAGATAAAAATCCAACCCCGAAAACGACGGTTCTTTCTCCGCATACGAAAGCACGCGGTCGAGATCGATCGCCGATTGCGGCAACCCCCTCTGCGTGTTCCCCGAAGAATTTCCGCTCCCGACCGCGTCGTAGAGCAGGACGGCGTACCCGCGCGAAAGAAAGGCGCGCGCGGTGCCGAAATACCCCTCCCCGCGGTCGCGGATCCCGTGCGACAGGATGACCAGCCCCTTTTCCCGTTCCGCCCGCATGAGATAGGCGGCGAGCCGCTTCTTCCTGCCGTAGGGGATGAATCTCCGCTCGACGGATATTTCGGGAACGTCGGAAAAGAGCACGGTGCGGGAATGGGTGTGGTCCGCGCGATGATACAGCAGGCGGAACACGATCCCGACCGTGAGCATACATACGAGAAAATACAAAACGACGGGCACCGCGATCGCGATCGCCGTCCATAGCAAGATCTTCACGTCCCCTCCTTTTCGCCCGCGGACGAGCACCGCTCCTTGCCTTGCGGCAACGGACGATTTTTTGTTTCACTCTTTACAATTTGTCCTGCGCCGATTCCCGTGAAACTGCGCTTTGCGCCCCTCGTTTTCCACAGCGCTCCCCGCCCTTTGCTTCCGGAATCCCGCAAACTATCCACAAAAAATGTGCGGTATGTCGATAACCCGCCGCTTTTTTTGTCGGATTTCGTCTGAATATATGCGGATTTTTCGTATAATCGAAAAAGTTATCCACAAACGTGTGGAAAAACGCTGTGGATAACCGTGTGGACAACTTTTCTGTTTTATGAGCGCCGCCGTTCAGCAGAAGCGGCGGGCAGTCTCGTCGTAGCGGTATCCGAGCCGTGCGAGCCGCGTTTCGATCTCGTCGCGATCCCACTCCATGTCGTCGCACAGCTCGTCCAGCGTGACGCCGCCGTCGCGCAGTTTCATGTTGACCAGGCTGAGAAGCATCGCGCCGTCCTGAGGCAGTTGCATGATCCCCTCCTTATCCGCGCTCGAACCAGCGCACCGCGTATTCCGCGACCGCGAACGTGAGCTGTTTGATGTTCCAGCCCGTCGTGTTGACGATGAGATGATAGTTCCCGCGGTCGCCCCACTTCGCGTCCGTGATCATCTCGCGCAGTTTGGCGCGGTTTTTATCGATGGAGCGGATCTTGCGCGCCATCTGTTTGTCGGTGAGATGTTCGTCCTTGTCCGCGCGTTCGCGGCAACGCTGCAATTTGGACGCGGCGTCCGCGCACACGAAGATGTTGAGCGGGGAATATTCGCGCAGGATGACGTCCGCGTTTCTGCCGACGATCACGCAGTCGCGCCCCGCCTTCGCGATGCTCTCGATCACCTTGCGCTGTTCGAGCAGTAAGCCCGTATGTGCGCTCTGCACGGCATAATATGCCGAAAAGGAATGCTTGAACGTGAGCGGAATGGTGTGCCAGGCAAAATGCCCGAGCTCCTGCTCGACGTACGTCTCGTTGAGCCCGCAGTTTTTGGCGATCTCGGTGACGATCTCGCGATCGTAATAGTCGAACCCGAGCACGTCCGAAAGGCGCTTGCCGAGTTCCCTGCCGCCGCTTCCGAATTCGCGGCTGATGGTGATGATCTTCATTCCCCCGCCTCCGTGTTGCGATTATGAGATATTATAGTACAAAGCGGGCGCGATGTCAAGACCGCCTGCCGATTTTTCGCGCGATTTTCGCCGTTCCGCTCCTCCGCGCCGACGGGAAATACGCCCGTTTTTCTGTCCGCCTTGCTGTTTTTTTGCGCGTTTTTGCCCTTGTTTTGCGATTTTTCTCGCCTTTTCCTCCTTGAATGGCGTATTTTTCCGCCTCTGCCAGAATCCCACCTGCGTTTTTTCCTTGCGCGGACGCATAATTCTCTGTTATCCTGTGATCGTGAAACGATAAAAAAGGACGGTAAACTACCATGAAAAAACTTGTAATATTGGCGGCTTCCGCTTTTCTGCTATCTTCCGCATTGCTTTTTTCCGCGTGCGGCCCCGCGGAGGACGCGGGAGCGCTTCCCGACGCGGGCGAGGAAGATCTTCTCCCCGACCTGCCCGAAGAAACGCCCGAACGCCCCGAGGACGAGGAGCAGGAAACGCCCGAAGAACCCGAGAAAGAGATCCGCGCACAGTATATCTACGTCAACTACAACGGGCTCAACGTGCGGGCGGGCGCAGGTACCGGCTACACCTCGCTCGGGACGGTGGAAAGCGACATCCTGCTCAAATATGTAGGCAGGACGGGGAATTGGTACGAAACGGTGTTCAAAAACCGCACCGCATACATCAGCGCGAACGAAATATACACCTCCGTCACCCTGCTCGACAAGGGGGAAACGGACGTGGAAAACGTCATCGAACAGGGACTGCGCATGATGGGCGTACCCTACGTCTACGGCGCGGTGCGCCTGCACGACGGCAAGGGGAATTTCATCAAGGGCTTCACCATCAAGCAATTCGACTGCTCTTCTCTTATGCAATACATCTTTTATCAGGGCGCGGGCGTCCTGCTCAACACGACGACGCGCACGCAGGTCGTGCAGGGCAGAGAAGTGCCCCGCACGGAGATCCGCCGCGGCGACCTGCTCTTCTTCACCAACGCTTCCCGCTATCACAATACGGGCGTGGAGCGCATCGGGCACGTCGCCCTCTATCTCGGAAACAACTATATTCTGCACACCGCGTCCGATTACGCGAAGGTGGAACAGATCTCCGCGAAGCGTTGGAGCTATTTCGTCAGCGCGCGCAGGATGCTCTGATTTTCCTTGCGCCGCGCGGGAAAACGTGATATAATGCGGCTATGATACTCACAGACGTACACGTTCATACCGCTTTTTCCGCCGACGGAGAGAGCACGCTCGAAGAAACCGTCGCCGCCGCCCGCGCAAAGGGACTGCGCGTGCTCGGCGTATCCGAACACTTCGATTACGATTATCTCGCCGCGGGCGTGCTCGCCGAGGGCAAGCCCATCCCCTATACGGACGCGGAAGCGTACTTTTCCCGTATCCGCCGCCTGCAGGCGCGGGAAGCGGAACGCGGCGAACTGCGCCTTCTCGCGGGCGGGGAATACGGGTTCGCTCCCCTGGCGCAGTGTTTTGACCTGTATGAAGAACTCAACCGCACGCATCGCCCCGATTTCGTGGTCAACAGCGTGCATACCTGCGACGGATACGATTGCTATTTCGGCGAATATTTTGCGGGCAAGAGCAAGCGCGACGCCTATCTCGCCTATCTGGACCGCGTGCGCGAGAGCTTGGACGCGCCCTATCGTTACGACATCGTGGGACACATCGGCTATGTCGCGCGCAACGCGCCCTATCCCGATCCCGTCCTGCGCTATGAGGAATTTGCCGACGTCATCGACGACATCCTCAAAACGGTGATCGTGCGGCGCAAGATCTTGGAAGTGAACACCTCTTCCCGCACGGCGGGAACGCCCTTCCTCCCCGGCGCGGACATCCTGACGCGCTATTTCGAACTGGGCGGCAGGGAGATCTCTTTTGCCTCCGACGCGCACCGCGCGGACGCGCTCGCTCGCGGGCGGGAGACGGCGGTCGCCGCGCTCCGCACGATCGGCTTTACCTGTCTGAGCGTGCCCGACGGAGAAGAACGTTTTTTCGTTTCCCTGGAAGAATAAAAACGCGCCGCCCCGTCCGTTCGGACGGGGCGGCTTTTCGTTCGGATCGCTTCAAAACGAGACCGTTTCCCCTCGCTTCGAAAACGCGCCCGCGGCTTGCCGCGGGCGCGTTTTCAGACGATGAATTTTGCCCAGATCTCCCCCGCGCGGTCGCGCGAAGCAAATTTGTTCAGGCGCGCGACGTATTCCTCCGTGCGGGCGGCGATCGCAGTTCCCCCTTCTTCCGCGCCGAAGCGAAGCGCAAGCGCGGTCAGTTCATAGACGGGAAGCCCCATGGCATGGCGCACCGTATGCACGACCGAACAGCCCTGTCCTACCGCGTGACACAGCGCGGCGTCCGCCGCGTTTCCGCATTCCCGCGCAAGCGCGTGACAGGCGAGGATCTCCCGCCGCGCCGACGGCATGGTGATCTCTCCCGCCGCCCAGGTCCGGGCCGCGAAAACGGCGCGGAACGGCTCGTCCCCGCACGGGGCGAGCGAGCGCGCGATCTCCTCCGCGAACGAGAGCGCCCACAGCGTAATCGTGCGGCAGTCTGCGTCCTCGAGCCGAAGCGCGAGCGGGAGCAGACATTCGTCCTGCGGGGAAAAGAGGATGCGATTGCCCCGTTTCAGGCGCGCCTGCGCGCTTACGGGCAGTCTCATCCCTTTTCCTTTGCGGCCCGAACGCACTCTTCGTAGACGAGCGGCTTTGCGTACGCCTTCTCATATACCTCTTTCCACGCTCTTTCCGCCTCCGATTTCATCTTGGCGATCCGCGCCTCGCGCGGGAGCGTCTCGTCGGGATAGATCGCGGGGCAGATGTTGATGCGGAGCCTGCGGATCATCCCCCGTTTCGTCTTGCGGAAGGTGCAAAAGACGGGGACGACGGGCACGCCGAACTTGACCGCATGGTAGAACGCGCCCTCCTTCATGGGACGCGGCTTCTGATACGCCACCCACATCGCCTGTTCCGCGTAAAAATTGACGATTTTTCCCTCTTTGAACAACTTGTCCATATACCGCCAGAGATTGCGCGTCGCCGATAGATTGGGGCTGAGGGGAAGCAGCTTGCCGTGGCGCAAAAACGCGCCCCCGATCCCCGTCTTGTTGTTCCAGGGCGCAACGGTATGCCAGGTGCGGAAATGCCCCGTCGCCTGACGGATGAACAGCGTGTCGAGATAGGAAAAATGGTTGCACACGCTGATCGCGCCCTTCCCCTTGAGGGGTTTGAGATTTTCCTTTCCCGTTACGCGCGCCCCGTATCCCAAGCGGATATACAGCGGGCCGAGCACGCGGAGCGCGCCGCACAAAAGCGCCGTCACCGCGCGATGGAAGGCGTTCTGCTCATATCTGAACGTTGCGTCGGGGATGCTCCAATTATGCCCGAACGGAATATAATCGTAATCGAACCTGCGATGGCGTTCCAGCGTGCGCTGAATGCCCTCGCGCTTTTGTAAAACGGAACTCTTCACGTTTTCTCTCCTTTTTTTTATTGTATCTTTTTTTCGGAAAGATGTCAAGCGGTAAACAGAGGGGCGGGAAGCGCCTGCCGCGCTTCCCGCCCTCTCGCGCACATGTGCGCTCAGCTGTTTTCGTAATGCCCTTCTCCCCCCGACGGCATGGCGTAGAGGTCGAACTCTCCGTCCAGATCGAAATCCTCTTCCGAGTCGAACGCCGCGAGTTTGGAAACGGATACCTCGTACGCGGTCATGGTGACCGCTTCCGTCTCCGACAGTCGCTTCTGATATTCGCGGCTCTGGATCCTGCCCGAGAGCGCCACGCGGTCGCCCACGCGCAGGTTCTGCACGAAGCGCGCGTTCCTGCCCCACGCGATGCAGGGGATGTAATCGGACTTGTTGTACGCGCGGTTGACGGCGATGAGCAGATCGGCGATCTCGCGGTTGAAGGGCGTCGTGCGGTAGACGGGCGGCTTGCAGATATAGCCCGAGAGCACGATGCTGTTGGGATTGCGCGCGGGAGCCTCTTCGACGAGTTCGCGCACGAATACGGTGAGCATGAGCCGCGAACGCCCGTTTTCCAACTTGTTGTAGCTGCGGAACTGCCCCAGCGCACTGATGCGGCTGCCTTTTTTGAGGTCGTTGCCGCGGATGAGCCGCTCGGATATGGTGACGGGAAGGACGTCCGCCTGTCCCGAAAGGCGCATGACCTTGACGAACAGCTCGTAAAACCCCTCCCCGTAGATCTCGTGCGAGAAGGTCGCGTCGGAGACGATCTCCCCCGTCACGCACACTTTGTTGTTCTTTTCCGCATTGTTGTTCATAGAGTACCTCCGATGAGTATTTCAGCCGATCTCTCCGGCGGCGCCTTGGGCAAACTGCCGCCCCGCGGGATCGATCGTATAGTTTTCCCTGTAAATCAGCTCTCCCACGGGTACAAATTCATACCCCCGCGCGCGGAGCGTGTCGAGGACGATGGGGAGCGCTTCCGCCGTATGCAACCCGTTGTTGTGACAGAGGATGATCGAACCGCTCTTCGCGCTGTCCACGATGCGCGAAGCGATGTCGGAAGCGGACAAATCCTTCCAGTCGAGGGAATCCACGTCCCATTGGATCGTGTAAAGCCCCATCGCCTGCGCCGTATCCACGAGCAGATCGTCGTAATCGCCGTACGGCGCGCGGAACAGTTCCACCTCTTTGCCCGTGACCGCCTCGATCGCCTGCGCGGACGAGCCCAGCTCGGCGCGGATCTCCGCTTCGCTTTGGCGCGACATATACGAATGCGTCGCGCTGTGCGTGCCGATCTCGTGCCCCGCTTCGTCGATCTTTTTCACGTATTCGGGATACTTTTCCGTCCAGAACTGCACCATGAAAAAGGTCGCCTTCACGCCCGCGGATGCGAGATTTTGCAAAATGGCGTCCGTATGTTCCGTGCCCCACGCGCAGTCGAAGGAAATGGCGACCTTCTTGTCCTCCCGCTCTACCGAATAGATGGGCAGCGAGCGCTTTCCCGCGCTCATGTAGACTTCCGCCGCGCCCGTCGCATACGCCGCGCCTCCCGCGGCGAACAAAAACGCCGCCGCGCCGAATACCGCCGCCGCGCGTTTCAGGCGAATCGTGATAAACCGCATCGCAACACCTATATGATAAAATATTTTCCGTCGGGGATTTTGGGGGATTTTGCAAGATAAAGCGCTTTTGCGTCGTATCGCTCTCGCGTCCCTTCCCTCTCCCGCGTTCTTATTGTATGAAAAAAAAGCGGGGATAGAACCTCCCCGCTTATTTTTTGCCGCTTCTCTCATCGGGCGGCAATGCGTTTTTTTCTCTGCCTGTTCCGCGCCCTTCCGCGCCCGATCTTTCTCGCGACCCTCTGCCCGAAGCGCGAAAAAGCCGCGCGGCTGTTCGCCGCGCGGCTTTTTCTGTATTTAACAGAGGTATGATGAAGGGGGAGTATGAGCGATGCTTCTTTGCTATTATCATACCCCGCTTTGCCGTTCGCTAAACGCGGGCGGCAAAGTTTTTTGCGGAACGCTCGTCGCCGTCAGGAAATACACCTTCGTCGCGCCCGCGCGGCGGAGCGCCGCGGCGAGTTCTGAGGCGGTGCTTCCCGTCGTCATTGTGTCGTCCGCGACGAGGACAATCTTCCCTGCAACCGTCTTCTTTTTCGCGCGGAAACAGCCCTTGAGATTGCGCTCGCGTTCGGCGCGGGAGAGCGTCTTCTGCGCCGCCGTTTCCCGCGTCTTGTCGGCGCAGACCGCATACGGCTTTCCCGACCTCCGCGCGATCTCCTCCGCGAGCAGACGGGACTGATCGTAACCGCGCTTGCGGCGGGCGGAAGCGGTCATGGGGACGGACGTGACGAGATCGCAATCGGAAAATTCCCGCGCCGCAAGGGGTGCCATGAGATCGGCAAGCGTGCGGAAGAGATACTTCTCCCCCGTCTTGAAGCGCACGACCAGCCGCGCGCCCTCCCCTTCGTGATCCATCGCCGACCGCATCTTGTCCGCGGCGGGAAGAGAACGGCGGCACTCCATGCACACGCCCGCCTCGGCGACCGACCTGCCGCAGCGCGGACAGATCTCCCCGCGGTGCAGGGGCAGCGCTTCCGCGCACGCGCGGCACAGCCGTTCGTTCCCGAACACCTCTCTGCCGCAGACGTCGCAGGTATAGTTATGCGTATCCTCGTATCGGCGCATTGCCGCGCGGATACGCTCAAACAAAGGGATGTTTTTCATGATCCGACTCCCGCATCGCTCCCTGTGCGGGAGCAAGAAGGCGTTTTCCGCCCCATTCGATCGCCGCCGCGCCGAGCGGCGCGGTGAGGAGGATGGACGCGACCGCGACGGAAAGCACCGTTTCCCCGCCGCGAGCGGGATCCCGCCGATCGCCGCCTGCACCGTCGCCTTGGGCAGATAGGCGAGCACGCAGAAGGCGCGTTCCTTCGCCGTGAACTTCGTCCCGACCGTGCTGAGCAGTACGCCGAGCGAGCGGACGAAGAGCGAACAAAAGAGGAGCAGCGCGCTCATGCCCGAGACCGTTCCACAAGGCGCTCAGCGTCCCCGCCGCCACGCCGCAGAGGACGGAGACGGGGAGCAGCCACAGCGAAGCGAGGGAGAACCCGCCCCCTTTCGCCGCGGAGAGAAAGATGCCGAACATGAGTACGACGAAGATGTCGTCCGCGCTCGCGCCCGCCGTGAGTGTCTGCGGGACGGCGCGTTCTGCCCCGAGCCCGCGCTCGCTCAGCGAGAGCATCCGCGGCACGACCACCGCGGGCGAGACCGCCGCGAGCACGCTGCCCAGAAGAAACGCCTCCGTCCCGTCCAGCGGGAAAAGAAGAGGCGCGATCAGCCCCACCGCGCACATCTCGGCGAGCGCGGGGAGAAAACAGAGCAGCACCGCCGCGCTCCCGCTCTTTTTCAGCTCGGAAAAGCGCGTGGAAAGCTCCGCCCGCAACAGAATGACGACGAGCGCGGCGCGGCGGATCTCGGAAGAGATCGCAAGCAGAGCCTCGTCGAGAACGCCCGTCGCGCCGAACAGTAGCCCGAGCGCGAGGTACGCGATGAGCGCGGGGACGCGCAACCGCTCGCACAGCGTACCGACCGCGATCCCGCTCAGCGGGATCAGAAACAGCGATAAAATCACAACCCCTCCTTCGCGGACCGGAACGAAAAAAGCCGATGAGTCCGCACGACAAAAACACGCAGACGTCATCAGCCCTTCGGCGGTTCCGGATCGCTCCGCGGGAGAACATCATTCCCGTTGATTTGCTTGTCGTTCATGCGCCGCCGCATGCGGCGCGGAGAGGATCAGAAATCGTCGTCCTCGTCCTTTTTCTCGTCGTCGTCATCCTCGTCGTCGTCCGAGAGGTTATAGATCTCATCCCCCGTGACGTATTCGAGGTCTTCTTCCTCGTCCTCGCCCTGGTATTCCTCGTCCGCTTCCTCTTCTTCGTCGAAGTCTTCGTCGAATGCCTCGTCGATCCCGCCGTCGCCGAGATCTACGTCCGTATCGTCGTCGAGATAGTTGCGCCACTCGTCGTCCTGTTCGGGATCGGGCTCCTCTTCCTCGTATTCCATCTTTTTCTTGCACTCTTCGCACATCTTCTCGCCGGAGAGCATCATATTTTCGCCGCAGATCGGGCAGAGCTCGGTGAGCTGTTCGCTCTCTTCTTCCTCGATCTCGTCGGCATCCGTAGGGATCCCCTTCATCTCTTTCAGGCAGATGTCGCAGTACTCCTGCTTTTCCGCGTCGATGTAATTGAGCTCGCAACGCGGGCATTTCATATAACGCACCATTTTCTCCTCCTCCTGCGCGGCTCCCCGCCTTCTTCGGTTACTAAATTATATTAGTATTTATTTTTTTTGTAAACTGTTTTTTTATGCGTTTTTCCAAAAATTCCGTTTCCGCTGAATTTTTTTCGCTTTTTTTCTGCAAAAGAAAAACACCGACGGGAAAAGCCGGTGTTTTTTCGTCTTATTTTGTTACTCTTCGTCGGAAGGCTTGTCTTCGGAAACCCCTTCCTCCGCGCCCTCTTCGGAACCCGTCTCTCCCGCTTCTTCGGGAAGATCTCCGACGATGGGCTCGGGCAGAGTCTCCGCCTCTCCGTCTTCGTCCGTCGCATAGACGTCCACGCTCTTGTCGTCCGTCGTATCGACGACCATCTTGGGACGGGCGGGCGCCTGCGCCGCCTTGCGCTTCTTCGCGCGGACGACGAACACGGGCACGAGCACCGCCGCCGCGACCACGACCGCGATGCCGACGCCGATCAGCCACCATGCCCAAGCGGGCAGCCCTTCGTCCGTCTCTTCCGCCGTATAGTGCGCGAGCGCCGTCGTCCAATAATTATCGTATGCCTCTTCGTCCGCGTCGTTCCTTTCGCCGATCATGCCGTAGAAATAGCTGCGGACGTTATAGGAAACGCCGTTCTCGTCCTTGAATTCGTCCGTTTCCGCCGCGACGAATTCGTCGAACGTCTTCTGCTCTTCTTCGCTGTAAAGATAGGTCTCTTTCTTGCCCGCGTCGATCGCTTCCTGAATGTTATCGCGGAAATAACTCTCTTTCCCCGTATAGAAATAGCTCTTGATCGCAAGAGAGAGGGATTCCTGCTCGTCCGAAAGCTCGGTGATATAATCGGTCACCGCTTCGTACTTGTCGTTGAGCGCCTCGATCTCGGCGTTGTCGAGCAGATTCCCGTCCGCGTCGCACAGGGGCGCGACGGAGACGTAATTATACGACGTCGAACCGACCGCCTCCGCGTCCGCGAAGAAGAGGTACCCGCCGATGACCTCGTAAGGATACCAGCTGCTCGCGTGCTGGATGTCGTACACCTTGACGGAACGGTATGCGTCCACGCCGTCGCCGTATTCCTTGTAGTCGTCCTCCGTCCCGTTGTAGACGGCGCGTTCCACCGAAAGCCCGCTTCCGTTGGAACGGTTGAAATAGACGTAATCGTACGTTTCGTCCGACGTGTTGTCGAGGAACATCAGCGTCGTGGAAGACGCGTTCTTCGCGATGCGCAGGGTGGTCGCCACGCCGTTCGCGCCGACGTCCGCGCGGTAGATGGACGAGCCGCTCACATACAGATAATGATGACCGCCGTTCCCGTCGAGATAGAAGATCGCGGAAGCGGACGCATACGTCGTGTTCTGCGCGACGACGTCGGAATTGCCCGACGCGTTGCCGCCGACGGAATCCCAGCCTGCCGCCGAGACCTTATCCGCCGCGAGATAGTACAGCCAGCCGCCTTCGCCCTGCGTCTCCGTCGAAGTCACTTCCGAACGGGTGTAGTAGATCCCGCCGTTCGTGTAGGAGATGAGCGAATAGGTATAGCCGTTGGGCGTGAGCGCCGCCGTGTCCGAATGCGTGAACTGCGTGCTGATGCTGTTCTTGCCGATCCCGTCGAGCACGATCTCGCCCAGGTTGACATAGGGCGCTTCGCCGTCGTTCTTTTCCAGATACGCCTCGTCGTAAACGTATTCGTAAGGCGCTTCCGTCGCCGACGCGCTCACGCGGTAGATCTGATTGTATCCCTGCTGATAGGGATTCTCCGTGTCGATCCCCTCAACGACGGGCATCGTGTAATAGACCACGGGATCCGTCTTGTCGGAGGAATTGAACGCGTATGCGGACATGCTCTTCACGAGCAGGGTGTCCGCCTTGGTCTGCGTGTTGTACGAGTGAAGATCGGAGCCCTCGACGTAAAGGACATAGACGACGCCGTCGTCTTCCACAAAGCGGTAAACGGTGCTGTTGTCCTCGACGCGGAAATACACCTTGGAGACGTCCGAGCCGTCCAGCTTCGCGCTCATGAAGTCGAGATAGGAATTCTCCACTTCGCCCGAGGTGTTCTTCACGTTGGTCGGGCTCGCGTAATAGACGCGGTCGCCGTAAATGAAGATGCCCGACGTATAATCCGCCGCGACCATGAGGGAAGGAACGATCGTCTGCGCTTCGCCGTATTCGCCCGCCGCGACGTCTTCTTTGGCGATGCGCATCAGCGCGCCCTTGACGACGTTGCCGTAGGTGTTGTCCGAAGTGTACGTCTCCACGCCGTTGATGAAATAGTAATAATTCCCCTTCTCCACGACGAACCCGCCGTTGGAAGAGACTTCGCCCGAAGTATCCCCCGCAGGCGGAGTGAACGTCGCCCCGCACGCCGACAACGCGAGCGCGCTCAGCGACATCGCCGCCGCGACCAATATGATCATGAGTTTTTTGCAAAACCTGCGCATAAAACAACTCCTTGTAACCGACCGAAAACGATGGTTCTAACGATACGTTTTTTATTATATACTAAATCGAACTTTAAAGCAATCAAAAACTCCCTTCACTTTGACATTTCACGCAATTTTTTTCTCTGAAAGGCAGGTTTTTTATGGAAAAATTCGGTATATTCGAGCTTTTGGACGCACTTTCCGCCCTCTTCCCGCAGGAAGCGGGCGAGCCCTTCTCCGACGGGGCGCAGGCAAACTCCGGAGCGACCGAGGACGCGGCCGACCGCGCCCCGTCGCCCGATCCCGCGTTCGCTCCGCCCGATTACGGAGCCTCCCCCGACTCCGCCGCGGCCAAACCCGCCCCCGAGCAGGATAACACCGCGCTCGGCTCCCTTCTCGCACGGCACGAGACGCTTTCGCGCAGGATCTCGGAGAAAAAACCGCCCCGCTGATCTTGCGGCGCGGAGCGCGTCGGTCTTCTTTCGCGCCCTTTTGCCCCTTTGTCTGCGCGGAGCGCGGCAAAAAACGTACCCGCCCCGCGTATGCTTTCGCAAGGGACGGCGAACGAAAAAGAAAAAAGCCGATCGCTTGTTCGCGATCGGCTTTCGGATTTTTGCGATAAAATTATCTCTTGGAGAACTGAGGAGCTCTGCGCGCCTTCTTGAGACCGTACTTCTTTCTCTCCTTGACGCGGGGATCTCTCGTGAGGAAGCCCGCCTTCTTGAGGGTAGGTCTGCATTCGGGTTCGGATTGAAGCAGCGCGCGCGCGATGCCCAGACGGATCGCACCCGCCTGACCGGTATAACCGCCGCCCACGACGTTGACAAACACGTCGTACTTGCCTTCGCTTTCCAGCGCGACGAGCGGCTGCTTGACGATGTACTGCATCGTTCCCTGCGGGAAATAATCCTCGAGCGCTCTGTCGTTGATCACGATCGCGCCCGTGCCGGAAGGAATGAGACGAACACGCGCAATAGCCTTCTTTCTTCTGCCCGTTCCCCAGAACTGCAATTTCTTTTTCAAATTAGCCTTTGCCATCTTCTCAATACCTCACCTTAAAATAATTTCAGCGCTTCGGGTTTCTGCGCCGCGTGGTTGTGCTCCGCTCCCTTGTATACTCTCAGCTTCTTGATCATCTGTCTGCCGAGGGAGTTCTTGGGAAGCATCCCCTTGACCGCTTCGTACACCGCGAGATCGCTCTTTTCCTCCATCATGCGCTTGTAGGAGATCTCCTTCAAACCGCCGATGTATCCGGTATGATAACGATAGTATTTGTCTTCCAACTTCTTGCCCGTGAGAACCGCCTTGTCGCTGTTCACCACGATCACGAAATCGCCCGTGTCCGCATTGGGGGTAAAAGTAGGCTTATTTTTTCCGCGCAAAATCGCCGCGACCTTGGAAGCGAGTCTTCCGAGAGGAACTCCCGCCGCGTCTACGACATACCACTTTCTCTCAACCGTCTGAGCGTTTGCCATATAGGTCTTCATATTAGCCACTCCTTATTTTCTTGCTTGAATGCTGTATTTTTCCGTTTTTTGCCTCAAAAAGGGCTCTTTTTTTTGAATGCTTCTTCATTATAGGCTATCTAAAAACTTCCGTCAAGCTGTTTTGCGTTGCGTTTTTAAGATTTTTTCGGAAAAAATAAAAATTTTTTCGCATCCCCCCGCGCGGATCGCCGCGCGCTTCAAAATGGTATATGACGGACGAAATCGTTCAGATTCCCGCCTTGTTCCCGTCTTTCGCCTTTCCCTTCGCGCGGCTCAGTTCCCCGCCGAGCGTTCTGATCACGCGCGCGGGGTTGCCCGCCGCCACGCAGTCGGAGGGAATATCCTTCACCACCACGCTCCCGCCGCCGATGACGACGTTGTCCCCGATCGTCACGCCCGGCATCACCTTCACGCCGCCGCCGATCCACACGTCGTCGCCCACCGTGATGGGACGCGCGTATTCGAGATATGCCTCGCGCGACGCCGCGTCCATGGGATGATTGACGGTATAAAACCCGCACTGCGGCGCGATAAAGACGTGGTCGCCGAAGCGGATGGGCGCGCAGTCGAGGAACACGCAATCGTAATTGACGAAAAATCCGTCGCCCGCAAAGATATTGTAGCCGTAATCGCAGCGGAAGTTGCTCTCGACGTAGGGATCCTTCCCCAACGCGCCGAACAGCCCGCGCAGGATCTTCTCCCGCTTTTTCGCCCGCTTTCTCGGCGTGCGATTATACTCGTCGCACGCGTCCAGCGCCCGCGCGTGTTCGGCGGCGATCTCCTTGTCGAGATAACAGTACAGCATCCCCTGTTTCATCTTTTCCTTTTCCGTCACGATGCCTTCCTCCTTTCGCCTCATATTCGAACGGCGCCGCTTGTCCGCGGCGCCGCATCTTTTTTATTCGAGGACCGCCTTGATCCTTCTCACGCCCGCCGAAGAGCTCTGCTCCTTGACGATGCGGAAATGCCCCAGAACGCCCGTATGCTCCACGTGAGGCCCGCCGCACATCTCCTTGGAAAACTCCCCGATGGAGTACGTCTTGACCACGTCGCCGTATTTGCTGTCGAACACGCCCACGAACTGCCCGTCGCGCGCTTCCTGCAAGCTCATTTCGCGATAGACCACGGGGAGATCTTCGGCGATCTTCTCGTTGACGAGCGCCTCCACCGCGCGGATCTCCTCTTCCGTGAGCGGGCGGGGGAAGTTGAAGTCGAAGCGCATCCGCTCGTCGGTGATGTTGGAGCCCTTCTGATTGATGTCGGAAGAGCAGACCGCTTTGAGCGCCGCGTTGAGCAGGTGCGTCGCCGTGTGGTACTTGACCGCCATGTCCGAATGGCTTTCCAGCCCGCCCTTGAACTCACCCGCGTGCACGGTCGCCTTGCTCTTTTCCTGATGTTCTTTAAACGCCGCGTCGAAGCCGTCCTTGTCCACGCCGTAGCCCTGCTCCGCCGCCAGCTCTTCGGTCAGTTCGAGCGGGAACCCGTAAGTATCGTACAGCCGGAACGCCTGCTTGCCGCCGATGACCGTCTCGGGGACGTAATCGGGATTGCTCTGCGTCATGAACGCGTTCTTGCGCGCGATCCCGTTCACGCACTTGTCGAATTCCTTCATGCCCTGCGCGAGCGTCGTCTCGAAACGGGAGGCTTCCTTTCTGATCTCGTCGAGGATATACTCCTCCTTCTCTTTGAGCAGGGGATACGCCTCGTCGTACACTTCGCCAATGAAGATCTTCGCCGCTCCGCACATGACTTCGGAAGGGACGCCCAGCTTTCTGCAATAGCGGATGGCGCGGCGCATGAGCCTGCGCAGGATGTATCCCGCGCCCGTGTTGGAGGGCAGGATGCCGTTCACGTCGCCGATGAGCATGACCGTCGTGCGCGTATGGTCGGCGATGATGCGCATCGCCTTGCGCGCCTCCGCGTCCTCGTCGTACTTCTTGCCCGATTCCCCTTCCAGATAGGCGATGACGCCGCTGAACAGGTCGGTCTTGTACCCGTCGTCCAGCCCGTTGAGGAAGAGCAGCATACGGTCGAGCCCGAAGCCCGTGTCCACGTTCTTGTTCTCGAGGGGAACGTATCTGTTCCCTTCCAGCTTCTGATACTGCATATACACGTCGTTGCCGATCTCGACGTAATCTTCGGGGAAACGCCCCTCTTTTCCGTCGATGGGATAGAACCACTCGTTGTCGGGTCCGCAGGGCGTGCCTACCGTGCCTTCCAGTTCCCACCAGTTATCCGATTTGGGAAGATAGAACACGTGCCCGGGCTTGATGCCCAATCCTTTCAGAAAACCTGCGGTCTCCTCGTCGCGGGGCGCGCTCTCGTTGCCCTCGAACACCGTGGAGCAGATGAGATCTTTATCCAGCCCGAACACCTCGGTGAGCAGTTCGAACGTCCACGCCGTCTTTTCCTTTTTGAAGTAATCGCCCAGCGACCAGTTGCCCATCATCTCGAAGAAGGTGAAGTGGGAGGCGTCGCCCACCGATTCGATGTCCACCGTGCGCACGCAGCCCTGCACGTTGCACAGGCGGGTGCCTGCGGGATGCTTCTTGCCCAGAAGATAGGGCATGAGCGGCTGCATCCCCGCGACGTTGAACATGACGCCCGTCGTGCCGTCGCCGATGAGGGAGACCGCGCCGATGTCGGTGTGTCCCTTCCCCTCATAAAATCTGATCCATTTATTTCTCAGTTCCTTGGAAGTAATGACCATAAATTTCCTCTCCCGAAAAATTCCACATCATTGTAATGCGTTGCCCCGCGTTTGTCAAACGCTTTTCACGCGTTGGGGATAAGTTCGTATCCGTCTTTGGAGTCTTTGACCGAATAACCCATCTCTTTGAGCTTTTCGCGCAGTTCGTCCGACTTCGCCCAATTCTTTTCGGCGCGCGCCTTCTTTCTCTCTTCCGCAACGGCGACGACTTCCGCGGGGACCGCCGAAGCGTGCTTTTCGCCGTATTCCGCAAGATACGCCTTCGCGTCCTTTTTGAACAGCCCCAGAAGGGAATAAGTCGCGCGGACGCGGTCGGTGATCGCGCGGGCGCGGGCGTCGCCCCGATCGAGCAGACGGCGTGCTTCCTTGAAATATCCGAACAGCGCCGAGAGCGCGAGCGCGGTGTTGAAGTCGTCGCTCATCGCCGCGTCGAACGCCCTGTCGATCTCCTCTTCGCCGAGCGGCTGCGCGGGGAAGCGCTCTTCCGCTTCCGCGACGATCTGATAAAAGCGGCGCAGATGTTCTTCCGCTTCGGGGAAGAGGTTGTCCGTGACGTTGATGTCGTTGCGGTAGCTCGTGGAAAGGAGGGCGAACTTGATCGCCTCGTTGGTGTATTTTTTGAGCAGATCTTCGAGGAGCAGGCTGTTGCCGAGCGATTTGGACATCTTCTGCCCGTTCACCTTGATCAGCCCGTTGTGCGTCCAGTATGTGACGAACCGCTTGCCCGTGAGCGCCTCCGTCTGCGCGATCTCGTTCTCGTGGTGCGGGAAGATGAGGTCCCTGCCGCCGCCGTGGATGTCGATCTGATCGCCGAACGCGGCGCGGTTCATCGCCGAGCATTCGATGTGCCAGCCGGGACGCCCCTTGCCCCAGGGCGAATCCCAGGAGATTTCCCCTTCCTTCGCGCTCTTCCAGAGGGCGAAATCGTAGGCGTTCTTCTTGTTCTCGTCGTTCTCCACGCGCACGCCGTCGAGCGCGTCTTCGAGCGTGCGGTTGGAGAGCTGCCCGTATGCGGGGAAGGTCGCCACGTCGAAATACACGTCTCCGCCCTCTGTGGCGTATGCGTGTCCCTTGTCGATGAGCCGCTGCACGAAGCCGATGATATTGCCGATGTTCTGCGTGGCTTTCAGCCAGAGCGTCGGCTCGCCGATGTCCATCTTCTCCATGACGGCGTCGATCTTTTTGATCATCATTTCCGCATACTCGTCGGCGGGGATGCCCGTCTCGTGCGAGCGGGCGATGATCTTGTCGTCCACGTCCGTATAGTTGCGGGCGTACGTCACCGCATAGCCCTGCTTTTCCAGGAATTTGCGGAAGATGTCGTAGATGAGCGCCTGAAACCCGTGCCCGATGTGCGCCTCGCCCGACACCGTGATGCCGCAGGCGTACATCTTCACTTTGCCCTCTTCCAGAGGGACGAACTCTTCCTTTCTTCTCGTCAGCGAATTATAAATTTTCATCTCTGTTCTCCTCGCGTTCTGTTTCCGCGCCGCGCGCGGCGATCTTTTCCAGCCTTTCTTCCAGTTCGTAAATGCGCTCGCGCAGGGCGCACAGCTCCTTGACGACGGGGTCTTCCTTTTCGGGGATGAGGTCGGGTTCGGGGCGCGCCCCGTTGACGCGCACCACCCTGCCGGGAACGCCCACGACGGTCGCGAACGGCGGGACCTCTTTGAGCACCACCGCCCCCGCGCCGATGCGCGCGCCTTCGCCCACCGTGAAGCCGCCCAGCACCTTCGCGCCCGAAGAGATGGTCACATTCTTTCGGATGGTCGGGTGCCGCTTCCCGCTTTCCTTGCCCGTGCCGCCCAGCGTGACGCCCTGATAGATGACCACGCCCTCTTCCACTTCCGCGGTCTCGCCGATGACGACGCCCGCGCCGTGGTCGATGAACACCCCGGGCGCGATCTTCGCGGCAGGATGGATCTCGATGCCCGTCAGGAATTTGGCGAACTGCGACGCCATGCGGGCGAACAGTTTGAGGTGCATTTTATACAGCCTGTTCGCGAAACGGTGCCACGAAAGCGCGTGCACGCCCGAATAGGTCAGCCAGATCTCGAATTTGTTGCGCGCGGCGGGATCGTTCTTCTTCGCCGCGGCGATGTCTTTGCGCAATCTCGAAAAAAACATATCTTCCTCCCTGCGGGCGCTCCCCGCAATAAAAAAGGACGCCCTTATCATTATATAAAGGCATCCTTGACGCGGTTCCACTTTACTTCGGGCATAGCGCCCCTCTTTTCCCCTGTAACGGGAGGCTCCCGCGGACATTGCTCCGGCCTCATGGCGAGAGAAACGCACTTTCCCCCTGCCGCCTGCGGGAAACTTTCAGCCTTCGGTCTCCCTCTCTTTCGCCGCGGCATACGGGGTACTCTTTTCCCCTCTCGGCATCTCTGATTTTATTGTCGCTATTGTATCACGCCGCCCCGCGGCAAGTCAAGCGATTTTCTCCCGTGCGATGGGAAGATTGGTGACGGAATATTCCGCAAGGCACTTGTCGCGCATGACGGGATTGAAGATCTGCCGTTCGAGCAGATACCCCACCACCACGTCGCGCACGTTGTCCTCGGCGAGCGTGAAGCCGCACACCGCGAGCAGGTTGTTCGCGTCCGCCACCGTCATGCGGCAGACGAGCGCCAGCGCGAGCACCGTGTTCTTTTCGGGATACAGCTTTCCCTTTACGATCCCCTTCCACGCCTCGGGCATCACGGTGAGCTTTTCCCCCGCGCTTTCCGCCGTTTCGCCGCAACGGGCAAGCGCCGCGGGCAGCAGTTTGGCGAACGTCTCCTTGTTGAAGAGATCGTGCATCCGCTCGCGGAACCCGGGATAGGAATAACTGAACGTGAACGTCGTGTCCGCCAGCTCCCCTTTGAGGCGGGCGAGCAGGGCGGCGGGATCGCTCTGATAACACAGGCGCATCGCGGACGATTCCCGCCTGACGATGTTGCCGTCCGCCCCCACCGATACCATCACGGGGGGCTTGTATCCGTCCAGCGCGCTCAGCCGCACATAGTCGGAGTAACGCGCGCAAAAATATTCGTCCAATGCTCTGATGTATTCTTCCGTCATGCGATTATTTTACCATTCTCCGCGAAAAAACGCAAGCGTTCCGCGCCCCGTGCGCAAAATTCCTGCATGGCGGCGATTTTGTGCTTTTTTTTCGGAAAATGCAAATTATTATGTGAATTTACTTGCAATTCCTTGCAAAATATGTTAGAATTTTACACAGAAAAGAAAGGAGCGGACAAATGAAACGGGATAGAATCGAAGAGATCGCAGATCTTTTGGACAAACGCGGCAAGCTCACCCTGGAACAGTTGGAGACCTTTTTCCCCCACGTTTCCCAGATGACGCTGCGCCGCGACCTGTTGCAGCTCGAACAGCTCGGCAGGATCATCCGCGTGCGGGGCGGAGCGATGTCGGTCAAAGAAGTGCAGAAAGTTTCGGGCGAACCTTACGCGAAAAAATCGGCGATCCATACGGACGAAAAGATCCGCATCGCCCAGAAGGCGGCGGGGCTCATCGACGAAGGGTGTTCGCTCTTCGTGGACGGGGGCACGACGGCGATGTATCTCGCCAAGGAGATCCCCGACATCTCCATCAACGTATTCACCAACGGGCTCGCGGTCGCGATCGAGCTTGCGCAGAAAAAAAACCTCAACGTCACGGTGCTCGGCGGTCAGGTGATGAAGGACAACCTCTCCACTGCATCCCCCGTCGCCAAGATGTATTTCTCGGATACCAATTTCGAGCTTGCGATCATCTCCGCTTCGGCGTTCACGCCCGAAAACGGGTTCTCCTGCGGTTCACAGGTGGAAGCGGACCTGCTCAAACTCGTCCGCCAGAAGGCGAAATCCCTTTACATGATGCTCGACAGCTCCAAGATCGGCAAGATCATGCCCTATACCTTCGCCCACGTCGAGGACATCGACGTGCTCATCACGGACGAAAACTTCCCCGCGGAGCTCAAAGAAAAATTTACGCAGAAAGACATCGTCGTCATGTGACGAAAAAAGAACGGGCGCCCGCCGCGCACAACGCGGCGGGCGCTTTTTGCGCGCGTTTTCGCCCGCAGGTCAGTTTTTTTGACGTTTTGTGCCGATTTTTTTCGGGAACGTATGGACAGATCGGGAACTCGGTGTTATAATGCAACCGACGGAACCCCTCCGCCGCAAGGCGGTCCGCTCCGTCCGTATCACGGATCCGGAGGTGTTGCATGAATCAATGGATTATGCTTCTCGTGCTGTTCGCCGCGCTTTTCGCCCTCGCGTACGCGGCGCTCAATTTTGTCCTCGTGCGAAAGCTCAAAGGGGGCAACGAACGCATGCAGGAGATCGCGGCAGCGATCCGCGAAGGCGCGAACGCCTTCCTGCGCTATGAATACAAGATCGTCGCGATCATCGGCGTCGCCATCGCCGCGGTGCTCGGCGTCGTCGTTTCCTGGGAGACGATGATCGCCTTCCTTATCGGCGCACTCATGAGTTCGCTCGCGGGGCTCGTCGGCATGAAGATCGCGACGTATGCGAACGTCCGCGTCGCCAACGCCGCGAACGAGACGCGCAACACGGGCAAAACGCTCAAAGTCGCCTTCCGCGGCGGCAGCGTCATGGGACTGTGCGTGGCGGGCTTCGCCCTTCTGGGCGTGCTCATCGTCTACCTCGTGTTCGGGCTTTGGGAAGGGATGCTCTCGCTGGACGAGGCGGGCAGGCTCGCTTCCAACGTCAATCCGATCACGGGGCAGAGCTATTCCCTCTCGCTCATCCTCTCGGGCTATGCGCTCGGGTGCAGCGTCATCGCGATGTTCAACCGCGTGGGCGGGGGCATCTACACGAAAGCGGCGGATATGGGCGCCGACCTCGTCGGAAAGACGGAAGCGCACATCCCCGAGGACGATCCGCGCAACCCCGCGACCATCGCGGATAACGTGGGCGATAACGTGGGCGACGTGGCAGGGCTCGGCTCCGACCTTTTGGAAAGCTATGTCGGCGCCATCCTCTCCTGCGCTATCCTCGCGATCGAGATCTTCTCGCACAACGCGTTCGCCTCTTCCACGCTCTACCTGAAAATGGTGACTTTCCCCATCCTGTTCGCGGCGATCGGTCTGTTCGGCTGTATCCTTGGCATCACCTTCCCCCTCGTCAAGAGAAAACTCTCGGACGATCCCCATCTCGAGCTCAACCTCGCGACCTGGATCTCGGCGGGCGTTGCCGTCGTCGTCGGATTCGTGCTGTGCTGGTTCCTCTTCGAAGGCGAAGCGGACGATCAGCTCACCCTCGCGGGCTTTGCGATCGGGCGCGTTTCCCCCTGGGTAGCCGCCGCGATCGGCATCGTCGCGGGTATCGTCATCGGCGCGATCTCCGAGTACTATACGAGTTACGACCATAAGCCCACCCGCGCGATCGCGCAGGCGAGCAAAGAAGGGAGCGCGCTTACCGTCACGCAGGGCATGGCGACGGGCATGATCTCCTGTATGCTCCCCGTCGTGGTGCTCGGCGTCGCCATCTACCTGTGCTTCGCCGTGGGCGGGATGTACGGCGTGGGCTGCGGCGCGATGGGGATGCTCTCCTTCGTCGCGGCGACCGTGTCCGTGGATACCTACGGCCCCATCAGCGACAACGCGGGCGGCATCGCCGAAATGAGCGGGCTGGACGAAGACGTGCGCTCCATCACCGACAAGCTGGACAGCGTGGGCAACACCACCGCCGCGATCGGCAAGGGATTTGCGATCGGCTCCGCCGCGCTCGCCACCGTGTCCATGATGAGCAGTTATCTCTACTCCTTCATGACCGAATTGCTCCTCAACCTCTTCTCGCGCGACGTGCTCGTCGGCGCGATCGTGGGAGCGGCGCTCCCCTTCCTGTTCAGCGGGATGCTCATCAACGCCGTCTCCAAAGCGGCGCGAAACATGGTCAAGGAAGTGCGCCGTCAGTTCGCCGAGATCCCCGGCATATTGTCGGGCGAGGCGAAACCCGACTATAAGACGTGCATCACCATCTCCTCGCAGGGCGCGCTCAAAGAGATGGTCCTGCCCGCCGTCATCTCCATCGCCTTCCCCGTCGTGTGCGGCTTCCTGTTCGGGGCGTATTTCGTGGGCGGCGTGCTCTTCGGGGCGACCGTCTCCGCGATCATGCTCGCCCTGTACACGGGCAACGCGGGCGGCGCGTGGGATAACGCAAAGAAGTACATCGAATCGGGCGGCGTGGAAGGCTGCGGCAAAGGCTCTCCCGCGCACGACGCCGCCGTCGTGGGCGATACCGTCGGCGATCCCCTCAAAGATACCGTCGGGCCTTCCCTCGACATCCTCATCAAGATCATGAGCACGGTCTCGCTTGTGTGCGTGGTCGTGTTCAGTCAGTTCAATCTCGCTTCCCTTCTCGGGCTGTGATCCCCGTGAAACATCGGCTCTGAACGGAAATCGAAAACGCCCGCCGCTGTCTTCGGACAGCGGCGGGCGCAATTTTTATTCGGGAAGCGATTTCTGTTCGGGCGGGAGCGGTCTGCCGCAACCGTCTTATACGTCCAGACCGAACACCTTTCCCGTCGTTTCGAGATCGTGGCGGCAGATGTCGGCGGCGAGTTCCCATGCGTCTTTTTTGCGGAAGAGGCGGCTCCACTTCCATCGGCGGATGAACGCGGCGTATTTTCTCGCGACGGCGGGGAACTTCTTTTCCCCGCGCACGCAGACGAGCAATGTGCGTTCCCGTGCGCTCAGCACGCGGTATTCGAAATAGTTCGCGCCGTCCAGGCGAAAACGGTAGATCTGCGTGCAGGTCGTATCGGTCCCCTTGCTGTAATCGCGCTCGAAGGTAAACCCGCGCTCCGATAAAAACGAAAAGAGCTGTGCGATACGCTCGTCTTCGGTCATTTTTTCCCTCCTGCCGTCCCGCGCGGTCCTTCCGCGGACGCTCCCCGAACGGCGCGCGCTCGGCGCGCTTCGGGGCTCTTTTGCCCGATTATACCACATCCGCCCGCCCTTTGTCCATTCCCCGCGCGGCAAAAAAGGAAAATCGCAGGAACAAACGCCGCCGAAGGCGCTCGTTTCTAAGGGAAATTTCTTCTCGGAACGCCGTTCGGGGACAAGCGGAACCGATCGCTGCCGTTCCGTCTGCGGCGCGGAACGCCCGACGGACGCGAAAAAAACGGCTTGCGACGAGGCAAGCCGTTTTTGTCCGTTCGTTATGCTTCGCAGTTCTTTTTGAGCGTCGCAAGGCTCTCGGAGAGTTCCTTGGGAAGTCTGTCGCCGAACTGCTTGTAATATTCCGCGATCTCGTCCGCTTCCGCGCTCCAACGCTTTTTGTCCACGGTGAGGATGGATTCAAGCGTCTCGACGGAGTAGTCGAGCCCTTCGATGTCGATGTCCTTCGCATAAGGCAGATAGCCGATCGCGGTCTCGCGCGCGTCCACTTCGCCCGAGCAGCGCTTGAGGATCCAGTCGAGCACGCGCATATTGTCGCCGAAGCCCGGCCACAGGAACTCGCCGTTCTCGTCCTGACGGAACCAGTTGACGTTGAAGATCTTGGGCGGGTTCTTGACCTTTTTGCCCATATCGATCCAGTGCCGGAAATAATCGCCCATGTGGTATCCCGCGAAGGGCTTCATCGCCATGGGATCGTGACGGAGCACGCCGACCGCGCCCGTCGCCGCCGCCGTCGTCTCGGACGACATGATGGAGCCGACGAACACGCCGTGGTTCCAGTCGCGCGACTGATAGACGAGCGGAGTCGTGGTCGCACGGCGGCCGCCGAAGATGATCGCGTCGAGCGGAACGCCCGTCTTGGAATTGAATTCGGGAGACAGGCAGGGGCAGTTGACCGCGGGAGCGGTGAATCTCGAATTGGGATGCGCCGCCTTCACGCCGCAATCGGGCGTCCAGGGCTTGCCCAGCCAGTCGATGAGGTGATCGGGAGCGGGTTTGGAAAGACCTTCCCACCACACCGTGTTGTCCTCGGGATTGATCGCGACGTTGGTGAAGATGGTGTCCTTCTGCGTTGCGAGCAGCGCGTTGGGATTGGACTTCATGTTGGTGCCGGGCGCGACGCCGAAGAATCCGTTTTCGGGGTTGACCGCCCACAGTCTTCCGTCTTCGCCCACGCGGATCCAGGCGATGTCGTCGCCCACGCATTCCACCTTATATCCCATATCCAGATAGTGCTTGGGCGGGATGAGCATCGCGAGGTTGGTCTTGCCGCAAGCGGACGGGAACGCCGCCGCGACGTATTTCTTCTTGCCGTCGGGATAGGTCACGCCGAGGATGAGCATGTGCTCCGCCATCCATCCTTCCTTTTTGCCGAGGTAGGACGCGATACGAAGCGCGAAGCACTTCTTGCCGAGCAGGACGTTTCCGCCGTAACCCGAGTTGACGGACATGATGGTGTCGTCTTCGGGGAAATGCATGATGTATCTCTTCTCCGCGTCGATGTCGCACTTTGCGTGGAAGCCCTTGATGAAATCGCCGTCTTTGCCGAGCGCGTCAAGGCACATATTGCCCACTCTCGTCATGATGACCATGTTGAGGACGACGTAGATGGAGTCGGTCACTTCGATGCCGATCTTGGAGAAGGGAGAGCCGACCACGCCCATCGAATAGGGGATGACGTACATCGTTCTGCCCTTCATCTTGCCGCGCGCGATCTGCTTGCAGAGCGCGTACGCTTCCTGAGGATCCATCCAATAGTTGATGGGGCCCGCGTCCTCTTTGTTCTTGCAGCAGATGAACGTCCTCGCTTCCACGCGGGCGACGTCGTTTTCCGCGGTCCTGTGATAGTAGCAGCCGGGAAGTTTTTCCTGGTTGAGCTTGATCATTTCGCCCGTGGAGCACGCCTGGTTGCGAAGGGCCTCGATCTGCGCTTCGCTGCCGTCGATCCATACGATCTCGTCCGGCTGCGCGAGCTCCGCGCTCTCGTTCACGAAATCGATGACCTTCTGATTTTCGGTGGGCAATTTCTTTGCCATGTGTGTCCTCCGTGATAAAAAATTTTGGGATTACCCTTTTTTCCGTTTTATTATACCACACTGCGAGAAAAAATAGCAACTTTTTGACGGCATTTTTCTTTTTTCATCATATTTTAACCTTTTCACGAAAAAGAGGCGCCCTTCGCGCCCTCTCTTTCGCGACGTCACGCGTCGTACGTCTTCACCGTTTCGCCCGTTTCCGCGTCCTGGAAAAGCACATAAAAGCCCTCGTCTTCCGAAAACGGGTTCAAGGGAACGAACACCCCTTCCCCCTTCATCTCCTCGGGCGGACCGTCTTTTCCATCGGCGGCAAGGCACAGATAGCGCGGAAGCCCCTCTTCGTACACGATGCCGAGGAGCGCCGCTCCCGCGTTCACCCATTCCGAATGGGGAAATGCGCCCGAAAGTCGGGTGTCTTTGGGATATTTGCGGAACGCCTCTTCTAATTTTTCCCGCACGCTTTCGTAATATGTAGTGCCCCGCGCGACGCGGAAGGGCGGAAAGACATCGCCTGCGCCATCTTTGCCCGATAGACGCCCGCCTTCTTTTTGCGCCGTTTCTCTCTGACCGCCGCAAGCAGGATCTTCATTTTCATCGCCTTCGCAAACATCGCGTTTCCCCCTGAAATAGTCGTCCGCCGCAAGCGCCTCGTCGTCGTATCCCTCCCGATCGGGCAGAGGCACGGCGGGCGCGAGCGGTACCTGCGGCGAGGGCGCACCCGGGATCTGATTGGGAGGCAGCGGCACGGGGATGGGGCGTTTACGCTTTTTCTTCTCCCCTTCCGAAAAGCCCTTCAACAGGGCAAGATGATCGGAAGGCGCGTTTCCGCAAAACCCGTAAGCGACCGCTTCCGCTTCCCCGCGCACGAAACACACGAGCGCGGAAAATCCGTCTTTGAGCGACGGGGCGTCTTGCATGCGGAAGCAGTCCTTTCCGTCCAGATCGAACGCCTCCGTCCGCCCGCCCACGCACACGGCGAGGGCATATCTCCCCTCCCGCACGGGCGCAAGCCCTAAAAGGCGCACGGTGAAGGTCGCGTCCTTTCCCCAGCGCTCGGCGTGGACGGCGCCGGAAAGCGCGCTCCCGTCCGCGGAAAATCCCCTCTTTATCTGTTTCATCACGCAGATCCTCTTCTCGTACGCCATAACCGCTCCTTTTGCCGCCGCGCGGCCTTTCTCACAGTATATGCCCGCCGTGCGCAAAAAACACCGCGTTTTTTGACGAACGGAGCGAAAAAAAGGCGATTCGGTCGGACGAACGCGCTTTTTTTGCATGAAACAAGCGCGCCGCGGCAAATATTGCCGCGGCGCGCCTTCCCGTTTCCCTTTCTTAAAGTTCGGACGGCGGAGCCTCTTCTTTCGCCGTGTTCTCTCCCGCCGCACAGACGCAAAGACAGCGATCGGCATCCGTCTCCTTTTTTTAAAGGATAAAAAAACGCGGAGAGGTTTCTCCGCGTTTTTTCCGTTTCCCGATCTTTTCCGATCGTCACTTTTTCTCGGGATCCGCCTTTCCCGCCTTGGGCGACTTTTCCGCCTTGGGCGGCTTTTCGCCTTCGGGAGGCAAAGGTTTGCCCTCTTCCGCCTTCTGCGGCGCGACGATCTTGGGCAGGCTCAGCCCTGCCATGTTGTAGACCTCTTCCAAGGGAGGAAGACTCTTCAAAAGCCCCGAAAGGAAGTTCGCGGTCGTCGTCTTTCCGTCCGTTCCCGCGCCGCCGTCCCATACGGTGACCTTGTCGATCTTCACGCCCGAGATCGCCTTGACCTGCTCCGCGACCAGCTCTTCCAGCTTATCCGCGATGAGCAGTCTGACCGCTTCGTCCGCGCTGCCCGCGCTCCTGACGAGCGCGTCCATGCCTTCCGCCTGTTTGGTGAGCTTTTCACGCACGCCGCGCGCTTCTGCGTCCATTTTCGCATAGATCGCGTCCGCCTCGCCCTGCGCCTTTCTTCTCATCTGTTCCGCGATCGCTTCCGCTTCGATTTCCAGCTTTCTCTTTTCGATCTCCGCGCCGACGATGACGTCCGCTTCCTTGGTCGCCTGTTCTTTCGCCGCACGCGAAACTTCCGCTTCTTTTTCCGCGACGTAACTCTCTTCGAGCGCCTTCGCCGCCTGCACCTTTTCCGCCGTCACCGCAAGTTTGAGCGCTTCCGCTTCCTTCTCGCGCAACTGCGCCTGCGAACGGGCGATCTCCGCTTTCGCCTTGTTTTCGCCCTCGATCGCCGCCGATTCCGCTTCCGCGACGCGGACGCGCTCTTCCATCTTCGCGTTCGCTTCGCCGATCGCGCCCTTCTTATCCTCTTCCGCGACGGAGATCTTTGCGTCGTTGATCGCCTTCGCCGCCGCTTCTTTTCCGAGCGCGATGATGTATCCCGATTCGTCGGAAATATCCGTCACGTTGACGTTGATGAGGCAAAGTCCGACCTTTTTCAGTTCGCCTTCCACGTTTCTCGAAATGGCTTCGAGGAACTTGTCGCGGTCTGTATTGATCTCCTCGATGTTCATCGTCGCGATGACCAGACGCAGCTGACCGAAGATGATGTCCTTGGCGAGATCGGAGATCTGCGCGAGGGACAAAAGCCGAAGTCTTTCCGCGGCGTTCTGCATGATCGCGGAATCGGTCGAAATGCCGACCGTGAAGATGGACGGCACGTCGATGCGGATGTTCTGTTTGGACAGTGCGCTTTTGAGATCGACGGAAATGGCGATTGGCGTGAGGTCCATGAACGTGTATTTCTGCACGAACGGCCACACGAACGCGGCGCCGCCGTGCACGCACTTCGCGGAACGGTACGTTCCGTCTTTGTTCGATCTGATCTTACCGTAGATGACCATGATGCGATCGGGCGGGCACGTCTTATAGCGCACCGCCACCGTCAGGATGATCATGAACACGATCAGGACCGCTACGATGATAACGGCAATGATTGCAGGGGGCATTTTCTTTCTCCTTTTTTCTCTCCCTTATATTTTCCTGCGGATAATCCCGCGGAATTTCTTATTCCTCTTTTGCTTCCGCCGCGATTTTTTCCTTTTCGCGGCCGACAACGGCGAAATCTTCCTTATATTCGAAAATCTTCACCCTCTCGTCCACGGGGATGCGCGCATTTTCATCCGTGACGGCGTCGATCTCGGTATAGCTTCCCTGCGCGGTCAGCACGATCTTCCCCCTTCCCGAACGTGCGGGAGGGACGGAAACGTAGACGGTCGCCGTCTTTCCGATCATCTTCTCTTTCACGATGTTCCCCGAGCATTGCAGTTTCGCGACCGCTCGCATGGAAAGCGCGACGCAGAACATCGCCGCCACGCCCGTCGCCACCGCGATGAGGATGGGCGCCCACGCGTTGGAAATATAGGACGCTGCCGCAAAACCGCACCAGCCGCCGAACGCGAAAAACGCGGTCATGCTTTTGATCGTAAACAGCGAAAGGCCGCTGTCCGTATCCGTATCCCCGTCGAAATCGCCGTCCATGTCCATGTCTCCGGCGCCGCCGAAGGAGACCAACAGCATGATGATCTGGATGATCAGCAAAACGCTGCCGACGATCGCAATATAAAAGAACACCAATTCGAGCGTGCTTAAGCTCGCATACCATTCAGCCATCAGACTACTCCTTATACCTTCTTATAAGATAATATAACACTTTTTTCACAATATGAAACAAATTTTATACGTTCCGCACGGGAACTCCCTTGCGGCGGGCATAGCGGACGGTATACGCCGTGCCGCCCGTATCTTTGGTGCAATAGGCGAGAACGACGTCCGCGCGATCTACCATATAGCGGTCCCGCACGAGAAAACAACCGTCGCAATAGCGGTCGAAGAGCACCGTCTTGCGGTCGCACCATTGCAGAAGATAGTCGTAATCCCCCTTATCCTGCGGGGGATAATGTCTCTGCTGTCCTTCAAAAGGGATACACGCTTCCAAAAACAAACGGTATTTCCGTTTGAGATCGACGAGGCAGGCGAGAGCCGTGAGGTCAAACCCCTGCGCCATGCCGCAATAAAAGGTGCGGTATCCCTCTTCGATGAGCGTTTCGAGCACATCGTAAAGCGCGTTTTTGTCAAAATCCGCGGGCAGTTCCCTGTGCCCCGTCAATGCGCAGGACAAGTGATTCATGCGATGGGCTTGCTCCTTTCCTTTCCGTTCCCGCGGGGATATTTTTCGGGCGTTTCTCTTTCCTTCGTCACTTTGATGAGCGTACGCTCTCCGTAACCTTCCGGCAATTCGTAAGAAAAGATTTTCGTTTTTCCTCCTCCGAGCAGAAAGACTGCCTTCGTCCCCTCTTCCCGTTCTGCTTCCGCCGTCTCCGCGCTTCCCTTATAGGCGATAAAGACGCCTCCTTTTTTTACGAAGGGAAGACAGTATTCCGCGAGCGTGTTCAGCCGCGCGACGGCTCGCGCCGTGCAGGCGTCGAATGTCTCTCTCCACAATGCGTCCCGTGCGGCCTCCTCCGCCCTCGCGTTGAAGACGGTCACCCCGCTCAGGGCGAGTTTATCCACAGCCGTCCGCAAAAAATCGCACTTTTTTCCCGTGCTTTCGAGGAGGACGAAGGTGAGATCGTCGCGCACGATCTTTAAAGGAAGGGAAGGAAATCCCGCTCCGGAACCCACCTCGGCAACTTTCGCGTAAAGGGGAAACAGACTTTCTCCCGCCACGGAATCGAGAAAATGCTTATAAAAGACCTCTTTTTCCTCGGTAATGGAAGTAAGATTGTACTTTTTGTTATATTCCAAGAGTAAATTCCGGAATAATTCGAATTTTTCGCGCAATTCCCCGCGCAAAAGAGCGCAATAACGCTCCGTTTCTATTCTCTTCGTTTTCATCGCCGAATATTATATCACATTTACAAAAAGTTATCAACTCTTTGTGGAAAACATCTCTTTATTTTATCCACACTGTCAATATCTTTGTGGATAACTTTTCTTCCGTTCGCTTCTTTTTGCCGTTTTTTCTCCGGATCCCGTCGGATAAGGTGTGGACAACCCTTTTTTCTCCACATTTTTTCCACATCCTTTTCCCCTTTTCTCCACACCCATTTCCCCCGAAAATTTCTTTTCCCGTTTTCTTGAAAAGCGGGCAACTTACTTGCTTTTTCCTCTCTTTTTAGGTATAATAAAACGGTAAACGGAGACGGGCGGAAGAAAAACGCTTCCTGAAAAAAAGAGGTTGTCCACAATTCCACCGCCCCTATTATTATTACTATTAAAGAATTCTTTTTTATAAGAACAATCATCGATCGGGAGGACAGAAATGAAATTTGTTTGCGACGGATTGACGCTTTCGGAAGCGGTGACGCGGGTGAGCAAGGCGTGCGCGGTGCGCACGACGGCGCCTATCCTTGAATGTATCAAGATGAGCGCTCATAACGACGAAGTGAGCCTGTTTGCGACGGACGGAGAACTTTCCATTCAGAAGACCGTGCGCGCGGAAGTGCTAGAAGAGGGTGAACTCTGCGTTCCCGGAAAGTATTTTTCCGATTTCATGGGAAAACTTTCGGGAGAAGAGGTGACTCTTCTGACGGGAGAGAAAGGGCTGGAGATCCGCTATTCCGATTCCAATTCCTTTTTGCAGATCATGAACGCGGACGAGTTTCCCAGGATCGAAACCGAGATCGGAGAAAACAGCTTTGTGATGAAACAGGGCATTCTCAAAAAGATCGTGAACGAGACGGTCTTCTGCTGCGCGCAGGATGATTCTCGTCCCATCCTCAAAGGATGCCTTCTCGAATGCAGGGATCAGCTGGAGGTGACGGCGCTGGACGGATACAGGCTTGCCCTTTCCTGCGCGGAGATCCTCTCCAAAAGCGGAGAATTTTCCATCATCTGCCCCGCGAGGACGCTGACGGAGATCTCCCGCCTGCTTTCGGACGGCGACGAGGAAATAACCGTGTATACGCAGGGCGGCATGATGATGGTGAAGATCGACGAGATGATCCTCGTTTCCCGCCTGTATCAGGGAGAATTCATCCGCAAGGAGAACGTGGTGCCCGCCGAATTTATGACGACGGTGAACGTATCGCGGGCGGAACTCGCGGCGAGCGCGGAACGCGCGGCGATCCTCATCCGCGGAGACAAAAACAATCTCGTCACTCTCGACATCCGCAACGGAGGGATCCAGATCTCTTCCAATTCGGAGATCGGAAACGTTTCGGAAACGGTGAAAGCGGAGATCGGCGGCAAGGAACTGAAGATCTCGATGAACGCCAAGTATCTGCTCGACGCGTTGCGCGCGCTGGACGAAGAAGAAGTCATTTTCTCTTTCAACGGCGCATATTCTCCCTTTATTTTGCAAAATAAAGAGAAAAAAGACAACTTATATTTGATTTTACCCGTCAGAAACGCCGCATAATCGCTTGACTCTCCGACGGAAAAACTTTATAATCAAACAAAAATACGAAATACATCAAAATCAGGAGATAAATCATGAAGAGAACTTATCAGCCCAAAAAGAGACAGAAGAGCAAGGTGCACGGATTCAGAAAGAGAATGGCGACCAAAGGCGGAAGAAACGTCCTGAAGAGAAGAAGAAACAAGGGAAGAAAGAAGATCTCCGCATAAAAGATGAACTATCTGCGGCTGAAAAAGAAGAAGGATTTTTCTAAGATCCTGCGTTCGGGAAAACGGGCGTTTTCGCCGACGCTTACCGTTTCGTATCTTCCCTCCGACCGCGTCAGAATGGCGGTCTGCGTGGGGAAGAAATACGGAAAAAGCGTCGCGCGGAACAGGATCAAACGGCTGTTGAGGGAGGCGTTCCGCGCAGAAAGCGGTACCATCTCGAAACCGTGTTCCTTTCTTCTCATTCCGAAAGTGGCGGAAAAGTATTCCTATGCCGCGTTCCGCAAAGACATCGCGGGGATCCTAAAAAGGGAAAAATTGATTGAAACTGAACGTATTTGAAATCGCAGCGCAAAATGTCCGCATTTTGCGCCGTTCGGTATTCCGTCCGTACGGAAAAATGCTGTGTATGCGGATGATCCTCTTTTATCAGAGGCATCTTTCCGCGCACACCTGCAATTTCCGTCCGACCTGTTCGGAGTACACATTGCGCTGTATCAACAATCACGGAGTTTTGATCGGGATACTTCTCGGAATGCGGCGTATTTTGCGCTGTAATCCCATTTATTGCAAAGGCGGTTACGATCCCGCACCCGAAAATTATTTTAAGGTCAGATGGCTCATCTGACCGCGGCGAGAAAAGAATGCAGTTATTAAGTTTATTGAACGACATAGACTTTCCCCTCTTGCAGGAAGGCTTCTATATCGATCTGGGATGGCTGGGACAGTTCATCCGGATCCTCATCGAGTCGGTCGGCGTGATCGGGCTCGGGATCATCGTGTTTACGCTGATCCTGCGCGCCATCGTCCTCCCTATCGATATTTTTCAGCGCGTCAAAATGAGAAAGCAGTCGCTTATCATGAAAAAGATGCGGCCGGAGCTGGAAAAACTGCAAAAGCAGTACGAAAAAGACAGCGCTACCTATCAGAAAAAGATGATGGAGCTGTACAAAAAGAACGGGTACAGCCTGTTCGGCGCGTGTCTGCCCATGATCGTGTCCATGGTCATCCTCATTATCGCGATCACCTCGCTGACCAACTATTCGCAATACGCGAACTGTTCCGTCTATGAAAAGATGACGGCGGCATATAACAGTGCGGTGCTCTCTTACAGCCTGGACGAAGAGGACGATCCCACGCTCGTCGACATCACGGAAGAGACGATCGGCGGAAGCACGTTCATGGTCGTCAAGGGGAAAGCGGAAGACAAATTCGTCTATTATCGCTATAACAAAGACGCGACCGAGCAGGTGCGCGAATACCGCATCGATACGGAGAAGTTATATGCCCTCAAAGGGACGGAGATCGACGCGCTGCTCGACGAATTGCAGGAGACGAATGAAGCGGCGACGATCGAAACGGCGTGCCGTCAGTATGTGAGAGACATCGGCAGCGAAGCCGCGGCAAAACAGTATCGCGACAATCCCCCCATCTTCCTTTGGATCAAGAATATCTGGAACCCCGACGTCTCCTACAGCCATCCCATTCAGGATTATCAGTCGTTCGTCAATTCCATCAACAAGAAGATCACGGTGGAAAAGACAGTCTACGTCGAGGACGAAACGACGGGAGAGATGACGGCGACGATCGTCAAAGAGCAAAAGTCCATCGGCGAGATCGTGGACGAAAACATGTATGAAAACATCACCGCCAAGCTCGGCGAAGAAAAGTCTCAGCCGAACGGATATTTTATCCTCGTGGTACTTTCCATCGGATTGATGTTCTTGCAGCAGTTCATCACCATGCGCAGTCAGAAAGATTCCACGCAGCTCGGCTCGGTGGACGGTTCGGCGCAGAAACAGCAGAAGATCATGCTGATCGCGCTTCCCCTCATCTATGCGATCTTCGCATTCATGTACACCGCGGCGTTCTCCATTTACATGGTCGTCAGCAGTGTGATCGGCATTCTGATCACGGTATTGTCCAATATCTTCCTCGGGTACAGCTTCAGGAAGAAGGAAGAAAAAGAATTTATCGAGCAAAATACGCGCAGAGCTCCGACATACGGAAAAGTGCGGGACGAAAAGCGTAAAAAATAACGGGTAAAGAGGAAAAAAGATGGAAACGAAAAACGTCTTTACGGGAAAAACGGTAAACGAAGCGATCGAAGCGGGACTTTCCGCGCTTTCCGTCACGAAAGACAAGGTGGATGTGGAAGTCCTCGACGAGGGCAAGAAAAAGCTGTTCGGCTCCGTCCCCGCGCAGGTCAGGATCACGCTCAAAAAGACGGACGGCGAAAGGGCCGTGGATTTTCTCAAAGGGCTGTTCGAAGTGCTGGGAACGGAAGCGGAGCCCGTGCTCGTCGGCGAAGACGAGAAGATCGAGATCGACCTGAAAGCGGAAAAGGCACGCAGTCTGATCGGACGCCGCGGCGAGATCATCGACGCCGTCCAGGTCCTTGCGGGCGCCGTCGCCAACATCGGGCGCGACGAATATAAGCGCGTCGTCGTCGATTGCGAGAATTATCGCGAGGAGCGCGAAGAAACGCTTCGCCGCGTCGCGGAGAAACTTGCTGCAAAGGCGATCCGTCTGGGCAAGAAGGTACGCCTGGAACCGATGAACCCCTATGAACGCAGGATCATCCATTCCGCGCTCATCTCCAACGAGGAAGTGACCACGAAGAGCGAGGGAAAAGAGCCCGCGCGTTACGTCGTCATCATTCCCAAGAAGATGAAGAGCTTCGACAAGAAGGACCGTTTCTCCCGCGACCGCCGCGACGGGCGCAAAGACGGGCGCGATAAGTATTCCGACCGCAAGTACGGCGAAAAGAAGCCTTATCCCAAGCGCGAGCTTCCTAAAGAAGGAACGCCGCAGTCCTCGGGGACGTCCCTGCACAGAGACAGCTCTTCGAGCGGATACCGCAAGGGCAGCTTCAACGGGTTCTTCGGGACCTTCCTGGGAAATTCCAGGGAAACGCAGGCGGAAGATTCCGCACCCGAGACGGAAAAGCCCGAATCCGGCGAGGAAGAATAAGGCGCCTTGAAAAACAACTCCCCCACCCGTTTTTCGGGTGGGGATTTTTTATGCCGTATTCGCTTCGGAGGTCTGCGGAAAAGCTCTGCGAACGGTCAGGGAGCGAAAAAACGCGCGCCATGGAAAAGACGAAGGCACGAAGAGACGGAAAAGCGGCACGGGCAGAGAGAGCGAAAAAAAGGAGCGCGCTCCGAGAGGCGAAGAAAGCGCGGAGAAAGGCGTTGTGCGCCGAAAGGAGAACGGGGTTGGAAGATCTGTTGAAGAAGGCGCGCAAACGTGCGACAGCCCATGGAGAAAGCGAGTTTGGAAAAAGACGTTTCGCTTCCCCTCTTTTTTCCCGCCGTTTCGCATTCCCGATCGATATTTGCCCTTTTCCTCTCGCTTTCTGTTGCATGAGCCGAGACTCGTTTCCGACAAAGAAAAACCGTCTTTTGCGCGGGCGGCGTTTCGCCGCCGCAAACGCCCCGAGAACGCCTGTACGGAGGAGAACTGTCCGGGACAACGGAGAGGCGCGGAAAGAGCGGGACAAGCCGTTTACGGGCGAATTTTCAGGCATCTCGCGCTTTCCGCGGACGGCAACGGCGCGGATGAGCGTTTTTTACAAATCCCCCTTTCTTTTTCGCGCGCACCGCAAAAGAAGATAAAACGGAAAGCGGTACCATGTCCGAGGGAGACAAGCGCAGAATGCGGACATGGCAGGGCGCTTTTCAAAACGTCGACTTGCGGATGTGGGCGGAACTGTCGGCCGTAACGCCGTGCTTCGGCGCAGGAGCGCAGATCGGAGCGAAGGCAGTTGTTCCCGCAGGGCTTCGCACAATGACACCCAAACGCAGTTGCCCGCGCAGGACTTCGCGGAAAAGAGACATCCGAATGCAGTTGTCCGTTCGACCGCGCAAATAATATTCGTGCGGTTGCCGTTCGGAACGCCAGACGAAAGGCAAAATCCGCAAGCGCGGCATTTGTTTCCGCACGGCGCACACACTTTTAACGGTATCCGCTGTCCAACCTCAACGCGTAAGCGGTAAGGACGGCTTTTTTCAACGAAGAATTCCCGAAGCGCCGCGAAAACGACGGCGCAGACGTATCGCCCACAGATCCGCAAACGCGAAGAGAGAGAATGCCCGCCGCGACCGCGGCGGGCGTTTTTGCGAGGAAAAAGAAGGAGCGCAGAAAGAACGATCGCAAAAGGCTTCGGCATATCCCAACCCGAAAAAAACGTTCGGATGATCGAAGTCATCCGTCCATGAAAAAGGAAAAGGGTTTCAGATCCGAGGCAGGGATGTACGCAAATGAGGAGGGCGCGGGCATATTTTGCGGTAAGGAACTGACGGCAGCAGAAAAACGAGGCACCCGTGTCCGAATATTCGGACACGGGTGCCATCTTTCATGTCTTTACAAAGAAAAAAGGCGATACCATGTTCGCCCTTACAGGCGTCGCCGAAAATGAGCATAAAAAAAGAGGACCGAAGTCCTCTTTTTTCAGTTGTTTTTCAGCCATTCGTTTGCCTTGGACTTGCTCATGGACGTGATCGCTTCCTTGGGATGAACGGAATCCGCACCGCCGTTCACATAGAGGAAGAAATCTCCTTCGGGAGTCTGATAGAGCGTTTCCTCATAGCCGGTCGTATCGCCGTATGCGCCAACGGTAACTTTTTTCACCACGGTAGCCGTTTCGGTATCGTAGGTCTTGGTTTTCGTCGTCTTTACCATTGCATTTTTTCTCCTTTTTCTTTTATTTTACCTTTTTTTACCGTTCTCTGTCAAGAAAATGGTTCAAAGAAATGGGAAAGGCGCGATTGTTTGCAAAGTTCACATCTTTTGAACAAAAATTCATTTTTTTAGCTGATAAATGAATGAAACCAGCGCGCCGGAGATAATTTCTGACATGGAATAGATCATATTCAGGCGCGTGAGGTTGAGAAGAGAGTAAGAAAACGCCGTTTTTCGCGCCACGATGCCTAAAATAGAGACGTCGCCCACCTTTCCCAACCGTTTATTGGCGCCGGAACCGGGTTTGAGCGCGCTGTCGGCGATCTTGATGAGCCCGACGTCCGACTCCTCCCCCACCGCGGCGTCGATCGCGATGATCTTACTGCCGGGATGCGTTTTTTTGAGAAAATCGTTCACGTATTTTACTTCTTTTGCGGTCACGGGCAGTTTTAAGGTGCCGTAGACGAAGGCCTGCGCGCCGCGCAGTTTCTTTCGCACGAGAGAACCCGTCACGGGGCCCAGGCTGTCTCCGATCGCGAGGTCGCTCCCGATGCAGAGCACGACGGGCGGCGCGGAAAGCTCACCCAACATCGAATTGAGCGCCATCATAGCGCCCGTCTCTGCCAATGAATTGTAAAAATGAAAGGCGTATTCCAAAAACGGCCTCCTTTTAAGCGGTTTTACCCCCGAATGATTGACATTTTTTTCATCTTTTATAACAAAAAATTTTCGACGTCTTGCCTTTTTCGTATAAAGTATGGTATAATGATATATAACAAAAGCAGTATGGGATTTTATCGGATGAACCTTCTTTCGGCATCAACGAGCGGCGTCGTTGTCGACATCGTTTTTTTTCTCCTCATCATCGGGGGGATCTTTGCGGGTGCGCAACGGGGCTTTATTTCGGGAGTCAGCAGACTTGCGGGCACGCTTTTTGCTATTGCGTTCGCCCTCTTTTTCTGCGTGTCCTTTTCTGCGTTCCTGGAAAACAACTTCGGCATGACTTCGTCCATATCGGACGGGTTGACCGGCGCATTTTCTAATCTGGAAATGCTCAATACGGATATTTCCGCCAAAAACCTGGAGACAGCGCTGGAAGAAGCTAAAATTCCGGGGTTTATCGCAAGTATCATCGTTTCCGTGTTCGCGGATATGCAGCTTCCCGAGGGAACAACGATCGCTATGCTTATTTCCCCCATCGTCGCACATTGGATCTCCGTCGTCATTTCTTTTGTGTCGCTCGTCATTCTCATCAAGATCGCGGTGTGGCTGCTTGATAAGATCTTTTCCCGCGCGGCAGAAGAGATCGGGCCTGTCCGCATCGTCAATCGGATGCTTGGCGGCGTGCTCGGACTCATCGAGATCATGCTGGCGATCTTCCTCGTCCTGGCGATCTGCGTGCTGATCGGGAACGAATCGATCGAATCGTTCTTTGCGGAAAGTTCCGTGGTCGGCGTGATTTATTTTTCCGATTGGTTCCGCGACGCGACGGCTTACGTCGTCTCCTTCGAGTGGCTCCGCGATTACATTTTGGCGACCGAATGAGCCGAAAAGGGGGGAGCGGGCGACAAACAAGCCCATTCATTCTAATATTTTGAATTTTTTTCGCAAAACAAGCGAGTTTTTGCGATTTTGAAGACTTTTGACCGATAAACGCTGTTTTTGGGACGTGCCCCTTAAAAATGCCCGCTGTGGCGATCTGAGAGCGATTTTCGGGGAAAAACGGGGCGTTTTCGGTGTCCGATCGGGGTGTTTTGAGCCGTATTAACGGGCGAAAAACGCCTGAAAACGCGGCTGAGGCGTTCTGAGAGCGATTTTGTGCTCTGTTCGGAGGGTTTCCGCGGGACAAAATACGTCCCAATCGGACGGTTTCGGCGGCTAAACGGTATATATGCAATTTTTATGAATAATATAGTTAAGGTCTTAACATTAAAGATAGGGAGGTAGTATATGATCAAATTAGTTCTCGACTCGACGGGGTATCTTCCGGAGGAAGTATTGACAAAGTACGACGTTACGCTTGTTCCTCTTTCCGTATTCGTGCAGAACAGGGAATATCGCGAAGGCTTGCCCGGTTCGTTTGAGCCTATTTATGCCGACGCAGAGGAAAATAAAGTCATTCCGACGACTTCTTTGCCTTCGACGCAGGGCTTTGTGGATGCATACAATAAAATCATCTCCGACGGCAACGAAGTGATCTGTCTGACGCTTGCTTCCACGCTTTCCGGGACCAACAACAATGCGCGTCTTGCGGCTGAAATGTGCAGTGCTCCCGAAAAAGTCAGCGTTTTGGACTCTGGAAGCGCGGCGCAGACGATCTGGCTTTACTTTGAAGAGATCGTCGAGCGAATTGAGGCGGGTAAAACACGTCAGGAGATCGTGGAGGAATTTCCCGCGATCAGAGATCGCGGCGGAGTGGCTTTTGTGCCGGAAACGCTGGAAAATTTGCGGCGCGGGGGAAGAATTTCCATGCTCTCGGCGGCGCTGGGCAACGTTTTGAAGATCAAACCCATTCTTATGTTCCAAAGCGGCGTTCTCAAATGCGTGAAAAAGGCGATCGGGGACCTGAAAGCGGTGCTTGCGCTGGTCGAATCTATTCCCAAAGAGGCAAAAAAGATCATCGTATTGCGTATTTCGCAGAGTCATTTCTTCGAAAACGTCAAAAAGGCCGTCAAACAGCACTTCCCATCGGCAATCATGCTTGAAGGAGACGTCGGTCCCGTAATCGGTGCGCATATCGGAAGGGCGTTCGGAGCGTGCTGGATCTGCTGATAGTCTGAAAAGATAAATAACAGTTTAAAAATACATAAAAAACAGTTAAAAATTGTGCGCCAAATGTTTCACGTGAAACGTCAAAAAGCCGAAAAATTCGGCGGGAGTTTCATGTGAAACATTTTTTTGCCCATTTTTAGGCAAAAATGGGGCAAAAACACCCCATTTTTGCCATTTTTAAGGCAGGCAAGTGAAAATTATGTAAAATCGGAAACTTTTCAAAGCAAAACACTTGCGAAAGAATGGGTAATATGATACAATATTGCTATTGAAATACGCATAATATGATTGTATTTCAAATAAAGAAATATAAAAGGAGCGGTATTTTGAACAAAACTATCAAAGCGATCCTTTGGGGCGTGCTACTGATTCTGATCGGCATAGCGGTCTACTTCTTTGTCAGCAATCAGATCAATGCCGCAAAGGTGGTGTCCTATGACCAGTTTGTCGAATACGTGGAGGACGGAAAAGGAGACGAAGGGACGATCCCCGACGAAGACCAAATCGTTCGCGTGGTGATAAACGGTTATAATCTCTATGGCTATAAAGAAGGGGCAAAAACGCATAGTTATGCGACGGTCGGCCCTAACCATTATGACGCCAATTCCGAAATCGTTTCCAAATGGATTTCGGAGGGCATTACGATCGAATTCAAAGATCCGAATTCGGGCGCGGTTTGGGGGAATGTGCTTTACTTCGGACTGATCATCGTCTCTCTCGTTGCGTTCTGGCTGCTGATGCGTGCCGCAAGCGGCGGTGGGGGAAAGGTAATGAACTTCGGCAAGACGAAGGCGAAGGTATCCACCAATCTGAAAACGCGGTTCTCCGACGTTGCGGGTGCGGAGGAAGAGAAAGAGGAATTGCAGGAAGTTGTGGAATTCCTCAAAAACCCCAAGAAGTTCTCCGATCTCGGAGCAAAGATCCCGCGCGGCGTTCTGTTGGTCGGGCCCCCCGGAACTGGTAAAACGCTGTTTGCGAAGGCGGTGGCAGGGGAAGCAGGCGTTCCTTTCTTCTCGGTCAGCGGTTCCGACTTTGTGGAAATGTATGTCGGCGTCGGCGCTTCGCGCGTACGCGACTTATTTGATTTGGCAAAGAAAAATCAACCCTGCATTATTTTTATCGATGAGATCGATGCGGTCGGCCGTCAGCGTGGGGCGGGGCTCGGAGGCGGACACGATGAGCGTGAACAGACGCTTAACCAGATCCTCGTGCAGATGGACGGCTTCGAGACCAATGAGGGCGTCATCGTTATGGCGGCGACCAACCGTGCGGACATCCTCGACAGCGCGTTGCTTCGTCCCGGGCGTTTCGACAGGCAGATCTATGTCAACCTGCCCGATGTCAAGGGGCGCGAAGCGATCTTGAAGGTGCACGCGCGCAATAAGCCTTTGGCTCCCGACGTTAACTTTAAAGTGATCGCGCGCATCACGAGCGGATTCTCTGGCGCGGATCTTGCCAACCTGCTCAATGAAGCGGCGATCCTCGCCGCGCGTGCGGGAAAGACGATGATCGGCAATCTCGAACTGTATGAGGGTATCAATAAAGTCGTGATGGGGCCTCAGAAGAAGAGCCGCGTTGTGACGGAAGCGGACAAACGCTGTACTGCATATCATGAATCGGGCCATGCCATTCTCGCGAAATTGTGCATGCAGGACGAGAATGTTCACGAAGTTTCCATCATTCCTCGCGGACCTGCGGGCGGATATACCATGACTCGTCCCGAATCGGACAACAACATGGACTTCCCGACAGTTAAGCAACTTAACAACGATATTTGCATGACGTTGGGCGGACGCGTTGCCGAAGAGCTGGTCATTCAGGACGTTTCCGCAGGCGCGTCGGGCGATCTGAGACAGGTCTCCAAGATCGCCCGCAAAATGGTGACCGAATGGGGCATGAGCGAGCGCGTCGGGTTGGTGTCCTACGCGAGCGGCGGTCCCGTGTTTATCGGCAGGGATTTCGAGGAGAGAAAGTCGTACAGCGAAGAAGTTGCGGGGATTATTGACGAAGAGGTCAAAGCTATCATCACGGCGCAGTATGAGCGTGCGAAAAAGCTGCTTTCCGAACACCGTGACATCCTCGATAACATGGCGCGCGTCCTCGTGGAGCGCGAGACCATCTATACGGAAGAAGTGGATATGCTCATGGCAGGCAAGAGCTACAAGGAAGTGCTTGATTACATGGAAGAGCACGACAAAGAGCATCCCGACAATCCGTTCGGAACGGTAAACGAGTGACGCGCGGAGGTGAGAATATGGGAAAGATCATTTCGTTCTCCAATCAGAAAGGCGGCGTAGGAAAGACGACGACCTGCGTGAACATGGCGGCGTATCTCGCCGTAGCGGGCAAGAAAGTGCTCCTCGTCGACATCGATCCCCAGGGCAATGCGACCACGGGACTCGGGTTCTCCAAGGGGACGCTGAAGAAGTCCGTTTACAATGTGATCATCGATGAGGAAGAAGTTAAGGACAACGTTCTTTCTACGGAGATCGAAGGGCTCTTCATCCTGCCCGCGAACATCGATCTCGCGGGCGCGGAGGTGGAGCTTGTCTATAAGAAGAGTCGCGAAAAGGTACTCAAAACGGCGCTCGAAAAGGTGCGCAAGGATTATGACTATATCATGATCGACTGCCCGCCTTCGCTCGGGCTGATCACGATCAACGCGCTCGCCGCGGCGGATTCGGTCATCATTCCCATCCAGAGCGAATATTACGCGCTCGAGGGACTGAGCCAGCTGATGAACAGCATCTCGCTCGTTCGTCAGCAACTCAACCGCTCCTTGAAGGTGGAAGGGGTGGTGCTGACCATGTACGACGGCAGGTCGCTCATCTCCAAGCAGATCGCGGCGGAGATCAAAAAGTATTTTACCAAAAAGCTCTATGAGATCGTCATTCCGCGCAACATACGCCTTTCCGAGGCGCCCAGCCACGGAAAACCCATCATGCTGCACGACGGCAAGTGCATGGGGGCGCGCGCGTATCAGGCGCTGACGGAGGAGTTTTTGAAGAAAACCGAGGGGAAAGGAGAATAATAAATGGCAAAAGGTCTTGGAAGAGGATTATCGGCGTTATTCATGGATACGGAAGAGGCGTACGAACACGCGCAGGGCGACGGCGCGGGGGTGACCGAGGTCGCGCTCGAAAACATCTTCCCCAATCCCAATCAGCCGAGAAAGGTGTTCGACGAAGGGGCGATGAACGAACTCGCCGCTTCCATCAAAGAACACGGCGTCATCATGCCGCTTGTGGTCAACAGCTGTCCCGACGGGAATTATATGATCATCGCGGGCGAACGCCGCTACCGTGCGGCGAAGATGGCGGGACTTACGAGCGTCCCCGTCGTCATCCGCGATTACGACGAGAAGAAGATCCAGGAGATCTCCCTCATCGAGAATCTGCAACGCGAGGATCTCAACCCGATCGAAGCGGCGTACGGCATGAAACGGCTGATGGAGGAGTACTCCCTCACGCAGGAAGTGCTCGCCGAGCGCCTGGGCAAATCCCGTCCCGCGATCGCGAACACGCTGCGCCTTTTGACGCTTTCCGAGGCGGTGATCGATCTCGTCAAGAGCGGAAAACTCTCCTCGGGACACGCGCGCACGCTGGTGCCCGTGGCGAAAGAGGAACAGGAACGTCTCGCGCAGGAATGCGTGAAGAACGGCTGGTCGGTCCGCGAGATGGAACGCGCGGTCAAGGCGTTGCTCAATCCCCCCGAAGTGCTCGCGAAGGACAAGGAAAAGAAGAACGCGCAGTCGAGCGCGGAACTCAAATATCTCGTCGAGCGCCTGCGCAATACCTTCAAGACGAAAGTCTCCCTCATCGGGACGGACAAAAAGGGCAGGATCTACATCGATTATTATACGCGGGACGATCTCGATCGTATCTGCGAATTGCTCGACATCATCGATCGCGAAGAGTGACGGCGGGGCATGTCCTTACGTCGCGGCGCAGAGGCATACCTTGTCCGAGCCGATGAGACGAACGACGGAACCTACATAAAAAAGGGGGGCGGCATGACCGCCCTCTTTCCCGATCGGGCATACCGTGTACGCGGTCCCGAACGGGCGGAAACGGCGGTTTCCCGTGAAACGGGGGATAAGAAGGCCGGAAAAAATACGGGCGCGCAAGGCGCGCCGTCGGAGAAAAAGTCCGCGCAGGCGGACGCGCTATGCTGACATTTAAGAAACTCAAAAAGGAAAACATTCAAGAACTGCTGCCCTATTTTGCGGCGCAGAGGACGCATCTGAGCGATTTTTCGGCGGGATTCCAATATATGTGGAACAAGCAGTTGTCCCCCGATTACGCATTTGCGGACGGCGCGCTCATCCTGAGGGAGCTGTACGTCGGAAAGTATTATTTTCACTACCCCCTGTCACCGACGGGGGACGAGGCGAAGGAAGAGGCGGCGCTTACCGAGATCGAGCGGTATTGCCGCGACAACGACCTCAGGCTGCATTTCACCAACGTGCCCCGCGGGCGGTTGGGAGCGCTCGCGCTGCGATACGGCGCGGAGGTGCATATCTCCGATCCCCGACGCTGGCGGGACTATCTCTATCGCGCGGAGGATTTCCGTTCCTATCCGGGCGGGAAATATTCGGGACAGCGCAATCATGTGAATAAATTCAGAAAGAACTATCCCGACCATGAATTCCGCGAATATCGGGAAGAGGACGAGGAAGAACTCCTCGCATTTTTGGGCGAATACGAGCGGGTGCAGCGGAGCAAGAATTCCTATCTCGCGCAGGAGGAGATGACGGAAGTGTACGAGCTCCTGCCGCACATCCGCGCGTTCGGGCTTCGGTGCGGGCTTTTGCTGGTCGGCGAAAAGATCGTCGGGGCGTCCGTCGGGGAACGGTGCGGAGACATGATGGTCGTGCACGTCGAAAAGGCGCTGCGGGAATACGAAGGGGCGTATCCCTATCTCGCCCAGCGCTTTGCGCAGGCGTTCTGCGGGGAAGGGGTGGACTATCTCAACCGCATGGACGACGCAGGCGACGGGGGATTGCGCAAATCCAAACTGCAATATCTTCCCTGCGAGATCGTGGACAAATACAACGTCGTGCCGCACAGGGCGATCGACGGTGTTTCCCGCCTTCCCGAAATCGTCACGGAGCGGCTGACGCTGCGGGCGGTCGCGGATGAGGATGGGGAGGAGTACCGCCGTCTCGCCGCCGATACGGTACGCAACCGCTGGTGGGGATACGATTACCGCGTCGATCTCGAGGGGGGCGGTCTTCCCTCCGCGGAGTGGTTCCTCGCCGCCGCGCGGGAAGATTTTCACAGAAAGAACGAGATGCCCGTCGGCATCTACTGCGGGGGGGAACTGATCGGAGAAGTCGTCCTGCATCGCTTCGGATACGCCTCGGAAGCGGAGGTGGGGGCGCGGCTGTTGCCCGAATACGAGGGGCGCGGATATGCCTCGGAGGCGGTGCGGGCGATGACGGAATACGCCTTTCTGAAACTGGGGCTGGACCGCGTGGAAGCGAAGTGCAACCGCGAGAACGAGCGATCGGCGAAGATGCTTGTCTCCGCGGGCATGCGGCGTTGCGGCGAAGACGATACCTATTATTATTTTTACAAGACGCCCGCGACCTGACGCGGGAAAGAAGGGGGCTTGCCGCCCCCTCTTTTTTGCTTTTTTCGGGCGAGGCGAAACGAAAAGAAGAGGAAAAAGGCAAAATAAAAAGGAAAATTGACGAATTTGTCCAAATTTATAGGTCAAAAAGATAAAATTTTCACAAAAAAAATTTGGAAATAACATTGACAAAGTTTTGTGTGTATGTTATGATAATTGCAGTACAAGAAATGACGATAGGGGGAAAAGTCATTGAGATAGGCATTCGTAAAATTTTCATACTCTTTTTCGCGCTCTTTTTTGCGAAAATAAGGTGATGATTTTCCGAATGTTTTTTTCTTTTATGGCAACCTCGAACGGCATTTTGTTTCCGACCGGAGAGAGCGGAAGCGCGCACGATACCCCCAAAGTTGCGCGGCGGACGCGGGATCGGAAGGGAGCGGTACGAAAGATTCTATATTATAAGAGGTAAGAAATGAAGAAAAAGTTCATCAGAAACGTTTCTCTCGTTGCCCTCTCTGCGGTCATGCTCGGCGGTACCGCGGTTGCTTTCGCGGGATGCGGCGGCAACTCCGATTATACGCTGACGGCGTCCATCTTCTGCGATGAGACCGACCGCAGGACGAACGAAGAGATCTGCAACACCTGGGCGGCGAGCTATACCGAAAAGCTCCGCAGCGAAGGCGTGATCGATGAGAACACCGAGATCAAAGTCGAACTCACGACCGAATCGAATGTGGATAACTACTTCACGCAGCTCAGAAGCGACCTTGCGGCAGGTATCGCTCCCGACGTGTTCTATGTCTCCCCCAAGTACGTCAAGACCTGGGTGAAACTCGGACGCGTTCTCGATCTGACCGAGTACCTTTCCGAGAGCGGCGATCTGCTCAACGACATCTGGCAGGACGGTCTCAGCTTCTACGCATATTCGGAAGATCCCGAATACACGCAGGGCGAACGCGTCGTTTACGATGCGGAGAGCGGCACCTTCAAGACGGAAGCGGGCGGCATCAGTTGCGGCCTGTACGCATTGCCGAAGGACTACTCCAACTTCGGTCTCGGCGTGAACAACGTCTATTTCAGCGAAGAGATGAAAGAGGCGTACACCACCTCTTATGCGACCGACAGCCGTAACGTCAAGGGCGCGGGCGGCACGGCGGCGAACTGCAACTACACGGGCAACGACTCCGGCGTCGTTACCTATGCGGTGGACGGAGACGGTTACAGCGCGGGCGACGACGCTCCTCTGATCAACATCGGCATCCCCACCACGTATAAGCCTTACAACTTCTACGCTTATTCGAGCTACAGCGAAGCGCTGACCGCAGGCGATCCGATGGCGAAGGCCGTCGAGCAGCTTACCGGCGGACAGGGCTACACCGTCACCATCCCCGGATGGCCCGGCGAAAAATTCGAGATGCCCGCAGGCTCCTATGCGGAAAGCGATCAGTATGACGCATCCAACGGGTATATCACCTATACCTATGCGGAATACGGCGCGATCACGTGGGCGGTGACCTATTACCTCAACACGTTCGCATGGGATACCCGCACGACGGCGAACAACACGACGCTGGGCGGTATGCGGAATGCGACCGGCGAGTGGAAGAACGTATACGGCAACGACCAGTATGAAGGCGTGCTGTACCTGCTTCCCTGGCTTGCGGGCAACGATGCGGACTATATCGATTCCACAGCGACCAAGGTGAAGAACGAGACGGGTACGGATACGACCACGTCGAGCGGCCTCAACATCATGGGCGAATATGTGGAAGAGCAGATCCAGTACGGCGTCAACAGCGAGAACTTCATCGAGACGTTTGCGGCATTCCTCGCATACGGTTCCGACTGGAACGGCAACTCCTACTACTGCGGCGACGGCATGAGCGCGACCGCAGGCGGTTGGGACGGTTTCTGCGAAGGTTCGGTCGTGTTCTACGGCGTCGGTACCTGGAACGGCGGTTCCCTCAACAAGACGGACAGAAAGTTCCTCGAATACAAGCTCATCCCCGAGCCCGTCAGCGAAGATTTCGCGCTCTATTCCGAGATCAAAAACGCGGATTATGAATTGCAGGAGTACGGCGAACTCAAGACGTACACCCGCGACGACATCATCGAAAATCAGGCCACGAGACAGGATCAGTGGGGCGCTCGTATGGACTCCGTCGGTTACGGCGTGAACGCGGAAGTCAAAGAGTATGAAGGAACGGCAGGCGAATGGAAGATCGAAGGCGCAGCTTCCCTCGTTCAGGCGCTCACGGCGCAGAAGGCGGCTCAGCTTACGCTCACCTATTCGGGCGCTCAGCTTCCCAACTTCGTCAGCCAGTGCCTGGACTACCTGTACTTCCAGGATGCGGACCGTCAGGATGGTCAGTTCAAGGATATGATCACGCCGGAAGGCAATGCGGCAGGCGAGGATGTCTGGGACGAGTACTATGCGATTGCAAAGGATCTCGTCGCGCACAACAACGATACGAGCACGACGCTTTCGCAGTATATGTCCCAGAACTATGCGAACAAGAAGTATGACACGTCCTTCTCCGAATACACGCTCAACCAGATCGTTGACCTTGCATTCGCGATGAAGGTGCTGTATATGATCTCTTACACCTATGAAGACCGCGATCTGAGCCTGAGAATGCAGGCAGGTCTCAACAGCGTGAGAGACTCCGCAATGTACACCTACGACGACAGATGGCTCGACACGTTTGTCGCGTCTAAGAACGTCTATCTGCTTGCGTATATCAGTCAGACGCCGATCACGGAAGATATGGACCGCGTCATCGTCGATGACGGAAGCGAATCGATCACGTCTAACCAGTACTACACGCCGAGAGCATGGTGCGAAAACCGTGTGCAACCCGTTGCGGATGAGCTTGCAAAAGTCAAGCAGCAGGAACAGGACGACATGTCTTAATTGCGATCGCCTTGCGCGAAAGCATTTTGAAACAAACGACAACGCATACCTCCCGCGAGGAGGTATGCGCAGCCGTTTTCATTCATAACGATGAGAGGAGGAGATTTGATGGAAGAAGTTGTAATCAATCAGAGCGAAGCCACCGAATCCGCCGTCGTTACGGAAGGCGTGATGCCTCCGAAGAAGCAAAGAAAACCCATCAACCAGCAGAAATTGCAGGATAACCTTTGGGGTTGGGCGTTCTGCCTTCCCCTGATCGTGGGTACCGTTTGGTTCGTCTACTCGGCGTTCGTCATGGCGCTGTTGCTGTCGTTCACCAACTATACCCTGAACAGAGGTTCGATGACGGAATTCCTTGCGCACTTCAGCGAGCACATCCATCCGCAGGGCGCGTGGTATTGGTACATAGACGCATTCACGCACGAGATCCCCGCGGTCGGTCAGGCCGGCGGTAACGAGATCGGGCTGTATCTGTTCAACACCGTGTTCTACATGATCGGTATCCCGATCGGCATGGTCCTTTCCATGTTCTTCGCGGTGTGCATGTCGCGTGACATCCGCGGCGGAAACCTGTTCCGCGTGCTGTATTATCTGCCCGTCGTCGCAAGTACGGTCTCCGTTATCTATACGTTCCAGATCTTGTTCCAGGACGGCGGCGTGATCAACCAGCTGCTCAACATCGACTTCCGCTGGCTCGCGGGCAACGATAGCTGGAATACGCTTTTGGGCAATGATAAGCCGGGCAATTTCATGAACGACCCGTATTGGTGTCAAGGGTTTTTCCAAAAGATCGTGGTCGTCGTCATGTGCGTCTGGAAGGGCTTAGGCGGTACGATCATCCTTTATGTCGCAGGACTTTCGGGAGTCAACGAATCCACGAAGGAAGCGGCGCAGATCGACGGCGCAAACGGCTGGCAGATCTTCTGGAAAGTCACGATGCCCGACCTGTATCCCGTTATTTTCTACAACATCGTCACGGCAGTCATCGGCGGTATGCAGATCTACATGGAGCCCGAATTGTTGTTTGCGGCGAGAGCATATTATACGTCCGGTTACGTCTCCCTGATCTGGGGCTACGGTATTGCAGACGGACAGCAGGCTCACGGCGCGGCGCTCGGTATGATCCTTGCAGTGATCATCTTCATTCTTACGATGTTCCAGTTCTATCTGGATTCGAGAAGAAAGGACTAAGGGGAGGGAAACAGATATGGCAGAAAATCAGAATATCAATGTTGCTGCTCCCGATACCGAAGAAAAACAGTACTCTTCCCTGCGTTATGCATGGGGCGCGTTCGTTTCCTTCTTCGGGTTCACGACCAAAACGCATCGCGGAAGCAAAAAACGTGCAAGACTCGTGGCAGACATCGTCACCTATGCGGTATTGCTCTTCGGCGCGTTCATCATGATCTATCCCTTCTGGTGGATGCTTGCGGGTTCGTTCGCATACACCGACAACAACGGCAATACCCAGCTCTATACGATGGTTTGGTGGCCGTTGCGCACGACGTTCGATAACGGCAACCGCGGACCTTTCCTCAACTACATTATGGTCTTTGAGAGAGGCTTCACGGGAATTCGTCAGACGTTCTGGAGAGTGCTTTTGAACAACATTCTCTACTCGACCGTCCCCGTTGTCGTCGGCGTCATCACTTCCGCGTCCGCAGCGTTCTCGTTCGCAAAGATCAACTGGATCGGCAGAAACGCCGTGTTCTATTTCCTCCTTGCGGCGATCATGGTCCCCGGACCTTCGCTCATGATCTCCCAGTACGTCATGTACGTCAACCTCGGTTGGACGAACAACGGACTTGCGCTGATCATCCCCGGTCTGTTCGGATCCATCATGACGGCGTTCTTCATCCGTCAGTTCCTGTTCGGTCTGCCTACTTCCATCATCGAAGCGGCAAAGATCGACGGCGCGGGATACTTCCGTATCTTCTGCGGGTTCATCCTTCCTCTTGCGATGCCCGCGATCATGGCGCAGGGAATCCTGTCCTTCATGGGTTGCTGGAACAACTACATGGGCAGCTTCCTGTTCGTCAGAAACACGCAGTGGTACAACCTGCCGCACGCTGTCTCCACGATGGAGAGCCAGTCGACGTTCGCGTCCAACTTCGCGCCCGTCATCGCAGCGTCGGTCATTTGCGTCCTGCCTGTCATGATCCTGTTCGGTTGCTTCCAGAAGCTCATCATCGGTTCCTTGATGTTGACGGGTTCCAAGGAGTAATCACAAACAAAAAAAATTCGGAGCGGTTCGCCGCTCCGTTTTTTTTTGCAAAAAATCTCGGGTTGCGAGGGGCGCGGAGGAGCGGCGTTTGTCCGTGCGGCAAATTTTATGCAAGACGTGAGCCGCCTTTGAACGCAAAGTCGGAAGCGGCGGCGAGCCGTGTGAAAAGCAAATTTACCGCGGCGAACCTTCTCGGAAAAGAGCGCAGAAGAGCGGTGCGTTTTTGTCCCACGCCGAAAATAAAGCGGGCGGGGAGCGACAGCTTATCCCGCTTCGGCAACGCCGAAGCGGCGAGCGGAACAGGCGCGTATATCGCCGTTTATGTGCATATCCCGAAGGTTATATGAAAAGTTCCCGGATTATTAAAAAAAATAGTAAAATGGGGTTGAAAAACACAGAGAAATGCTTTATAATAGTATCAGTATCAAATAATAATGGGGGACATTATGAAACGTAACAAAATCATAACTTTGGCACTTGCCTCCGTGTTTGCCGTGACGGCGTGCGTCGGGCTGGCGGCTTGCAAGGACGATCCTTCGGAATCCAAACTGCCGCAGTATAAGTATTGGCTTCCGGACAAGCCCACGACGCGATACGCTTCCGTTCACGATCCTTCCGTATTCCAGGATCCCGCAGACGGTATGTTCTATGTTTTCGGATCGCATTTCGCGATCGCTTCTTCGCAGGATCTGATCGCATGGACGCAGGTAGCCACGGACGGCGCGCAGGGACAGCAGATGCTGTACGGCACGACTAACTGGCGAACGGTCATTCCGGAATCGGCGGCGCTCGTCGGCGGCTCGCAGAATACCTGGGCGCCCGACGTGGAATATCTCGGCAACGAATATCACATGTATTACTCGCTGACGTCCGGGTTCGGAAGCGGCAAATCGGCCATCGGCAAAGTGACTTCGGACAATGTGACGGGACCTTATTCGGACGAAGAGGTCATCGTGTTCAGCTCGGAGAAAGCGGGCGAACCCAACGCGATCGATCCCGAACTCTTCTACGACAAGAGCGGAAAGCTGTGGATGGTCTATGGTTCTTTCTACGGCGGAATCTTCCTGCTCGAGCTCGATCCCGCAACGGGACTGCGAAAAGACGGCAGGACCTATCAGGATTATCAGGCGGGAAAATATACGCTGGAAGAATACTTCGGCAAGCTGCTCTGGAAGGGCGGCGGCGGCGGCGTGGAAGGGCCCTTCATCTTCTACAACGCGGCGCAGGGGTATTACTATCTCATGGTCAGCGACGGCGACCTCAATACCAACTATAATATGCTCATCGCGCGCAGCGAAAATCCCGACGGTCCGTATGTGGACATCAAGGGCAACGACGTATCCAAGCAGACGGGCGGCGGCAACAAGCTCGCGGGCAACTATCAGTTTGCGGGCGATCAGGGATATGCGGCGATCGGTCACAACTCGGTCATCCAGATCGACGGCAAGACGCTCGTCGTCGCGCATACCCGTTACAGATCGGGAGAGAGCGGCATCACGCCCGGACATAACGTGCGCGTCATGGAAATGTACTTCAACGAAGACGGATGGCCGGTGCTTTCGCCCAACACCTATGCGGGCGAAGAACCCGGACTCGTCACGGCGGAAGACGCAGCGGGCGATTATGAAGTGATCGTCCATACGACCAAACGCAACGACAAGACGTTCGTCGATTCGGTGGGATATACTTTCTCCGAAGACGGGAAGATCCTCAGCGGTGCGACGGAAGCGGGCACTTGGACGGTCACGTCCGATTACTATGTCGAGATCGTGCTGAACGGCGTCACCTATAACGGTGTCATCGCGCCCGCATGGATCTCTTACGAAAACGCGGCAGGGCTTTGCATGACCGCGGTCTCCGATCAGGGAGGAAGCCTCTGGGCAAATCCCGTCATCGAGTAATCTTGCGCCCGCGGGGAGGGCGCTTTCGGGGGGAGAGAAGAAAATGGCATTAAAATATCCGAGAAACCCGCATTTCAACAGACTGCAGATGCGCAGTCCGGACTTTCACACGTGGCAGGAGGGCTGTGCCCACGATCCTGCGATCCTCGAATGGGAGGGGACTTATTACGCCTATTCGACGGATACGTTCGGCGCGCCCAACGGGTATCAGATCCGCAAGAGCACGGACTTGCTCCACTGGGAATATTTCGGTTCGGCGTTCCGTCTGGAAGGCACGGCGCCCCGTTATAAAAAGGGCGAAGGCGTGCGCGCTTACGGGAAATTTCAGCCCGCGTTCGATTGGTGCGTGACCGATCAGAGTGAAGTCGGCTACGGGATCTGCACGCGCACGGACGGGACGATGTCTTTCTGGGCGCCCCATTGCGTACGCGGCAACGACGGCAAATTCTGGCTGTACTTTGCGCTTACGGGCTATTTCGGCGGTTCGCGTTCGTGCATCGGCGTGGCAAAGTCGGATACGCCGACGGGCGGGTTCGAATACGCGGGCATGATCGTCCAGTCCCCGGCGGGCTGGCGTACGCCCAACGCGATCGATCCGCAGGTGCTCTTTGCCGAGGCGGGTAAGATGTATCTCGTCTACGGCTCTTATGGGCTGGGGCTTTATCTCATCGAGCTCGATCCCGCGACGGGACTGCGCAAGGACGGCAGAACGTATGCCGAATACGACGAGGGCGCTTGCACGTTTGCCGAATATTACGGCACGCATCTTGCGAGCGGCTCGCTCGAGGGCGGCGTCATCCGTTATCACGAAGGGGTTGACGTGCTCGAAAACGGCAAATGGGTCAAGAAGAACTATTATTATCTGATGTGTTCTTACGGGTCCCTGTCCTCCGTGTACAATATGCGTTGCGGCAGGAGCGAAAAGCCGGAAGGTCCGTATGTGGACGTGAACGGAAACCCGCTCGTCTGTTCCACGGACATCGGGACGGGCAACAAGATGCTCGGCTCGTTCCGTTGGGCGGGCGCCGCGATCGATTTCTTCTGTCCCGGGCATAACGATATGTTCTCGACGAAGGAAGGCGTCAACCTCATCGCCTACCATTGCAGGACCAATTATTTCATCGAAAAGGGGCTCAGCCGTTCCAACAATTTCCACTATCTGTATCTGTCGCAGTACGCGTTCAATTCGGACGGATGGCCCGTGATGAACCCCAACCGCTATGCGCTGGAAGAGATCCAGGACGTTACTTCGGAAGAGTTGCTCAACATCACGGCGGGCAAGTTCGAAGCGGTCGCGTTCACGCAGGGCGGCGACGAGGTCAAATCCAAGCGTGTCATCCTGCGCGCGGACGGCAGCGTGAGCGGCGGATATACGGGAAGCTGGAAGATGTACGGCTCGCATTATATCGAGCTGGAAGTGTTCGGCGATACCTATCTCGGCGTGGTGATGCCCGCCTGGATGGACGATCAGAACGTCGGCGGGCTGACCGTGACGGCGATGGGCAAGCGAAGCGGGATGGCACTCATCATGAACAGCACCAACAAGATCCGCGATTGAGTCTGAAAAAAGGCGTTCCCGTTCGGGGACGCCTTTTCTGTAAGTTTAAGAAAAAAGAGGCGCGCTCTGCGATTTGCAGAGCGCGCCGTTGTTCCGATCGCAAGCGGAGCGCGCCGCCGAAAGTGCGTCCGTCATGCGCGCTTTCACTTTTTTTAGGGGCGCCCGAACGGCGGCGGTTGCGGAAATTTCGCCGCGCCTACTATATATAATAATGTATAAAGAAAGCGGGGTTGCGGCGCGAGCTTCAATCGCGTTCGGGCGGGAAGCCGTCTTCGGAGGATGTCGTTTGGGATCCCGCGTCCGAGCGTTCCTCCGCCGAGCGCCGAGCGAGGATCTCGGCGTTTTCCTGTTCCGAATTCATAAAGTCCGTCTGCCGCGGTTTGCGACGGAAGGGATTCCCGTCTTTGACGAGCAGGAGCAGAGCGGCAAAGACCGTCATGCCGCCTGCGCAGAGGAGAGCGTAGATCCAGCCGACGAGTGCGCCGACGGGAATGATCGCCGCCGCGCACAAAACGGCAAGGATACAGAAGCAATAGCGCAATATTTTTGTCATAACTTTTTCCTTCGGGTTATGGATTTATAGAAATTGTACCATAATCAAGTAGAAAACACAACATCTTGTAGGGTAGAAAAACCGGCAAAAAAAAGCAAAAAAAATCGAAAAAATTGACGAAAAACAGTTGACTTCATGAAAAGAAAGTGTTAAGATATGCAAGCTGTCTGACGGAGACGTCCCCATAACGGGAACGCGCCGCGGCGAAAAAACTTCATAAATCGCAAAAAAACTGTTAAAAAACAGTTGACAACGAAAACGGTTTATGATAGAATAAGCAGGCTGTCTGAAAGAAGCGGCAAGAAATCGGACGAACGGAAGCGAAAATAAAAGTTTCCAAAAAAATCTGAAAAAAGTCGCAAAAAAACAGTTGACAATCAAAACACATATGTGTTATAATGATTGAGCTTCACCGCGAGAGCGGGACGGCACCGAGCTGTTGTTCGGTTAACGCAGATTAAAAATAGAATAAGAAAGAAACGATTTTGTGATTATGCAATACTAAGTACAAATAAGTTTCTGTCAATTTTTTTGAGCATACAATAGTACTCAAAACAAAGTCAGCAAAAAGATAACGAGAATTTATTCTAGTTAGAGCCGCTGATATGTGTAGCGCATATCGGCTTTAAACAATTAAACTCAAGAGTTTGATTCTGGCTCAGGATGAACGCTGGCGGCGTGCTTAAC
>CALVLH010000003.1 GCA_944336975.1 uncultured Clostridia bacterium
GAAAGTCCGGGCATCGCAGGGCAGGACGCCTGATAACGTCAGGTGAAGGCGACTTTAAGGAAAGTGCAACAGAAATAAACCGCAGGGAAACCTGTAAGGATGGAAAGGCGAGGTAAGAGCTCACCGACGGGACGGTAACGCCCCGTGCCATGTAAACCCCGTCCGATGCAAGATTGGGTTCCGTTCATTTGGGCTGCCCGTCCGAGCGGAACCGTGAACATCGCTTGAGCTTATCGGCGACGGTAAGCCTAGATAAATGGCCGTGCACGACAGAACCCGGCTTACAGACTGACTCGGATTGTTTTAAATGTCCGCGCGTCCCGCCCGCCAAGGCGGGGCGCGTTTTTTTTTCGTGCGGCGAAGCGATTTCGGCGGGGGCTGTATGCGTCAGCGGAGGAAGAGCGGAGCGGACGGCGCGGCAGACAACGGGGAAGCGGCGGGGCGTGCGTCTGAGCGGAAAATTGCGATAATTTGGCGGCGCGGCGGATAAAGAAACTTGACTTTCTTTTTGCGAACGGGTAAAATAGGAAAAAATGCTTTTTGAAGGATGAAATATGTTTTACAGAACGCATCACTGTAACGAACTGCGCGCGGAGGACGCGGGCAAAAAAGTCAAACTTTCCGGCTGGCTGGACAGCAAGCGCGACAAGGGCGGACTGCTTTTCGCCGTGCTGCGCGATTTTTACGGCACGACGCAGGTCGTCGCGACGGAGGATCCCTGCCTTTCTCAGCTTCGCGATATTCCCACCGAGTCGACGGTCTCGGTAGAGGGGACGGTCGTGCTCCGTTCCGCGCCCAACGAAAAGCTGGCGACGGGACTCATCGAGATCGTGCCCGAAAAGGTGGAGGTGTTGGGCAGGCGCTCGGTGCAGGCGCTTCCTTTCGAGGTGTCGCATTCCACCGAAGCGCGCGAGGACGCGCGTCTGCAATACCGCTTTTTAGACCTGCGCAACGAAGAGGTGCGCAACAAGATCATCCTGCGCTCCAAGATCATCGCCGATCTGCGCAAGCTGATGACGGACAGGGGATTTTATGAGATCTCCACGCCCATCCTGACGAGTTCTTCGCCCGAGGGCGCGCGCGATTACATCGTGCCCAGCCGTCTGTATCCCGGCGAATTTTACGCGCTCCCGCAGGCGCCTCAGCAGTATAAACAGCTCCTGATGTGCTCGGGCTTCGATAAATATTTCCAGATCGCGCCCTGCTTCCGCGACGAGGACGCGCGCGCGGACCGTTCGCCCGGCGAATTTTATCAGCTCGACATCGAGATGGCGTTCGCCACGCAGGAGGACGTGTTCGAGGTGCTCGAAGGGGTGCTCCCGCCCGTGTTCGCCAAATATTCGGGATGGGACGCGGACAAGCCGCCCTTCCGCCGCATCGCATACCGCGACGCGCTGGAAACGTACGGCACGGATAAGCCCGATCTGAGAAACCCGCTCGTCATCCGCGACGTGACCGACCTCATGCAGGGTTGCGGCTTCGCGGCGGTGGAGGGGAAGACGGTCAAGGCGATCGCCGTTCCTTCCTTCAGGCAGACGAGAAAGTTCATCGACCGCACGGCGGAAGAGTTCAAGATCAAGACGGAAGGCGGCGCCATGTACTGGTTCAAGCTGGACGAGGCGGGCGCGCCCGCGGGCGGCATCGCGAAGTTCCTTGCGGGGAATATCGGCGCCCTCAAAGAGCGGCTTTCCCTCGCGCCCGACAGCTTCGTCGCGCTCGTCGCCGAGGAGAAGAAGGGGATCGCGCAAAAACGCGCGGGGATCCTGCGCACCATGCTCGGCACGGGGCTGGATCTGCTCGAAAAGGACGTGTTCCGCTTCTGCTGGATCGTCGATTTCCCCATGTACGAGATCGGCGAGGAATCGGGTGAGCTGGAATTCTGTCACAATCCCTTCTCCATGCCTCAGGGCGGCATGAAGGCGCTCGAAGAAAAGGATCCGCTCGAGATCCTCGCGTATCAGTACGACATCGTCTGCAACGGCGTGGAGCTTTCCTCGGGCGCGGTGAGAAATCACGATCCCGAGATCATGCTCAAAGCGTTTTCGCTGGTCGGCATGGACGAGAGCGTCGTGGAGGGGAAATTCCCCGCGCTCTATCACGCCTTCCAGTTCGGCGCGCCCCCGCACGCGGGCGTCGCGCCCGGGGTGGACCGCATGGTCATGCTCATCTGCGATACGGTGAACATCCGCGAGGTCATCGCTTTCCCCATGAACAAGAACGCGCGCGATCTGATGATGAACGCGCCTTCGCCCGTCGAACAGAAACAGCTCGACGACGTGCATATCAAGATCGTCATGCCCGAAAAGAAATGACGCCGCGACGGAGAGAATGCAGCTTCTCTCCGTTTTTCTTTACTCAAAGCAGGAAGACCGCACCGCTGTGCGAAGAAGAGCGTTTCAAATATGCGGAATGGTACAACCGTTCTTCGGCATACACATAGTGTGCGGGCAGGATAACGCCCCGCTGCGAGGTGTAGGATGCTGGAATTTCTGTATGCGTTTTTGAGCAGGCTGTTTTTCTTTACGGGCGCGGTGCGCGACGGGAGCTGTTTTCCCAAGCCGCTTTCGGCGGCGGAAGAGGAGAAGTATCTCGCGCTCGCGAAAGAGGGAGACCGCCGCGCGAAGGATGTTCTCGTACGGCACAATATGCGCCTTGTCGCGCACATCGTCAAAAAGTACGCGGGCGCGGCGGAGACGGACGATATGCTCTCGGTGGGGAGCATCGGGCTGATCAAGGCGATCAATACCTACGAGCCCGGGCACGGCACGCGGCTGGCGACCTATACCGCGCGGTGCATCGAGAACGAGATCTTAATGCTTATCCGCGCGGGGAAGAAGCACAAGTCCAATCTCTCCCTCTCCGATCCCGTGGGGACGGACAAAGAGGGGAACGAGCTGACCATCATGGACCTGCTCTTCGAAAAGGAAGACAAGGTCTTCGGAAGCGTGGAACAGTCGCTCATGCAGGAAAAATTTCTCTCGGCGGTCAAAAAACTGCTCAACGAGCGGGAGACGACTATCATCTGCCTGAGATATGCGCTGGCGGGCGGCGTGCCGCTCGCGCAACGGGAAGTGGCGGCGAAGCTGAAAATCTCGCGTTCGTATGTCTCGCGCATCGAAAAGCGGGCGCTGGGCAAGTTGCGGGAAGGGCTGAACCGAGAAGACTTTTTCTCGGAATGAACGGAAAACGGAGGGCTTTTTTCCGAAAACGGCGGAAAAACGGCTACGGCGGGGCGCGGAATTTTCCCGAACGGGGCGGCGCCCCGTTTTTCTTTTCCCGAGCGGGGCGCCGCGGGCGGCATAAAATGCGAAAATGCGCGAAAAGCACGCAACTTTCACGGAAATTCACTTTACAAAACGCGCAAAATTTACTATAATTTTTCTATGATTCACATCGCAGACGCATGGAAAGATTATCAGGTGATCGCGACGGGCGACGGCTATAAGCTGGAGCGCTGGAAAGACGTATGCCTGCTCCGTCCCGATCCTCAGGTGATCTGGAAGGCGCAGTGCGATCTCTTTTCTTATCCCGGGATCGACGCGGTCTATCACCGCAGCGACAAGGGGGGCGGCGGTTGGGAATACCGCAGACACATCCCGCAGGAATGGACGATCGCCTATCGCGATCTCACCTTTAAAATAAAGCCGATGGGCTTCAAGCACACGGGCTTGTTCCCCGAGCAGGCGGCGAACTGGGAGACGATGGCGTCGCTCATCCGCGGCGCGGAACGCCCCGTGCGCGTGCTCAATCTCTTCGCCTATACGGGCGGCGCGACGGTCGCCTGCGCCAAGGCGGGCGCGGAGGTCACGCACGTGGACGCGGCGAAGGGCATGGTCGAACGCGCGGGCGAAAACGCGCGGCTCTCGGGCATCGACCGCGGCATCCGCTACATCGTGGACGATTGCAAGAAATTCGTGCAGAGGGAGATCCGCCGCGGCAATCGTTACGACGCGATCGTGATGGATCCGCCTTCCTACGGGCGCGGGCCCAACGGCGAGATGTGGAAGATCGAGAGCGAATTATATTCCTTCGTACAGCTCTGCACGCAGGTGCTGACCGAAAAGCCGCTTTTCTTTCTCATCAACAGCTACACGACGGGGCTTCAACCCGCCGTGCTCGGCAACATTTTAACCCTTTGCCTCAAAGGCTACCAAGGAAAAATCGACGCGTACGAAGTGGGACTGCCCACACGGGAGGGCATCTGCCTTCCCTGCGGCGCGGGAGGAATTTATATCGATGACGCAGCAAAACGAGGATAAATTGGTCATACTTCACGAGGACAACCACATCATCGTGGTGATGAAGCCGCAGAATCTGGCTTCCTGTCCCGACGAGAGCGGGGACGACAATCTGCTCGACCGCATCCGCGAATATGTCAAGACGACGTACGACAAGCCGGGGAACGTCTACATCGGGCTTGTCCACCGTCTCGACCGTCCCACGGGCGGCGTGATGGTGTTTGCCAAGACGAGCAAGGCGGCGGGACGGCTGGGCGAACAGATGAAGACGGGGGATTTCGAAAAGAAATATCTCGCCGTTCTCAACGGCACGCCCAATCCCGAGAGCGGCACGCTCGTCAACTATCTCAAAAAGAACACGGTCAACAACATGGTATATCTGTGCACGCAGGCGACGGACGGCGCGAAGATGGCGTCGCTCGAATACCGCATCCTGCAAAAGGACGAGCGCCTTTCCCTTGCGGAGGTGCGCCTCCATACGGGCAGGAGCCATCAGATCCGCGTGCAGATGGCGGGCATCGCGCATCCCGTCTACGGGGATATGCGGTACGGCGGCGAACGGGCGCAGAAGGGCAAGCTCGCGCTGTGGGCGTATTCGCTCACGTTCACGCATCCCGTGACCAAAGAACGGATGAAATTCATCTGCGAACCGCCCGAAGACGAGACGCCCTGGAACCGTTTCGACGTCGTTTCCGTCCTTCGTCCCCAATAATTTTTGCGAAAACGTATTTTCTCCCGAAAGACGGGCGATACCGCTTGACGGACGGGGGATTTTTGTGTAAAATAAAAAGGATTATCGGGTAATGTTTTTATCCGAATGGAGCAGTATTTTCATGAAAAGATTCAAATCTCGCTTAATCACCCTGATCGCGCTGTTCGCCGTCACTCTGAGCGCGGCGTTCGGCTCGTTCTTCTATTCCGTAGGAGCGAATGCGGAAGAGACATATACCCCCGACGGCATTTTCTCGGCGGGTACGGGCGGAACCGTGACCGCTTCCGAAGAGACGGAAGGAAATTCTTACGTTCAGTTCACCTTCAAAGACGGCGGGGCGGTGCATTACCGTCAGGATCTCGCTCTCAAATGGTATGAACAGAAGGGCGCGGCGAGCTATTTCTCCGTCGTCTTTGCTTTCCCCGAGATCGGGTTCTCCGAATTCACGCTCACTTTCGAGAGCGCGCAGGAGAACGTCAGCAAGGACGGGACGACTTCCAACTCCCTCATCTTCACGGCGGGTGCGGATAACGCAGTCACCGCGGCGGTGAAGAACGCCGAAGAGGAGACGGGCGCGGCGGTCGCGGTAGACGCGACGGGCGACGTCACGATATCCTTCGCGAACGACGTCAACGGCGATTTCGACGTGCTCGTGAACGGGACGAAAGTCGGGACGTTCACCAACATCGGCGGATATTTCATGGAATATCTCTCTTCCTCTTCTTCCACGCCCAGGATCCCCATCACCTTTACGGCGGATCTCAAAGAGGGGACGGAAGAGCAGACGGTGCTCGTCAAATCTCTCAACAATCAGTCTCTTCAGCTGGAAGAGGGCAAGGTCAAGGACGACGCGGCTCCCGTGCTCGTCGTGAACGAAGCGGTCAAATCCTTCCAGCTCGGCTATAAATTCAGCCTTTCCTATGAGGCGATCGACGTCTGCGACGAATCGGTGAGCGTGACGCGCCAGTATTACATGGCGGGGATGCCTCAGGAGGAGGACGCGGAAGAGATCGAATACGAATCCCTGTCCACGTCGACCTATTTCCTTCCTCTGACGGAAGGGAGCACGGAGGAGAAGGTCTCCATCCGCTTCAAGCTCACGGACGACGGGCAGAACGGGAACGACGACTACGTCTATCTCGCATGGTATGCGGAAAACGTGACGACGGAGGACGAGATCGATTATATCCCCGTCGTGCGCGATTCGGACGGTCCCGTGTATCTGTGCTCGACCAACGACGACGCGACCAAGACGAGCTCGCTCGACGAGAACAACCCCGCGTATCTCGATTATGCGGACGCCGTAAAGGCGGCGGCAGAGGGACTGAATGCGGGCGAAGGCGCATATTTCTATCTTCCTTCCCTGCGCGGATTGCTCTCCGATAACGATACCGATTACAGGAATTTCACGTTCAGCGTTTATTATAAGAAGCAGTCCTCCTCGACGTCGCAGTCGGAGACCTCGCTCAAATACAACACGCTCAAATTCGAGATCGACGAAGAGGGTTCTTATTCCTTCCGCGTTCTCGTGACGGACAAGCTGGGCAACGGACTGAAAGTCTATCAGGACGGCAGGCTGGTCTCGGTGACCTCTTCCAACATCTGGGACATCGACGCGATCCCGCAGTTCGACTTCGAGGTTTACAGCACGGGCGCGACCATCGAGAAGGCGGACGAGCAGGCGCTCGGCTATCTCGACAGCACCTATAATATCGATGATTTCGAGATCATCGCCCTCAGCGGTTATCAGGTAGACTATACCCTCTATTTCTTCGATACGGAAGCGTATTTTGCCGATCATAACAAATATCCTTCCTATTCCGATCTCGTGGCAGATCCCGAGGCGTATGCGACGGAGAAATATCTCAGGAGCATCCAGGAATACGATTCTACCATTTCTGAAGACGATCCCGCCTGGGACAGAACGGATAACGATTATGAATGGAAGCCGTCCTCTCTGAGCTTCCGTCCTCAGGAAGCAGGTTTCTATTTCGTCAAGGCGGAAGTGACCGACGCGAATTATTGGAGCGAAGAGGACCGCGCGATCGCTTATCAGGTGATCGAGGTCAGCAACCCGATCGACGAGATCTCCGGAGAGACCTATTGGTTGCAGAACAACATCGTTTCCGTCGTTCTGCTCGGCGTATGCGTAGTGCTCGCGATCGCGATCGTCGTGCTCTTCCTCATCAAGCCGTCCGAAAAGAACGTGGAAGAAGTGGATCTTTCCAAGCTCAAGGGCAAGAAGAAAAATACGGACAAAAAATAAGGTTTCATAAACCAAGGCGCCGCGGGCAACCCCGCGGCGCCGTTTGTTTGCGGCTCGCCCTTCCGTATTTGTTGTTTCGGGCTTGTTATTTCGGAAAAGATGTGGTATAATGGCTTTGCCCGATAGGGCATATCCGCAAACGGAAGGAGAGAAGAAGATGAAAGACGGTACCGATCGGCAGAAACGGCATAAGAGAAACAAGACGATATTCAAGGTGACGGGGATCGCGGTGCTCTGTGTCGCGCTCGGCATGATCGTGACAGGCATGGTCGATTTCTTTTCCGCCATGGGAGGCGCGGGGTATCCCGAACGATTTTGGATGCTCATGGTCGGGTTGCCTCTGCTTGCAGTCGGGTTTACGCTGACCGGTCTGGGGTTCCGCAGGGAAATGGCGACGTACATCAAAAACGAATCCGTGCCCGTGTTCAACGAGGCGGGAAAGGAGATCGCGCCCGGCGTGCAGAGCATCGCTTCCGCCGTGCGGGAGGGATATGAAGGATCGGCGCAGGTCTGTCCCGTATGCGGGGAGACTAATCGCGAAGAGAGCAAATTCTGCAAAAAGTGCGGCGCGCCGCTGAAAAGAGTCTGCCCGCATTGCGGGGAGGAGGTCGCTTCGGACAGCAAATTCTGCGATAAGTGCGGCGAAGAACTCGGCTGAACTCCCTTCGGTATGTTTGAAAAAAAGACGCAAGCCTTCGGAAACGGCCTTCCGAAGGCTTTTGTTTTGCGGAACGTCCGTCTCTGCGCGGGAAGCACGCCGACAGAGACGGCAAAGGCTTCGGTTCTGCCGAAACGCCGTCCTGCGGAAATCCGCACGCAAAAAACGCCGACGGCGCATAACCTTTTCGGCGCGGCGCAAACTGCTGACAGGAGGATGTTATGGTTATCGCAAATATTATTTCCTATATTCTCGTCCTGACGGGCGCGCTGAACTGGGGGATGTACGGGATCTTCGATTTCAATCTCGTCTCCTCGATCTTCGGCGGCGCGCGCAGCACGGGCGCGATCGTCGTCTATTCGCTGATCGCTCTCGCGGCGATCTGGCTGATCGTTTCGCCGATCATCACCAACGGGATGCTGAAATTGCAGGGCAACCGCGAAGCAAGAGAGGTCGCCTGACGGCTCGAAGCCAAACGGGCGGAACGCGCCGTCTTTCTTGTTTGAGAAAGACGGCGCGTTTTGCGTGCGCCGCTTCTCCCCATTGAACGGCGGGGCGTTTTCGGCAGCGCGCTTTGGGTGAGAAAAGCGGGGGGGAAGGTTGCGCTTCGGGGTATAAATGCGGGGAAGGGAGCATTGATAATGGTATGGTGGTCAGTGATCTCAAAAAAGGCGAGCGCGCGGTGGTGTTGCGCGTGGACGCTTCGCCCGCGCTCAAAGAGCGGCTGAGGATGCTCGATATTTCCACGGGCGCAAACATCGTCGTTTTCCGCGTTTCTCCCTTCCGCGCGACCTATCTCGTGGGGGCGGGGAGCGCCAAGGTCGCGCTGCGGCGCGAAGTCGCCAAAAAAATTCAGGTGTTCCGCCGATGAAAGAGACGTCGATGAAAGAAATCTATCTGGTCGGCAATCCCAACGCGGGCAAGAGCACGCTCTTCAACCGCCTCACGGGCGGACACGCCAAGGTGGGGAACTGGCACGGCGTGACGGTCGGCGCTCTTGCGGGAGAGATGAAGTCGGGAGAACGGCGAGTTCGGATTTATGACCTTCCGGGCATCTATTCCACGGAAAGCATGAGCATGGAAGAGGGCTTCACGCGTGATTTTCTGCGATCGCATCCCGACGGAGCGATCGCGTTCGTCTGCGAGTGTTCCGCGCTTGAACGCGCTCTGCCGCTCCTGTTTTCCCTGACGAAAGAGGGGCGCAAGGCGGCGCTCGTGCTCACCAAGGAGCGCCGATTTTTGAAAGAGGGCGGGACGATCCGCACGGACGCGCTCTCCGAGAGGTTGCGCATCCCCGTGATCTCCGCCGATGTACGCGATCCGCGGATGCTGAAGGAACGCCTTTTTCGCTTTCTCGAAGCGCCTTCGGCGACGCCTGCCTCCGAGCTCGCCGCGGAAGGCGTCTATCGCGCACCCGAAAACAGGCTATCCCGCGCGGACGCATTGCTGTGCAACCCGCTCTTTTGCATCCCCGTTTTTTTCCTTCTCTTCCTCGCCGTGCTGTATGTGACGTTCGCCCCGGGTTGGGCGGGGGATCTCATGAAGAGCGCGGTGGAGAGTTTCTTTTCCGAGACGCTGGCGGTCAGGGCAGAAGCGATCGCGTCGCCCGTTCTGCGCAGTTTCATTCAGCAGGGCATTCTCGCGAGCGTGGGGAGCGTGCTGAGTTTTCTTCCGCAGATCGCGATGCTCTTTCTCGCGCTCATCCTGCTCGAAGAGAGCGGGCTGATGTCGCGGCTGGCGGTCGCGGCGGACGGGTTATTCGCCAAGGTCGGACTCAACGGACGCGCGGTGTTTTCCCTGCTCATGGGCTTCGGTTGTACCGCCGCCGCCATCCTCACCACGCGCGGGCTGGACGACAAAAAAATCCAGCGGAGGGTGATCTTATGCCTGCCTTACATCTCGTGCAGCGCAAAACTTCCCGTATTCCTCGCGCTGTCGGCGGGTTTCTTTTCCGACCCGTTCGCCGCGGTCGTGCTGTTGTATGCGATGGGCGTGGGGATCTCGTTCGTCGTCGCGCTCCTGCTCAAAGGGCGGGATGAGCCGTCGTTCGTCCTGGAAGTCGCGCCCTTGCAGCTTCCGCGCCCGCTTTTCGTCGCAAAATCGTTGCTCTTTCAGATAAAACAGTTTATAATAAAGACGGCGACGGTCATCCTGGCGTTCTTTCTCGCCTCGTGGGTGCTCTCTTCCTTCAATTTCCGATTTGAGTTTACGGACGTGGAGGGGAGCATGCTCGCTTCGCTGTGCGGAGGGTTGAAGATCCTGTTCGCGCCCATCGGGTGCGGCGACTGGAAGATGGCTTATGCCGCGCTTTCGGGGCTGATCGCCAAGGAAAACATCGCGGGAACGCTCGCCGTCTTTTACGGGGAGTTCCCGTTCGGCGCGGAAAGCGCGTTCGCCTTTGCGGCGTTCGTGCTGACCTGTTCCCCCTGCGTATCCGCCATCGGCGCGGCGGCGCGGGAAGTGGGGATGCGCCGTGCGCTTTTGTACGCCCTGATGCAGACGGGAAGCGCATTGCTCTTTTCCTATCTCGTCTATTTCGCGCTTCGCGGCGGCGCGATCTATCTCTTCTGTGCGCTCGCGCTCATCGCCGCAATCTTTATTCTGGGGAAAAACAAAGTTGAAACGGTACGTCGCCGAAGAAAACATCACATTGAGAGAGTTCACCGATAACGTCTGCGCGCAGGCGTCCTTCTGCTTTTCGCGCCTTATAAAGGAGCGGGAGATCCGCGTGAACGGCAAAAAGGTGGGGGAAAACGTCCCGCTTTGCGCGGGGGACGAGGTGTGCTATTATCTCACGCCCGCGCAGGAAAAAAAGACGGGGTTTGCCGTCGTCTATGAGGACGAAAATATCGCCGTCGCCGATAAGGAGAGCGGCGTCAATTCGGAAGCCGTCTTTTCCGCATTGAAGGAGAGGGGGGATTACCGCTTTATCCACCGCCTCGACCGCAACACGGCGGGGCTTTTGGTCTTTGCGCGTTCCGCGCGGGCGGAAGAAGAACTGCTCCGCGCGTTCCGCGAACGCAGAGCGGAGAAGATCTATCACGCTCTGGTCGTGGGCGACGTCCCGCGCGATCGGGAGCGGGCGGAAGCGTATTTCAGCAAAAACGCGGACGCCTCGCTCGTGCGCGTATCCCGCTCGCCGATCGGGGAGAAGATCGTCACCGAATACGAAGTCCTCGCCCGTTACGGCGATACGACGTTGCTCAAAGTCACCCTTCATACGGGGAAAACGCATCAGATCCGCGCCCACCTGGCATTCCTGGGCTATCCCGTCGCGGGGGACACCAAATACGGAGACGGCGTGTTCAATCGCGCCCACAACATGACGCGGCAAAGGCTCGTCGCGAAAACCTTGCGCATCCTCGGCGAAGGGGAATTCTCTTACCTTCGCGATCTCACGTTTGCCTCTTCCCATCAGGCGGTCGGGGACAAAGCGCCGATCGAATGATTTGCCTTGTCTGTATAATTTTTTTTTCCGAACGGACAAAAAAGACGCGCCAAACGCTTGACGGCGCTTGTTTTTTATGATAATATATGAACAGTTATTCATATATTAAAATATTCGGGATAACTGTATTCGGGAGACAAGGCATGGAAAATTGTAATCACAAAGCGGAACACGAACGGGCGGTGGGGCGCGCGAAGCAGTCGCTCCCGTCCGAAGAGGACATCGCGAAGCTGTGCGGAGCGTTCAAGGCGCTTTCGGAGCCGAGCCGCATGAAGATTTTGCTCGCGCTCGCGCAGGGAGAACTGTGCGTGTATCACATCGTCGAAGCGGCGGGCGGAACGCAGAGCGCGGTCAGCCATCAGCTCAGGATCTTGCGGGACAACCGCATCATCCGCGCGAGAAGGGACGGGCAGAACATCGTCTATTCGCTCGCCGACGAGCACGTCGCGCGGCTCATCCGCACGTCGCTCGAACATCTCAATTGCGAAGTGTGAGGAGGGGAGCGGATATGCATAAAGTCATCAAGATCAGGAATCTGCATTGTGCCGCCTGCGCCGCCGAACTGGGCGAAGAGCTGCAGGAGATCGAGGGCGTCGAAGAGGCGGCGGTCGATTTCATCAATCAGCGCGTGTCCTTGACCTATCTCTCGCAGGAGGCTTTCGTCCTTGCGGTCGAGTTCATCTCGTCCTTTGAAAAGGTGGAGATCATCGACGAAAACGCCCCCGTCAGAAAGGAGCGGCACGTCAAAGAGCTCGTATCGATCGGCGTTTCGGCGGCGTTCTTCGCCGTCGCGCTCGTTATCGATCTTGCCTTCGATCTTTCGCCGTGGATCGCGTTCGGGCTGTATCTCGCCGCGTTCGCGGCGGCGGGCTGGTCGGTCGTGTGGGAGGTATGCAAAAATATTCCCAAGGCGTTCCGAGGCGGATTTCACGGCGGCGCATTGCTGGACGAAAATCTGCTCATGCTCGTCGCGGCGGTCGGCGCGTTTGCGCTCGGTCAGAATTCGGAAGGCGCCGTCGTCATGCTGCTCTATCAGATCGGCGAATATCTGCAGACGCTCGCGGTCGGCTCTTCGCGCAAGGCGATCACCCGTCTCATGCAATTAAAGAGCGACAGCGCCCTGCTCTGCGAAGGAGAAGAGGTGCGCGAAGTCGCGCCCGAGGAGCTGGCGGAGGGCGATCTCATCCTTCTCCGCACGGGGGATAAGATCCCCGCGGACTGCGTGCTTACGGAAGGGGAAACGCAGCTCGACGTCAAGTCGCTGACGGGCGAATCCTTGCTCCGCGACGTAAGGGCGGGCGACGAGCTGCTCGCGGGATGCGTCAACGAGGGCGCGGCGGTGCGCGCGCGCGTCGTGCGCCCCTATTCGGAAAGCGCGGTCGCGAAGATCCTCGATCTCGTGGAAAACTCGTCCGCAAAGAAGGCGAAACCCGAAAAATTCATCAGTCGATTCGCACGGTACTATACGCCCGTCGTGGTGCTTCTCGCCGTGCTCGTCGCGGTCGTGCCGCCGCTGTTCGATTCCTTCAACTTCTCGCGCTGGGTGGCGTCCGCGCTCAACCTGCTCGTCATTTCCTGTCCGTGCGCGCTCATCATCTCGGTGCCGCTCACCTATTTCTCGGGCGTGGGCGCGCTTGCGCGGAAAGGCGTGCTCGCCAAGGGCGCGACCTATCTCGACGTGCTTGCCAAGGTGCGCGTCGCCGCGTTCGACAAGACGGGAACGCTCACCGAAGGCAGGTTCTCCGTGGCGGAAACTTTGGGCGAGCCCCGCGCGCTGACCATAGCGGCGGCGGCGGAGAGATATTCCTCGCACCCGCTCGCGCAGGCGTTTTCCGACGCGGAGACGGACGTTTCCGTTCATGATTGCAGGGAGATCCCCGGCAGGGGATTGCAGGCGACGGCGGACGGAAAGCGCGTGCTGATCGGCAATCTGCGCATGATGGAAGAAAACGGCGTGAATTGTCCGCCCGTTCAAACGCTCGCTTCCGCTGTATACGTCGCGGAAGAGGGAAAATACGTCGGGTGCGTGCTCATCGAGGACATGGTGCGCCCCGAAGCGGCGCAGGCGCTGTCCGAACTGAAAAAGGCGGGCGTTGCGCATACGGTCATACTCACGGGCGACGGGCGCACCCGCGCGGAAGAGGCGGTGCGCGGGCTTCCCGTGGACGAGGTGCGTGCCGAACTTCTGCCCGAGCAGAAGCTGGAATGTGCGCGGGAACTGCGCAAAGAGGGCACGCTCCTGTATGTGGGGGACGGCATCAACGACACGCCCGTCATGGCGGAGAGCGACATCGCGGTCGCGATGGGCGCGCTCGGCAGCGACGCGGCGATCGAGGCGAGCGATCTCGTGCTCGTATCCGATTCGCTTTCCGCGCTCCCCAAGGCGGTGAAGATCGCAAAGAAGACGCGCCGCATCGTCGTGCAGAACATCGTGTTCTCCATCGGCGTCAAGGTCGCCCTGATGATCGCTTCGCTGTTCGGCGTCATCCCGCTCTGGCTCGCCGTGTTCGGCGACGTGGGCGTCATGCTCCTCGCCGTGCTCAATTCCATGCGGATGAGGATAGGCTCTTCCCGATAATGCAAAATACAAAGACGGCTTCCCGCAAACGATTGCGCGGGGAGCCGTCTTTGTGCTATAATACCGTCTGAGGTGAAAATATGAAACGTCTGATCGCTTGTGCAACAAAACAGGAAAAATGCGATCTCGTCCTCCGCAACGTCCGTCTGCTCAATTTGTTTACGGGGGAAACGGAAGAAGGCGATCTCGCGATCGCCGACGGGAAGATCGTCGGGCTGGGAAAGGGGTATCCCGCCAAGGAGGAATACGACGCGCGCGGCGCGTATGCCCTGCCGGGGCTGATCGACTCCCACATCCACGTGGAAAGCACCATGCTCTCGCCTGAGGAATTCGCGCGGCTCGCCTGCGCGCACGGCACGACGGGCATCGTCGCCGATCCGCACGAGCTGACCAACGTATGCGGCATCGCGGGGGCGGAATATCTCGCCGAGGCGTTTTCCCGCATCCGAAAAGGGGAAATATCTCCTCTGGACGTATGGATGCAGCTTTCCTCCTGCGTGCCCGCCACGCCCTTCGAGACGAGCGGCGCGGTCATCGACGGAAAGGAAACGGCGCGGGAGCTGGAACGCGACTGTTTCCACGGGTTAGGCGAGATGATGAACTATCCCGCCGTCATCGCGGGGGAAGAGGATTGCCTGACCAAGCTGGAAAGCGCGAAGCGGTTGGGCAAGGTGACGGACGGGCACGCGCCCGGCGTCACGGGCGACGCGCTCAACGCCTACGCCTGCGGCGGCATCGCGACCGACCACGAGTGTCTGAACGCGGAGGAATGCCGCGAAAAGCTCTCCCGCGGGCTGTATGTCATGCTCCGCAACGGCTCTTCCGCGCACAACGTGGAGGAAAACGCCAAGGCGATCGACGCATACAATTACCGCCGTTTCCTGCTCTGTTCGGACGATAAGAACGCGCACGATCTCGCCGCTTGCGGGCATATCGACGACGCGCTGAGAAAGCTCGTCGCCTGCGGCGTGCCTGCGGCGCAGGCGGTCGCGACGGCGACGCTCAATCCCGCCGAATGTTACGGGTTGAAGGGCAAGGGCGCGCTCGCGCCCTCTTACGACGCGGATATCGTCCTCGTCGACGATCTCGTGTCCTTCCGCGTGCGCGCGGTGTTCAAGGCGGGCGTCGAGATCGCGCGGGACGGGAAGGCGCTCTTTGCCTGCAAGGAAAAATATCTGCCCGCCGCGGTGCGCGATACGGTCAGGATCAGGCCCTGCCGCGCGGAGGATTTCCGCCTGCGGCTCAAAGGGGATAAGGCGCACGCGATGCGCATGATCCCGCACAATCTCGTCACGAAGGACGAGATCGTCTGCGTGAAGCGCACGGCGGACGACGTCGCGATCAAGGGCACCGACCTTCTCAAACTCGCGGTCGTGGAGCGGCATTTCGCGAGCGGAAACATCGGGCTCGGTCTGGTCGCGGGATACGGGCTCCGCGGCGGCGCGATCGGCATTTCCGTCGCCCACGACAGCCACAATCTCGTCATTCTGGGCGACGACAACGCGGACATGGCGCGCGTCGCCGCGCTCCTTGAACGGGCAGGCGGAGGCATGGCGCTCGTCTGCGGCGAGGAAGAGAAGATGTTTCCGCTGGATATTGCGGGACTGATGAGTTCGGCGCCCGCTTCGGAAGTGGTGGAAAAGACAGCCGAGATCTCCCGCCGCGCCAAGGAGATAGGCGTGCGGGACGGATACGAACCGTTCATGTCGCTCGCGTTCCTCGCGCTTCCCGTCATCCCCGAACTCAAACTCACGGACAGAGGACTGTTCGACGTGGTCAGATTCCGCCTGACGGAGATCGACGCATGAGGCTGATGAAGGCGGAGCCGACGGACGCGGAGGCGATCTTCGGGGTGTTGCAGGAGGGGCGGCGTTTCCTCAAAGAGCAGGGCGTCGATCAGTGGCAGGCGACGGGCGCGCCCTCGCGGGAGGAGACGGAAGCGTCGATCGCGCGGGGCGAACAGTACGTCGTGAGGACGGACGAAGGGGAGATCGCGGGCGTATGCACGATCGTCGCGCATGAGCCCGATTACGACGTCATCGAGGGCAGATGGAAGCAGGACGGAAGATATCTCGCCGTGCATCGGGTGGCGACTTCCGCCGCTTTCCGCCGCCGCGGGGTGACGGCGGTCATCTACGGCGGTGCGGAAGCGCTCGCGCGCGAATGCGGGGCAAAGTCCGTCCGCGCGGACACGCATAAAGACAACGCGCCCATGCGCGGCGTATTTCTGAAAAACGGATTCGAAGAATGCGGCGTCGTCCGCATCAACGGCGGCACGGAAGAGCGCGTCGCCTACAAGAAGGTGCTTATATGAAAGAAAAAGCGGTATTGGCGTCTTCCAATCGCCATAAATTGGAAGAGTTCCGCGCGATCCTGCGCGATTGGGAGATCGTGTTCGCCTCGGAAGCGGGCTTCACGGACGACGTGGAAGAGACGGGTGCGACGTTTGCGGAGAATGCGGAACTCAAAGCGCGCGCCGTCTGCAAGGCGTTGGGGGTTCCTGCGATCGCGGACGACAGCGGGCTGTGCGTGGAGGCGCTCGGCGGCGCGCCCGGCGTGTACAGCGCGCGCTATTCGGGCGGCGGCGACAAGGAAAACCGCACGCTGCTCCTCAAAAACATGGCGGACGTCGAAGAGCGTCGCGCCTGCTTCGTGAGTGCGATCGCCTTTGTCTTTCCCGACGGGAAGATCATCCGCGCCGAGGGCAGGACATACGGGGAAATTTTACGGGAGGAACGCGGCGAACACGGGTTCGGCTACGATTGCCTGTTCTGGAGCGACGATCTGAAAAAGAGTTTCGGCGAGGCGACGGAAGAGGAAAAAAATTCCGTATCTCACCGCGGTCGCGCTCTCCGCGCGTTGGAGGCGCAGTTATGACGACCGCCGTGGTGATCTCCGACTCTCACGGACATCGTTCCGCCGTCACGCGTATCGCTCCGCTGTTCGAGGAGAACGATCTCATCGTCTTTCTGGGTGACGGCGTGGGGGATCTGTATGCCGCGCAGACGCAGTATCCCGAAAAGACCTATCTCTGCCGCGGGAACAACGATTTTTCGGGCGGCGCTTACGAGTGGGTCATCGAAGAGGACGGGTGCCGCATTTACTGCTGTCACGGGCATCGGCTCGGGGTCAAGCACGGGTTGGAACGGCTGGCGCAGGAGGCGAAGGAACACGGGTGCGAGATCGCGCTGTACGGGCATACCCATCGCGCCGCAGTCGATCTCGTGGACGGCGTATTGTGCATCAACCCGGGCGCGATCGGCAGTTTTGCGGAGCCGAGCTATTGTTATCTCGTCCTGCACAAAGGAAAGGCGACTCCCACCATCGTCCCTCTCGCATGACGGGAAACGGCAACATGACGGAAAGGGCGGCGGGTGCGTATTCAACGCGCCCGCCGCCCTTTTCTGACGGAGAGAGTACCGCCCTTTTCTGACGGAGAGAGTACCGCCCTTTTCTGACGGAGAGAACGCCCGCCCGTTCCGATCGGAACGGGCGGGCGCGGCGTTATGTGTTGTTCATGCGCTGTGCGCGTTTATTGCGCACCGCGCTGCGGATGATCTCGAAGATGTTGATCCCGATCCCCGAAAGGATATAGATATAATAGGTGAAGAATCGCCATGCGAGGATGACCCAGCCGATGACGGGATCGATCCCCGAAATGGTCACGAATACGAGGGACGCCGTCGTTTCCACCGCGCCGCTCGTGCCGGGCGTGGGGATGAGCGATGCCGAGAACTGCGAGATGCAGCAAAGACACATGATCTGGAGCAGCAGTTCCCAGCTTGGCAGGATGTTCGCGATCGAGATGACCACGAAGAAGGGGATGGAAAACGAAATGACGGATTCGCCGACGCTGAGGATGACGAGGGGGATGAGCAGCCACCACTTGCGGATCAGGAGTTTGATGGATTGCGAGTACTCCTGCACCTCATAGATGTATTTTTTGCTCAGGCGGTATTTGTGCTTGATGACGCGCATCTTTTTCAGCAATCCGATGAAGAAGACGAGCAGTTTTTTGCCGCCTCTCGGAAAGACGGAGACGAACACGACGACGAGCGGGATGACGAGGTTGACCGAAAGGCAGATCCAGGCGATGATGTAAATGCTCTTGGTGATCGTGACGTTTGCTGATTCCTGCAGGAAGTAGGGGGCGACCGCCATGAGCACGATGCCCATCAGGCACCAGACGATGGTGCTCACCATAAACCGCGCGAGAGGGATGGACGTCGCCGCTCCCGCGGGGATGTCCTTTTTGTGCAGGTAGTAGATCTGAAAGGGCTGACCGCCCGTCGAGAAGGGAGTGATGCCGTCGTAATATCTCCCCACGAACATCGTTTTCACCGCGTTTCGGACGCGGAATTTTCCCGTCGATATTTTGAGCAGGTAGGAATATTTCGCGCTTTCGAACATCATTTGCAACAGCAAGATCGCCAGAAGCGCGATAAAAAATCCGACGTTGATGTTTTTCACCATCTCGACAAAGCCCACCTGCTTGCCGTCGGTGATGTAGTTTCCGAGCGTGAGCATGATCCCGACGGAAACGGCGCAGAGCAGGAGAAGGAGCACCGTCTTGATCCACCACTTTCGTTTTTGCGCCTTGGTGGAGGAATGGTGGCGCATTTCGATCTCTTGGGTGAGTTTTTCCAGCTCTTTTTCTTTTTTCTGCTGGTATTCCGCTTCAAAACTCTTCCGCTCTTCTTCCGATTCCGTTCTCGCTTTCCGCTTTTTTTTGTTCGCGACCTGCTCACAAGCGTCCGCTTTTGCTTCGCCTAACTTTTCTTCGGCGAACTTTTCCTCGGGGGAGGGCGCCATATCGTCGGCGGGGTTCGCGCCGTCACGGCATATGTTTTCCGTTTCGCGGATGATGTCGGTTTTTTCTTTCTCAGTCATAATCTCTCTCCGTTGTTCGGATTTGCTTCACTGTTCGCTTACAGTATAGCATAGTTTTTGAAAAAAAGCAATATCAAATCCGACGATTGCCCTGCGGCGAACTGCCTTTTGCGGCGGATGCGGTCGGTTTGTGTCAGCTTTGTTCGTCCGTCCGTTTGCTCTCTTGCGTTTCGTTCGTTTCGGCGCATTCGTCCGTCCGTTCGCTCCCATGCGTTTCGTTCGTTTCGGCGTTTTCGTCGGGAAGGGGTACGGGCTTCGTATGGGGATGCGAGTCCCTTCGGATGTGGTACAGCCATTTTGCGACCGCCGTCCCGATGATGACGATATATCCGATCACGCTCAGCCAATCGGGGATCTGGTCGAGGAAGAAAAATCCGAGCAAGGCGGCGAAGAGCACCTGCGAATAATCAAAGACCGCAAGTTCTTTCGCGGGGGCTTTTCGGTAGGCGGCGGTGATGAAAAACTGCCCGCCCGTCGCGGATACGCCCGCGAGCAGGAGCGAACACCATTGCCACGCGCTCATCGGCTCGTAAAAGGCGATGACGAAGGGCAGGGAACACAGCGTGGAAAAGGCGGAGAAAAAGAAGATGGTCATGTCTCCGCGTTCGCCGTGCTTTCCGAGGATGCGGACATAGGTATAGGCGAACCCCGCGCACATCCCGCTGGCGAACCCCGCGAGCGCGGGCACGACTTCCCAACCGAAGGTGGGCTTGATGACGAACATCGCGCCGCCGAAGGTGAGAAGCACGAACAGCAGGTCGGTTTTCGTCGGTTTCTCTTTGAGCAGCAACGCCGAAAAGAGAATGGCGAAGAAGGGGGAAAGTTTGTTGAGGATGGACGCGTCCGAGATGTTCAGTCGGTCGATCGCGTAGAAATTGAGGATAACGCCGAGAAACCCGATGCTCGCGCGGGCAAACAGATATTTGAAACATCCCTTTTTGATGCGGAATTTTTCCTTTTGGGAAAGGAGCATGAAAAAGGCGACGAAGGTCGCGACGAGGTTGCGGAAAAATACCTTCTGCATGACGGGGAGCTCGCCTGCCGTCCGAACGAACAGGTTCATGAGCGCAAAGCAGAGCGCCGCGCCGAGAATATACAGGACCCCGAGGCTCCGTTGTCTGACGGAAATATGCATCCGGAACATTATATGCCGCCGCGGAAAAAAAGTCAAACGCAGACGGATAGAATTTTCGGCGCGAAAAGATTTTTCGCATGAAAAGCGCCCCGCGGAAAAAGCGCGGGGCGTTTCGTGCCGTTTGTCAGACGCGCTTGTCTGCGCGGTAGGTGGTGTGCAGGATCTCGTGTGCCTTGCGGCTGTTCGGGAATCCGAGGAAATCTTCGTAGATCACGTCCATGACGGGCGAATCCGCCGAACGGCGCAGGTCGTTCTTGTTGTCGCAGTCATACAGCGCCCGCGCGCGTGCCTCTTTGAGTTCCACGGTGTTGCGCACGCTGTCCGAAAGGGTGGGTTGTCCGCCGCCGTTCACGCACCCGCCGGGGCACGCCATGATCTCGACGAAGTCGTATTTCTTCTCGCCCGAGCGCACCTGTTCCGCGATGATGCGCGCGTTATCCAGCCCTGAAGCGACCGCCACGCGCAGGGTGTGTCCCGCGACGAGATAGGTCGCCTCCTTGATGCCCTGCGAACCGCGCACGGCGAAGAAGTCGAGCGCTTCGAAGTTCCCGTCCAGCATCCGCGCCGCCGTACGGAGCGCCGCTTCCATGACGCCGCCCGTCGCGCCGAAGATGCTTCCCGCGCCCGTCGCCGTCGCGAAGGGATTGTCGAATTCCTCGTCGGGAAGTTCGGTGAACTTGATGCCCGCCGTCTTGATCATGCGCGCGAGTTCGCGCGTCGTGATCGCCGCGTCCACGTCGTCGGGCATCTGCTCGCGCTCGCATTCGTATTTCTTCGCGGTGCAGGGGATAACGCTGACCACATACAGGTTTTCGGGCGAAATGTCGTGTTTTTCGCACCAATAGCTCTTTAAGAGCGCACCGAACATCTGCTGAGGCGATTTACAGGTGGAAAGATGAGGGATGAGTTCGGGATAGGTCTGCTCCACGAACTTGATCCAGCCGGGACAGCAAGACGTGAACATGGGCAGGGGTTTGTTGGTCTTGATGCGGTTGATGAGCTCGCTCGCCTCTTCCATGATGGTGAGGTCGGCGGTCACGTCCATGTTGAACACGGCGTGAGGACCGAGGCGGCGGATCGCCGCGACCATCTTGCCTTCCACGTTGGTGCCGACGGGCAGATCGAACGCCTCGCCCAGCGTCGCGCGGACGGAGGGAGCGGTGTAGAACACCACCTTCTTCGTGTTGTCCGAAAGCGCTTTCCATACCTCGTCGATGGTGCTGCGCTCGGAGAGCGCGCCGACGGGGCAGGCGACGATGCACTGTCCGCATCCCACGCAGGGGGATTCGGAAAGGGGACGGTCGAACGCACTGCCGATATGGACGTGGAAGCCTCTGCCGATGGGACCGATCGCGTCCACGTGCTGTTTGCGGCACGCCGCGACGCAGCGCATGCAGTTGATGCACTTGTCGTTGTCGCGCACGACGTAAGGGGTGGACGTGTCAATGGGAAGCACGAAATCTTCGCCCTTGAAGCGATCTTCGTCCACGCTGTATCCGAGGGAGAGCTTCTGCAATTCGCAGTTATGGTTTCTCTCGCAGGAGAGACATTTTTTCTTGTGCTTGCTCAAAATGAGCTCGAGCGTCATCTTGCGCGACTGGCGGCATTTTTCGGTGTTGGTGCGCACCTCCATGCCTTCCGCCACGGGATAGACGCACGCCGCGACCAGTCCGCGCGCGCCCGTCGCTTCCACGACGCACATACGGCAGGAGCCGACGCAGTTGACGTCTTTGAGATAGCAGAGGGTGGGGATCTCGATGTGAGCTTTCCGCGCCGCCTGCAAGATGGTCGTGCCTTCGGGAACGGTCACGTTGATCCCGTTGATTTTTACGTTGATCAGTTTCGTACTCATTCTGCTCACCTCACTTTCTCACGACCGCGTTGAACTTACAGTTCGCGATGCACAGTCCGCACTTGACGCACTTGGTCTTGTCGATGATGTGCGGCGTCTTGATCGCGCCGCTGATCGCCTTGACGGGGCAGTTCCTCGCGCACAGGGTACATCCTTTGCACTTGTCGGGATCGATGTAGTAGCTGAGGAGCGCCTTGCACACGCCAGCGGGACACGTCTTTTTCTCGATATGCGCGACGTATTCGTCCCTGAAATAGCGCATGGTGGAGAGGACGGGATTGGGCGCGGACTGACCGAGCGCGCACAGCGAGGATTGCTTCATGTGAGTGGCGAGCTCTTCGATCTTGACGAGATCTTCCATTTCGCCCTTGCCCTCGGTGATCTTGGTCAGAAGCTGCAACAGCCGCTTGGTGCCGATGCGGCAGGGCGTGCACTTCCCGCACGATTCGTCCGCCGTGAATTCGAGATAGAATTTGGAGATGTCCACCATACAGGTGTCTTCGTCGAGGATGATCATGCCGCCGCTCCCCATCATGGAGCCGATGGCGAGGAGGCTGTCATAGTCGATGGGGGTGTCGATGCACTCCGCGGGGATACATCCGCCCGAAGGGCCGCCCGTCTGCGCGGCTTTGAATTTCTTGCCGTTGGGGATGCCGCCGCCGATCTCTTCCACGATTTCGCGCAGGGTGGTGCCCATGGGGACTTCCACGAGGCCGACGTTGGTGATCTTCCCGCCGAGCGCGAATACCTTCGTGCCCGAAGAGGTCGGGGTGCCGATGGAGGAGAACCACGCCGCCCCGTTCATGATGATGGGGTTGACGTTCGCCCACGTCTCAACGTTGTTCAGGATAGTGGGTTTGCCGAACAGCCCCTTGACGGCGGGGAAAGGAGGACGGGGACGAGGTTCGCCGCGGTGTCCTTCGATGCTCGTCATGAGCGCCGTCTCTTCGCCGCAGACGAATGCGCCCGCGCCGAGACGGATTTCGATGTCAAAATCGAATCCCGAGCCGAGGATGTTTTTGCCGAGGAGCCCGCATTCGCGCGCCTGCGCGATCGCGATGCGCAAGCGCTGTACGGCGATGGGGTATTCCGCCCGGACGTAGATAAAACCGTGGTGCGAGCCGATCGCATATCCTGCGATGGTCATCGCTTCCAGCACGCAGTGGGGATCGCCTTCCAGCACGGAACGGTCCATGAACGCGCCGGGATCGCCTTCGTCGGCGTTGCAGCAGACGTATTTCTCCGTTCCCTGCGAAGCCTTCGCGAACGCCCATTTTCTGCCTGTCGGGAAGCCCGCGCCGCCTCTGCCGCGCAAGCCCGAAGCGAGCATTTCGTTGACGACGTCGTCGGGCGTCATTTTGGTGAGCACCTTTTCCAGCGCCGCGTAATCCCCCGCCGCGATCGCCTCTTCGATGTCCTCGGGCGCGACCACGCCGCAGTTGCGCAATGCGATGCGCATCTGTTTTTTATAGAAGGGAGTCTCCGAGAAGGGGATGATGTCGCCCGACTTGGTGACCGTGCCCTGATAGAGCAGCTCTTTGACGATCTCGCCACCCTTGACGAGATGCTTTTCCGCGACCGTCTTGACGTGCTCGGGCGTCATCTGCGCGTAGAACGCGCCTTCGGGATAGACGATCATGATGGGGCCGAGCGCGCACAGTCCGAAACAGCCCGTCTTGACGATGAGGATGTCGTTGATCTTGAGTTCTTTGAGCGATTTTTCCAGCTGTTCGATGACCTGCATGGAATGGGAGGAGGTGCAGCCCGTGCCCCCGCACACGAGCACCTGTTTGCGATAGCCCGTCTTTGCGGCGAGTTTTTCGCCTTCTTCTTTGACGACGCGGCGTACCTTGATCAGGTCTTCTTTTCTTTTGCGGATGGCGTCAAGTTCAGTGATTGTCATATTCCGCCTCCTTGTATTTGTCGATGATGCCCTTGACCATTTCGGGGGTGAGTTTTCCGTAGACCTCGTCGCCGATCATCATGACGGGCGCAAGCCCGCACGCGCCGACGCAGCGGCAACTATCGATGGAGAAAAGCCCGTCCTCGGTGCATTCCCCGCATTTGATGCCCAGCTCTTTTTCCAGTTCGGCAAGGATCTTGTCCGAACCCTTGACATAGCAAGCCGTTCCCAGACAGACGCTGATGCGGTGTTTTCCCTTCGGTTTGAGAGAAAATTGAGAATAAAAGGTCGCCACGCCGAATACCTCGGAGAGGGAGATCCCGAGTCCTTCGGCGATCATCGTCTGCACTTCGATGGGGAGATACCCGTAAATGCCCTGCGCTTCCTGTAAAACGTGCATCAGGCATCCCGGCGTCGTGCGGGATTCGTCGATGACCGCTTTCAGCTTCGCTTCCTGCTCGGCGGTGCCGCGGAACGCGTTTTGTTTGTCCATAGAAACCTCCTTATCGCAATCGCTCGTCTTTTCCCGTTTTGACGAAAAAAGGCGGATTCGTTCGAAAAACAAAAGATACCTCGTTTATTCTATCACAGGCGCGAGAAAATATCAAGCAAAATATGAGCGTTTCGAGCATCCTTTCGCTAAAATCGTTAAAAAATTATCAATTGACAAACGAGACAAAAAGAGGTATAATCGATGAAAGAGAAAAGAAGGAGCGGCGCGCGTGAATTTTTGGAAAAAGGTATGGAAAAAGATCGTCTGTCCGGGCTGGCGCCTTTCGGCGCTGAGCTACGCGCTGTTCCTGATCATGCTCGTCTTTACCTGCTCGTTGCTCGCCTCCGACCTCGAAACGTACGGGGCGGAATACGCCGTCTATGCCGTCACGGCGCTGTTGCTCGCTTATTGCGTTTATATCTCCGTCTCGGGGATCCGCCGTGTCAAAGGGTTCGTCTATGAAAGGACGGAGGAGGATTCCCTCCCCGGGCGCTTCGTGCGCAACTACGGGTTTCGCACGCATGTCTATTCGGGGATGCGCTTGGCGATCAACGTCGCTTACGCTCTGTTCGAAGGGACGCTCGCGCTCATCGCGTCTTCCGTATGGTACGGCGCGCTCGCGGCATATCATTTGCTGTTGAGTTTCATGCGTTTTTTCGTGCTCAACTTTGTCAGGAAAGAGGGGAAGTCCGAACTCACGGAAGAAGAGCGGGAGTTCGGACGTGCCAAGATGTACGGGCAATGCGGCGCGATGCTCATCGTGCTGACGCTCGCGCTCTCGTTGGCGGTGGTGCAGATGGTCATCATGAAAAACGGGTTTCGCTATGCGGGCGTCATGATCTACGCCGCGGCGGCTTATACGACCTACAAGCTGACGCTGGCGATCGTCAACGCGGTCAAAGCGCACCGCTTCCGTGCGGAGAGCGTGCGCGCGTTGCGCAACATCAATCTCGCGGACGCGATCGTGTCGCTATTGGCGTTGCAGACGGCGATGCTCGCCGCGTTCGGCTCGGAGAGCAGGGAAACGTTTGTCTTCAACGCTTTTACGGGCGGGGCGGTGTGCCTGTTCGTCGTGGGCATGGGGATCTATATGATCACCCGTTCGCGGCAGAAATTGCGGAAAGAAAAGAAAAAACGCGGCGCCGCTTAGCCGCGTTTTTTCTTTCGCTTTTTTGCGGAAACGCATGAATAAGGTCGAAACAGGTTGACTTCCCTCATATATTGTGGTAATATAAAAAAAGATTGTAAAAAAACGACCGACGGAAAATGCCCAGGCACTTTGCGTCGGTTTCTGTTAGAGGGCGCGGGGAAGACTCCCCGCGACGGGAGGAAGAAAACATGAAATTGAATAAAGAAGAGTTCCTTGCGGACGTGAACGCGATCCTGCGCGGCGATTACGCGTGCGATCTCGCTTCCGCCAACAAAAAGGAGCGGTACAACGCCCTGTCCAAGGCGGTCATGATGAAGGCGTACGACGCTTGGATGAAATCGACGCAGTCCAAACAGAAACGCTGCGCATACTTCTCCGCCGAGTTCCTGATGGGCAGAGCTATCTATTCCAACCTGCTCAATCTGGGCGTCCTGGACGAAGCGAGGAAGATCATGTCGTCCGTCGGCGTCGACCTCGGCGAGTTCGAAGAGGTGGAGGACGCGGCGCTCGGCAACGGCGGTCTCGGCAGGCTTGCGGCGTGCTATCTCGAATGCGCGGCGAGCCGCGATCTGCCGCTCGACGGCTACGGCATCCGCTACCGCTACGGGCTCTTCCGTCAGACGTTTGCGGACGGATTTCAGCACGAGGAAGGGGACGATTGGCTTAAATGGGGCGATCCATGGAGCGTGCGCGTGGAGCGCGAAGCGGTCAAGGTCGTCTTTTCCGATCAGACGGTGTGGGCGGTTCCCTATGATATGCCGATCTTCGGCTACCGTAACGGCGTGGTGAACACGTTGCGCCTGTGGCAGAGCGAACCGCTGCGCCCCTTCGATTTCGCGAGCTTCAACGAGATGAAAGGGGAACGCATCGCGGAGGAGAACTTCAACGCGACCAAGATCACCGACGTGCTCTATCCCAACGACAACACGATGGTGGGCAAGATCCTGCGCCTGCGCCAGCAGTATTTCATGGTGAGCGCGTCCTTGCAGGATATTCTGCGCAAGTATAAAAAGACGGGCAAGCCGCTTTCCGAACTGCCCGAGCACCGCGTGTTCCAGCTCAACGACACGCATCCCGTGCTCGCGATCCCCGAAATGCTGCGCCTTCTGCGCCTGGAAGGGCTTTCTTTCGAAGAGGCGTTCGATATCTGCTCGCGCGCGTTCAATTTTACCAATCACACCATCATGGCGGAAGCGCTGGAAAAGTGGGACGCGCTCGCGCTCAAAGACCTGCTTCCCGCGGTATACGAGCAGATCGTCACCTGTCAGCAGAAGCTGGAAAAAGAGGGCGCCGATCCCAACCGCTATTATATCGTCAAGGACGGGATCGTGCACATGGCGAACCTCGCGATTTATGTCTGCGCCAAGGTGAACGGCGTCGCACAGATCCACACGGACATCCTCAAGCGCGAGACCTTCCGCGATTGGTACGAAAAGTATCCCGACAAATTCGTGAACATCACCAACGGCATCACGCCCCGTCGTTGGATGCTCCTCAACAACCCCGAAATGGCAAAGGAGATCGACAAGCGTATCGGAACGCAGTGGCATACCGAGCTGTCCGAACTGAGCAAGCTCGATCCCGTCCTCACGGAGATGCTCCCCGCGTTCCGCGGGATCAAGAAAAAGAACAAGGAAAAGCTCGCGGCGTATATCGAAAAGGCGGAAGGAGTGAAGATCTCGCCCGACTTCGCGTTTGACGTACAGGTCAAGCGCCTGCACGAGTACAAGCGTCAGCTTCTGAACGCTCTGTCCATTCTGTATTTCTATTACGAGATCAAAGAAGGCCGCATGAAGGATTTCACGCCGACGGCGTTCCTTTTCGGCGCGAAGGCGGCGCCCGGGTATTATAACGCGAAGGCGATCATCAAGTTCATCAACGAGATCGCGAAGCTCGTCAACGGCGACGAGGCGGTTTCCCGTTACATGAAGGTCGTGTTCGTGCAGAATTACAACGTGTCCTATGCGGAGAAGATCGTCTGCGCGGCGGATATCTCCGAACAGATCTCCATGGCAGGCATGGAGGCTTCGGGAACGGGCAACATGAAGTTCATGCTCAACGGAACGGTCACGCTCGGCACGATGGACGGCGCGAACGTGGAGATCTGCGAAGAGGCGGGCATCGAAAACAACTACATCTTCGGCGCGCGCGTGGAAGACGTTCCCGACATCAAGAAATTCTATTCACCGAGGCAGATCCTCGCGGAAAATCCCGCACTCAAGCGCGTCGTGGAGACGATGATCGACGGCACGTTCGACGACGGCGGGACGGGCGTCCTGCGCAAGCTGTACGAGAGCATCGTGGAAGGATACGATCCCGATCACTACATCGTATTGTACGATTTTGCCGATTATGTCCGCGTGAAGGAACAGCTCCTGCGCGATTACGGGACGGATGAATTTTATCTCAAATGCCTCAAAAATCTCGCGCACAGCGGCAAGTTCTCCGCAGACCGTTCGGTGAGCGATTATTCCCGTCTGATCTGGCATATCTGACATGAACTTATTCATTATATTGTATATATTCACACATATCCGAATGGCGGGTAAAGCAAAAGACGGGCTGATTCAAGTCCGTCTTTTGCACGTTTTCATGGGCATACGCGCTTTTTCTATATAAATGTATAACTTTCGATTATAATCGGCATAATATTTGTGAAAGCAAAAAGAAAGTGAAAAATTTCGGAACGCATAAAGAAACTATTGACAAATGTATAAAAATTATGTAAAATTTTAAGTAACATCAAAAGAGAAAAGCGAGGTTTGATCGGGTGTTGCGCTCCGGTTTTTCCGCAAGGCGCGAGTTTTGCGGAAGGATGCGGAGCGGCTCGGAAAATCAGACGGGGGTACCCCCGTCTTGGTGTATAAATTGGCATTTATACACCAAAAATATTTATCGGAAGGCTTTCCCGATGAAATCAGGAAAGCGGAAGAAGAATAGGGGCTCGTTCTCGTTTGACGTACCGTCCGTGCGGGTAATGCGCGGAAGAAAGAATTATAGGAGGCTTTGCAATGAGCAAAACGATGAAGAGAGTTGGCACTGCCGCACTCGCCGTTGCCATGACGGCATCTGTTTGTGCTGTTGCCGCAGGGTGCGGGGATAATTCCAACGCGCAGCCCGGACAGTACACCTACAGAACTGCGACCACGGCTCTCGCAAATAACTGGAACCCCCATACTTGGGAAACGAACGCCGATCAGACTGTCTTACTTTATCTGTCCCAGCCGTTCGTAGACATGTCTATCAAGAACAGTGAGACGGGCGAGTACCAGTGGGTCTACGAGATGGCGACGAAAGTCACCGACGTGACGAAAGAGCATCAGTCCGATCTTACCAAGTACGGCGTCACGTTGCAGGAGGGAAAGACGGCGGAAACGACGGAATCCGGTTTTGTCTTCGAGATCGCGCTCAATCCCGACGCCAAGTGGGAAAACGGTGAGGAGATCACTGCGGACGACTATATCTATTCCATGCAGCAGCTTCTCAATTCCAAGATGAGAAACTATCGCGCGAATCTGTACATCGCGGGCGAGTCCGCTCTGGCAGGCGCTGCGGCATATTATAATTCGGAAGCGCCCATCTATTCTCCGATCGTTCCTCCTTACGGGGAAAATGACACGCCCGATTACAGCTTCGATCTCAATTCTCAGGCTACCTATATCAACCTTACCAGTACGAATATGACCTTGTCCGGATATTCGATTTACGACCTCTATGACATGGGTTATATCAGAGACGTATACGATGAAGAGGATCCCACGAAGCTGCTTGTGCCCGGCGAAACGAACTATAAGGCCCTTGCCGAAAAGGCAAACCCTTACGGCTATATTGAAATGACCGCCGAAAACAAGGAATTGGCTTTGGTCGTCATGGATCAGTATCTCTCGGCGTTCGGTATGAGCATTTACGATGAGAACGGAGAGGTCGTCGAGGGACTTTATAAGGAATTCCTCTTCTATAATACCGGTAAATTCGGCGAGAAGGTTAATTATGACGATACGGTCGGCTGCTACAAAGTGGACGATTATACCATCCGCTATGTAAACCAGACGTATATCGATATCAACTACTTCATGACCTCATTGACGTCCACCTGGCTCGTCTATGAGGATCTGTATGAAGCAGGAAAGGATACGACGGGCGAGCTCGTCACGACCGATTACGGTACGTCCAAAGAGACGACGATGTCTTACGGTATCTATAAGCTTGACTTCTATCAGGAAGAGAAGCAGATGGTATTCGTGCAGAACGAGCACTGGTATGGCTTTGAAGAAGGCGAGGACGGCAAGCTGGTTTCCTATACCAACTTTGAGGTTGACGGTGAAAAACAGCTTCAGCATCAGACGACGAGAATTGTTATCGACGTTCTGACTTTAGATGCGATGAAGCAGGCGTTCCTCAAGGGCGAACTGACCGAGTGGTCTCCTGCGGCAGATGAGTTGTCTACCTATTCGTTGAGTGATCAGCTCTATCGCGTGGATGAGACCTATACGCTGAGCTTGTTCTTCAATACCAATGTCAACACGCTCAAGACGATGGATACGTCCAAGGGCAATACCAACAGCGTCGTTCTTTCCAATAAGAATTTCCGTAAGGCATTCAGCCTTGCTATCGACAGATCGAAATATGTGGCTTCTACGCCCGGATATAAACCCGCTTATTCGCTGATGAACGATCTGTATTTCTATGACGTTTACAACGATCCCAACTCGAGATACAGAGACACGGACGAAGCGATGCAGGCGATCTGCGACCTTTACGGAGTTAAATACGGAGAAGGTGAAGGTGAGACGTATAAGACGTTGAAAGAGGCTTATGAGTCCATCAACGGGTATAACCTGACCGAAGCAAAGGCTCTGATGAAGACGGCTTGCGAAGAACTCGTCGCGGCAGGGCTTTACAAGGCGGGCGATCCCGTTAAGATCAAGATCGCATGGTCGGCGGGTGCGTTGACTTCTGACGATAATGCTCAGATCGCCTTGATGAACGAGTTTATCAATGCTGCAATTCAGGGTTCCGGATTCGGTACGGTTACGCTTGAAGCGGTCGGCAATCTGAACAACAGATATGACGAAATTCCTAACGGCAACTATGCGATCGGTTACGGCGCATGGGGCGGCGCGGCATTCTATCCGTTCAGAAACTTCCAGGTTTACATGGATCCCGATCAGTATGATATTAACGAGGCGGGCTGCTATGATCCGAAGACGGAAGATCTTACTCTCACCGTGAATGGGAAAGAGGAGACGATGACGTGGCAGGAGTGGTCCAACTGCATGATCGGTTCCGGTAAATATACAGAAGCTGATTTTGCTACCAAGCTTTCCATTACCGCACAGCTTGAAGAAGCGTTCCTCGGTACCTATTACCGTATCCCGCTTTGCGATACGACGATCTGCTCGCTGTTGTCCTATCAGTGCAGCAATTACACGGATACCTACAACATCATGTATGGCTTCGGCGGACTTCGTCTGATGTCCTATAACTATGACGACGCAGAATGGGCTGATTTTGTCAAGGAGCAGGGCGGTCAGCTCAATTACACCTGATGTAAGAGCAAGAACCGAATAGTAAAATTGTCAGTAATGGGAGATTTGTTTTCTCCCATTACTCATAATTTTCGGCGTTTTGCCGCATAGTGATTTTGCAGTGCGGCGGACGAAAAAATTACCGAAAAGGAGAAAATAATGGCAAAATACGTTCTGAAAAGAATTCTGCTCATGTTCTTCACGCTGTTCGTCATCACGACGATCTGCTTTGTGCTGATCAGGATTTTGCCGAGAGAGTTGCCTCAGGATAAAAATCAGCAGGCGCTGATCCTTGCGCGTTGGGAAGCGCTCGGTTATAATGAACCGCTTCTCATTCAATACGGAATTTATCTGAGAAATATCTTCACCGCATGGGATTTCGGTACGTCGTGGTCTATCTCCATGTTGACTCCGGCATGGGAAGTCGTCATGGACAGACTTCTTCCCACCGTGCTCGTCAATCTCTATTCGCTGATTCTGTCCATTCCCTTCGGCATCGGACTCGGTGTGTTGGCGGCGATCAAGAAGAACAAATGGCAGGACCATGTTATCAGTACGTTGGTCATGCTGTTCGTTTCCATTCCGAGCTACGTCTATGCGTTCCTCGTGCAGTATTTCCTGTACTTCAAGCTCGGCTGGTTCCCGCTCAACGTCTATTCGCTCGCGGATGCAGGCGGTTCGTGGTTCACCTGGAAGATGTTTTACAGCATGATCCCGCCCGTCTTTGCGCTCTCCTTCGGCACGATCGCGGGGCTGACGCGTTTCACCCGCGCGGAACTGACCGAAACGCTGACCTCCGATTATATGCTGCTCGCCCGCACGAAGGGGCTGACGCGCGCGCAGGCGACGACGCGCCACGCGCTCAAAAACGCGATGGTGCCCATCCTGCCCATGATCATTTCCAGCTTCATCGGCATTCTGGGCGGCTCTATGATCATCGAACAGATCTTCTCGATCCCCGGAGTCGGTCAGCTCTATATCCGTTCGATTACTTTCCGGGACTATGACGTCTTCATGATGGACAGTATTTTCTACACGTTCGTCGGACTTCTGGCGGGCATCGTGGTCGACATCAGTTACGGCTTCATCGACCCGAGAATACGAATGGGGGAGAAGTGACATGGATAACGAAAACAAGCAGACCAATCTCCCCGAAGAGACGAAGATCCCGAAGGAGAAATTCGCCTTCGCAAACGTCGGCGAAAAACTTTCCGATAAGAAATTCGACACCAAGCCCATCGGCTATTTCAAGGACGCGTGGATCCGATTCCGCAAGAACAAGGCCTCCGTCGTCGCGGCGGTCATCATCCTTGCGATCGTCCTTTACGCGATCTTTGTCCCGCTCTTCAACTTCCGTTACGACGCGAGCTTTATGGATACTTATTACTCGAAGAAGGGCCCGAGAAACCTCATCCTGCGCGAGATCGGCATTGCCGACGGCGGCATGACGCGCGATTTCAACGAGAGAGCGCTCATCAAGGAGATCGCGAAGGGGATCGGCGCGGAAGATGCCGACGGCGAGGGCGCGACCTGGGAAGAGGGGAAAGACAGCTATTATCAGCCCATTCTCAAGATCAAGAATGAGTATATGCAGGCGGGCAAGACGGTTTATTCCGCCAAGATCGATACCTATCTCGAAGTAGGGTTCCTGTATCGCTCCATTCAGCAGTCGGAATATGCAAACATTGTCGCATGGCAGGAGGAGACGGGCATTCAGGTCCTGTATCCGCTTGTCGATACGGCGAACGGGTATTGTTATGATGCTACGGACGCGAATTACTGGTATAAGACGGACGCGAAAGCCAACCCCGTCACCACGAAAAACGGAGAGGACAAGAGCATTTCCCTCGACGACGGCGTTCCGCTGGAAGACAACTACAAGCGCGACGCGGACGGGAACGTCATTTATTACGAATATACGGGTGGCGGCGACGCGACGACCGCGCAGTATAAAGTGCGCATTCTTTACTACAACTATTACCGTTATGTGAACGGCTTCGAGCCGGAATACATTTTCGGAACGGACAGCCAGGGGTATGACCTCGCGCTTCGTCTTGCAAGCGGTATCAAGCTCAGCTTGCTCGTTGCGATCAGCGTTTCGCTCATCAACTTCCTGATCGGCGCGATCTACGGCGCGATCGAAGGGTATTACGGCGGCGCGATCGACTTGTTCCTGGAACGTATCGCCGATATCCTTTCGGGCGTTCCGTTCATCGTCGTCGCGACCCTGTTCCAGATCCACCTTGCCGCCTCGTGGGGGCCGATCCCGAGCCTGCTGTTCGCCTTCGTGCTGACGGGCTGGATCGGCACTTCCAGCCGCGTGCGTACGCAGTTCTACCGATTCAAGAATCAGGAATACGTCATGGCGGCGCGCACGTTGGGCGCAAGAGACAGGCGCATCATCTGGAAACACATCTTCCCCAACTCTTTGGGTACGATCATCACTTCGTCCGTCCTCGTCATCCCGAGCGTCATTTTCAGCGAGAGTATGCTCAGCTTCCTCGGGATCATCAACCTCGGCGGTTCGACCATGACGAGCCTCGGCACCTTGCTCTCCGACGCGTCCAGCATCTGGACCAACTATCCTCACCTGATGATCATTCCCGCGATCGTCATTTCCCTGCTCATGATCTGCTTCAACCTGTTCGGAAACGGCCTGCGCGACGCATTCAACCCGTCCTTGCGCGGAGTGGAGGAATAAGCCATGGATAAGATCCTTCAAGTCAAAAAACTGAAAGTATCCTTCCGCACCGTGAACGGCACCGTCAAGGCGGTCCGCGACATCTCTTTCGACCTCGAACGGGGCGAAACGCTCGCGATCGTCGGCGAATCGGGTTCGGGAAAATCGGTCACATCCAAGGCGATCCTCGGCATTCTCGCGGGGAACGCCATCATCGAAGGCGGCGAGATCCTCTACGACGGGAAAGACCTGCTCAAAGTGGGCGAGGACGATATGCACAAGATCAGAGGAGACAAGATCTCCATGATCTTCCAGGATCCGCTGTCTAGCCTCGATCCCATCGTCAAGATCGGCAAACAGATCACCGAGGCGATGCTCCTCAAAAACAAGGCGAACCGCCGTGCGGGCAGAAAGGAATTCAACACTATGCTCGCGCGCCTGAAAGTTTTCATGGACGAGGCGGTCGGCAAGGAAAATCCCGAGACGATCGCGCGGATCAAAGAACTGGTCGAAACGTTCGATAAGTTCAACATTTCCGCGCTCAAACTGGAAAATTCGTACAACATCGCGCATACGCGCGCCGAAGAGCTGTATGCGGACATCGAAGACTTGCTCTTCCGCACCGAACACAAGCAGAAGGCAGACATTCGCGCGAAGCTCATCGTCTTTTCCAAAAAGCTCGCCGCGGTCAGAGATCCGTTCCTCACGGCGAAGTACGAGGACAGGCTCTCCGCGATTGCCCTCAGGCTCAAAGAAGAGAGCGACCGTTTTAAGGAAAAATGGAGCGCCGTGCAGAGCGTGCGGCGTCTCATCACGGGCGAAGAGGTAAAAAGAGAGGTCCCCGAGACAACAGTCGCGCTCCTTTCGGAGTTGAAGGACCTGCTCAGAGAGATCTGTGAACAGACGAAGCCCAACTTCTTCCGCATCGGGTTCTATCAATACAAGAATCCCGGTTCCGCGCCCGAGCAGATGGAAGTGGAAGAGCTCAACGAAAAAGCGCTCGCATATCTCAACGAGAATTTCATGAACGAATTTCTTGCGCTCGTCATCCGCGGCGTACAGCGTTCTTATGAAAATTCGCTCGCCCTCAAACGCGAGGTGCCGGAAAAGATCGGCGCACTTCGGGAGTATTTCCTCGCGGGCTCGCCGGAAAAGAAAGAAACGCGCCGCCGTTGCGCAGAATTTTCCGCATTGGTGGAACGTTCCATCGACAGGCTTTCCGTCAATAAGGACAGTATTGCCTATACTTTCTCCAACAGTCTCAAAAATGCGGTCGAACGCTATTTCTTCTATTGCAAAAACAATCCCAAAGAGGAGGCGCGTTACGAACGGCAGACCAAACGCCGCGACGCGCTCATCGCCAAGGGAAAGAACGTTGACTGGAAGGTCGTTCCCAAAGTCGTGATGGATCTCGGGGAGCAGATCCGCAACATCGTCGCCATTCTCGACCGTCTGGAAGAGAAGTATGCGGCGGATGTGGCGCAAGCGGACGCGTTCGACGGTCGCGCAAGGAGCGTTGAACTCATCGACTTTTTCAAGGACAAGGCGTCGCAGGTCGTGTATCGCGTCACCAAGCGCATGGCGCGGGAGAAGGCGATCAAGCTGATGGACGAAGTGGGCATTCCCGAGCCGCGCATCCGTTACAATCAGTATCCCTTCGAGTTTTCGGGCGGGATGCGTCAGCGTATCGTCATCGCGATCGCGCTGGCGGCAAATCCCGACATCCTCATCTGCGACGAGCCGACGACCGCGCTGGACGTCACCATTCAGGCGCAGATCCTCGAACTCATCAACAAGCTGAAAGAGGAGAGAAATCTCTCCGTCATCTTCATCACGCACGATCTGGGCGTGGTTGCGAACATGGCGGACAAGATCGCCGTCATGTATGCGGGCAAGATCGTCGAATACGGCACGGCGGACGACATTTTCTATGATCCCCGTCATCCGTACACCTGGGCTCTGCTTTCGTCCATGCCCGATCTCGATACCAACGAGAAGCTGGACGCGATCCCCGGCACGCCGCCGAATATGATCTATCCGCCCGTCGGAGACGCGTTTGCGGAACGCAACAAGTACGCGTTGCAGATCGATTTCGAGCAGCAACCGCCCATGTTCGAGGTTTCGCCCACGCATTATGCGGCGACGTGGCTTCTCCATCCGGACGCACCCAAGGTGCCGATCCCTAAGACGATCACCGATCGCATCAAGCGCATGAAAAAATTAGGAGGCGCTGAGCATGGAAAACAATAACGAAGTATTGCTCCGCGTCGAGCACTTGTGCCAGTATTTCAAAATGGGGCGCAAGGAACTCAAAGCGGTGGACGACGTCAATTTTGAGATCAGAAAGGGTGAAGTGTTCGGACTGGTCGGCGAATCAGGTTGCGGCAAGACGACGACGGGGCGCTCCATTATAAAGCTGTACGACATCACTTCGGGCAATATCTACTTCAAGGGACAGCGCATCTGCGCGGGGACTCGATCTTACCGCGATGCGATCGCGGCGGCGGCGAAGGAGAAGAAAGAAGCGATCCGCGCGGCAAAAGCGGAGCGGAAAGCGGATCCTTCCAAGGCAGAGGAATGCCGCAAAAAGATCGACGACGCGAAGGCGGCTTTTACGATCGTTCTTCTCGAAAACAAGAAGAACATCGAGGACGCCCGCCGCGATCACACCAAATCGGACAAGGAGTATTCGGATAAACTGCTCGCCGAGCTGAAAACCAAGTACGAAGCTCTGTTCGAGGAGGCGAAAGAGGATCCCGAACAGACGAAAAAGCTGAAAAAAGAATACCGCAAAGAGCGTTCGATCGCGAAAAAGACCAAGCTGATCACAAAGATCCAGATGATCTTCCAAGATCCCATCGCGTCGCTCAACCCGCGCATGACCGTGCGCGAGATCGTCTCCGAGGGACTCGTCATCAACGGGATCAGGGATAAGAAGTATATCGACGAAAAGGTATATGAGATCCTCGAAATGGTCGGACTCGTGCGCGAGCACGCGGGGCGCTATCCTCACGAATTTTCGGGCGGTCAGCGCCAGCGTATCGGGATCGCACGGTCGGTCATCATGCACCCCGACATGATCATCGCGGACGAACCCATCTCCGCGCTCGACGTATCCATCCAGGCGCAGGTCATCAACCTGCTGAACGAATTGCGCGATAAACTGGGGCTGACCATTCTCTTCATCGCGCACGATCTTTCCGTCGTCAAATATTTCTCCGATCGCATCGGCGTCATGTACTTCGGAAAGATGGTCGAGCTCGCGCCCTCGGATGAATTGTTCGCGCATCCTCTGCATCCTTATACGAAGTCGCTCCTTTCGGCGATCCCGTTGCCCGATCCGCATTACGAGAAGAAGCGCACCAGGATCACCTATAACCCGATCGCGGAACACGATTATTCCGTGGATAAACCGTCCATGCGAGAGGTGGCGCCGGGGCATTTCGTCTATTGCAACGACGCGGAAGAACTCAAATACAGGGAAGAACTGAAGTGAGGTCATTTTGAAGAAAAGCATCCTGAAAATCATATCCGCATACGCCGTATGCCTGGCGCTGGGCGCCGCGATGCTCCTGATCGTGTTGTTTGCCTATGGTTATTTCGGCATGACGGATTGGGCAGAAAAATGCAAGGTGCTTTGCGACGCGTTTACCGTCCCCGGACTGCTGCTCATGCTCTTTTCGGCACTCGTCTTTCTGAGCAATCACGGCGCGTTTGCGGGGATCGGATACGGCGTGGGACGTTTTTTCAAAATGCTCATCCCGTTTTTGAAGTATAAGGACGAAACGTACGCGGAATACAAAGAGCGCAAATACGGAAACGGCGGCATCAAGGGATATTCCTGTATCTTCTTTTCGGGTCTTGCCTATTTTCTCGTCGCGATCGCGCTTCTGATCGTGTACGTCGGACTGTAACGCGAAGGGGATCTTTCCGATCGCGTTCGTCCGCGACAATTCAAGGACAAACATTGCCCGCCCGCATCAAAAATGCGGGCGGGCATTTTTATGTTCGGAGCGATCGGCATGGGAAAAGCGCTTCCTTCGCCGCGCTGTTCGGGCTTCGAACGGCGGCAAAAACGGATGGGAAGGCCGTCTGTCCATGCCAGGGAAAGGAGCGGAACCCTCGGACATGGTTGCCGCGCGCCGTCCGTTCTTAGGCAAGGTATGGAGAGTCTGTCGGGCGGACACGGTCGTGCTTTTTTCGCCGCCGTACGGTCATGGTATGCCCGTACGGCGGGCTTTTGTCCCGTCTCTGCACTTGGTCAAGCGGAGGGCGGCACGGGCGCGGAAACGCCCTTTCCCGCGGCGATCGCACGCGCGGCGAACCTTCGTTTCGGGTACTTTGAGGAACGGGGCAAGACGCCGTCGCGGCGGCGCATACGGACAAAGGCGTCTTTCATATACTGTGGTATGGATTCCTGTTATAAGACAAATTATCTCCGCAGAAAGCGCAAAACCGCCGTCCTGCCCGTGATCGCCGTTTTTTCGCTTTGCCTGTGTCTTTTCCTCGGCATATTCGCCTGGAACGGGCGCAATTCCAAGACGGTCTCCCTGTCGCAGGAGTATTTTCTCGTTGTGCGCGAATGCGTATCGGCGACCGCCGCAGCGGTCGCGGGGGAAGTGTATCTTTCGGGCGGCGCGGGGTATCTCTACGAGACGGGCGGAAAGAGCCTCGTCGTTCTCGCCGGCTATTTCAGCGAGACGGCGGCGGAGTCCGTCTGCCGCACTCTGAGCGAAAAGGGCACCGAAGCGAGCGTGCTCTGCGTTTCTCCGCAAGAGATCGTCGTCAGAGGGAGCGACGCGGAAAATGCGCCGTTGGTGGAGGCGAACGCGCTCACCGCGGACAGTTGTATCCGTTTGCTGTATCGGACGGCGAACGGGCTCGAGCGGACGGAATGTTCCCAGGAAGAGGCGCGCGCCGCGCTCCGCGGCGTGGCGGCGGCGCTGAGCGGATTGTGCGATTCCAACGGCGAAGGGATGTTCCGCGAGTGGAATGCCGCGCTCCGTTCCGCCGAGCGAAAGGCGAAGGAGATCGCGGAGGGGCTTATCTTTGCCAAAGACGTGCGCTATCTTCAGGTACAACTTTGCCTGACAGTCGCTTGCGCGTCCGATTATTTTTGATTTTCCCTTGCAAAATAATCTCGGATTGTGTATAATAATAGTATGAAATGTCTATTCCTATATAATCCGAACAGCGGCAGGGGGAAGATCGCGGGGAATATCGGAAAGATCAGAAAGAAATTGCATACCCGATACGAAAAGGTCGTGATATATGCTGCGAACGGAGCGCAGGATCTGGAAAACAAGATCCGTGAAAGCGTGGGCAAATATGACGCCATCATCTTTTCGGGCGGGGACGGAACGTTCAACAACGTATTGCAGGGCGTCGGGGAAGCCGACGTCCAGCTTGGCTATATCCCGAGCGGAACGGTCAACGACGTGGCGCGTTCTCTCAAGATCCCGCGGAGCATCAACGGCGCGCTCAAAGTCATTCTCAAAGGGCATTCCAGGCGGCTGGATTGTATGCGCGTCAACGGGGAACGCTATGCGATGTATATCGCGGCGGCAGGCGCCTTTACGGAGGCGACGTACCGCACGCCGCAAAAACAAAAGCGCGCGCTCGGGGCGCTCGCATATGCGTTTGAGGGGATCCGCAACAATCTCAATTTCGAGGTGTTTCCCCTGCGGGTGGAATGCGGGGGAAAGGTTTTGGAAACGCACGCCGTGCTCATCCTCGCCATGAACGGAAAATCGGTTGCGGGATTTCCCATCAACCGCGACAGCAGCATGACGGACGGAAAAATAGAAGTCGCCGTCATTCACCAGGCGGAGCGTCCCGGGCTTTTGCGGCGGATCGGCGCGTTTTTTTCGGTGGCGTCCCTCATCGTATTCGGCTGTCGCATTCACAAGAAGGATATTACCTATCTGAAAGGTCCGAAACTGGTCGTCAAAACGTCGGAAAGTCTCGTTTGGGATTTCGACGGCGAAGAGGGGATCCGCGGGGATGTGGAAATAGAAGTGTGTCAGCGCCGCGTGAAATTATTTGTTCCGAAAAAATAAAAAAATATGCAAAAACAGGCGTGAAAACGCTTGCAATTTATCCGTATTTTTTCTATAATGAATAAGCGTTTGCGGGGAGCGGTCCCGCGGACGGATACGGATATGCTACTGTGGCTCAGTCGGTAGAGCAGCTGATTCGTAATCAGCAGGTCGCCGGTTCAAGTCCGGCCAGTAGCTCCAGAAAGCCTATATCTTGGTGTTTGAAAGGAAGTCAACGCAAGATATAGGCTTTTTCTTTTGCTTTTTTTACCGATTTTTGCCCGATTTAGTGTCAGATTAAGTGTCAATCCCGTTTTTGTCCTTTGAAAAAAGCCTGCGCACGTCCTCGGAAACGTTTCCGATTTAGACTTTTTGCGCGTGAGTATAGCGGTTTTCTGTCATATCAAGGGAAGCGTTTCCCATCCGACGGGAACGACGGAATTTTATCCGCCGCCCTTGTCAAAACGGGGAAAACGTGTTATAATACGGGCATGAAACTTATCATGTTTTGCGATTACGGATTAGACGACGCCGCGGCGACCAACGACATTCTCCGCCATGCGGAGGGATACGACGGCGCGGATATTGTGGCGATCGGGGGGAACGTGCCTCCCGAAGTCGCGTTGACGAACGGAAAGAAACTCCTTTCGGCGATCGGGGGAGAGCTTGGCGCCGTGCGCCTCGTCGATACCACGGCGGAAAGACAGCCGTATGAATTTCTCAAAGACATCCACGGCGACGACGGGATGGGCGATCTGTTCACAGACGCGCCTTCGCCCGTGCCCGTTATCCGCTATGCGGAATGGCTGAAAGAAGAGCATGGAGAGTTCGATGTGCTGAGCCTGGGACCGATGACGCTCGTGACGGCGTTGCTGGAACGCGCTTCGCCGCGCAAGTTTGTGTTCATGGGCGGGAATATTGCGGAGGAGCCGAATTTTCACGGGTATGAATTCAATCACGCGCTCGACCGCGCGGCGTTTACCGCCTGCGCGAAATATGCGCACGTCGCGATCACGATGGACACTTGCCGCGTTCCCGAACTCAATATTCAGGAAAAGGCGCTCGAAGGGGACAGCCTCGCCGTCCGCCTTGCCAATCGTTCGCGGGAAATGACCTTCCGTTCGGGCGAAAAGGGCTGTTATGTCTGGGACGATATGGCGGTAAAATACCTGCGCCACCCCGAATGGTTTGCGTGCAGGGAACGCACGGATCGTGACGGAAACAGGCTGACCGTCGCGGAATACATCCTGAAGAAGACGTATCCCCAGATTTTGGAAGTGTGACGTCCGTAAAAGGAGAATGCGGCGCGCCCCGAACATAAAGTTCGGGGCGCGCCGTTTTTTTTGTATAGAACGAAAAGCGTCGAAAAATCCGACGGAAGATAGGGAATGCTCGACAAAAACGACGGGGGAAAGTCCGACGACAGCGGCAAGGAAGGCTTGACGGAAACCAACCATATAATGGCTTGAACACCCGACGGGAAGGGGGTATAAGACAGATAGGAATAAAGAAAGGTCCGACGCTTTTTTGCGTCGGACCTTTTATCGCATTCAGTTGATGTTTTTCTGCTTTTCGTTTTCGAACGGCGTATTGTAGAGCTCGTCCTTGTTAAATCTGAACACGGGCGCGCCGCTCTCGTCGTACGTCACGCGCATTACGTGCGCATGGCGGTTGTGATCGCGGAGAGGATCGCCCCAGATGCGCTCATAGTTGCGGAAGTGGAGCATACAGAGCTGTTCGCCTTCGTCGCCTTCGACAAAGCAGTTATGCCCGGGACCGTACACTTTGAGCGATTCGTCCGTTTCCAGGACGGGATAACGGTTCTTCGTCCACGAAAGGGGATCGAGCAGGTCGGAATTTTCGTCGGCGCTCATCATGCCCATGCAGTACATGGAACCCGTCGCCGAAGCGGAGAAGGTGACGTAGATCTTTCCGTCGTGTTTGAGGACGGCGGGACCTTCGTTTACCCAGAAATCGATGCGCTCCCAATCGTAGTCGGGCGTGGTGAGCAGGACCTGAACGGTCTTGAGTTTGGTGGGATGTTCCAGCTCCGCGATGTAGAGATTGGAAATGCCGTTGGTGGAGCCGACCTTCTGCGCCCAGATAGTGTACCATTTCCCCTTGTGCTCAAATACGGTCATATCCAGCGAGAAATCGGTGAAGGAGTAGGGATCGTCTTCCGCCGCCTGCATCATGCCGCCTTCCATCCATTCGCCGGTCATCGGATCGTCCGTTTTGCAGATAAGCGTGAAGGGGCGGATCTTCCAGATGTCGGGAAGTTCGCCCGCCGCGAAATAGATCACCCATTTGCCCATGATATAGTGGATCTCGGGCGCCCAGATGTGCGAAGACATGATCCCGAACAGATGACGCGTCCATACGGTTCTCGATTTAGCCGTCGCGATTTCGTTGATCGAATCCGCACAGCGGATCTCGATGCGGTCGTATTTGGGGCAGGTCGCCGTGAAATAGTACTTTCCGTCCGTGTGCTTGTACAGGAACGGGTCTGCGCGTTGAGGCACCAGAGGAGATAAATATTTTACCATAAAAATACCACCCTATTATTATTTTTTCTTCTGACAACTTAATACTATTTTACTATGATTTTTTGGCAAAGTCAATACTTCGCAAAAACTTTTCACAGCCTTTTCTTTTTGGGACGAAGGAGCAGATAATCGCACAGGATGAGCGCGCCGAGCACGCAGAGGATGATGATGAGACTGATGCGCATCATATCCGTCGAAGGCGCCTGAAGATCCTGCGCGGTGAGGGTCGCGTAGTAATACTTTCCGTCCCGCAGGACCCTTGCCGAGATCGCGTTCCCGTCGCTTTCGTCGCAGATCTCCACCTGTTCGCCGCCGCCGAGCGTGATCGACGTGCCGTCTTCCGAGGTAAATTCCACCTCCGCACCTTCCGCGAGATAGGCGTAACGGAAAGAATCTTCCTCGACGGAGGGGGGCACGGAAGTCAGATAGGAGAGGGGGATGTATCCGTAATTTTTCTCCTCGTTCCGTTCGAAGGAGACGAGCGCATAGGGATAATCGGACGTATCGCCCGAGGTGACGATCCCCTCGAGCCGAACTTCGGAAGCGCGGGGCAGCGTTTCGCCGCGCAATGCGTTCACGAGGCAGGGATAGAGGTAGACGGAGGCGTCGCTGGTGAGATACCGCGTACCTTCCGCGTTTTGCCAGTATTCGCTCTCGTCCACGGCGGTACAGCGGTCGCGGCGGATGAGGTTCGCCGTATATTTATGATCGCTCCCGAACAGCGCGACGACGCAATAATCGTCTGTCTCCGCGAGCAGGATCCCGCGCGCTTCTTCCGCCAACCTCGAATATTCGGAGTAGGGGAAATAACCGCTTTCGTCCGAGGAAAGCGCGTCGAGGTCGGTACGCACCGCCACGCTTCCCGCGCTCACTGTCACGAGTTTGAGCTGCGGTTGCGCCGTGAAGATCTCGTCCTTCGCGTTCTGCGTTTCGATCGTGCGGAGCGTGGGGAAGGAGATCGCGTTCGTTCCGAGGACAAAATTGTCGTACAGGAGATATACCGTGCCGTCTTCGAAGCCGAGCGCGAAGGAACGAAGGACGGGAGTATCGCTCCGATACACGCACCCTTCCGCGTCGACCGCCGCGTAAAGTTCGCCGTTGCGGTAGATCTTGTCGTCGGACAGGCTGTAAATATTCCCCTCAAAATCGGCGCGGATAACGTCGGAATCGGCGGGAATGGTATAGGGGAGCGGATCTCCGCCGATCTCGGCGTCGGTAAAGGAACCTTCCGAATAGCGGTAAACGCGGCCGTCGGTATAGGAAACATACAGATTGCCGTACAGGTCTGCCGTCAGCCCCGCCGCAGACGCGGCGACGTTGTGATATACAGGCTGAAGGTTCGCCCGCGATTTTCCGTATAAGTTATTTCCCGTGACATAGTAACATTCCCCGTAGACGCAGGCGATGCCGACGATGATGTATTGCGAGGAGATGCTCTGATCGGCGATCGGCGTACCGTCCGCGCGGTAGGTGTAGATCCGGCTTTCCCCGTTGGTCACGGAGATGATGTTTCCGTCCGTCGCGATCAGATCGGGAACGTAATCGCAGGCGATGACCGAATAGGATGAAGTCGCCATGTTATAGACGGTCACTCGCCGATTTATCTCGTCCGTCATCACGAGCAGATCGCCCGCCCGCGCCGCTTCCGTGCCGCCCGCCAGGCGGTTGACGGAGGTGGAGGAAGAGCAGATCTCATAGTCGGAGAAGATCACCTCGTCTCCCGAAACGTCGAGTTTTACAACGGAGGTGCCCTTTACGGCGTACAATTCGCCGCGGTACGTCGTAAGCGCGGCATAGCCCTCGCCCTCGCCGATGCGGTCGCTTTTACCCGTCAGATCGGCGCGGTAAAGCCCGTTTTCCGAAGGGATCGCCGAACCGGAGACGGTGTAGTAGATCATTTCGCCGAATGCGCACACGGAAGAAAGCCCCGAAACGTCCGAATTGTTATCGAGAAAAACCTTTGTATAAGTCTGTAAATTGGAAACGTCGTAAGCGTAAACATTTGAATTGGTCGCGCAATAGAGCGTTCCGTTGGCATACGTCATGCGCGGCGTGTTGTTGGTTTCGATCTCACCGAAGGGCGTGGTGGGACTCGTATCGAGCGAACCGTTCAGAGAGACCGCATACAGCGTCGTCCTGTTGGATACGACTGCGGCGGTGTAAAGCGTCGTGCCTTCGATGTAGAAGGTCGCCGCGGGGATCCTCGTCTCTTTCGCCGTCATGCCCGAAATGTCGAACGTATAAAACGCCGCGTTGCGGTCGGAAAAATACAGCTTGCTATCCTGAGAAAACTGGATCTTGGAGATGATCACGCTGTGCTGATAGCGAGAATACGTCCCCTGCATCCTGTCGTAGACGTAGAGAGAGGTTCCGTCCGCCACGGCGAGATATTTGTCGCAGAACGCGACGTCCGACGGGGCGTTCAAAGGGAGATACTGCTCGAAGGTCTCGGGCAGGAAGAGCTGCGTGTTTGTCTTTCCGATCTGCGTCGTCTCGTCCGCTTGGGCGGTGAGCGTCGGCATCGCCGCGCCCGCTCCCGCAAAAAAGAGCGCGCCCGCGAGGCACAGACCAAAGATAGCTTTCGTATTCATGATAAAACAATTATAACACGCGCGTGCGCAAAAGACAAGCGGCTTTCCGCGAAAAAAATTTTTGAAAGACGGAAAAAATCTGGCATTCGGCACCCATTTGTCATATTTCCGTGATATGATATAAATACACGAACAAATGTTCGCATTTCATGTCCGCGCTTTCCCCGTTGCGCGGGCGGAGGTAAGAATGTCGGATTACGAATACGAAAAAGTGTTTTTATACGCATATCCGAAGATGGACGAGCTGGCAGACGCCGTGTCGGCAAGCGCGGAGACAAAGGCGTTGCTTTCGTTTCGGGCAGTGGGAGATTGTCTCGGCGTCGCGGAGAAGATCGTCCGCGAGATCGACGTCAGCAGGAAGATCCGCGCCGTCAAACGGGATATGGACGAGCTCATGGCAGAGATGAGCGAGGAAGAGCTGTTCTGGCTGGAATACAAATACTTCCGCCGCGGGAAAAGATTGCGCGCCTTAGCGGAGTTTGCCCGCGCGGGCGAATGCTCGGAGCGCACTTATTTCCGCCGTCAGAACGCCTTGCTCAGAAAAATCTCCTCCGGACTCGCCGCGCGAGGGATGTCGGAGGAGTGGTTTTTGCAGGTGTTTTCCGGATATACGCCTTTTTTGCGCGTATATCGCGCGTTGAAAGAGGGCAGGGAAAGTTCGCTCGTGCGGAAGCGCGACAAGCGCGGGATCGAGTTCTGTCAGAAATCTCCTTCGTCGCGCGGTGGCACGGAAGTGCGCTTGCCGCGCAGGACGAACGCGGATACGGCGACCACGGAGGCGCATCCCGCGCACAAAAGGAAGATCTGCATCCCCGAAAGGACGGGCGTTCCCGCGTCGGGTTGCGGTTGCGCGGGATCTCCGCCCGAAGCGCTGGTCAGATAGTCTGTGTTGAGGTCATAGACGATCTCATCCTGTGCGGGGATATACCCGAATTTTCCGTCGCGGCAGACATAGCGATAGGTCGCCGATCCCACGCTGTAATCCCCGTAATAAATATAGGATACCTCCGTCGTGAGAAAGAAATCGTCTCCCGCTACCGCAGGCGCGTCGGGAAGAGAATACACGACGGTCAGTTGGAGTTTGAGATAGGGGCGCGCGGGAAGAAAGTCCACGAAAGTAAGGTCGGATTTCAGACAGTACCCCGTGAGCACGGGGGCGTAGGAATCGTCCATGTATTCGACGAGACAGAAGGGATCGCCCGGCGCGATCACGCGGACATAGTAGGTATAAGGGAGGATAAACAGCCCCGAGCGGTCATCCGCTTCCGAATAAAACCATACGCCGCGTTCTGCGGCGACGGCATACAGCGGGATGGAATCGGATCCGCTTTCATCCTCTTCCGCGCGGGCGGCGCAGGCGGAAGGGGGCAGGCAGCACGCCGACAGGAAGAGCAGAAGGAGGCATAATGCGATCATGCGTTTCATAGCCGCTCTATTTTAACGCGGCGCATGTGACGTGAAAGCATTTATTTTATCGAAAATGAACGAAATAATAGAAAAAATCCTCGCGATCGAACGCGAGCAGGAACGCCGCAGGGGGGCAGACGCGCTCGCTTCTTACAATACGGGGAAGCTTCGCCACAAGAAACAGCTCGCTTTTCACAAATGCAAAAAACGAAACCGCTGGGTATTCGGCGGCAACCGCTCGGGCAAGACGGAATGCGGGGCGGCGGAAGCCGTCTACATCGCCCGAGGGATCCATCCTTACCGAAAAAACCGCAAGGACGTGTTCGGCTGGGTGGTATCGCTCACGGCGCAGGTACAGCGCGATGTCGCGCAGAAGAAGATCCTGCACTATCTCCGTCCCGACTGGATCGCGGACATCGTCATGCAGAGCGGCAGAAAAGACAGCCCGGAAACGGGCGTCATCGATCAGATCGTCATAAAAAACGCGCTCGGGGGCACCTCCGTCATCGGCTTCAAGAGCTGCGATCAGGGCAGGGAGAAGTTCCAGGGCAGCTCGCTCGATTTCGTCTGGTTCGACGAAGAGCCGCCCAAGGACGTTTACGAGGAATGCCTTATGCGCGTCGTGGATCGCAAAGGGGACATCTTCGGCACCATGACGCCCCTCAAAGGGCTCACCTTTCTCTACGAAGAGATCTATCTCAACAAAAAGAACAACCCCGAGATCTGGTATGAGTTCATGGAGTGGTCGGACAATCCTTATCTCTCCAAAAAGGAGATCGCCCTTTTGGAGAGGACGATGGACGAAACTACGTTGCAATCCCGCCGTTACGGCAGGTTCTGCACGCGGGAAGGGCTGGTCTATCCCGAGTTCGACGAGAGCGTGCACGTCATCCCGCCTTTTTCCGTCCCCGCGGAGTGGCAGGATACCATCTCCATCGATCCGGGACTGCACAATCCGCTCTCCGCGCATTGGTATGCGGTGGATTTCGACGGCAACGTCTATGTGGTCGCGGAACACTACGCCGCAGGGCGTGACGTGGATTATCACGCGGAAGAGATCCGACGCATCAGCGCGGCGCTCGGCTGGAAGACGGACGGGCGGGGCAGGCTGTGCGCGCTCATCGACAGCGCCGCGGGACAGCGTACGCTCGCTTCCGCGAAGAGCGTTTCCGAGCTCTTTTACGAACGCGGCATTCTCGTCAATCCGCGCGTGAACAAAGATCTGTTCAGCGGCGTGGCGCAGGTCAAGAGTTATCTCAACCGCAAGAACGGTTTGCCCGATCTGTACATCTTCTCCTGCTGTACGCAGATGATCCGCGAGATCAAGGGGTATTTCTGGGGGAAGGGGGAATCCCCCGAAAAGAAGGACGATCATGCGATGGACGAACTGAGGTACTATCTGATGACGCGCCCCAAAAACGCCGCTCCGCCTCGGGAAGAGAGCGTGATCGCGCGGGACAAGCGGCGCAGGATCAGACAACTCGGAAGGAGGCGGCATGGATGACGAACAGATAAAGCGGGCGATCATGAAGGTGGCGCTCGGATATTCGTTGGAAGAAGTGACAGAAGAATACGGCGTGGAGGACGGGGAACTCAGGCTCGTCAAACGCCGCGAGACCAAAAAGGACGTTCCGCCCGATTTGAAAGCGGTCAAGCTGCTCATCGACGAAAAGGATTATTCGCTGTTGAGCGACGAGGAACTGGAACGGGAAAAGCAGAGACTGCTCGCGCAGTTAGGAGAACAAAGTCATGGAAAAGATTGAAAAGAAAGCGGAAGAAAAGCGCGTCAAGGCGCTGGTCGCGGAGGTCAAAGAAGATTTTCTCCGCCGTCAGCGGGAGCGCAGGAGCCTGGAACGCGGCTGGCAGCTCAACATGAATTTCGTCAGCGGCAATCAGTATTGCGACATCTCCCCCGCGGGGGAGATCGAGGAAGAGGACGCGGCGTTCTACTGGCAGTCGCGCAAGACCTTCAACCACATCGCGCCCACCGTGGACGCGCGCCTCGCGCGGCTCGCCAAGGTGCGCCCCACGCTCAACGTACGCGCCTTTTCGGACAGCGACGAGGACCTCAAAACGGCGCGCCTGTGTTCTAACATCCTCGCGTCCGTCAAGAACAGGGTGGATCTGGACAAGATCATTTCCGAAGCCACGCTGTGGTCGGAAACGTGCGGCACGGCGTTTTACAAGGTGGTGTGGAACTCACGGGAAGGCAAGGTGATCGGCACCGACGCGACGGGACATCCCGTGCGCGAAGGGGACGTCAGTGTCGTCGCGCTTTCGCCGTTCGAGGTGTATCCCGATCGTCTGACTGCGGCAGGCATGTCCGAGGTCAGGAGTCTCATCCACGCAAAGGCGGTACCCGTGTCCGAGATCAGGGAAAAGTTCGGCGTGGAGCTTCCCGGGAGGGAGATCAGCGATTTTTCCCTCGCGCCCTACGCGGCGGCGGGCGGGTGGAAGCGGACTTCCGATCTCTCTGCGCCGCCATCGCTCGCCGATCACGAACTGCTCATCGAGCGGTACACGACGCCCGACTCGGATCATCCCGAAGGGCGTTTGGAGATCGTCGCGGGGGACGCGCTCCTTTACGAAGGCACGCTTCCCTATCAGAACGGCGATCGCGGAGAACGGGTTCTCCCGTTCGTCCGTCAGATCTGCATTCCGCTCGCGGGGGCGTTTTTCGGAACGTCCGTCGTGGACAGAATGATCCCGCTTCAGCGGGCATACAACGCGGTCAGAAACCGCAAGCACGAATTTTTGAACCGCCTTTCGATGGGAGTCATCGCCGTCGAGGACGGATCGGTGGACGCGGAAGAACTGGCGGACGAGGGCTTATATCCGGGAAAAGTGCTCGTTTACCGTCAGGGTTCCCCCAAACCCGATTTCCTCGACTGCGGCAAGATCCCGTCCGAGTTCAACGAAGAGGAGGAACGCATCATCAACGAATTTCTCCTCGTTTCGGGGACGAGCGAGATCTCCCGCAACTCCTCCAACCCCGTGCGCGTGACTTCCGCAACGGGATTGCAGCTTCTCATCGAACAGGATACCAATCGCATGACCGTCAGCGCGGAGAGCGTGGAACGCGCGGTAAAGGAGGCGGGAAAGCAGATCCTTCACCTTTACAAGCAGTTCGCTTCCGCAGGCCGCGTGATGCGCATGACGGGAACGGGCGGCGATACGGAGATCTTCTATTTTCATTCGAGCGATATTTCCGCCGATGACGTCCGCTTTGAAACGGGGTACGACCAGACCTCGGAACAAAGAAGGGAAGAAGTTCTCACGCTGTTGCAGATGGGATTGCTCAACGACAAGGACGGGGGGCTTTCGGACGAAACGCGCAACAAGGTGCTCGACGCGCTCGGGTTCGGTTCGTTCGAAAACGCGAGGGATATTTCCAACCTCCACATCCGGAAGGCGGAGCGGGAAAACGTGCTTCTGACCGAGCGGGACGCGGCGGCGGAGGACTACGACGATCATGCGCTGCACATCGTCGAGCATACGCGCGCCCTGCTCTCGGGCGGAGAAAAAGACGCAGCGACGAAGGAGAGGATCTTGCGTCACCTCGAAGACCACCGACGCCGCAAAGGAGAATAAATATGGAAGAGGAGAACATGGAACGCTGCGAAGGACAGGCGGCGGGGCACACCGCGGAGGCGGAAGAGAATGAAGGCCGCGCGCCGCTGGGGAAATTCAAAAGCGTGGATGCCCTCATGCACGCCTACGAGCAGCTTCAATCGGAGTTCACCCGTCGCAGTCAGCGGTTGAAACAGCTCGAAGAGGGGAACAAACCGTCGCCCGCCGAGCCGATTCATGATAGGCAAACGGAAGGCGCGGATTCCGCCGGGGCGCCGCGCGACGGCGATGCGCTTTATCGCGCGGTCAGCGAAAACGAGGAGGTGCGCTCGCGCATCGTGGGCGATTATCTGCGCTCGGTGCAGGGCGTGCCTCTGATGACGGGCGGGGGCGCGGGCGTCACCGCGCCCGTCGTCCGCGCAAGGTCCATCGCGGAGGCGGGGAAACTCGCGCTCGGCTATTTTCAGAATCACAAGGAGAAATGATACATGGTAACAACTCAGACGGCAGACAACGCTTTGAAATCCTACTACCTCGGCATCGTCAGCGATCAGCTCAACCTTTCCGTCAACCCTCTGCTCGCGAAGATCAGACAGAGCACTTCGGACGTATGGGGCAAGGACGTGAGAAAACTCGTGCGTTACGGCGTGAACGGCGGCGTGGGCGCGGGGACGGAAGAGGGCGCCCTGCCCGCGGCGGGCGCCAACCGCTACGCACAGTTCGTCGCGACGCTCAAAAATCTTTACGGCACCGTCGATATTTCGGATAAGGCGATCCGCTCTTCCGCCAACAATGAGGGCGCGTTCGTCAATCTGCTCAACGACGAGATGGAGGGGCTCGTAAAGAGTTCTTCCTTCAACTTCGGCAGGATGCTGTTCGGCGACGGCACGGGCAAGCTCGCCACCGTCTCGGCGGTCAGCTCCGCGACGTACACCGTCGACAGCGTCAAGGCGCTCGCCGAGGGCATGATCGTGGACGTTTATGACGCGGGTTCCCCGATCGCGACTGCGCGCACCGTCCTTTCCGTCGACCGCGAGAACAAGAAGATCGTCCTTTCGGGCGCAAGCATCGAGGACGCGGAAGGCGCGGCGATCGTGTTGCAGAACTCCTACGGGCTGGAGATCACCGGTCTCGGCGCGATCTTTTCGGACAGCACGACGCTCTACGGCGTTTCCCGCGCGGATAATCCCTGGCTCAAACCCTATAAGCAGAGCGCCGGGGGAGAGATCGCCGAGACGAAGATCCAGAAGGCGATCGACAAGCTGGAAGAAAATGCGAACAGCACGGTCAATTTCATCGTGTGCTCGTGGGGCGTCAAGCGCGCGCTCGCGGAAAAACTCTCCGCGTACAAGCAGGCGGAGAGCATGGAGCTGGAAGGCGGATACCGCGCGATGAGTTTCAACGGCATCCCCGTCGTCGCGGACAGGTTCTGCCCCGACGGCACGATGTACCTGCTCAACACGGACGATTTTTGCCTGCATCAGCTCTGCGACTGGCAGTGGCTGGAAGGCGAGGACGGCAAGATCCTCAGACAGCAGGCGGGCAAGCCCGTTTATACGGCGACGCTCGTCAAGTACGCGGAACTCATCTGTTCGCGTCCCTGCGGGCAGGCGATGCTCTCGGGGATCACCGAGGCGTGAAAACGGCGGGGGAAGCGATTCCCCCGCTCTTTTTTTGAGGAGGTTATTATGTTGGTGAAAGAGATCGCCGCCCTTGCGGCGGCGAATATGGGAAGGGACGACCTCATCGCGGCGATCCGCTCCCTGGCGGGCGAGCCGACGGGAGAGCTGGATTCCCTGCTGCGCTGTTACAATCTCGTCGAAAACGAGATCGCGCTCGATTATTTCCCGCTCAGGAAGGAGGAGGCGTTTGCGGTCGCGGAGGGCAAGATCGCCTACACGCAGTTTTCCTTCGCGCCCGTGGACGTGAAGCGGGTGACGGACGCGGACGGGACGCCCGTTCCCTTCGACGTCTATCCCGAATACGTCGCCGTCGCGGGCGGGACCGTTTCCGTGACCTATACTTACGTCCCGCCCGAGAAGAAGTGGGAAGAGGAGAGCGAGTTTTCGGGGAAGATCTCGGCGAGGCTGATGTCTTTCGGGGTGGCGTGCGAATTTTGTCTTTCCCGCGGGATGTTCCCGCAGGCGGCGATGTGGGAAAAGAAATACCGCGACGCCTTACGCGCCGCAAACGTCGTGCGCCGAAAACTGAGCGTCCGCTCGCGGAGGTGGGTATGAGTTTTTACGAAAAGCTCGGGGAATATCCCGCCTGCAAGGCGCGGGAGCATCAATGGGAAGGTTGCGAGCTGTTCGGCGACGACGCTTCCAAACTGTGTCCTTCCCGTTCTCTGCATTTTCGTCCGCAGGGAGACGCGCTCGTGTGCGGCGAAGGCGCGGAGGAGACGGAAACGCGGCTTCCTGAAACCGTTCTTGCTTTATACGACAACGGGATGGGCGGGCTGTATGCCTTCGACGGGGAGAGCGTCTGTGCGCTCGGGGACGGGGAGCCCGTGTCCGCGGGCAAGATCGGCGTTCCCGTCGCGGTCATCGCCTGTCCCGATCGGGAAAGCGTGTTTTGCGACTACGCGGTGACCGCTTCCGGCGTATACCGCCGCGAGGGGGATGTATTCTCCGCGACGGAGGGCGAGGGCGGCGACTGTGCGGCGTATCACTATGAGCGGTTGTTCACCGCAAAGGGGATGCGGGTGCGCTTTTCCGCGCCTTTGGAGGCGTGGAATTGGAAACAGGAGGCGCAGGGCGCGGGGTATCTCGATCTCCCTCCTTCGGGCGGGAGGGTGCTCGCGATGCGTTCGTATAAGGACAAACTCTACCTCTTCCGCGAAAGGGGGATCGATCAGCTTCGCGCGCTGGGCGACAACCTCAATTTCAAGGTGACCGTCATGCCCGTTCAGTGCGCGGGGATCCGCGCGGGCTCGGTCGCCGATTGCGGTTCGCGCATCTTTTTCTTTGCCGAAGACGGGTTTTATTCCTTCAACGGCGGGACGTGCGCGAAGGCGGAGGCGAGCGGGGCGGAACTGGCGGACGTCGGCGAGGACATCCGTGCGGCGGCGCACGGGGGCAGATATTATGCCTGCGTTTCCCTCAAAGAGGGCGGGCGCGGTATCTTCTGCGCGGACGCGGAGACGGGGCGCACCTGGTTCCTGCGCGGGGAGGCGGTCTTTCCCGTTGGCGGGGACGGCGGGCTGTTCGCGTGCAACGGCGCGCTCTGCCGTCTGACGGAGCGGGGATTTTTTCCCGACACGGAAGGAGTATGCACGCTGGAAACGCCGCCGTGCGATCTCGGGAGCGCGGCGCGGAAATATCTGGACGCCCTCACGATCGCGGGGCGCGGCGCCTTTTCCGTCGCGGCGCGCTCGGAGGACGGGCGCGTCGCGCGGGCATACGGCAAGGCGGGGGAAACGTTGCGTTTTTCCGCCGCTCTGTCGGGAAGGACGTTTTCCCTGCGCGTCTCCACGCGCTCGGAAAGCGCAAAGATCACGGGCGCGACCGTCTCTTACAGGGAGGAAACGTAAATGGAAATCGACATCATCGACCTTACCGACGAAAAGTATCAGGATCTCTCCGCCGTTCAGCTCGCGCTGGTAAGGGAGGCGCAGGCGAAAAAGGACGAGATCGTCTACGACGCGGAGCAGGAAAAAGCGGAACTGTTCCGCCTCATGCTCTCCAATCTCGCGGTGCGCTCTTCCGTCATCGTCGACAAGCAGCTCGAGATCGACGCCCGCGCGGAAGAAGAAGTGGAACTGGTGCGCGGAACGCTGCTGTATCAGCTCTCCTATGAGGGCATCGGCGCAACGGGGAACGAATACGGCCCGTATCGCTATCCCGAAAATCCCGACTATACGCTCACCTATTCCCAGCGCTTCATCGTCGTGCGCAACTATTATATGGCGGCGGTGGAAGAACCCAACGCGCGCTTGCAGGCGTTCGCCATCGATTTTCTCGCGCGGGAATACCTCGGGGAGTTTTATCAGACTCTTTACGATCTGTTCCTCTCTTATTGCTGAAAAAAAGAGGGACGGAAAATTCCGTCCCTCTTCGTCGGCGCTTATTTCTTGCCGAGCTTGTGTTGGCGCATGAATACACTCATCACCATGCTGTGCGGCAGGAGCTTGGTGAGCGCGTGCGTGAATTTGGCGTACGTTCCCGGCACGACGTAGTCCTTTTTGGAGCGTTTGAGCGTGCGGAAGATCTTGTTTACGACAAATTCGGTCGTATACATACAGTCAAAGTGGGTGATGACCGATTTTTTGTTGGAACGGTCGAAGAACGCCGTTTTCGTCCAATAGGGGCAGACGGCGAATACGCGCACGCCGCGCGGGTTGAGTTCGCGGTTGAGCGCGCGGGAGAAGGAGAGCACATACGCCTTGGTCGCCGCATACACGTTGATATAGGGCACGGGCTGGAAGGAGGACATACTCGCGATGTTCACCACGACGCTTCCCGCGGAGAGATAGGGCAGGGCGAGATAGGTGACCTGCGTGAGGGCGCGGCAGTTGAGGTCGATCATGCCGAGGTTGTCCTCTTCGCTCGCGCGGTCAAAGCGGTCGAAGATGCCGAATCCGCTCGCGTTGCACAGCACGCGGATGTCGGGCTTTTCCTCTTTGAGCAGGGCGCGGAGCTTATCGCCGCTTTCGCGGTCGGTCAGGTCGAGGGAGATCGCGCGGACGGGAACGGGGAGTTCGTTTTGCAGTTCTTCCAGCCGTCCGAGATTGCGGGCGATCGCCCAGACTTCGTCCACGGGGTATTCCCCGCAGACGCGGCGGGCAAATTCTTTGCCCATTCCCGAGGAAGCGCCCGTCACGAGCGCGATGCGTTTGTTCATAAGATTGCCTCCGAAAAATATTTTTTTGCGGGCGTTTGAAACGCCGCATTTGTGTTATAAATATAAGTGAAAAGAATCCCGGATGAAAAGAATCCCGATTCAGTTTTGAAAAGGAGATGATTTTTATGAAAACCTATTTGCAGAAAAGGAACGCGGGGAGCGACAGCTTCTTCGACGCATTCAACGACTTCTTCAAACCCATGTTCTATGACGAACACCTCGACAGCATGAAGACGGACATCAAGGAGACGGACGAAAACTATCAGCTCGAGATCGAGATGCCCGGCTTTGCCAAGAACGAGATCCAGATCTCTCTGGAAAACGGCTATCTGACCGTCAGCGCGGAAAAGCACACGAAAGAGCCCGCGGACGAAGGGGAGAAGGACGCGAAATCGCCCCGCTATATCCGCAAGGAATGCAGCGTGTCCTGCCAGAGAAGCTACTACGTCGGCGATGACGTGGAGCAGGAAAACATCAGGGCGAAATACGAGAACGGGATGCTCTGTCTGACCGTTCCCAAGGTACAGCCCAAGAAAATCGCACCTCACACGATTGAGATCGAATAATTTCGACTGTGAAAGGAAACATCTTGCCGCGGCGGAAAAGCCGCGGCTTTTTGTTTGCAGTCCCGAACGGGGCGTTCAGATGAGCGTCTCGTATTCGGCGTACAGCGCGTCCGATTCGGCGTGCAGCGCTTCCAGCTCTTTCCAGATCTCCTGCATCTTCGCGTAGTCGGCGGCGTATTCCGCCATCTCCGCGTTCAGCTCGCTCTCTCGCGCTTCCAGCTCTTCCAGCCGCGTTTCGATCTGCTTTGTCCGCTGTTTTGCCCGCGCTTCCCTCGCGCGCTCTTCTTTGGAGCGGTAACCGCCGCGTTCCTTTTCGGTGGCCGATTTTTCCGCGGCGGGCGCGGGCGGCGGAAGGGGCGGTCTGTCCTGTTTTTTGCGCTGCGCTTCCAGAAATTCGTCGTAAGTCCCGTCAAAGAAGGTGAGCGACCCGTCCTCGATGAGGGCGACGCAATCGGCGACGGCGCCGATGAAATATCGGTCGTGCGAGACGAACAGCACCGTCCCGTCGAAAGCGCGGAGGGCGGATTCGAGCGATTCGCGCGCGGGAAGGTCGAGGTGGTTGGTCGGTTCGTCGAGCACGAGCACGTTCCCGTGCGCCGCCTGCAAGAGGGCAAGTTCGAGTTTGGCGCGTTCGCCGCCCGAGAGCTGCGCGACCGTCTTGTCCATATCTTCCGCCTGCAAGCCCGATTGCGCGAGCAGGTTGCGCGCCTGCGTCTGCGTGAGCAGGGAATGCCTGCCCCAGAAGCAATCGAGTACGCGCTCGGCGGGATCGAGATCGGCGTTTTCCTGATCGTAGTAAGCGAATTTGACAAATTTACCCGCGCGTACCCGCGGATCTTTGCTCATGAGAAAGCGCAGGAGCGTGCTCTTTCCCGTGCCGTTGTCGCCCGTGAGGGCGCATTTCTTCCCGCGCATGAGGGTAAAACTTCCCTGTCCGATGAGCGTCTTTCCGTCCACGGCGAGGGAAAAATCGGGCGCATCGATCACCCGTTCGTACGGTCGGTCGCGGTAGGTGAAGGAAAAACGGGGCGGCGGGGGAGGAGGAACGGGCTTTTCGAGGAGCGTCATCTTATCCAGCTGCTTCACGCGGCTCTGCGCGCTCTTCGCCGTCGTCGCCCGCACGAGATTGCGGTCCACATAGTCCTGCAATTTCGCGATCTCTTCCTGCTGTTTTTCGTATTCCTTTTCCTGCAAGGCGAACAGCTCTTCTTTGAGGATCTTATATTTGGAATAATTGCCCTTGAACGAACGCACTGTCCCGCGTTCGAGTTCGAGCGTGCGCGAGGTGAGGCGGTCGAGAAAATATCTGTCGTGTGAGACGGCGAACACGCTTCCTTTGTAGGAGGCGAGATAATCTTCCAGCCAGAACAAGGTCTTTACGTCGAGGTGGTTGGTCGGCTCGTCGAGGATGAGCAGTTCGGGCTCTTCAAGGAGCAGACGGCACAGTTTGAGCCGCGTCTTTTCCCCGCCCGACATGGTGGAGACGACCTGATCGTAAACGTCGGCAAACCCCATGCCGTTGAGCACGGTGCGGACGCGCACGTCGCAGTGATAGCTGTCCCGCGCGGCGATGCGGCGGTTGAGGCTCTCATAGCGGGAGGAGAGGGCGCGCATCGTCTCTTCGTCCGCGTTTTGCATTTTCAGTTCCGTCTCGCGGAGCTGCGCGATGAGCTCCCTGTCCTGCGCGAATACCTCCTGCATCGCTTCCCATACGGTGGCTTGCGTTTCCAGCCCGCCGCTCTGCGCGAGGTATCCGATGCGGATGCCGTTTTTGAGGAAGATATTGCCCCGATCGGGCGCAAGCTCGCCGAGGATGAGGCGGATGAGCGTCGTCTTTCCCTCGCCGTTGCCGCCGATCAGCCCCACGCGTTCCTTTTCGTGCAGGGAAAAGGAGACGTCGGTGAGGATGGGGACGTCGGTATAGGCGAAGGTCACGTTTTCAAAGCTGACGAGCATAGATCTTTCTCCGATGCGGGATACTGCCGTTATGAAATGCAAGCAGCTCGCCGCGGTGCGTATCCTGGAAGAGCGGCTGAAGACCGCGACTCCCGCCGAGAGCGCGCGGCTCACCCGCAAATTGGTAAAATTGAAGGACGAATGGCTGAACGGCTGAGTCAGAGATCCCAGTCGGGGATGAACGCGGTCTCCGCGCTCGATCTGTCCTGCGTGTAGAGATTGGAAAATCCGAGCGCGAGCGCATAGTCGACGACGCGGCGGTATTCGCGGTCGGTGATCTTCCGCGCGAGCTCGGGAAAGCGCGCCGCTTCGCCCATCGGCACATACTGCCGCATGAGGGAGACGGACGCGTCCTCGGGCAGGATTTCGCGCAGGAAATCGAGCGCGCGCAGGCTGTCCGAAGTGCATTGCGGCATCACGAGGTGCCGCACGATGACGCCCGATAAAATTTTGCCCGAACCGTCCAAGCGGTTGGGCTTTTTCGCCATGAAGGCGATCGCCTCCTTCGCGTATTCGAAGTAATCGCTCCTGCCCGTATATCTTTGGGACAGGGCGGGGGAGACGAATTTGAGGTCGGGCAGATAGACGTCGATATACGGGTCGATCTCTTCGAGCGCGGACACCTTGCAGTACCCGCTCGAATTGTAGACGACGGGGATATGCGGTTTATATTCCCGAAGCGCCGCCGCGATGAGGTGGGAGACGTGGTCGGGCGTGACGAGGTTGACGTTGTCCGCGCCCGCATCTTCCAGCTCGCGAAAGATGCCGCACAGTTCGGAAGGGGTGATCTCCTTTCCGCGTTTCGCGCGGGAGACGTCGTAATTCTGGCAAAAGGCGCAGCGCAGATGACACCCGCCGAAAAAGACCGTCCCGCTCCCGTTTTTGTGGGATACGGGCGGTTCCTCGAAGGGGTGAAGGTAATATTTCGCGACGGTGAGCCCGCGCACGCCGCAGACGCCCGCCGTCTTGTCCCTGTCCGCCCCGCACGACACGGGGCAAAGTTCACAATGCGCCATACGGCTATTATATCATGCGCGGAAGAGAAAATCAACTCAAACGGGCGTGGGAAACGATTGACTTTTTTCCCGCGCTATTCTATAATAAATGGACTTTGAGAAAGGAAAAACGGTATGAGAAGATTTTTTACGAGCGAAAGCGTGACGGAAGGACATCCCGATAAGGTGTGCGACCGCATTTCGGACGGCATCCTGGACGCCCTTATCCGTCAGGATAAAAACACCCGCGCGGCGGTGGAGTGCTGCGCGGCGTACAATACCCTCTTCATCACGGGAGAGGTGACTTCCGAGGCGGAAGTGGACTATGAGCAGGTCGCGCGCGCGGTCATCCGTTCCATCGGGTACGATACGGGCGATTTCGCATACGACAAGTGCAAGATCATCACCGCCATCCATCCGCAGTCGGCGGACATCGCGCTCGGCGTCGATTCCTCCCTCGAAAACAAGGCGGGCGGCGACGGATACGATCTCATCGGCGCGGGCGATCAGGGCATGATGTTCGGTTACGCCTGCCGCGAAACGGAAGAGCTGATGCCGCTTCCTATCCTTCTCGCGCACAAACTCGCGGCGAAACTCACGTCTCTCCGCCGCAGCGGGACGCTTTCCTATCTTCGCCCCGACGGAAAGACGCAGGTCACCGTGGAATACGAGGGAAAGACGCCCGTCCGCGTGGACACCGTCGTCATCTCCACCCAGCACGATAAGGAAGTATCGCAGGAGCGCATCGCCGCGGATATGAAGAAATTCGTCGCGGAGGCGGTCATCCCCGCGCACCTTCTGGATGAGAACACCAAATACTTCATCAACCCGACGGGGCGCTTCGAGATCGGCGGTCCCGAGGGCGATTCGGGTCTGACGGGAAGAAAGATCGTCGTCGATACCTACGGCGGCAGATGCCCGCACGGCGGTGGCGCCTTTTCGGGCAAAGACTGCACCAAAGTCGACCGCAGCGCGACGTACATGGCGCGGTATATCTGCAAGAACGTCGTGGCGGCGGGACTTGCGGACGAGATGGAACTCCAGGTCGCCTATGCGATCGGCGTCGCCCGTCCCGTCTCCGTCTACGTCGATACGTTCGGCACGGGGAAACTTCCCGACGACCGCATCGCGGACATCGTCAGGGAGCAGTTCGACCTGCGCCCCGCGGCGATCATCGACGCGCTCGACCTGCGCCGTCCCATCTATTCGGATACGGCGGCATACGGGCATTTCGGCAGGGAAAACTTCCCCTGGGAAAAACTCGACCGCGTGGACGAGCTCAAAAAATATCTCGGCTGAAAAAAGCGGGAAGTTTCCCCGCTTTTTTGCTTGCCAAAATGTCAACCGAATATTATAATAATGGTTGACATTTAAGGAGAGACCGCATGGAAGAGAAGGAAAACGGCAAAAAGGCGGAGGAGAGCGCGATCTCCGAAAAGACGGAAGAGGGCGCGCTCGCAAAAGAGGCGTCGCCTGCGGAAGAGGCGGCGTTCGCGGCGGAAGGGGGCGCGTTGCAGGAGATCAAGGCGCGCCGCGCGGGAAAGAGCGCGGCGCGGGAGATCGCCTATCTCGCGCTGTCCGTGGCGCTCATCACCGTGTGTGCCTGGATCTCACTGCCCGTGGGAGAGGTGCCGTTCACGTTGCAGACGTTTGCGGTCGCGCTCGTCGGAGGTCTGCTCGGCTGGAAGCGCGGCGGTGCGGCGGTCGCTGTCTATGTGCTCATGGGACTGATCGGCATCCCCGTGTTCGCGGGGTTCAAGGCGGGCGCGGCGGCGCTCGCGGGCGCGACGGGAGGGTATATCGTCGGATTTGTCTTCGCGGGGCTGATCTCGGGGCTTTGGCAGCGTTTCCCCGTAAAAAACGCCGCCGCCAAGACGGGGCTGGCGTTCGCCGTGATGATCGCAGGGCTTGCCGTGTGCTACTTTTTCGGAACGGTATGGTTTCTTTTAGTGTATAACCGCGGGGCGGCGGATCCGATCGGGGTATCCGCGGCGCTCGCGTGGTGCGTCGTCCCTTATCTTGTTCCCGACGCGCTCAAACTCGCGCTCGCCGCAGCTCTCAGCGTGCGATTGCGCCCATTTGTGCGGATCTGAAAAAGACGCCGACTTCGTTCGGCGTCTTTTTATCGTGCCTTCGTTTTCGAGCCGTTCCTCCTGTTTTGTCCTTACCGCCGCCCGCGCCGCCGCCAAACGGCGGCGGCGCGGGCGGCATTTGTGTTTTTTGTCGCGCGCGAAAACGCGAATTTTAGGAAAAACTCTTTACACGCGCGGAATTTTAGTATATAATAAAATGTGTTTGAGGTATCGTTATGAACATCGTTTTCGGGACATGGAAATATATTTTCAGGAATTTCTGGTATGTGCTCCCGTTCGCCGTGGCGCCCGCGCTCTTTTTGTCGCTGACGCTCAATTATGCGAGCCTGCGCGGCGTGCTCATGGGGTTCTTCACGGGAGATCCCGCGTTCACGTTTTATCAGATTTTCACCGCGCTGTCCTTCATCCGCATCGATTCGTGGTGGGGAGCGCTTTACAGCCTGTGCGCCTTCATAAGCATCGTGATCTTTCTCGCGGTGTTGCTTTCGCTCGTGGAAAAGCACATGCGCATCGGAAAACGCTCTCTCAACGGCGCGTTCTCCCGTTTGAACGACAATATCGTTTCCAGCTTTTTCGTCGGGCTTCTTTATTGTTGCATCTATGAACTGTGGTCGCTTATCACGGCGGCAGTTCTGTATGCGTTCGGCGCGCTGATCTCCAATGTGGTAGGGGTGTACATCCTTTCTCTGCTTTTCTTCCTTGCGCTCATTTACGGGTTGCTGTTCGTGGTGTCCGTATTCTATCTGTGGCTTCCCTGCCTGCAGATCACGGGTTTCCGCTCGTATGACGCCCTGCGTTATTCTTACCAACTCGTTTCCAACATTCGCGGACGGCTCATCCTCGCGCAGGCGCTTTCTCTGCTCGTCGCGAACGTCGCCGTTGCGCTGAGCGCGGTATATCTTTCGGCGTTTCCTTTTCAGATCATCACTTTCGTGCTGTTCCTGCTTCTCTTTTCGGCGTTCTGCGTGAGGATGGAAGCGGCATATTTTGAAACGGAGAAACTTGACCGCGAAGATCTCCTCAAGAGTTACAGGGAGCTTTGATATGAGATTCAGAAATTCGGTGCGTATCCTGACGGATAACTTTTCCAACGTCTATAAAATGCTTTTATACCGTCTGGTCACGGGCGTGATCGCATTCAGCCTCGCATACGTCATTCTGACCGTCAATCTCCGCGTGATCGTGGACAGCGAACAGGTGGAACAGATCCGCCGCCTGTTGCAGGAGGTGGGGGCGGCATTTGCTTCGGCGGACGCGGAGTATCTGCAAGGCTTCCAGGCGCAGTTCACCGCGGCGCTCAAAGAACTTGCCGTACTCATCGGACAGCATATCTCGTCTATCGTTTGGGCGGTGGTCGGGCTGTGTGCGCTTTATCTTGTCTCCCGTTTCGTGAACGGGCTGTGCGTGTTTGCCGCGGGGAGCGTGGTCAACGACAGGATGCATCTGTTCACGCACGCGAAATTTTCGCCCGCCTATTTCTCTTTGCTCGGGAAGGCGCTTCTCTATCAGATCGTGTATGTTCCGATCACCTTCCTTTACGATGTGGCGTCCGTGCTTTTGTGCTGGTTTTTCTTCTTCTATCTGCTTTCCTTCCTGCCGCTTCTGGCGCCGCTTTTCCTTGCGGTGACGGGGTTGGTGTGCTTGCAGGCGCTCAAACTCACCGTAGTGTCGGCATGGATGCCCGCGACGATCGCGGACGGAAAAACGCTGAAAGAAGCGATGAAGCGCAGTTTCGGCGCGAAGAAGGGGTTTGCGGAACGATTTTCCACCTACCTCGTGTGCGTTTATCTTATCGTCATCGTGAACGCGATCGCGGGGATCTTCACGCTTGGCAGTGCGCTTCTGCTCACCGTGCCCATGAGTTATCTGTTGCTGCTTTGCCAGCAATTCGTCAATTATTACGAGGAGGAGAGGAAGAAGTATTTCGTCTCCTTCCATAAGATCGAAAACGCCGGGGACGGCACGGACGTCCTCGGGGGTTGAAACGGGAATCGGGGCGGAAACGCCTGAAAATAATAAGGAGTGAAAGATGAGTAGTTACCAGAAAAATTACGAAAAGTGGCTCAACGACGCAAGACTTTGCGAAGAGGCGAAGCGCGAACTTACCGCGATCGCGTCCGACGAGAAGGAAAAGGAATACCGCTTCGGCGGCGAACTTGAATTCGGTACGGCGGGAATGCGCGGGATCATCGGATACGGCATGAACATGATGAACGTGTACACCGTCATGCGCGCGACGCAGGGGCTTTCCGAATATATCGCGACGCTGCCCGAAGAGGACAGGAGAAAGGGCGTGGTCATCTCTTACGATACCCGCCGCAACAGCCAGGTCTTTGCCAAGGCGGCGGCGAGCGTGCTTGCAAAGAACGGGATCAAGGCATATCTGTTCGACGACGTACATCCCGTGCCCATGCTCTCCTATGCGGTGCGCTATCTCGGCACGATCGCGGGCATCATGGTCACCGCGTCCCATAACCCCAAGGAATACAACGGGTATAAGGTCTACGGCGAAGACGGCGCGCAGATGTCCCCCGAAGCGACGGCGGAAGTCGTGAAATTCATCTCGAAGATCGACGATTATCTCTCCGTCACGGGCGACGAGACGAGCTCGCTCATCATGCCCGTCCCCAAGGAAGTAGACGACACTTACATCGAGGAACTCTCCAAACTTACCCTGTCCAAGAAGGCGGTCGAAGCGTGCGGGAAAGATCTCAAACTCGTCTATACGCCCGTTCACGGTTCGGGTTATGTCCCCGTCATGCGCATTCTGAAGATGCTCGGCATCAACGTGACGGTGGTCGAAGAGCAGACGACGAAGGATACGGAGTTTTCGACGGTCGCCGTTCCCAATCCCGAATATAAAGAAACGCTTTCGATGGGCATCGCGCTCGCGAACAAGATCCGCGCCGACGTCGTGTTCGGAACGGATCCCGATTCGGACAGACTCGGCGTCGCGATCAAGGATGATAAAGGCGAATTTACCGCGCTTTCGGGCAACCAGGTCGGCATTCTGCTCCTCGATTACATCCTGACCAGACTCAAAGAAGAAAATGCGCTTCCCGCGAACGCGGCTGTCGTCAAATCGTTCGTGACGACGGGAATGGCGAAGGCGATCTGCGACGATTTCGGCGTCGCGCTCTTTGAAACGCCCGTCGGTTTCAAGTTCATCGGCGAGAAGATCAAGCAGTGGGAAGCGGACGGTTCGCATACCTATGTGTTCGGTTTCGAGGAATCGTGCGGATACCTGCGCGGCACCCATGCCCGCGATAAAGACGCGGTCGTCGCGTCCATGCTCTGTGCGGAGATGGTCTGCTACTATACCTATATCGGCAAGAGCGTCTATCAGAGATTGCAGGAGATCTATGCGAAATACGGCTATGTGCTCGATAAGAACATCTCCATTCAGTATAGCGGGCTCAACGCCATGAAGGAGATGAACGCCGTCGTGGACGCGCTCAAAACGGTAAAAGCAGACTCTTTCGGTCCCTTCAAGGTGGAAGCGGTGCGCGATTATTCGGCTTCTCTGCGCAAGACGGCGGACGGCAAGGTGGAAGTGCTCGACATCCCCAAGACCAATTGCGTGTATTACGAACTCGAGGGCGGCTCGTTCGTATGCGTGCGCCCTTCGGGAACGGAACCTAAGCTCAAGATCTATTATTCGGTCAAGGCGAAGGACGAGGCGGACGCGAACGCGAAGCTGGAAGAGGCGAAAAAATCGGTCGCCGAACTTCTCGAAAAGGTCAAAAAATAAGCGTTGCGGCGTTTCCCGCCGTGCGTTTCTGCGGATCCGACATCGGTCGGATCCGCTTTTTTTTACCGTTCGTTCTTGATTTTGTCCAAAGGGATAGGCGGCGGATGGGCGTCCGACGTCTGATTTTGCCCTAAGGGATCGTCCGAGAGGACTGCTTTTTTTTTACCCGCAAACCGCGTTTTTCGGCGGCTTTTCGCGCGGGCGGAGCGGGCGCATTCGCGAAGCCGACGTTTTGTTTCGTGTAAAGGCGGCGGAAAAAAGGAAGGCATAGGACGCCGCAAGTGCGTTTTGCGCCCGAGGGATTGTCTTTTTTTCTTCTGAGGAGTATGATCGGATTGCAAACGCGCCCGTTTTCCGCGAATGGAGCGCTTTGCTTACAATTGAATGTTTTGCGCCTTCGAATCAGAACGCGAAGGCGTTTTCGGGTGCGGGACTTCTTTTTTTCAGCGCTTTTTCGTGAATTTATTTTATGAAAAGATAAAATATTCAAACAGTGCACCCTATTTTCTTGACGGACGTGCGCACGTCGCGTATAATAATAGCGTCGAGAAATATATGGGAAAGGTCTGTTTATGATTTATCTGAAAGATTTCAAGCAAGGAAAACTCTTGTACGAGGCGCTGGATTCGGACGTGCGGTTGGGCATCCTGGACGAACTGTTGCAAAAAGGGGAGCTGAATCTCGCTTATTTCGCCAAGCGGTTCGATATTTCCAACGGCGCGATCACTTCGCATATCCGCAAACTGCACGAAGCAGGGCTCATCGAGATCACGTCTTCGTCGGGGATCCGCGGCACGCAGAAGATCTGCTGTCTCGCGACGGACAAGATCATCATCGATTTCCTCAACAATCCGCAGGCGGAAGGCAGGGTGGAATCGGCGCATATCGACGTAGGGCATTACGTCGGGTACGACGTGCATCCCACCTGCGGCATCGTGACGCGTGAAAAGGTGATCGGAAGATTTGACGATCCCGCGTGCTTTTCCTATCCCGACCGCATCAAGGCGGGACTTTTATGGATCTCGTGGGGATATGTCGAATATCTCGTCCCCAATTATCTGACGGAAAACTCCGAACTGCTCGAATTGCAGTTCTCCATGGAGATCGCCTCCGAAGCGCCCGGCTATTCGGCGTACTATCCCAGCGACATCCATTTTGCCGTGAACGGTCACACGCTCGGTTATTTCACGAGCAAGGGCGAGTTCAACGATCGCCCGGGAACGTGCAACCCCGCCTGGTGGTACGGCAACCTCGGGCAGTACGGCAAAAAGATCCTCGTCGTCGTCAACGAAGAGGGCACCTTCATCTGCGGGATCAAGGTGTCCGACGTCAGGCTTTCCGAGCTCGGCATTATGGCGGGGAAGCAGATCCGTTTCCGCATCTTCGTCCCCGAGGACGCGGTGCATCGCGGCGGATTTTCCCTGTTCGGCAGGGGGTTCGGCGATTACGACGAAGGGATCATGTGTAATTTCGTCTGCAATTAAGGCTTCTTTGCGGCGCGGCTGCATTTCCGCGCGACTCACCCGTGTCCGGCGCCATGCGCTCAGCACGGGTTTTTTTGAGAGGAGGGCAAAAGATGGAGATAGAACGTTTGTCCCGTTCGTTCGGCGTCAACGCCGAGCGGAGAAAAGAGGGAGGGTTCCCCGATTTTTACGCGTCGGTCGCGGGCAAACGCGTGCTCGTGCTGGCGGATGAAAACACGGCGGCGTTTTCCCGCCGCGTGACGGACGGCATGGCGGGGTGCGAACTGAAATATTACACCTATCCCGAGCGCGAGCCGGTCGCGGACGAGATCACCGTCGCCCGCGCGATGAAAGAGGGCGCGGACTGCGATTATCTGCTCGCCGTCGGCTCTGGAACGCTCAACGACGTGGCGAAATGCGCGGGGTTCCGTCTCGGCAAGCCGAGCGGCGTCTTTGCGACCGCGCCTTCCATGGACGGATACGCCTCGGGCGTGACGCCGCTCATCGAAAACGGATTCAAGATCACCCGCCCCGCGCAGACGGCTTCCGACGTGCTCATGGACGCGGAGGTCTTGCGCGCCGCGCCGCGCATCATGATCGGCGCAGGCGTGGGGGACATCCTCGCGAAGCACTGCTGTCTGACCGACTGGCGCGTCTCCTCTTATCTGACGGGCGAGCCGTACGGCAACGAGGCGGCGGGGCTCATGTACGAGGCATTGCACGCGTGCGAGGCGTGCCTTCCCGAACTGATCGCGGGGCGCGGCGAGGGCGCGGACCGACTGATGGACGCCCTGCTCGTATCGGGATACGCGATGGTGATCGCGGGCAATTCCCGCCCCGCGTCGGGCGCGGAACACCACATGAGCCATTTTCTGGAAATGGATTTTCTGCGCCGCGGCAAGCCCATCCCGCTCCACGGGGTGAAGGTCGGGTTGGGGACGATGGTGTCGCTGTATCTGTATTGCACGCTCAGAGATCGCCCCGATTTCGAGGGCAAAGAGCTCGTCCTCAAAGAGGCGGAAAAGCTGCCTTCGCCCGAGCGGGTGAGGGAAACGCTGGGCGCGTTCGGCTGTCCCGTGCGTTTTTCCGAACTGGACGTTCCCGCGGATACCGTCCGCAGGATGCTGTTCGAGGCATATAAGATCCGCGACCGCTTCACCGTCCTCACGCTGTACTGCACGCGCGGGTTCATGGACAAGGCGGCGGACGAGATCATGGAGAGGTTTTACTGATGAAAGCGGGGATTTCCACGGCAACGCTGTTTATGAAAGAGTATAACGAGGAGGCGGTCGCCCTCTTCGACGATTGGAAGATCGCCTGTGCGGAGGTGTTTTTCACCTCGTTCAGCGAATACGAGCCTTCCTTTTCCGAGCTTCTTTCCGCGCGCAAGGGGACGCTCGAAGTGCATTCGGTACACGATCTCAACACGCAGTTCGAGCCGCAGCTCTACAACGCGCATCCGCGCGTGAAGGAGGACGCCTTTTCCTGGCTGGGCAAGGTGATGCGCTCTGCGCAGCTTCTCGGCGCGAAGGCTTACACCTTTCACGGGATCGCGCGGATCAAGCGCACCTTCCGCGAGGATTTCGCCCGCGTCGGCGCACTGACGCAGGAGATCTTCGATTTCTGCGCCGAATACGGCGTGACGCTCTGTTACGAAAACGTGGAGTGGGCGTTTTACAACCGTCCCGGGGTATTCCGCGAGCTGAAAGCGCGTTGCCCGGCTCTGAAAGGAGTGCTGGACATCAAGCAGGCGCGCATCACGGGCTATCCGTATCGGGAATATCTCGAAGAGATGGGCGGAGCGATAGAACACGTCCATGTGAGCGATGTGGACGAGTCGGGCAGGATGTGTCTGCCCGGAAGGGGCATATTTGACTTCGACGAATTGTTTTCGAGACTGCGCGACGTGGGGTTCGACGGGCCCGTGCTCATCGAGAATTATCAGAACGATTTCGCGGGGTTGGACGAATTACGCTCGTCGTACGAGTTTCTGGCGGAAAAAGCGGAGAAATATTCGCTGTGATCGAATAAATTTACGGCAAGCAAGGGGGAGAAATGTTACAGGTCAAACATCTGGTCAAGCGGTATACGACCAAGGGAGAGACGGTCGTCGCGCTGGACGGCGTATCGGTCGATTTTCCCGAGCGGGGCATGGTGTTCCTGCTGGGAAAGTCGGGGAGCGGTAAATCCACGCTTCTGAACGTTTCGGGCGGGCTGGATTCGCCCGACGAAGGCGAAGTCATCGTAAAGGGCAAATCGTCCAAGGACTTCACGCAGAGCGATTTCGATTCCTATCGCAATACCTACGTCGGGTTCATTTTTCAGGAGTATAATATCCTCAACGAGTTCACGGTGGAGGAGAACGTCGCGCTGGCGCTCGAATTGCAGGGAAAACCGCGCGACGAGCAAAAGATCCGCGAGATTTTGGAAAAGGTCGAATTGCAAGGATACGAAAAACGCCGCCCGAACACGCTTTCGGGCGGGCAGAAACAGCGCGTGGCGATCGCCCGCGCGCTCGTCAAGGAGCCGGAGATCATAATGGCGGACGAACCGACGGGCGCGCTCGATTCCGCGACGGGGAAACAGGTGTTCGACACGCTGAAAAAGCTGTCCGAAGAAAAGCTGGTCGTCGTGGTATCGCACGATCGGGAGTTCGCCGAACAGTACGCAGACCGCATCATCGAACTCAAAGACGGAAAGATCGTCTCCGACGTCACTCGCTCGGGCGCGGCGGCGGAGGAGAGCAATCTCGTGCGCGTTTCCGAAAGGGAACTGACCGTTTCCTGCGGGGCGGCGCTCACGCAGGACGAGATGGACGAGATCTGCCGCTTCCTCAAAAACGGGAAGGGGAGTTTCGTCATCTCTTCCGAAAAACAGGCGGCGAAGGGCACGTCGTCGGGCGGATTTACGGCGACCGTGCAGCAGGAAGCGGCTCCCGCGAAGGACGAGAGCAATTTCATCAAATCGCGCTTTCCGCTCCGCCATGCTTTCCGCATGGGGTTTTCGGGCCTGCGCGTCAAGCCCTTCCGCCTTGCCTTCACCGTCTTGCTGTCCACGATCGCCTTCATCGTGTTCGGCGTGTTTTCCACGCTGATCACTTTCGATCAGGGCAAGGTGAACGCCAACGCGCTCGATCGGATGCAGTACGGCGCGGCGGTCGTCACCAAACACGGCATCGCAAAGATGAAAAACGGCACGATAGAATATGAGTTTCAGATCAACACGGGGAACGGGAATTTGTCGCATTTTTCGCAGGAGGAGACGGAGACGCTGCAAGAGATGTATCCTCAATTCTGTTTCGTGCCCGCCTATACCTTCAACTGGACGATCATCTCCTTTACGGGCGCACAGTCCCGTTCGATCAAAAATCCGCTCTATACCGCCGATCCCTATTACAATCAGATGAAGAATTTCACGGCGTTCGCGGATATATCCGCGTTGGTGGAGGACGGGACATACGAGATCCTCGCGGGAGAGTATCCCGAGACCGACCTGCAGATCGCCGTCTCCCGCAACGTCTATGAGACCTTCCGCGCATACGGTTACAGCGCGAACGGCGCGAGCGGCAACGACGTCGAGCCGATCGCCTCTTACGAAGACCTGATCGGAAAGGTCATCCCGATCACGCTCGGGCTCGTGACCTTGTATCCTACGGTGACGGCGGTCATCGACACGCACGAGACGTTTTCGCGCACGGACGAAGAGAAGGCGCCTTCCGCCTTTGCGGACGAGTTTTCCTTTTCCATGTCGGCGCTGTGTTTCGTCGCCGACGGCTTTTACGAGGCGCATGCCGAAGAGTGCGACGTCACGCATTATACTTCCGAACAGGTGATCAAAAATTTCATGTTCAGTTCGGCGGGCAGATTTTTCGTCGGATCGGACTTCAAAGAGGACGAGGACGCCTATTGTCAATATTTGTTTTCCCCGCTGCTCAGTGCGCGGAGCGCGCAGTGCAAGGCGCTTCTCCGCTCAATCGACGGGTTGCGCGTTGAAGAGACGGGCACCGTCTACGACGTGCCGTACGAGTTCACCTCGGAGGTCGCCCAAGGACAGATGCTCGTCGACAAACTGACGCTCACGGTGGGGAGCGCGGCAGGCCTTCTCGCCCTGTTTTCCGCGTTGCTCCTGTACAACTTCATCTCCGCGAGCATCAACGCGAAGAAAAAGGACATCGGGATCCTGCGCGCGGTGGGAGCGCGGGGCACGGACGTGTTCAAGATCTTTATTTTCGAATCGGCGCTCATCACGGCGGCGTGTTTCCTTCTCGGCTGTGTGGGAAGCCTCGTCGTCTGTTCGATCGTCAACGCCCAGCTCGTCGCCAAGGCGATCGTCACCGTGCCCATCATGATCTTCGACGTCGCGAATGCGGCGATCGTGTTCGCCATCGCGCTGATAACGGCGCTCGTCGCGACCGCGTTGCCCGTGCGCAAGACGGTAAAGAAGAAGCCCGTCGAAGCCATCCGTTCGCTCTGAGCGAAAAAAAGTCAAAATTGCGGGCGAAAAAAATTGACAACAGGCACGCCGTCTGTTATAATGATCGGGTACTAAGTGCTCAGGCGAAGGAGGGTAGAGAAGAATGTCCACGATCAGAGTCGGAGAAAACGAGAATGTGGAGAGCGCACTGCGCCGCTTCAAGAGAAAGTGCTCCCGCGACGGCATCATCGGCGACCTCAGAAAGAAAGAGTTTTATGAAAAACCTTCCGTGAAGAAGAGAAAGAAGTCGGAAGCCGCGAGAAAGAGAAATAAGAACTGACAAAAATCCGTAACGCAAGTTACGGATTTTTTCTTGCGGAAAATGTCGAAAAAAATAAGGAGGGGCGTATGGAACGCACGTTCAAATCGCTTGCAAAAGAGGCAAAAATGCGCATGAAGAACGGATTCTGGAAGGAATGCCGCGAAAAACTGGACAGCGAGCGCGAGCATGCCAAGCGCGAGGGGATCAACGAAAGCCGCCTGGAACGCTACTTCACGCAGAAGGTGACGACCGAGATCAAGGGCGACGCGCCGGATGAGTTCTATCTCAGAGTGCGCGATCTTCTCCTTGCGGAAGGAGAAGTATCCGACGCGATCGGGCGGCTGACGGATAAGGCGTACTACGACACCCTGTCTTATTCGGAAAAACAGCGCTATACGCTCGAACTCTCGGAAAAATATCTCCGCGCCCTCGAGCGGTTCAAGCGGGAATACGAGTTTGAAATCAAGGGGCGAAAGAGTTGAAATCCGCCTTCGGTTATGATATAATATCCGAAGTATGGAAGAACTGCTGTCAAAACTGAACGAAGAACAACTGCGCCCCGTCTTGCAGACGGAAGGGGCGGTTCTGGTGCTTGCGGGAGCGGGGAGCGGAAAGACGCGCGTCCTCACCTCCCGCATCGCCTATCTCGTGGAGGAAAAGGGGGTACGTCCCTCGAACATCCTCGCGATCACCTTCACCAACAAGGCGGCGAACGAGATGAAAGAACGCCTTGCCGCGATGACGGAAACGGGCGGGATGTGGGTATGCACCATCCATTCCATGTGCGTGCGTATCCTGCGGATGTACGCCGATCGCTGCGGGCTGACCGAGAATTTCTCCATCTATTCGGAACAGGAACGCGCCGCCGTCATCAAACAGGCGTTCAAGGAATGCGACTACGACGAGGAAGCTCTGCTCAAATCGGTCAAGTGGCACATCTCCAACGCCAAGATGCTCGGGCTTTCCCCCGAGGAATATGCGATCAAGTACGACTACGAGCGCAACATCGAGGCGGTCACCAAGGTATATTCCCGCTATGTCGCACACCTGAAACAGAACAACGCGCTCGACTTCGACGATCTCCTGCTCGAAGCGCGCGCCCTGCTCGCTTCGGATAAGGAAGCGCTCGAATATCTCTCGGAAAAATTTCGCTATATCCTCGTGGACGAGTTTCAGGATACCAACGCGGTGCAGTTCGACATCATCCGTATGCTCGCGTCGGGGTGCGGTAATCTCTTCGTCGTGGGCGACGACGACCAGTCCATTTACGGCTGGCGGGGCGCAAAGCTGGAAAATATCCTGCATTTCGAGCGCTCGTTCCCCAAGGCGGTCACCTTCAAATTGCAGAGGAATTACCGTTCGACCAAGGCGATCCTCGATCTTGCGAACGCGTCCATATCCCACAACGCCATGCGCAAGAGCAAGGCGCTGTGGACGGAGAACGAGGAGGGGGAGAAGCCCCGCCTTTACGAGGCGGACGACGAGATCGGCGAGGCGCTCTTCGCGGCGAGGACCATCTCCGAACTGCGCTCGCGCGGCTGGAAGCTCTCCGATTTCGCCGTACTCATGCGCATCAACGCGCTCACCCGCGCTTACGAGCAGGAATTTACCAAATACGGCATCTCGTATAAGGTGTTCGGCGGCTTCAAGTTCTTCGAACGCAAGGAGATCAAGGACATCCTCGCCTATCTGCGCGTGGTCGCCAATCCCTTCGACAGCGAAGCGGTGGCGCGTATCATCAACGTGCCGCGCAGGGGGATCGGGGACAAGACCATTCAGGTCTTGCAGGACTATGCGGCGCGGGAAGAACTCTCCCTCTACGACGCCGTGCTGGACGCGGACGATCTGCCGCTGACGTCGGGCGTCAGGGAGAAACTCCGCGCGTTCGGGGGCTATATCAAAGACCTCGTCGTCCGCTCGCAGGACGCGGCGGTGAACGAGCTGACCGATTACCTCGTCAAGACGTCGGGGATGCGCGAGATGTATGCGGACAATTCGGACGAGAGCATCGCCAAACGCGCGAACATCGACGAATTTCAGAACTCCGTCGACGAGTTTGTCCGCATGAACGACGGCGCGACGCTCTCCGACTATTTGCAGCAGATCACGCTATATTCGGATACCGACGAGATGGACGACGGCGAGTATGTGACGCTCGCGACCATCCACGCGGTCAAGGGGCTGGAATTCCGCGGCGTGTTTCTGTGCGGGCTGGAAGATTCCGTCATCCCCGTCTCCCGCGCGCAGGACAACCCCGCCGATCTCGAAGAGGAGCGGCGGCTCATGTACGTCGCGATCACCCGCGCGAAGGAAAAGCTCTTTCTCACCCGCTCGCGCAGCCGCTATCTGTACGGCAAGCGGGAACCGACCGCGCGTTCGCAGTTCGTCAACGAGATCGCCGATCGGCTCGATCTCGGCGAGGAGCGCGTCTATCCCCGTTATTCGGGCGATTATTACCGCGAGAACTACGGTTCGGGATACGGTTACGGCTCGGGCGGTTACGGGCGCAGTTCTTCGCCCGTGCGCGTGTCGTCCGCGTCCGCCTATGCGGGAAGGGACGGCGACGAGGGCTTCCGCACGTTCGGCGGGGCGGCGCGTTCCAACGGCGTATCGCCGCGCCTCGCGGCAAAGCCGTCCGCGCCCGTGCGTTACGGGAACGTGGGAACGAAACCCGCTTCGGGCGGGAAGGACGTTTCTCGCCTCGTGCCCGGCGTTACGGTGCGCCACGCGCGGTTCGGGACGGGCGTCATCGTCGCAAGGCGGGGGAGCGAGAGCAATCCCATCGTCACGGTGAAGTTCGAGACGGCGGGCAATAAAGATCTCGCCGCGACGCTCGCGCCGCTCGAGATCGTATCGGAGGACATCTGATGGACAGAATGAGAGAACTGTGCGACATACTCAACCGCTGGGCGTATGAATATTACGTCCTCGACGATCCGAGCGTGTCCGACAGGGAATACGATAAACTGTACGACGAACTGCGCGAGTTGGAACGGGAGAGCGGGACGGTATATCCCGATTCTCCCACCCGCCGCGTGGGCGGGGAGCCGATCAAGGCGTTCGGAAAGCATACCCACATCGCCCGCCTTTACAGCCTGGACAAGGCGGTGACGGACGACGAGCTTTCCGCCTTCTTCACGCGCGTGCGCAAGGCGGATCCGCAGGCGGAATTTACCGTGGAATACAAATTCGACGGGCTGACCGTCTGCCTCACTTACGAGAACGGCGCGTTCGTCCGCGCGACCACGCGCGGCAACGGCACGGAGGGGGAAGACGTCACGGCGCAGGTGCTCACCATCCGCTCGTTCCCCATGAAGATCTCGTACACGGGCACGCTGGAAGTGCGCGGCGAGGCGGTCATCCGCCTGTCCGTGCTGGAAGAGTATAACCGCGCGCATCCCGACGAGCCGCTCAAAAACGCGCGCAACGCGGCGGCAGGCGCGATACGGAACCTCGATCCCAAGGTCACGCAATCGCGGCGTCCCGAGATCCTCTTTTACGACGTCAACTATATGTCTTCGGACATGGTGCCCTCGCAGACGGCGGCAATGGACTTTCTGCGCAGGGAGGGCTTCCGTACCTATCCCTATTTCAGGGTGTGCCGCAGTTACGACGAGGTGAAGGCGGCGATCGACGAGATCGAGATCGAACGAAAGAAGATCGACGTGCTGACGGACGGCGCGGTCGTCAAGGTAAACGAGGAGAGCGTGCGCGCCGCGATGGGGCATACCGATAAATTCCCGCGCTGGGCGATCGCCTTCAAGTTTGAGGCGGAAGAGGCGGAGACGACGGTCGAAAAGGTGATATGGCAGGTGGGCAGGACGGGAAAACTCACCCCGCTCGCCTTTGTGGACCCCGTCGATCTGGGCGGCGCGACGGTGCGCCGCGCCACGCTCAACAATTACGGCGATATACTGAGGAAGGACGTCAAACTGCATTCGCGCGTGCTCATCCGCCGCTCCAACGAGGTCATCCCCGAGATCCTGGGCGCGGTGGCGCATGCCGAGGGAAGCGTTCCCGTGGAAAAGCCGCTCGTCTGTCCCGCCTGCGGGAGCGAGGTGAAAGAGATCGGGGCGAACCTGTTCTGCCCCAATCGGGAATGCACGCCCCGCGTGATCGCGAAACTCACGCATTACTGCTCCAAGAACGCCGCGGACGTGGAGGGGCTTTCGGAAATGACGTTGTCCCTTCTGCACGAGAAGCGCGGCGTATCCCGCTTTTCCGATCTTTACCGCCTGACGAAAGAGGACTTCGACGGGCTGGAAGGGTTCAAGGAAAAGAAGATCGACAACATCCTTTCCGCGATCGCGAACAGCAAACGTATCCCGCTCGATCGGTTTATCTACGCGCTCGGCATCGAGGGCATCGGCAGGGTGGCGGCGCGCGATCTGGCGGAGAAAGGGAGCGTGCAGGCGCTCTCCGAATGCACGTTCGAGGAACTGCTCTCCTTTGAGAACGTGGGCGAGATCACCGCGAACGCCATCCTCGCCTATTTTGCGGACGAAGAGAACCGCGCGGAGCTGGAACGCTTAAAGGCGGCGGGCGTGGAGCCGTTCGTCAGAAAGGCGGCGCAGGGCGGGGCGTTCTCGGGCGAAAAGGTGGTGCTCACGGGCAGTCTTTCCTCCCTCTCGCGCACGGAAGCGCAAAAACTCGTCGAGGACGCGGGCGGCGTCTGTCAGAGCGCGGTCACGTCGGCGACGACGCTCGTCATCGCGGGCGAAAAGGCGGGGAGCAAGCTGGACAAGGCGAAAAAGGCGGGCATTCCCGTCATCGGCGAAGAAGAATTTCTCCTGCGTTTGGGGCGCTGAACGCTCTGCGGCGGGGGAGCACGCGAACGGCGGAGGCGGCGGCTTCCGCTTTTCCCGTTTTTTGCTGTAAAAATATGCGCAAAGTTGCAAAAAATTTTGCAAAGCGCTTGAAAAATACAGGGGCGTATGGTATAATATAACAATCAATTTCAAGGGCGTGACGCGTTCTTTCGGGGTGTGGTCGATATGTACAGCATGACGGGTTTCGGCAAAGGCGAATATCGGGAAAACGGCGTGGAGCTTACCGTGGAAGTCAAGACGGTCAACAACCGTTTTCTGGATATCTCCGTCAAGAGCCCGCGCATCTTTTCCGCGTATGAGGAACTCATCCGTTCCCTCGTGCGCGAGCGCATCTCCCGCGGACATATCGACGTGTTCGTGAGTTATACCGACAAGCGCGAACGCGCCAAGAGCCTGTATGTGGACATGGCGGCGGCGACCGCGTATGTGAACGCCGCCCGCGCGGTGAAAGAGGCGTTTCCCGATCTCGCCGACGATGCGACGGTATCCGCCGTCCTGCGCTATCCCGACGTGGTGAAGCAGGAAGAGGCGACGGGCGCGGACGAGGCGCTTCTGGAAGCGCTCCGCTCTGCGGTCTGTTCCGCGATGGACGCCCTGCGCGAAATGAGGAAAAAAGAAGGCGAACGCCTGAAAAAAGATTTGCTCTCCCGCATGAAGACGATCGCGGCGCTGCGCGAGAAGATCGCCGCCCGCGCGCCGTCCGTGGCGGAGGAATACCGCAAAAAGCTGAGCGAGCGCATCGGGGAATACCTGAACGGAAAGGTGGACGAGGCGCGTATCCTGACGGAAGCCGCGATCTTTGCGGATAAGTGCAACATCGACGAAGAGCTCACCCGCCTCTCCTGCCACATCGCGGAGTTTTACAACATCTGCGAAAGCGACACGGTGGGGCGTAAGCTGGACTTCCTCGTGCAGGAATTCAACCGCGAATGCAACACGATATGTTCCAAATCCAACGACGTGGCGATCACGGCGGCGGGGCTGGAAATGAAGAACGAGATCGAAAAAGTACGCGAACAAATACAGAATTTGGAGTAAATATGCGTAATGTGTTGATGGCAATCTCCGGACCTTCCGGGGTGGGAAAGGGTACGCTCGTCAAAGAGCTCCTGAAAGAGGACGACACGCTCGTCGCTTCCGTATCCTGCACCACGCGCGCCCCGCGCGAAGGCGAAACGGACGGAAAGGACTACTTTTTCGTCACGCGCGCAGAGTTCGAGTCGCGCATCTCGGAAGACGGATTCCTCGAATACGACGAACATTTCGGCAACTATTACGGCACGCCCCGTTCCTTTGTGGAGCGGACGCTGAAAGAAAAATCGGTCATTCTGGAGATCGACGTCGTGGGGGCGCTGAACGCCAAACGGGTATTCCCGCAGACGGTGCTCATCATGATCGTCCCGCCCTCCATGGAGGAGCTGGAAACGCGGCTGGAAGGCCGCGGTTCGGAGACGGAAGCGGAGCGCAAAGAGCGCCTGCGCCGCGTGAAATACGAGCTCGAACAGCAGGAGCTTTACGATTACGTCGTGGTCAACGACGATCTCGCTTCGACGAAGCGGAAATTGCAGGAAATCATCGCGAAGGAAAAAAACAGAGCGTAAAGATATTCGGAGGTGAAAAAATATGGTCAACGAACCTTCTGTGGACGCATTGGTCCGTAAACTCGGGACGGAAGAGAACCCCGCCAGCAGATACGAGCTGTGCGTGGTCGTCGCAAAGCGTACCCGCCAGATCATCGAACAGATGCAGAGCACGGGCGTCAAAGATTTGCCCAACAAGCAGAAAGAGATCGTGCTTGCCTGCCAGGAGATTATGAACGGCAAGGTCACGAGCGTAAAGGATTGACGGAAAACGCCCCGCATAGCACGGGGCTGTTTTCTCTTTTTTCGGGGATATGATCGCGGAAGTCATCGTAGACATCGCGCACAGCGATGTGGACAAGATCTTCGACTACGAGTGCGGAGAGGAAATTGAGGCGGGGATGCGCGTCACCGTGCCCTTCGGAAGGAGCGCGGCGACGGGTTTTGTCATGCGCCTCAAAGAGAAGAGCGATTTCCCCGCAGACAAACTCAAACGCATTTACCGCGCGGAGGAGGACTACCCCGCGCTCACGGCGGAGAGCCTGATTCTGGCGCAGAAGATCGTGGCGCGATACCGCGTTCCCATGGCGCTCGTTTTAAGGCTGTTTCTGCCCGCCGAAATGCGCACGGGCAAGGTGAGCGAGCGTTACCGCTCGTTCGCAAAGATCGCGGAAGGGGCGGCTCCCGTCTTTTCCCGCGCGGCGAAAAAGCAGGAAGCGGCGTTTGCGTATCTTTCCGAACACGGCGAGACGGACGCGGCGATCCTGCGCGAGAGGTTCGGCGGCGCGGTCAACGCGCTGGCGGAAAAAGGATATATCGCGATCGAGAAGCGGCGCGTCCTGCGCGATCCCTATCGCGGCGTGGAGGGGGAAAAGATCTCCCGCGCCCTCACGCCCGCCCAGCGGCTCGCGGTAAAGACGATCGAGGAGACGGACAAGACGGTCACGCTTCTGCACGGCGTGACGGGGAGCGGAAAGACGGAGATCTATCTCACCCTCATCGCCGAGCAGCTCAGAAAGGGCAAGAGCGCGATCTTTCTCGTGCCCGAGATCTCCCTGACGCCGCAGATGCTCTCCCAGCTCCGCGCGCGGTTCGGGGAAAGCGCGGCGATCCTGCACAGCGGCCTGTCCGCGGGCGAGCGCTTCGACGAGTGGTGCAGGCTTCGCGAAGGAACGGCGAAGATCGCGATCGGCGCGCGTTCGGCGATCTTTGCGCCCGTGGAAAACGTCGGGGCGATCATCATCGACGAGGAACACGACGGGAGCTATTCGAGCGAGAGCGCGCCCCGCTACAATACGGCGGACATCGCGAAACTGCGCGCTGCCTACAACGGCTGTAAACTCATCCTGGGCAGCGCTACGCCGTCGGTGGAGACCTACCGCCTGGCGAAAGAGGGGGAATATCAGCTCATCACCCTGCCCGACCGCATCAACCGCCGTCCCATGCCCGACGTCGTCATCGCGGATATGCGCCGCGAGGTGCGCCGCGGGAACGCCTCCGCCTTTTCTTCCCAGCTGCGGGAGCGGTTGGAAAAGTGCCTTTCGGAGGGCAATCAGGCGATCGTATTTCTCAACCGCAGGGGATATTCGCAGACGGTCGTCTGCCGTACCTGCGGCTATGTCGCCAAGTGCGAGCACTGCGACGTCGCGCTCACCTATCACAGCGAAGAGGATTGCCTCAAATGCCATTACTGCGGCACGCGCTATCACATGCTGTCCGCCTGCCCCGAGTGCGGGGGAACGCACATCAACTATGTCGGCACGGGCACGCAAAGGGTGGTCGGTGAACTGAAAAAGCTGTATCCGAAGGCGCGCATCCTGCGCATGGACAACGATACGACGAGCGGCAAGGAAGGGCATTTCCGCATCCTCAAAGAGTTCGGGGAACATCGCGCGGACATCCTCGTCGGCACGCAGATGGTCGCAAAGGGGCACGATTTTCCGTCCGTCACGCTGGTCGGCATTCTGGACGCGGACATGAGCCTGCATTTCGCCGACTATCGGAGCGGCGAACGCACCTTCCAGCTCATCACGCAGGTGGCGGGCAGGAGCGGCCGCGCGGAGGCGCGGGGGGAAGTGGTGTTGCAGACGTACGATCCCGACAACTACATCCTCCGCTTTGCGGCGAATTACGATTATAACGGATTTTACGAATACGAGATCGGGATGCGCGCCGCGCTCGCGTTTCCCCCGTTCGCCAAGATCGTGCGCGTGATGGCGACGGGCACGGACGAAAGGGAGACGCTGGACGCCCTGCGCGAGGTGTACGGTAAATTACAGGAGATCTACGGAAAGTATCCCGAAAAGTTCCTGTTTTTCAATAAGATGCACGCGCCCATCAAGCGCATCCAGAACAAGTTCCGCTATCAGGTGCTCATGCGGCTGACGGACGGAACGCCGCTCAAAGAGATCTATGACGCGTGTGCGGACGTCAAACGCAAAAACGCGATGGTATATATCGAGGAGAATCCCTCCAATTTAAGCTGACAAGGAGATTGACTATGATACGCGAAGTGGTACAGGTCGGTGACGAAGTATTGCGCAGGAAGTGCGAACCCGTAAAGGAGTTCGGCACTTCGCTTTCCGCGCTGTTGGACGATATGAAGGAAACGCTCTTTCACGAGGACGGCGCGGGGCTTGCCGCGCCGCAGATCGGCGTGCCGCTGCGCGCGGTCGTCGTGAACGTGGAAGAGGGATATTTCGAATTCGTCAATCCCGTCTTTGTCTGGCAGAAGGGGGAACAGGTGGGGCCCGAAGGCTGTCTTTCCGTGCGCGGGAAGATGGGCACCGTCCGCCGTCCCAATAAGGTGAAAATCGTCTTTCAGGACAGAAAGGGCGATCGCTATTCGCTCGTGGCGCACGGATTTTTCGCCCGCGCGATCTGCCATGAGCTCGATCATCTGGACGGCGTTCTGTACATCGACAAAGCGCAGGACGTACGCGAAGCGGAGAAAGATTAAAGGTGACGGCATGAAGATCGTATTTGCGGGCACGCCGTCCTTTGCGGTCGCGCCCTTGAAAAAACTCATCGCAGAAGGCTTCGCGATCGCCGCGGTGCTCACGCAGCCGGACAAGCCGCAGGGCAGAAAGGGGATCCTGACGCCTTCGCCCGTCAAGCTGGCGGCGCAGGAGGCGGGCATTCCCGTGTTGCAGCCCGAAAATCTGAAAGCGGATTTTTCCGACCTCGCCGCCGTCCGTGCGGACGCGATGGTCACCTGCGCATACGGACAGATTTTGACGCAGGAAGTGCTCGATCTCTTCCCTCTGGGCGTGTGGAACGTGCACGCGAGCCTGCTCCCCGCTTACCGCGGTGCGGCGCCCATTCCCCGCTGTATCATGGACGGATGCAGGGAGACGGGAGTCACCGTCATGAAGACGGAGCTGGGGCTGGATACGGGCGATATTCTGCTGCAACGCGCGCTCGCGGTGGAGGATACGGACACCTGCGGCACGCTGACGGAAAAGCTCTCCCTGCTCGGCGCGGAACTCATCGCCGAGGGGATGAAACTTGTGGAAGCGGGCAAGGCGCAGACGACGGCGCAGGGCGAGGGATTCGTCTGTAAGAAAGTCGCAAAAGCGGCGGCGGACTTTTCCCGTCCCGCGGCGGAAGTGAGCGCGTTCATCCGCGCCCTTTCTCCCGCGCCGCTCGCGTTCGGCAGGGCGGAAGGGATCTTGCTCAATTTCATCAACGCGGAGATCGCGGACGTCGAAACGGATGCGCCTTGCGGGACCATCCTTTCCGACCGTCCGTCCGACGGGCTGATCGTCGCCTGCGGACAGGGCGCGGTGCGCGTCACCGAAGTCCAGCCTGCGGGCGGAAAGAAGATGCGCGCCTCCGATTTCCTCAACGGAAGAAAGCTGAAAAAGGGGATGCGCTTTGAAGACAAACCCGTTTTATGATCCCTATCAGATCTTAACTAAAATTTACGCGGAAGGGGCGCATCTGAAACAGGCGATCGCGGACACGCCCGTCGAGGAACTCAACCGCGGCCGCACGGTAAAGACGGTGTACGGCGTATTGGAGCGCGACGCTTACTTTTCCCTCTGTATCCGCACGTTTGCCCCGAAAAGCCCCAAACAGAGCATCCGCATTCTCTTGAAGATCGCGCTTTACTGGCTTCTTTCTTTGGGAAAGCCGAAATATATGGTCACCGATACCGCCGTCGATCTGTGCAAACGCATGGGAAAGGGCGGCGCGGCGGGGTTCGTGAACGCATTCCTGCGCTCGTTCGACGAGAGCAAAGTCGTCCTGCCGCAGGGCGACGAAGGGCTTGCCGTGCGCTCGTCTTTCCCGCTGTTCGCGGTGAAAAAGATACGGGAGGAATACGGCGACCGCGCGGAGCGCATCCTGCTCGCGAAAAGTCACGGCGTGACCGTGCGCTTCGTGCGCGGGGAAGAGGAATATCTCGCCCGCCCGCACGAGGATACGCCCTTTCCGCACGTCTTTATCTTTCCCAATTTCACGCGCGACGCGAATTTTTTCGCGGGCGATTATACCTTTCAGTCGGTGGGCAGTATCGCGATCTGCGCCGTCGCGAAGCCGTGCGAAAAGCTGTTGGACGCGTGCGCCGCGCCGGGCGGCAAGAGCGTGCTCCTGTCCGGAAAATGCGGGAGCGTGACGGCGTGCGAACTGTATGAACACCGCGCGGAACTGATACGGCAGTACGCTTCCCGCATGGGCGCGGAAAACGTCGAAGTGCGGCAGGCGGATTCGACTCGGTTTCTTCCCGAATGGGAAGGCGTGTTCGACGGCGTGCTGTGCGACGTTCCCTGTACGGGACTTGGCACGGCGGCGGAAAATCCCGATCTTCCGCTCCGCAAGAAGGAAGAAGATCTGGAAGAGCTGAAAAGGACCCAGCGGGCGATCTTGGAAAATTGCTCGCGCTATGTGAAGAAGGGCGGGTATCTCGTCTATTCCACCTGCTCTTTGTTGCAGGAAGAAAACGACGGACAGGTCGGCGCGTTTTTGTCCGCGCACCCCGAATTTGCGCTTGCGGCGGCGGACAGCCCGCTCCCGCACGAGAAAAAGAGATACGGCTTGCAGTTTTTGCCCGATACGGCGTTCGGCGCGGGATTTTATGTAAGCAGATTGAGACGGCTATGAAAGAGATTTTGCAGGATCTGAATACGGAAGAGATCAGAGAGCTTGTCCGCAACGCGGGCGAGAAGCCGTTCCGCGCCGATCAGATCCGTCTGGGGCTCATGCAGGGCAAGCGCATTTCCGAGCTTCCCGTCTCGCCGTCGCTCCGCGCCTTGCTGTGCGAGCGGTTCGAGGACGAACCCGTGCGCATTCTGAAAAAATACGTCTCCGCGGACGGCACGCAGAAATATCTCTTCGCGCTCGCGGACGGGAACGTCGTCGAGGGCGTGCTCATGGCGTATAAATACGGCAACACGCAGTGCGTATCCACGCAGGTCGGGTGCCGCATGGGTTGCAAGTTCTGCGCCTCCACGCTCAACGGGCTCATCCGCAACCTGACGGCGGGCGAGATCCTGTCGCAGATCCTCGTCGTCAACCGCGAGCAGGGCGGCACGCTCAAAGACCGCGCGGTCACCAACGTCGTGCTGATGGGAAGCGGCGAGCCGCTCGACAATTACGACAACGTATTGCGCTTTCTGCGCAACCTCACCGCCGAGGACGGCATCTGCATCAGCGCGCGCAACGTGAGCCTTTCCACCTGCGGGCTCGTCCCCGCGATGTATCGGCTCGCGGACGAGGGGATCCCGCTCAATCTGACCATCTCCCTGCACGCGACCAACGACGAGGACCGCGCGCGGGTCATGCCCGTGGCGAACGCCTATTCGGTCGCGGACATCATGAAGGCGTGCGCGTATTATTTCAGCAAGACGGGGCGGCGGTACATCTTCGAATACAGCCTCATCGAGGGGGAGAACTGCGACGAGGCGCACGCGCTCGCGCTCGCCGCGCTGATGAAGGGCAAGCCCTGTCATGTCAATCTCATCCGCCTCAACGAGGTGAAGGAGCGCACGCTCAGGTCGGTGAGCGAAAAACAGGCGTACCGATTTTTGGGCATTCTCGAAAAAAACGGCATATCCGCGACGCTCCGCCGTCAGATGGGTGCGGACATCGGCGGCGCCTGCGGTCAGTTGCGGGCGAGCTATTTAAGCGAAAACAAAGAAAACCAAGGGGGGAATCAAGATGAAAGTTAAAGTGGCGCCTTCCATTCTCGCGGGCGATTTCGCGCGGATGGGAGAAACGGTGAAAAAGTTGGAAGAGTGCGGCGCGGACTACGTCCACTGCGACGTGATGGACGGCAATTTCGTGCCGACGATCACGTTCGGGAATCAGATGATCGAGCACATCCGTCCGTATACGACGTTGCCGCTCGACTGTCATCTCATGGTGCTCCGTCCCGAAACGCGGCTGGAAGGGTTTGCCCGCGCGGGCGCGAACATCGTCACCGTGCATTACGAGGAATGCCGCGAGCAGACGGTGCAGATGCTCCGCATCATCAAAAACTACGGCATGAAGGCTTCGGCGGTCATCAACCCGAATACGCCCGTGGAATGCCTGTTCGACGCGGCGGAAGAAGCGGATATGCTCCTTCTGATGAGCGTCCATCCCGGCTGGGGCGGGCAGAAATTCATCCCCGAAAGCCTCGGAAAGATCGAAAAACTGCGCCAGTTCCTCATCCGCAACGGCAGACCGGAGCTTGACATCGAAGTGGACGGCGGCATCACGCCCGACAACGTGAACGACGTCATCTCCGCGGGCGCGAACGTCATCGTCGCGGGCAGCGCGGTGTTTCGCTCGCCCGACATGAAGGCGACGATAAGCCGCCTGCGCGGGGAATGAACCGCGCCGTCATTCTGCTCAACGGCGAACCGTACCTTGGGCAGATCGACGATAAAGACGCCGTCGTCTACTGTTGCGACGGCGCGTACGAATGGGCGAAAGGAAGAGTGCGCATCGACGAGACGCTGGGGGATTTCGATTCCCTCGGGTACCTTCCCGATCCTCCGCCCAAAGAGATCTACCCGTCCGAAAAGAACTTCACGGACGGCGAGATCGCGCTGTTCCGCGCCGTGGAAGCGGGCGCGGAGTATATTCAGATCTATGGCGGCGGCGGGGGCAGAGAAGACCATTTCATCGGCAACCTTCACCTGCTTCTCGCGGCGAAAAAGCGGGGTTCGTACGCCGAGATGATCACCGCGCATGCCCGCATCTTTCTCGGCGAAGGGGAAGTGCGCCTTTGCGGCTGCAAGGGCAAGACGGTGTCGATAGTCCCTTTCGGCGGCGACGCGCATATAATGGAGAGCGAGGGGCTCAAATATCCCCTGGACCGTCTCACGCTCGAATACGGCACCGCGCGCGGCATTTCCAACGTCGTGACGGAAGACGAGGCGCGCTTCGTCGCGGCGAGCGGCAGGGTGTTGGTGTTCGTCGACGAAAATGAATAGGAGGGAATGCGCACGAAGATCATCTGCGTGCGGCCGCCCTATCCCGTGCGGCTGCTGTTGAGGCTCTTTTACAGAAAAAAAGGATGAAATACTGCGATTTACATTGCGATGCGCTGACCGCCGAAGGAGAAGCGCAAGTTACGCGGGCGAGGCTTGCAGAGGGCGGCTGTCTTCTTCAATGCTTCGCCGCTTTCGTTTCTGAGCGGGAAGGGCGGTTCCGTTCCGCCCTTTCCCTTGCCGACAAATTCGACGCGCTCTGCAAGAGCGAGGGATATAACCGCGTATGCCGCGCTTCCGAGCTCAGAGAGGACGCCGTCAACGCGCTTCTCACCGTCGAGGAAGGGGGCGCGATCGAAGGCGATCTTTCCAAACTTCGCGCGCTGTATGCGCGCGGCGTCAGGATGATGACTCTCACCTGGAATTATCCCAACGAGATCGGATACCCGTGCTTTCCCTTTTACGACAGTTTTTTTACCGACCCGTCGCCCGATTTTACCGCGCGGGAGGAAACGCGAGGTCTGACCGCTTTCGGGCGGGAAGCCGTGGAGGAGATGAACGCGCTCGGCATGATCGTCGACATCTCGCACGGGAGCGATCGGCTGGTCAGAGACGTTGCGGAATGCTCCCGCGCGCCCTTCGTCGCGAGTCATTCGGGCGCACGGTCCGTCTATGACTGCGCGAGAAATCTAACCGACGAGGGCATCCGCCTGATCGCCGACAGCGGCGGCGCGGTGGGGTTGGATTTCTGCGCGGACTTTCTCTCGGACGATAAGGGCGCGGAAGGACAGTTCGCCGCGATCGTCGCTCACGCGCGGGCGATCGTCGCCGCGGGCGGGGAAGATGTCCTCGCGATCGGGAGCGATTTCGACGGCATCCCCGAAAATCCCGCCGTGAAAAATCCCGCGCATCTGCCGCGCCTTCTGGAAGCGCTTGCGGATGAATTGACGCCCCGCGTCGCGGAAAAGTGCGCGCGGAGCAACTTTTTGCGCGTGTTTCGCGAGGTCTGCAAGTAATTTTTCTCGGTGCGCGGTATTTCCCGCGAGAGCGGATTTCTGTCGCGCTGCGGTGAAGACGATGTCTTGTCTCGGTTGCCCGCGCCGTCGGGAACCCCGCTCTTGCGGCGGCGTTCGTGCCGTCGGTGGGATTGAATTTTCATCGGATCGCGCCCGCCGTCCCGAAAGGACGGCGGGCGCGGCATTTCAGGCGTTTTGAAGGGTGCGAGGTTGCGAATGCGCGCGCCCGATCGGGAAGGCGCGCGGATGAGAAATCCGTCGAAAAGACGCGCCGCGGAGGAATTCGGAAGGGCGGGGCGTTGCGTCCGCATTTTTCCGCGCGGCGGGGCAGAGGACGCGAAAGAACTGCCCATGGGAAAAGTTCGGAAGCATGGAATTCGGAAGCATAGAAAAAAGAGACTGCCTCAGGCAGTCTCTTTTTTTGTTCGTTTTCGTTAAGCGCGCTCGATCTTGTTGCTCTTCAAGCATCTCGTGCAGACGTAACCGCTCACGACTTTGCCTTCTTTGACGAAGGAGACCTTCTGGACGTTCGCCTTGAAGGTTCTTCTCGTTTTGCGATGGCTGTGGCTGACGTTGTTTCCGGACGCCTGACCTTTTCCGCAAATACTGCAAACTCTCGACATATAGACACCTCCGCTGGGATAAATTCTACTTTTCGGTTGCGCAGAATGCTCCCTGCGCAAAACGAGCAAAGATATAATATCATTTCCGCAGGGAAAAAGCAATCAAAAAGCGGCAAAAAAATAATTTTTTTTCAAAAAAGCAAAAAAAATTTTAATAACGCTTGCAAAATGATGAATTATAAGGTAGAATAAAAGGGAGTCAGGAGAGCAATTATGTCTGTAAATACAAGCAACGCTTATGGTAAAATTTCAATATCCGATCTTGCGATCGCCAAAGTGGCGTCTCAGGCTGCGCTGGAAAGTTACGGTATCGTAGATACCGTCGCGCGCAGATTTACCGATTCGCTCGCCGAGCTCCTCAAAAAGGATACAGGAGGGAAGGGGGTTAAGGTAACGACGTCGGGCAATCGCATCTATATCGACGTATACGTCCTTATCAAGTACGGCGTTTCCATTGAGGCCGTCGCCGAATCCCTCAAAGAAGGAATCAAATATAAGGTCGAAAAATTTACGGGAATGATTGTGGATACCGTAAACGTCAATGTGATCGGACTCAAACTTTGACGGTTCCTTTGAACGATAGATTTACCGAATAAGGAAGGGATTTCATGCAAAAAACGATCAATTGCGCCGAGTTCCGTAAGATGGTCCTTGCAGGCGCTAAGATGCTTGAAAATAACAGGGCGAAGGTGGACGCGCTCAACGTGTTCCCCGTCCCCGACGGCGACACAGGCACGAATATGTCGCTGACCATACAGTCTGCGGTCAAAGAGCTCAACGGCAGCGCTTCCAACAACTGGATGGAAGTGTGCGACCGCGTTTCCAAGGGCGCGCTTCGCGGCGCGAGAGGGAATTCGGGCGTCATCCTCTCTCAGATTTTCAGGGGGATCTGCACCGTCCTGAGAGAAGCGAAACCGGACGTCGATACCAAGACCTTTGCGAAGGCGATGGAATCGGGCACCAAAGTCGCCTATAACGCCGTTGCGATCCCCAAGGAAGGCACGATCCTCACGGTCGTGCGCATGATGAGCGAATTTGCCGTCAAATCGGCCGGTAAGATGAAGGATTTCGAAGTATTCCTTCCTGCCGTCATCGAGGAGGGCGACCGTGCGCTGGCGCAGACGCCGGAACTTCTTCCCGTCCTCAAAAAAGCGGGCGTCGTCGACTCGGGCGGCGTCGGGCTCATGACCATCATGCGCGGCTTCCTCGCGGCGCTCATGGGCGATGAGATCGTATCCGAGATCCAGACGGAAGCTGCGAGCAACGCGGCTTCGGGCGAAGCGGATTTCGGCGACAATTCCGACATCATCAACATGGACCTCGGCGAGATCCAGTTCGCATATTGCACCGAGTTCTTTATCATCAACTTAAAAAAGAGCACCACGCTCGCGGACATCGACAAGCTGCGGGAAAATCTCATGGAGATCGGCGACAGCGTCATCTGTATCGGCGATCTGGAGATGGTTAAGGTGCATGTTCATACCAACAGCCCCGGCGTGGCGCTTACCTATGCGCTCGAACTGGGCGAACTCGATCGCCCCAAGATCGAGAATATGCTCGAACAGAACCGTGCACTCAAAGCGAAGATCGAAGCGGAAAAGAAAGATCAGGGAATGCTTGCCATCTGTGCGGGCGACGGGATCAGCGATATTTTCAAAGATCTGTTCGTCGACAGAGTCATCGAAGGCGGGCAGACGATGAATCCCTCCGCTTCCGACATCGCCACGGCGGTGCAGAAGATCAACGCGGACGCGGTTTTCGTGTTCCCCAACAACAAAAACATCATTCTGGCGGCGGAACAGGCGAAGGCGCTCGTCGATAACCGCACCATTCACGTCATTCCGACGAAAAACGTCCCGCAAGGCTTTGCGGCGGCTCTCGCGTTCAGCCCCGACGCCAGCGCGGAAGAAAATAAGACGAACATGATCCACGCGCTCGACAACGTCAAGGCGGGACAGGTCACGCACGCGGTGAGAACGACCAGCGTCAACGGCTTCGACATCACGGAAGGGGACATCATCGGTCTGGACGACAAGAAGATCCTCGCCAAGAGCAATTCCGTGGACGAGACCGTCCTTGCGTTGCTCGATAAACTCAAAGACGACTCGCACGAGGTCATCACCCTCTACTACGGGCAGGACATCAAGGAAGAGGAGGCGGAAGCGCTCGCGGGTAAGGTCGCCGAGGCGTTCCCCGACTGCGACGTGGACTTCCATTACGGCGGTCAGCCCATTTATTACTATCTCTTATCTCTCGAGTAAGCGGCAGGGCGGACGCAGTTCCGCCCTTTTCTTTTCGGAAGGCGGGCGCCTTCCGATTACTACATATTGAGTAAACTATTCTGAATTTAACGGAGCGTGCGGATGAAACTGACTTCCCTGAAATTCATCTCCGAAAAGCGGGAGAAAGAGTTCTTCAAACTGAATATCACGGATACCGAATCGCTCGTCAAATACTATCCGCGGACCTATCTCGACATGACCAACCGCGTCTCCGTGCGCGACGTTTTTCACAACGATATGGCGCTCATCGCCTGCCGTCTCGTCCGCGCGGAACCGCTCCGTCACACGGGACGGGTGAAATACATCCGCGCGTTTCTGGAACAGGACGGCTTCCCGTTCACGGCGGTGTGGTTCAATATGCCCTACATCGCACCCAAACTCAAAGCGGGCGAGTATCTCTTTTACGGGCGGGTGCGCAACGAGTACGGGCAGATCTCGCTCGTCAATCCGACCTTCGAACCGCTCGACAAAAACATCCGTCTCAAAGGGCTGATGCCCGTGTATTCCCTGCGCGGCTCGCTCACGCAGAAGATTGTGCGCGACGCGGTGCGGCAGGCACTCGCCGTCGAACCGCTCGAGTCCGTCATCCCGCAGGAATTGCAGAAAAAATACCGATTATCCCCCTTAAAAGAGGCTTATTATGCCATTCATGCGCCGAAAACGGCACAAGAAATGCAAAATGCGGCGGAAAGGATCGCTTTGGAGGAGTATTTCACGCTCATTTCTGCCTTTCGGCTCATCAAAGGGGATAAAAACGAGGCGAGATTGCGCCGTTATTCGGTCACCGAGCGCGACGTCGCCGACTTCGAAAAACGCTTTCCCTTCACGTTCACGCAGGGACAGCAGGCGGCGGTGCGGGCGATCTACGACAACCTCACCTCTCCCGTGCGCATGAACCGATTGCTGCAGGGCGACGTCGGGAGCGGCAAGACGGCGGTCGCGCTCACGGGCATTTTCATGGCGGTAAAGAGCGGCTTTCAGGCGGCGTATCTTTCGCCCACGGAAGTGCTCGCGGCACAGAACTTCGCGTTGCTCAAAAGAACCTTTCCCGAGTATCGCGTGGGATACCTTGCGGGCGGGAGTACGGCGAAGGAAAAGCGGGACTTGAAGGCGGCGCTCGCGGCGGGGGAGATCGACATCCTCTGCGGCACGCACGCCGTGTTGCAGGGCGACGTTCACTTCTCTTCGCTCGCCTTCTGCGTGTGCGACGAACAGCATCGTTTCGGCGTTGCGCAGAGAAATATATTGAGCGAAAAAGGCGATAATCCCGACATTCTCGTCATGTCGGCGACGCCCATCCCGAGGACGCTTTCCCTCATCTTTTACGGCGATCTGGACGTCACCGTCATCGCAGAAAAACCCAAGGAGCGGCAGGAGATCTCCACCTCGATCATCCCCGCCTATAAATACGACGATATGCTCGCCTATATCCGTGAACAGACCAAGTTCGGGCGGCAGGCATATTTCGTCTGCGCCAAGATCGACGACGAAGAAGGGCAGGTCACTTCGGTCACCGAGCTTTTCGACGAACTCAGAGGCAGGCTTCCCGACGTGCGCTTCGCATTGCTTCACGGGCGCATGAAGGACAGGGACAAGACGGAGATCATGCGGGCGTTCAAAAACAAGGAATACGACTGTCTAGTGTCGACGACGGTCATCGAAGTGGGCGTGGATGTGCCCGACGCGACCATCATGGTCATCTACAACGCCGAGCGATTCGGGCTTTCGCAGCTTCATCAGCTGCGCGGACGCGTGGGCAGGGGAAGCGAGAAGAGCTATTGTTTTTTGCTTGTCGGCACGGAGAGCGAAACGGCGCTCGAACGGCTGAATATCCTGAAAACGACGTCGGACGGATTCCGCCTCGCGGAAAAAGATCTGGAACTGCGAGGGAGCGGCGATTTCTTCGGCACGCGGCAGAGCGGCAAATTTCTCAACGAGATCAGGAATCTGCATTATCCGACGGAGGTCATCTTCACGGCGAAAAAACTTTCGGACGAAGCGGCGGAGGGAAGGTATAACGAAGAGGAGATCCGCCGCGCGGCGATGGCAAAATACGACAGCCTGAAAGACGTGGTGCTCAACTGATTGACAAAACGGGCGATCGGGTATAATATATATATAATAAGACGATCTTCGCAATGCGGGCCTGTTTCGGATTCGATTGCAAGCGGATGTCGTCGGACGCACGTCGGAGGCTCGGCTCCGCAAAAACGGACAAATTTTAAATGCTGATAATAAAAGCAGAAGATCCGGCGTTGCGCGCCGTCAGCGCGTAGCGCTTGCAGCTTAACTGATTTAAGCTCCGTCCCGCCCCGATTGCCTACGGTCGGGGGTCGGGGCGTCAATCGAGTAGGGAACGTCCCGCAAGCGCTGGTTTCCCCGCCTGCGGGAGGCATTTCGGAAACATGTCCGCGGAGAGTTTGTCTATGGACTTGCCGCGGACGAGATCGACCACAGACTAAGCGTGTAGTGTCCGCGGCTGAACCTTGTAAGACCGCAGTTCAATTCTGCGCAGGTCCACCAGACGATCCCCGAAAGCCTTCGGGGATTTTCTTTTTTGTCTGAAAGGGCGTACGGAGCAACTTTTGCGTCCGTCATGGTCAAAAAAAGCGGGCTGGGCATAGCGGGAATGAAAGAGGCGCGGCGCGGGGCGATCGGGCGAAGGATAAAATAAAAATAGAAGCAAATGAACATAAAAAACCTTTTTGCGGCATGGAAAAACGATTGACATACGGAGAGAAAAGGAGTAAAATAACACATACAACGAACGGGGGCATAGCTCAGTTGGTTAGAGCGCATGCTTCACATGCATGAGGTCACAGGTTCGAGTCCTGTTGTCCCCACCAAACGAAACCTAAAACGAACCACTTTGAGTGTAAGTCGTTTTAGGTTTTTCTTTTTGCCGTTTGCTCGCCACAATACCTTTGGAGGCGCAGCCGAGCCGCTCGTTTATTCAAACACCCGCCATAGTGCCAATATGTAAAAATTCTTTTCTCCAATGGGGCATTCTGTTTGTGAAATTGGTGGCAATATGCTATAATTTTTGTAATACAATTGAATTAATCATTGCGAAGGGGAATTGAAATGGAAACGTTTTTAATTATTTTGGGTATGTTGGTGACAACTGCCTTGATGTGCGTAATAGCCGCTTGGTGGGGAAAACGTAGTAATGAAAAATGGAAACGCAGCGTTGGTATTGACCCCAATGACCCTGATGGTTTTACCAAATATCAGCAAGAGCAAAGATGGAAGTGGCAAGAGGAGAAAGATAGACAGGTGCTTTCGGAAAATCCATCTATCAAGCGGCAAATGGAGAACGCTTTTGCGAATATACAGGCTGTCTACGAGAGTGCTAAAATATTCAGCGATGAAGAATTCAGGTGCGAAATATACATGAGAGCTTTGACGCCAGAGGTGTTCCTTAGGTATTACGATGCTTTCAAGAGCAAAGATTGTCGCTTAGTAAAAGATGCAATTTATAAGGAATATCCGTATTTTACCCATGACTTGTTAATCGCAATGGGGATTTATATTTTTGAAACACACCATGAAATAGATGTCTTGAAATATATAATCAAAAGTGAGGATGAGAACCTCGCACCATATTCGGACGAAGCAGAGAATAGATTAAACAGAGAAATGGCTGAATAGCAAATGTTATTTATGGAAATCTGATAATCATTTTACTTCCGATTTTCAAACTCAAAAGCGAAATAGACTTTATGGTGTGTTATCGTAAAATTGTATTTCGTTTTATCTCATTTATCCTCCACCACCAAACGCAATGAGGGGCGCACCTTGCGCCCTTTTTGCGTGTCTCGGATCTCGGTCACGTACGCCAAGTACGCTCCCTCATCCTCGCACTTAAAACGACGCACACGGGGTCCCCGTAAAGTACCGGAGCAAGCTTTGCGCGCGAGGACACTTTATGGGGTTTCATCGCATCCCCTCATTGCGTTTGGGCAATCAGGATAGGTTCGATTTTCTGTCGATTTACTCCACCAAATTGAGGGAAGGGCGCATCTTGCGCCCTTCCCTCATGTCTCGGACTTCAATCATTTACGTCTTTATAAATTTTCTTGCGCTCTGTTTTGAAAGTGCTCGATCTGCAAAACATTTGCTCGATTTAGATGGCGGATTTTTTACTTGACTCACAAGAAAAAACCTGAATCGGATAATTCGGTTCAGGTTTTTAATTTTTTACGGCATGAGATGAAGCCGCGCTCTTAAATTTATTGACGTCAGTTTGACCATGTACCGACGAATGCCGGCGCCCGCCAAAAACGTGCAGGCGGGGATCTTGCGGCGCCTTTGTAGAGCGGGAAATTCGCAAGACTGTTATTCAGAAAGGTTCTGCGAATGCCGTTTCATTTCTGCACGGGCGAACCGCAATAGGGGCAACGCGCGTCCTCGGCGGTGTAGGAAAATTTGGCGTTGCAAAAGGGGCATTCCGCCGCATAGGTCCGCTTTTCGGGCGCACGGTTTTCGTTGAGCACGAGGGTATCGCCTTCCCGTTTATAGCCGATCAGCCAATTTTTGCGGAAGCAGACGTCAAGGCGATCGCGCACCTCTTTTTCGGAAAGCGAGAGCTGCGCGGAGAGTTCGCGCACGGTGAGGAGATGCTCTTGCGTGATGGCGGAGATGAGCCGCACGTTCGCTTTCGTGGGTCCGTAAGAAAGCGCCCATGCGCAGGGACAGCCGTAAAATGCGATGCCCAGCAGGGCGATGCCGATCGCCCAGACGGCGGGCACCCCGATGCCGAGCCCCACGCCGAGCATGATCCCCCCGACGGGGAACGCCAACGTGAACAGAAGAGAGACGACGAGCGCTTTCCTCAGCGCCTTTTGTACGGGTTGCATATCTTGCCTCCGTGGATTGCTTTTTCTTATAGTATAAATGTTCGCTCCTCTTTTGTCAAGGGGAGCTTTTTTCGATCGGTATTGACTTTTGCTCGTACTCGTGATATGATAAGGTCAGGAGATGCCAAATATGCGTCAAAGGAGAGAATTATGTTTCTGAAAGTCATTGAATGGCCGCAAAGCACGCCCGACGTCATCGTCTGGAAATACCCCGTGGGGAAGGATACCGTTGAGCGCGGATCGTCGCTGACTGTGCGCGAGGGGCAGGCAGCCGTATTTTGCGACAAAGGTCGGATGGCAGACGTGTTTCTTCCCGGGATGTATAAGCTGGATACCGATACGCTTCCCGTGCTCACGCGCTTGCTTTCCTGGAAATATGCGTTTCAGAAGCCCTTCAAGTCGGATATTTATTTTGTAAGCACCAACCGTTTTACCAACATGAAATGGGGGACGGCGACGCCGATTATGGTGCGGGATAAGGATTACGGAGCGGTGCGCCTGCGCGCATACGGGACGTATTCTTTCCGCGTGGCCGATCCCTATCTTTTCCTCAAAGAGATCACGGGCGCGTGTTCCGCGTTCCGCACGCAGGACATCACCGACTATATCCGCAGTCTGCTCGTCACGGGGCTGTCGGACGCGGTCGGGGAGAGCGGGATCCCCGTCCTCGATCTTGCGGCAAATCTTCTGGAATTGGGCGACGCGGTGTGCGGATCGCTGGAAAAGCGGCTGGAACCGACAGGCATCGAGCTGACGGATTTCCGCTTCGAGAGCGTATCGCTGCCTGCCGAATTGGAGAAGGCGATCGACGAGAACGCGCGGTTGGCGATGATGCGCGGCAATATCGACGTATACACGCAGATGGCGCAGGCGGACGCGATGCGCGAGGCGGCAAAGAATCCCGGAACGCCCGGCTCCGCGATCGGCGCGGGGCTCGGGCTCGGAATGGGGATGCAGATGGCGCAGGCGTTTTCTTCCGCGCCGTCTGCCGCGCCTGCGGAGGCGAAGAAACCTGCTTCGGGGCGCGTCTGTGCGTCGTGCGGCGCGGCTGTCGGCGCGAAGGCGAAATTCTGCCCCGAGTGCGGGAAGCCGCTGTCGGCGCATTGTCCCGAATGCGGCGCCGCCGTCGTTGCGGGGGCGAAATTCTGCCCTGAATGCGGAACAAAACTTTGACGGAGGACTGATATGACGGCGGAACAGATCGCAATCATCGCTTTGTCGTCGGCCGTGGTCGCACTCGGCGTTATGGTCATCGCGCTGGCATTGTCGAGAATGCGGCTTCTTCGGCGGATGAAAGCGGACGCGGCTTATGCGGATAAGGTGCTTATACGGCACGGCGTGCGTTATTCGGCGGACGACGCGGTGGAAAAGAACGGGGAGATCAACGTTTCCCATGCGGAAGGGGACTTCGTGCTCGCGCGCGGGGAGACCTATACCGCCGTGCGCGGCGGGAAACTCATGCCCGGCACCTATACCGTGCTTGCGTCGGGCGAAAACGCGCCGACGTTCAAATTGCGCGTCGGCGGAAGAGTCCGCACTTATGAGCACGGAGACGCTCTCGTGCTCGGCGAAGGCGAAGAGATCTGCGCGGTATCCTGCGCGGTCATTTTGAGGTGAAGTTATGAGCAAAAAGTTTATTGTGCGCCTGCTTTCGGCGCTGTCCTTTCTGATCGCGGCAGTCTTTTATCTGCTTTCGGAACTCGTTCCCGAAACGTTCGGAGGATATAACCTCTCTTGGGCGGTGGCGATCGTCGCGGGCGTGAACGGGCTCGCCTGCCTTTTGGACGGAATTTTCGGCGGGAACACCGTCCTGAAAAAGCTGAAGGTGTTTGCGGGAACGGTCCTGCTGGTGATCTGCGCCGTCTGCGTCGCCTTTGCGCTGGCGTTGCCCGAAAATCTCATCCTTCCCATCGTCGCCGTCGTGCTGTGCGCGGGGATCGTGCTCGGCGTGCTCGTGACGGGCGGAAAGAAATGGGACGAAGGCGACAATCAGAAGGTCGGATATAAGACGTACCGCGAACGCAAAGCGGAAGAAGAAAAGAAAAAACGGGAAGAGGAAGACTGATCCGCCGCGATCGCGGCGGCGAAAAAGATCTTGCTTTCATGCGGCGATCCCGGCAAAGGCGGAAGTCCTTCAGCCGAGATCGCCGTTGTGCTGATATGCGGATAAAAGTCGTCTGAAAGCGAGCGGTATCGCCGCGTTTTCTCCGCTCAAAAGAGAACGTATACCGTGCGAGCAATTGCGAGGCGGCGGACATGGAAAAATACAGATTGTGCCTTGAAGGCGTTGATTTTTTTGTTAAGGTCAGTTATAATAAATTTACTATATAAAGTGTAGTGTGAGGATCGAAAATGAAAAAGGTTTTGGCAGGGATTCTGAGCGTATTCTTGTGTCTTGGCTTGACGCTGGGGATCTGCGGTTGCGGCGGGCAGACAGAGAATGCGCAGTTGGACGAGTTCAGACAGATCGTGACCACGATCCGCGGCGGGATCGTGGAAACGGAGGAGCGCGCCTCGATACAGCCGCAGAGCATGACGTCGCAAGCGGAGGATGTATTTGCGCTCTTGTCGGAGGCGCCCGATAAAGAAGTTGAGGAAAGCATGAGCTTTTATCAGGATGTATTCGATCAGACCTTTCTCATGCCCCTTGTTATCGGTGAGGCGATCGCCCGTTTTTACGGCGCAGAACAGTTTTACGGCGTAAAAGTTAAGTTGAGCGAGTGGGAGCAGTATTTTGTGACGGAGTCGGAAGGGACCGTCAAGTCGAGTTTTGTGTTCTCCTCGGCAAAAAGTTCATACGGCAAGGAGATGTATATCTCCATGACGATCGATTATAAGAGTGAAGACGATTATACGTTTTATGCTCTTCAGACGGACGCGTCATTGAGCGACAGCCTGTTTTTATACGGAAACAGCGATCGGGAATTTCTGGCGATCTCCTATCGTCCCGCGACGGCGGGGCAGTCCGCCAACCTGTTCGTGCAGTGTAAGGAGAGAGGCAAGATGGGCTATATCGTGCACGATGAAGAGACGGTGAACAGCTGTTTTGCGCTCGTGCGAGAAGAATTTGAATCGCTTGATCTTGCAAAGATCGCTTCGCTCTCGCAAGAGTGCGATTATACCGTACTGCCCGAGCAATTCCAAGAGGTCGCGGAGCCGTATTTCGGCAGCGGGGCTGCCGTCGAACCTGCCGAATGGCAAATGGAAGGGGATATCGTTTACGGTTTTTCGGGAACGGAAGGGGATAAGGTGCTTACGATCCCTGCCGAAGCGAAGAGGATTTGGTTTCAGTTCTTCCTTCCCGCGACGACCGAAAAACTCGTCATCCCGGCGACGATCCGAGAGATCGTCACTACGCAGGATTATCTTGACGGATTGAGCGATCCGGATTATATCCCGTCCGATACGGACGAGCCTGTCTATGTCACCTGTCCCGTCGAATATTTTTCGATCTTCCTCAACGGAGCGGAAGGGGAAGAAAAGTTCCTGAAAGAAATCGAAGCGGAAAGCGGATCCCCCGTGTTCACGGTCGAAAATTACTGTCTGTATGGCGCGGACGATATGCTTTTATACGTTCCCGACAACGACGCCATTGCTTCGCTTACGCTTGACGCCGATAAGATGACCGAGTGCGCAGACAGGTGCCTTACCTTCGCGACGTTGTCCGGATTGAGAGAAGCGGATATTACCGTCAGGTATGTCGATACGGAAGACGGCTCTTTTTACATAAAAAATCCGCTGGATGCACTATTATACGCAGAAGAAGGTTCTTCCAAAGAGAGGTCCTTCGATCGCCTTACCGTGCGCGGACTGAGGAACAACGACGGGCTCGGGATAGACACGGGGATTGTCCGCAGAGTGGGCACGCTGGAACTTTTCCTGACAGAGACGGAAGAAAATCCGAGTTTTTCCCTGGGGATCGATTGCGATGCAGAGCAGATCGCGTTCAGCGGCAGTTTAGGTTGGCTGAACGTGCAATACGGCGGCTCTTCCGCGCTTCGCATCCGGCTTCTCGACGAACCGACGGAAGTTTCGTTTTGGAATATGCGAGAAGGGCAGGAGATCTTCATTCAGCTGCCCTGGTCGTTTATCGCGTTCGAAAAGGGGGAAAAGTTCAACTGCTTCGATATGCTGAAAAATCGCTATCAGGGACTCGGTTGGACGGCAGAATCGCAAGAGTATCTGTTATCCGACGACGGCGTGACTTACACCTTCGAGTTTGAAGAGCTTTCTGCCGAAGAGAACGATGAGCTTCGCAAAGAAGCGCAATTTCTGAAAGTGGAATATATCTCAGCCGAAGACGATCCCGTTTACGGGACGGACTACGCCCGCGTGATCGGATATTGCGGGACGGATGAGGCGATCCGCGTTCCCGAAAGCCTGTTCGGATGCCCCGTATTGGAATTTCATTTGGTGACGCATGAAGAATACGGCGTGCCTGCCGTGGAACGCGTCCGCGAACTGTATCTGCCCGATACGTTAAAGTATATTCAGATCACGAACGACGGTCCCGTTGCGTATTCCTTCGAACGCATCGTCTATGACGGGACGAAAGCGGAATTGGCAGAGCGCATGGAGGGGGAAGACCGCATTTATTCCGTTCTTTTGGACGCCGCAATGTGCGTGGAATGTTCGGACGGGAGTTATGAGCGCGGCGAGCACCCTGATAAAGAAGAATATCGCTACCGTTCCGAAGATGGCGTCGATATTGTTCTCCGCCTTGACTGGATCGCGCAGGCGATCGAGTATGAGGCGACGGTTGACGGCGAAATCTTTTCGGGTCACCATATTTGTTCGGACGGCGCATTGGAGCAATATTACTTCTTTTCTTTTCAGGAAGTCTTCTATACCGTCGATGGACTTGTCGAAACAAGTTATTACAAATATCAGATCAAAGTCGTCATCGACCAGACGGTGTATGCGCAAAATTATATTTATTATGCTCTCGACGTTTCCTTGGAGAAGACGATACAGGAGGGAGAAGACGATCCCGTTGCGGAAGACTGTGAACTTACGCTTCTTTCTTTTGAGGCGGCAGAGTTTGAGATCGTTCATAACTACCAGGAGTTGGTCGGTTCCGTGGAACCGTCCTGCGATGGGGACGGCTATGAAGAGTATCGCTGTACGGGATGCATAGAGACGATGACGATCCGCATCGAGTCGCTCGGACACGATTTGGGCGAGCCGTATGAAGTGGCGGCTACTTGCTCTGAGTATGCGCATCAACGCCGCGACTGTCTGAGAAAGGGGTGTACATACTGCGAAGAATACGACTATGACGTCCAGGGCGGTTTTGCCCCGCACGATTTCACCAGCCAGACCGTATCGGAGATCATTCCTTCCAATTGTCTGCATCCGGAATTCGTCATCATGATTTGCGACGTTTGCGGAAGAGAGGAGGGCGAATACCGCGGCGAGATCACGGGCGAGCACGTCTATGACGGCGAGGACGGGCTTTGCAGCGTCTGCCTGCTTCATACCGAGGAATTCGAGCTGGGTTCGTACGAGGACGGTTATAAGATCGTAAAATATAAGGGGCGGAACAGCACGTCCTGTACGATCCCTTCGCAGATCGGCGGTCAGAAGATCCTGGCTGTCGAGGAGAACGCGTTCGAGGCCTCCGAAAATTCGATCAGACGGTTGAGTTTCGGGTATAATCTGAAGAGCGGGTTGGAGATCGCCCTTCGGCATCTTACGGCGTTATATTCGATCAGCGGATCGTCGCCTGCATATAATACCTCTTACGGAATATTGTACAACGCGGATTTTTCGAACATATTGTTTGTTCCCGTGAGGATCGAAGGGGCGTTGACGTTGAATGAGAACCTGACGAGTATTCCCGAGTCGGCTTTTGCCGCCAAGACGTTCCTCGGGAGCGACATTCCCAATTCGATCAGTTCGATCGTTCTGCCCGCGGGGATAACCGAGATCGGCGACAATGCGTTCAAAGGATGCGTCAATCTGCAGTCGGTCGAGATCCGCGGCAGCGGCGTGACGATCGGTCGGAATTCTTTTAACGGTTGTACCTCGTTGGAGCAGGTGACGGCGGGGGGCATCGTCAGCATCGGGGAAGGTTGTTTTTCGGGATGTACCGCTTTGGAAACGTTCCCCTTCGGAGCGATTTTGCAAAGCATCGAGTACGGGGCGTTCAGAAACAGCGGACTGCGCAGCGTCGCTTTGCCGGCGACGGTCACTTCGGTGGGGGAAATGGCATTTGATTATCTGAATCTGGACGAGCTTACCGTTGCGTCGGGCAATCCCGCTTATACCGCGGAAGGCGGCGTCTTGTACAATGCGGAAAAGACGACGATCGTCGGTGTTGCCGGCGGGGCAACGCATATCTATATTCCCGATACAATCAAAGATTTCGGTCGGCTTTCGCTGGCGTATCTGAGTAAAGTCGAATTCCTCAGCGTGCCGTATATGGACGCGGCGAGCAGTTCCTCGTTGACTACCGACGCAATGAATCTGAACGAGATCTTCGGGGGCAACGGCAGCAATCATCTCGTTCCCGCCTCCTTGAAGCGTGTGGAAGTGCGGGGCGGCGGCGTCGATCAATATGCCTTCTCCGGTTGTTCGAATATCGAAGAGATCGTCCTTTTCGAAGGCGTAACCTTCATCGGAGTGAGCGCCTTCGTCTCCTGCAGCGGGTTGACAGAACTGATCATACCTTCCAGCGTGGCTTCGATCGGGACGACGGCTTTTAGCGGTTGCACCGGGTTGAAAACGCTCTCCATTCCCGTCGTGGGCGAGGTGGGCGAAAACACGGCTGTGTTCAAAGATATGATTCATTACAGTCAGGATTGCAGCTCGCTTACCGTCATATTTACGGGGGAAACGATCGGAGAAAACGCCTTTTTGAACTGTAATGTAACATCATATGTCTTGCAGGAAGGGCTTCGCGTGATCGGCGACCATGCATTCGAGTGGACGCAAGCCACGCAGATCGCTTTTCCCTCCACGCTCGAAGCGATCGGCGAAAGCGCTTTTGCAAACGGCTCGTTGCAGAGCGCGGATCTTCCCGCGTCTGTCAAAACAATCGGAGAGAGCGCGTTTTACGATTGTCCTCTGACGCAACTGACGTTGCGGGAAGGGTTGCAGGAGATCGGAGCCAACGCCTTTTCATGTACGGATATTTCCGATGTGACGTTCCCGAACAGCTTGGTGCGGATCGGCGAAAAAGCCTTTTATTCGTGCGAAGAGCTGAAAAGCGTGGTGTTCGGAAGCGGATTGCAGTCGATCGCGGATCATGCGTTTAATAATTGCATCGGCATCAAAGGAATCGTTTTGCCCGACAGTGTGGAGACGGTCGGGGCATACGCATTCGGCTGTATGCTGACTTCGCTTGATCTCGGCAACGGCGTGCGCGAGATCGGACAGGAAGCATTCTGCGGATATTTGGAGACATTGGAGATCCCGACATCGCTGCAATCTTTTGCCAACGTGTTCACATCGGTCTCTTCCGTCGACACGCTCATCCTTCCTTCGTTTTCGGAAGGGAAGGTGCTCGGGATCGTGCCGATCGAAGCGTTCTTGCCCGAGTATGCGCTCGCTACGGTAAAAACGCTGATCGTTTCGGGCGGAAACATCGGTACGGAATTTTCTGTTTGCGAAAGTCTGACCTCTCTTACATTGGAAAATATGACTTCTGTCGGCGACGGTGCGTTCCAAGGCTTGCCTGCGTTGAAAGAAATACGGCTGGAAAGCGGGACCGTCGGCGACGGGGCGTTCCAGGATCTGCCTACGTTGGAAGAAATATGGCTGAAAGGCGGGACCGTCGGCGACGGTGCGTTCAGAAATTCGGCGTTGTATAAGGCTTATCTGGACGTCGAGCAGATCGGCAGCGAGGCGTTCCGCGCCTGCGAAAGCCTGTCAAACGTCGATTTCGGCGCAAGGATCGTTTCGGTAGGGGCGGATGCGTTTGCAGACTGCACGCCGACGTCTTTGTTGGATGAATTATTCGTCCTGAATATTCATGACATTTCCTCGTGGTGCGCTGTCGATTTTGCCAACGGATATGCCAATCCTCTCACGATAAGTTCTATCAATTTTGCGATCGACGGCGTGAAGACGGAGGAGATCGTCATTCCCGCAGAGGTCGAGATCATTAAGCCTTACGCCTTTTTCGGCGCTCAGCACGGACTCAGCTTCCGTCTGAGCGAAGGCGTTACGGAGATCGGGACTTCGGCATTCGAATCCAGCTTTGTGATCTCCGTCGAGCTGCCTGCGAGCGTGACAAAGATCGGGGATCGCGCTTTCTATGGAGCAGGTCTGTTGAGTACATATCTCGGCGGCAGCGGCGTACAGTACATCGGAGACGACGCGTTCAACGGCACGGCAGTGCGTTTGGGCAGTATCGAGATCCCGAAAAATCTCGTTTCCATCGGAGCCAGAGCGTTTGTGGGGTTTAACTGGCAGAGCGTGGTGTTGCCCGACAGCGTGGTTTTCGTCGGGGAGCAGGCGTTCTATTATAATACAAATCTCACGTATGTCCATCTCGGAAAGGGAATCACCTCCGTTTCCCAAGGGGCGTTCATGAGTTGCGAAAAACTTGAACGGGTGGTCATTGCAGGAAAGCTCGATCAGATCGGCGACGACGCGTTCGCCGTTCCGAGATTGCGCGAGTTTTTCTATGGCGGAACGAAGACGCAGTGGTTCGACGTGCGAAAAGGTACGGGAAACAATTCTCTCGGGCAGGCGGAGATCTATTATTATGTCGAAAATGAGATCGACTTGCCCTGGGACGGCGGAAAATATTGGCATTTCGCAGAGGACGGCGTCACGGTAGAGATCTGGTAACAGGCAGTTTGCCTTGATCGGGCGATCTCATCGCGATCTCATGCCGATGAGATCGCCGAGCAAAAAATAAATCGCAGAAATTCGACGGACCGCTCCGAAAGGGGCGGTTTTGTCATAAACGAAGAGGGACAAAAATATAGGTCATGCGAACGACGATAAGTTGCGCCTGTCTGCGCGCTCGCCTGTCCGCGCCGTCGGACGAAAGCTTTTGCCGTCGGATGTGCGCGCATCGGGGGAAAGGCGTTTGGCAAGGATTGACACGGGAGCAATATTATAGTAAAATGGAGAAAATCGGAAAGAGAGCTTTTGATTTTTCCGAACTGCGCCCCTGCGGGATAAGCGGGGCAAAATTCCGCAAGATATTGGCATGGAGTATGAAAAACGCTATGTCGGAATGCAGGTGCGCTTCGACGAATCGGGAAAGATGACTCCGCTCGCCGTCTTGTGGGAGGACGGGCGCACGATCCCCGTCGACCGCGTGATCTCCTTCGGGCGCGCGGCGGCGCGCGTCGGGAGCGTGATGCCCGTGCGCTACGTCTGCATGATCGGCGGGCGGGAGCGCGAACTTTACTATGAATCGGCGTGCCGACGATGGTTTGTGGAGATGAAACGACGTGAGGACGATCCTGCACAGCGATCTGAATAATTTTTATGCTTCGGTAGAGCTTCTCAAGCGCCCCGAATTGAAGGGAAGCCCCGTCGCCGTCTGCGGCAGCGTGGAAAATCGCCACGGGATCGTGCTCGCCAAAAACATGATCGCCAAGGCGGCGGGCGTAAAGACGGGGGAGACCGTCTGGCAGGCGGAGCGGAAATGCCCCGGGCTCGTCCGTCTGCCCGTCGATTTTCCCTCCTATCATCGCGTTTCCGCGCGCGTCAGGCAGATCTATCAGCGCTATACCGACCGCGTGGAGCCGTTCGGGATCGACGAGTGCTGGCTGGACGTGACGGAGAGCGTACGCCTGTTCGGCGGCGGGACGGCGATCGCGGAAGAGATCCGCGCGGCGGTCAAGGCGGAGATCGGCGTCACCGTGAGCGTGGGGGTGAGCTGGAACAAGGTCTTTGCCAAGCTGGGTTCGGATATGAAAAAACCGGACGCGGTCACCTGCATCACGCCCGAAAACTATCAGAATACCGTCTGGCCGCTTTCTGTCGGAGAATTGCTGTATGTCGGAAAGGCGACGCTTCAAAAGCTGAATAAGCTGGGCGTCAGGACCATCGGCGACCTTGCCCGCGCCGACCGCGCCCTCCTCGCGGCAAAATTGGGTAAGTGGGGGAATGCGCTCTGCGCCTACGCGAACGGCGAGGACGATTCGCCCGTCGCCCGCGTGGACGAGGAGCGGGAGATCAAGAGCATCGGCAACAGCTTAACGTATCACCGCGATCTCGTCGATAACGACGACGTCTATCCGCTTTTACTCCTTTTGTCCGAATCGGTCGCGGCGCGGCTGAGGGAGAGCGGCGTGGGGAAGGCGCGCACGGTGCACGTTTCCGCGACGGACAACAAACTCAGACGGTACGGGAAGCAAGGTCGGCTGACGGAGCCCGCTTCTTCCGCTTCGGAGATCGCCGCGCTGGCGTTCTCGCTGTTCAAAGAGGTATATCCGTGGTCGGATCCCGTCCGCGCGGCGGGCGTTTCCGTGAGCGATTTCACGGGAAAGACGGAACAGATGAGCATTTTTTCGGATGTCGTCGAAGGAAGAAAGGGCGAAAAGATGGACCGCGCGGTGGACGGCTTGCGCAAGAAATACGGCAGTCGCATCATTCAGCGGGCGACAATTTTGCAGGACGACAAGCTGAAAAAGGCGGAGATCGGCGGGGCGCACATCAACACGCCCGCGGAAGAACCGCCCGAAGAGGACTGAACAGACGCGCGCCGCGCGGGAAACTCCCCGCGCGGCGCGCGTTTTAAACAATAGAAACCGAAAGGCATCGCGCGAGTGTGATGCAAAGGAAAAATTGACCCCCCTATTGACATATATGCGAGAATATGATAGGATATGGGTAAAGAGATACCGCACACGGTGCGGAAAGGAGAAAAAATATGAATTTTGCATTGTTGGCGTCAAACGGAGCCGACGGGCTCACGATCGCCTATATCATCGTTTCGATCATGCTCGGGATCGCGGTCGTTGTCGCGCTCATCGCGCAGGTTGCGATCATCATCGGGTATTGGCGCGGGAATCGCAAAAACAATTCGCTCGAACTCACGGGCGGGGAGATCGCGCGCAAAGTCCTCGACGAAAAGGGCATGAACGACGTGAAGGTCAAAAAATGTACGTTTTTGCGCATGATCTTTTTCGGAAACCATTACAGCATTTCCAAAAAGACGGTGTATCTTCGTAAATATACCATCAATAAGAAGAGTCTCACGGCTACGGCGATGGCGTTGCAAAAGGTGGCGCTTGCGGAACAGCACCGCGACGGGAACAAAAAGATGATCGTGCGCAGCCGCTTGCAGGGGCTCGGCATCTTTGCGCCCGCGCTCTTCATTCCCTTCGTCATCATCGGCATCCTCGTCGACCTGTTGGTGGTGGGCAGCCCGCTGGTGACCTTCATCGCGATCGTCCTGGGCTTGCTGTTCATCGTGTTCGGTTTCATCGTAACCATTCTCAATTACCCCGTCGAGAAAAAGGCGATGAAGCGCGCCATCCAATGGATGGAAGAGGACGGGCTTGCGACGGCGGAAGAGCGGGAAACCATCCGCAAGATCTACCGCAGCTATCTCGTCGAGTACGCGATGCAGATCGTCATTGCGATCCTGCGGCTCATCCAGCTCATCCTCAAGATCCTTATGTCGGCAAAAAAATCGTCATAAAACCGTTTTGTCGGACGCCCCGCCGCCGTGCGGGGCGTTTTTTTGCGGTTGTTCGGGTAAAGGGCGTCGCTTCCCTTGCATTTTGACATCGAGTCTGATATAATCAAAGAAAAAACAAGAGGGTACCATGAAAGAACCTGTCGCAATGGCGTATGTCAATCTGTACGGCGTGCTCGGCTGTATTCCGCAGCTGTGCAGGCTGGACGAAGACTGCCGACATATTTTGAGCGGGCTGAAAAAGCCCGTCGCGCTCTGTTTTGAAGTGAAGGGCGGTCCCTGCCGCACCTTCCGCTTCACTCGGGAAGGGTGTGAAATTACCGAAGGGGATGAGGGTTGCAACGCGAAAATGCGCTTTTTCTCGCCCGAAAAATTCAACGCGTTCATCGACGGCGGCGCACCGGGGATGCCCGTGAAGCACCCCGTCCGCACGATCGTGTTTCTTTTGAAAGTGTTCGCGAAGCTCGCCGAACGCCTAACTTACTATCTGCGTCCGACGCCCGAACAGCTTTCCGACCGCGCTTTCTTTGAAAAGAACACCCTGCTCACGCTCTATACCGCGGCGGGTGCGATCTCCGCGCTTGCGAATACCGATTCCATTTCCCGCATTTCGGCGGGGAACACGCCCGACGGGGAGATCTCCGTAGGCATCCGCGATACCGTCAGCGTGACCATCCTCGTCAAAGATCACGTCTTTGCCACGGTCGACCGCGTTTCCGCCGCGCCCCGCGCGGTGATGGAGTTCGCCGACATCGACCTCGCGAACGGATTGTTCCGCGGCGAAGTTTCCACCATCAACGAGCTGTGCAAGGGGCGCATCCGCCTCGCGGGCATGATCTCCATGATCGACAACGTCAACCGCATCCTCGACCGCGTGTCGGTCTATCTCGCATAAGGAGGGGTTATGAGCAGATTTCCTGTCTATTCGCATGAAAAGAGCCGCGCGTGGTTCGACCGCGCGCTGAAAGTCATTCCCTCCGGGGTATACGGGCATCTCGGTCCCTCCGAAGGGCTGTTTCTGCCCATCGAAAACTGGCCGCTCATCAGCTCCCGCGCCGAAGGGACGTATTTCTGGGATATGGACGGCAACCGCTATCTCGATTTTATGTGCGCATACGGTCCCAACGTGCTCGGGTATAACGATCCCGACGTGGACGCCGCCGCGCTCGAACAGCTCCGCCGCGGCAACTGCACGACCGCGCCTTCCTATAAGATGGTGGAATGCGCGGAACTGCTCGTGGACACGGTCGCGAGTGCCGATTGGGCGTTCTTCATGAAAAACGGCACGGACGCGACGACCTTTTCCGTCATGCTGGCGCGCGCGCATACGCGGAAGAAGAAGATCTTTTTCCTGCGCGGATATTATCACGGCAACGATCAGTGGGCGATGAAAGCGGATTATCCCGGCATCCTGCCCGAGGAAGTCGCGAACAACGTCATCGTACCGTGGTTCGATCTCGAAGCCATGGAACGCGCCTACGACGAGGCGAAAGGGGACGTCGCGGCGCTCATCGCGCAGCCGTACGATCACGGTAATTTCTATGACAACCGTTGCGCCTCCAAGGAATATTGGGCGCAGGTGCGGAAATTCTGCGACGAAAAAGGAATGCTCCTCATCATCGACGACGTGCGCACGGGCTTCCGTCTCGATCTGGCGGGCTCCGATCACTATTACGGCTTCAAAGCCGATCTCATCTGCTTCTGCAAAGCGCTCGCCAACGGTTACAATATGTCCGCCGTCTGCGGCAGGGAAGCGTACCGCGCGACCGCGTCCTCGCTCTCGTTCACGGGTTCCTATTGGATGAGCGCGGAGCCGTTCGCGGCGTGCATCGCCTGTATCGAGAAGATGAAAAAGCTGGATACGCCCCGCCTGTTCCGCGAAAAAGGGACGCGCCTGACCGACGGGCTCGTCGCCGCCGCCAAGGAATACGGATTCGATCTGCGCGTATCGGGCGAGCCTGCGCTCTTTTACCTGCGCATTGCCGACGACGACAGCCTGATGCTGCATCAGGAATGGGTGGCGGAATGCGTGGCGCGCGGCTTGTTCCTCACCTCGCACCACAACCATTTCCTCAACGCCGCGGTGACGGACGAAGATATTCGCCTCGCCGTGGACATCGCCGCCGACGCCTTTTCCGTCGTGCGCGAACGTCATCCCAAAGACTGAGAACGAGCCGTCCGCAATGCGGGCGGCTTTATCCTTTTTCTTTGTTTTTTTCGATATTGACATTGCACCGCGGGTGTGATAGAATAAGTGACAGATAGTCCGAGGGAGAAGGAGAGATATGAACAAAAAGTTAACGGCGTTTTTTACGACGCTCGGCATGACGGTGACGGGCAATTCCGCATACGGGATCGTCAAAGGCTATGAGACAAATGTTTATGTGACCAATTTAGATACGCAGGCGCCGATCAAAATCCATTTCAGCTTTTATGCGACGGAAGCGCAGAAGGGGATGATCATGGTGACGCTGAAAAGCATGAAACCGAAAATTCCCCTGTTGGAGCTTTCGGCATACGGGGTGCTGATCGGCGTCAACGATCTGACCGTATCGCGGCTGTTGAAGCGCCTGCCTGCCTTGATGGACGCGCTCGCCTCCGTATTTTCTTCCAACGGAGCGCTGGGCGCGGAATACTGTCCCGTCTGCGGGGAAAGGCTGGAAGGGAAAGAGCAGAAACTCTGTCAGGTCGACGGGGCGACCATCCGTCTTGACGAACAATGTTTCCGTTCGATCGATCGGCAGATCGAGGAGTCGAACAGGGCATTTGCCGCCGCGCCCAACAACTATCTGCGCGGATTGGCGGGCGCCTGCGTCGGCGGACTTGCGGGCATCGCGTGTTCCGTCGTCCTGTATCTGATCGGCTTCATTTCCGCGATCAGCGTGTTCGTCGCCATCTATGTCGGCGCTATGCTCTATGTAAAATTCGGCGGAAAACCCAATAAGGCTATGATCGCGATCTCCTCGGTGGTCCCGTTCATCCTGACTTCGCTTTCCATTGTTCTCATTTATTTCGTCGCCGCTGGGATCCTGGCGGCGGACGCGGGCATGGCGCTGAAAGGGACCGAAGCGTTTTCCTATATGATGAAGGACGAGGAATTCTCCGGAGGTTTTTACTCGGATCTCCTTTTTGTGCTCATCTTCGGCGTTGCCGCCGTCGTCATCGAGGCGGTCGCGATGCTGAAACTCATCAAACGTCCCTCCGTTACGGACAACTCGCAGGATCCGACGCAAAAATAAAGAATGTCCGCTGCATGATATGCGCCCCCGAAGCGACAGGCTTCGGGGGCGCATGGTTTTATGTCACGGAAGAAAAATTGCCGAAAAGTATTGACAAGCGGCGGATCGGGATATATAATAGAAATACGAATTCGGATTATTAAAGGAAGCGATATGACGAGGACGGAATTTTTCATGCGGCTTGCCGTGGCGGTCTATCGGATCGACGGCGCCTATGATCGCTTTGCGAAGGGGGGCGGAGTCAAGGCGAACACGATGTGGCTGCTGTATGCGCTCAACGACGGCAAGCGGCACACGCAGAGACAGATCTGCGACGAGTGGTATTTCCCGCGGTCGACCGTGAACACGCTCATCAAAGAATGCGAAGGGGAGGGGTATCTGACTCTGCATCGCGTCGAAGGGGAGCGGCGGGAGATGGAGATAAGACTGACGGAGCGGGGGAAGGCGTTTGCCGAGAGAGTGCTCGCGCCCGTCTACGGTGCGGAGGAAGAGCTGTTCCGCGGCTATTTTTCCGCACGTCCGTGCGCCTTTTTGGAAGAATTGGAGGCGTTCGGCGAAGAAATGGAGCGCGTCTTTGCGGCGCGCGAAGGAAAAAAGGAGGTCTGAAATGGCAATCAAACAGACGGCGGGGCGCGACGCGTTGGGAACGTTCGCGCCGGAATTCGCCAAGCTTAACGACGACGTACTCTTCGGCGAGGTGTGGAGCAGGGAGGAAAAGCTCTCTCTGCGCGATCGTTCTCTCGTGACGGTCGTGGCGCTGATGGCGCAGGGGTTGACCGATTCTTCCTTTGCCTATCATCTTGAAAGCGCGAAGAAAAACGGGATCACGCGGGAAGAGATCGCGGAGATCCTCACGCACGCGGCGTTCTATGCGGGCTGGCCGAAGGCGTGGGCGGCGTTTCGCCTGGCAAAGGGCATCTGGAAAGAAGAGGGCGGCGACGACGCGAGATCGCGCCATGAAAGGAGCATGATCTTTCCCGTCGGTCAGCCGAACGAGGCGTATGCGAAGTATTTTGTCGGGCAGAGCTATCTTGCGCCCGTGTCCGAGACGCAGGTCGGCATTTTCAACGTGACGTTCGAGCCGGGTTGCCGCAACAACTGGCATATCCACCGCGCGGAAAAGGGCGGCGGACAGATCCTCGTCTGCGTTGCGGGAAGAGGGTATTATCGGGAGTGGGGCAAAAAGCCCGTCCTTCTGACGGCGGGAGATGTGGTGAACATCCCCGCAAACGTAAAGCATTGGCACGGCGCGGCGAACGATTCGTGGTTTTCGCATCTCGCCGTCGAAGTGCCGGGAGAAAAGACGACTACCGAATGGCTGGAACCCGTCGGCGACGAAGAATACGATCAACTGTAAACAAAGGAGGAAGGTTATGAAGACTTTGGTTGCATATTTCAGCGCAAGCGGCGTGACCGCGCACGTCGCAAAAAAGTTGGCGAAGGCGATCGGGGCGGATCTGCATGAGATCGCGCCCGCACAGCCGTATACGGCGGCGGACCTCGATTGGAGAAACCGTCAAAGCCGCAGCAGCGTGGAGATGAAAGACGAAACTTCCCGTCCTGCGCTCGCCGAACGGATGAGCGCGGAGGGATACGACGCGATCCTCGTCGGATTTCCCATCTGGTGGGGCGTTGCGCCCCGTGCGGTGAATACCTTTTTGGAAGGGTGCGGAACGGAGGGCAAGATCGTCGTTCCCTTTGCTACATCGGGCGGGAGCGGGATGCGCATCGTGAATGCGGCGCTTGCGCCTTCCTGCCGCGGCGCGACGTTAAAAGAGGGCAGGCTGTTTGCGCCCGACGCGTCCGAACGGGAGCTTGCTGCTTGGGCGCAGAGCGTCTTGTAAGGCATAAATTTTGCAAAAAAGAGAAGAGCCGCAGTGTTGCTGCGGCTCTTCTCTTTTTTGGTACTCCCGCTGGGAATCGAACCCGGAACGGCCCCTTAGGAGGGGGCTGTTATATCCATTTAACTACGGAAGCGTTTGTCTGATATTTCGGTTGTCTCGTATTCGACGGACTGTCCCGAAAAGAGCGGAAATGCGCTCCGCGGCGGATGCCGTCTTGATAGAAGTTCGGAATGCGGGGAGCTGCGGTTGCGCCGAAAGGAATTTCCGCTTTCTATCATACTACCTTTTTCGGAAAAAAGCAATTGTTTTTTGCACCTTCGTGCGGGAAAGCAAAAAACAACGGATGTTCTTTCCGCGCTTTGCGAAAGAAACGCTTCGTTGGCTTGGCAATATGGATAGATGAAAGCCGCGGATATTCCGCATAAAACCGGAATGCCCGCGGCGTATTCTGTGCACGATGCGATCGCGAGATAGGAGGCTTCCGCGGATATGCGCGGTCACTGCGGATAGGGGACGGGGCGGCGGACGTCGTAGACCTGCGAACAGAGGAAGATGCGGGAATAACTCGTTTCCCTTGCGCGCAGGGAGATGCCGTCCATCGGGCTTCTGTCCATGAACAGCACGCGCGTTTCGCTCTTTAATGGCATCTTTCCGTAAAACGGTTGACTGCCCACGCCGAAAAAGACGCGGAACCCCGCCTCTTCCAGAACGCGGTGCCGTTCGTCCGAGCAGTTTTCGCCGAGCACCCATTCGCCGTAGGGATAGACATACCACTCCGTATCGCCGACGAGGGGCGCGACTTCCGTTTTCCATTTTTGCACGTCGTCGCGCATTTTTTCCGACGTATATTTTTTCATGTGTCCGTGCGCGTAGGAATGGCAGGCAAATTTCCAGCCGCTCTTTTTGAGCGCCGCTATCACGGGTTTTACGCGTCTGATTTCACTTTCGCGGTCGGGTGCGTCCCGTTGCGTGCGATAGCCGAGAATGCCGTCGAAACCCGTCAGACAGAGGATCCCGCGCGCGCCGCGGAAGGAAAAGTCGGGGTGTTTTTGCACAAAGGATTCGAGAATGGGCACGAATTCCCGTTCCGCGCTCATCTGCGGATCGGCGCGTTCGGTATAGGAGAGGACGCGCCCGTCCGCGAGGACAAGTTTGTCCGCCATGCCTTTTCCGCGGTTTTTGGAGGCATATACCACGTCGTCGAAGGAGAGGACGAGCGGCTTTTTCCCCTTCGGGAAGGGGAAGGGAACGCGCTCCGCGCGCCCGTTCGCGACGCGATAGGTGAGCGCGAGGTCGACGAGCATATAATCGTTTTCATACGCCTGCGCGAGGATCGCCGAAAATTCGTCGGGCGTGAGGCAGTCTCGGTCGAGATCGAAGGCATAGCTGTTGCCCGGAGCGAACGCGACTTCGGGGTGCGCGATGAGGGAATGAGTGAAGAAGTGTTCCACCGTTCCCGTCCACGGTTCCAATTCTTCCGCGGTTGCGGACAGGGGCGCGGAAGAGATGTTCAGCAGAAGTGACATCGCGAGCAAAATCAGGGGGAATCGGGATGGTTTCATGACGTCAGTATGTGTAACGCGCGGAAAAGTTTGCGGTAAAAATATAAGCGTTGCTTATATATGGCATAAGAGATCGGTAAACGGAAAATTGCGGAAATGCCTTTGATTTATTAGGTGAGCGGGGAAAAATCTGTTATAATAATTCTCGATCAAAAGGGCGGCGTTGCCGCCGAAGGAGTCGAAATTATGCAGTATGTAGAGAGAGTTTTGGACGAACTGAAGCGCAAGAATCCCAACGAGCCTGAATTTCATCAGGCGGCGACGGAGATCCTGAACGGACTTGCGCCCGTCATTGCGAAGCACCCCGAATACGAGAAGGCGGCGCTTCTGGAACGCTTTGTCGAGCCCGAGCGCGTGGTCATGTTCCGCGTTCCCTGGGTGGACGATCAGGGAAACGTGCATGTCAACAAGGGGTACCGCGTTCAGTTCAATAGCGCGATCGGACCTTATAAGGGAGGACTTCGTTTCCACCCGTCCGTCAATCTTTCCATCATCAAATTCCTGGGATTGGAGCAGATCCTCAAAAACAGCCTGACGGGACTTCCCATCGGCGGCGGCAAGGGCGGCAGCGATTTCGATCCCAAGGGCAAGAGCGACAACGAGATCATGCGGTTCTGCCAGAGCTTCATGACCGAGCTCTATCGCCACATCGGGCAGGATACCGACGTCCCCGCGGGCGACATCGGCGTGGGCGGCAGAGAGATCGGCTACCTGTTCGGACAGTATAAGAGGATCGCGAACGAGCACGTCGGCGTGCTGACGGGCAGAGGGCTCACCTACGGCGGAAGCCTTGTCCGTACGGAAGCGACGGGCTACGGTCTCGTCTATATCACGGCGGAAGCGCTCAAAGCGCGCGGCGAATCCTTCGAGGGAAAGACGGTCGTCATTTCCGGTTCGGGCAACGTCGCGATCTATGCGTGCGAGAAAGCGCAGCAGCTCGGCGCGAAGGTCGTCGCGATGTACGATTCCAACGGCTATATCTACGATAAGGCGGGCATCAAGCTCGACGTCGTCAAGCAGATCAAGGAAGTGGAGCGCGCGCGCATCAAGGTGTATGCGGAACGCGTGAAGGGCGCGGAATATCACGAAGGATGCAAGGGCATTTGGACGATCCCCTGCGACATCGCGCTTCCCTGCGCGACGCAGAACGAGATCGACGGCGAATCTGCGCGTGTCCTCGTCAAGAACGGCGTGAAGTATGTGGCGGAGGGTGCGAATATGCCCACGAACCTCGAAGGGATCTCCGTATTCCAGAAGGCGGGCGTCGTGTTCCTGCCTGCAAAGGCGGCGAACGCGGGCGGCGTGGCGACGAGCGCGCTCGAGATGGCGCAGTCGAGCGGCAGAATGTTCTGGACGTTCGAGGAAGTGGACGCGAAACTTAAGAACATCATGGTCAACATCTATCACAACATGGACAAAGCGGCGAAGGATTACGGATGTGAGGGAGACTATGTTGCGGGCGCGAACATCGCGGGCTTCATCAAGGTCGCGACGGCGATGATGGCGCACGGCATCGTATAACGATTTTCCCGAGATCTCCCGAAAGGGATTTCCGAAAAAGATCGCAACGCCCCGCGGGAAAACGCGGGGCGTTGTTTCATGCCGAAGAAAAACCGCGGGGGAATACGGGAGCGAAAAATCTTTGTCCCGAGCGTCGAGAAAAAACAGGATAAAATAAAAAACCGAGGCAAACGCCGCGGTTTTTATTTTAAGGATTGATACGATCCGACCGCCGTCAGATAAAGGAATCAAGGGTATATTCGTCGGGATTGTCGGGCATTTTCGCCGCGACGGCTTTTTCTGTTGCGGTGTACGAAACGACTCCGCCGAAAGAAATGGTTTGCGCCGCTTCTCCTTCTCCGACGGTGTAAACGCATTCGGCATTCATGGCGATCCCCCGTAAAGAACCGTTCGAGCCGATATGCAAATACGCTTCCATGGTATCCTTTCGGAAGGTGACGTCTTCCGCGGTATCTGTCCCCGCGAGTGCGCCGAATGTATCCTGATTTGCACGGAAACGCAGTTTCACGCCGTCCGATGCGTCCAGTCCGATTTCGACATTGTATTGTTGCAGGGTTCCGATCAGCTCGGCAAGGTCAATTTGAGCGACGGCGGAATCCATGCCGGGAGTAGTGGAGTCGGAAGAATCGGAACCTTGCAGGAAAGATTCGGGAGAAACGGGATACTTGTTTTTTATGGTCTTTTTTTCTTCCGCGCCCTCGCGCATCCAGCCGTCCGCATACAGGAATTCCGAGTCATTGCAGAGCGTCGCCTCCAGTTCGTTCACGACTTCCCCGCCGTCGGCGGTTTCATCGGGAAGGGTAACTTTAAGCGAAATGTTTCCTTTCCCCGAAAGGACGGGAAGGGCGGTATCTTTCTCAAACTGAGCGGAAAAGCTGTATTCCGCTTTGATGCGATACTCCGTCAGAAGATCGCCCTGACGGGAACTGTATGTAACGTCTGCGTACAGTTCGAATCCGTAAATTCCGTTCTGTACAGGCTGAAAAAACTCGTCGGAGTTGACAGAGCTGAGGGCGGTTTGCAATTCTTCGGCGGTAGGTTCTTTATAGTTTCCTTGAATCTTTCCCGAGGGCGCGCAGCCCGAAAACAGGGTGCAGCAAAACAGCGCAACTACGGTCGTGACGGCGAACAGCTTTTTCATAACACTCTCCTTTGCGGTTATCCCGCAACTTTTTCTGATTATAGTGTATGATAAAACGGACATTTTGTCAATCCCTGTCGGAAAAATCGGCTGCCTGTCAATTGAGCAGAGACAACGAGGCGCCGATGCCTTTTTTGTCGTTCCCGCCCTATCGTATTTCGGAGGTCGGAAATGAGAGCGGAAGAGCGAGAAAAGAGAGAATACGGACGGTTTTTGCCAATCTTCTTCGCGTCGCGGCGATCGGGGTGACATTCATGATTCCCGGATTTTCGGGCGGATCGGTCGCGGCGCTTCCGGGACGCCTCCTCGGTTCGGCGGCGTTGTGTTTATCCGATTTGCCTCGCGCAGAGAAAAGATAAGAAGAATTCTTGACGGAAAACGCCTTTCGGGGCGTTTTTCGTTTGATAATCGGGAAATAATATGGTATAATCAAGCGGAAAAAGCATTTGAGGTACGGGAATGTTACAGGTAAACGGCGTCAGCCTGCAATACGGCAGCAAAAAACTGTTCGAAGACGTGAATCTGAAATTCACGAAGGGGAACTGCTACGGCATCATCGGCGCGAACGGCGCGGGGAAGTCCACCTTTTTGAAGGTGCTTTCGGGCGAGATCGAGCCGAACAAGGGGGACGTGACGCTCGACAAAGGGGAGCGCATGTCCGTGCTCGCGCAGAACCAGAACAAATACGACTTTGAAACCGTTCTCCGCACGGTCATGCTCGGGCATAAGCACCTCGTGGAGATCATGGACGAAAAGGACGCGCTCTACGCGCATACCGATTTCACGGAAGAAGACGGCGTGCGCGCTTCCGAATTGGAGAGCGAATTCGCGGAGCTGGGCGGCTGGGAAGCGGAAAGCGAAGCGCAGACGCTCCTGAACGAACTGGATATTCCCACCGAACTGCATTATATGCAGATGGGAGAACTGGACGCAAAACAGAAGGTGCGCGTCCTGCTCGCGCAGGCGCTGTTCGGAAACCCCGACGTGCTCCTTTTGGACGAGCCGACCAACAACCTCGACCTCAAAACGGTGCGTTGGTTGGAAAATTATCTGCTCAACTTCGAAAACACTATCATCATCGTCTCGCACAACCGTCACTTTCTCAATAAGGTATGCACGCACATCTGCGACGTCGACTTCGGAAAGATCAATCTCTTCCTCGGCAATTATGACTTCTGGTATCAGACCTCGCAGCTGCTCGCCCGTCAGCAGAAGGACGCGAACAAAAAGGCGGAACAGCGCGCGCAGGAACTCAAAGACTTCATCGCTCGCTTTGCGGCGAACGCCTCCAAGTCCCGTCAGGCGACTTCGAGAAAGAAGGAGCTGGAAAAACTCACCATCACCGATTTTAAGCCTTCCTTGCGCAAATATCCCTTCATCGACTTCAAGTATGAGCGGGAGATCGGCAACGACATTCTGCAAGTGGAAGGGCTGAGCAAAGAAGGATATTTCAAGGACGTCTCTTTTACCGTGCAGAAAGGGGATAAGATCGGCGTCGTATGCGACAAGTCCACGACCGTCACCATGCTCTATGACATCCTCACGGGCAGGGAAGAGCCTGACTCCGGCAGCGTGAAGTGGGGCAAGACGATCTCCTCCTCCTACTTCCCGCAGAACAACAATGAATTTTTCGAAGGGTGCGATCTCACGCTCGTGCAATGGCTTTCGCAGTTCTCCAAAGACCACTACGAGGAATATCTGCGCGGCTGGCTGGGCAGGATGCTCTTTTCGGGCGAAGAGGCGATGAAACAGGCGAAAGTGCTTTCGGGCGGCGAAAAGGTGCGTTGTATGCTCGCCAAAATGATGCTCGAAGGGGGGAATTTCCTCATCTTCGATGAACCGACCAACCATCTCGACCTCGAATCCATCACCGCGCTCAACAACGGGTTGACCGCGTTCAAGGGCTGTATGCTGCTCACTTCGCACGACCAGGAACTCATGAACACGGTGTGCAACCGCATCATCGTGCTCGACGGCGGAAAGACGTTCGATAAGAACGTCACGTTCGACGAATATCTCGACCTCACGGAGGGGGCATAATTCGCCCGTCTCCGTCTCGGCGGGCATTTCGACAATATTTTACAAAAATAATCGAATTTTGAAAAATAAATTATGATTATTTTACAATAATATCTTTACAATTACAAAATAATGTATTATAATACCCCTGTCAGGGCCGAAAGAGGCATAACAGGGGTATTTTTATGAAACAATTACGCATTTTGATTCTCGAAAGCAACGGCGCATTCGCAGAAGAACTGCGCAGTTACTTCTCGTCGCTGGAAGGGTACGCGGTATGCGGCGTGACGGACGACGGGGAGGAGGGGCTTCGGCTGATCGCCGAGCATAAGCCGGACGTGGCGCTCATGAGCCTGTTTCTCAAAACGCTGGACGGGTTCGGCGTGCTGGAACGGTTGCAGCGTTCGGGATCCGCGCCCGAATTTGTGGTGATGGGGAACTTTTCCGACGACAAGATCATCAACCGCGCGATCGCGCTGGGCGCGCGCTATTATCTGATGAAACCGGTCACGCCCGCCGTCGCGGCGGAGCGGGTGGGGGAACTGGCGAGGGAGACGCCCGCGGCGCCGCGCGAATCGGTGGAGCGGCGCAAAGCCAACACGTTGGACGAGCGCATCAGCAGTATCTTCATTTCCATCGGGATCCCGCCGCACATCAAGGGGTATAATTATCTGCGCGAAGGGATCAAAATGGCGGTAGAAGATCCGCGCATCATCAACAACGTGACAAAGGGGCTGTACCCGATGATCGCCGATCGCTTCACGACTTCGGCGAGCAAGGTGGAACGCGCGATCCGCCACGCGATCGAGGTCGCGTGGAACAGGGGCAGGATCGACGCGGTCAACGCGATCTTCGGCGTGAGGGTATACATCGGGAGCGAAAAACCGACGAACAGCGAATTCATCGCGCTCGTCGCCGATAAACTCATTTTGGAAAACATGGCGTGAGGAGCGCGGTTCCGCAGGGAAAAGTCCTTGCGGAATTTTTATTTTGAGAAAAACGTGCAATATCGTTGAAAAATAAACGGGAAAATGATATACTGTAAGATAGGAAAATACGGAGGTTATTATCTTGAACGGTTTGGGACGCGGAGAAGATAATAAAAATAAAGAAAAACATTCGCTGATCACCAAGGAGACGGCGGGCATGACGCTGCTCCTGTTCAGCGCGATCGTGTTGCTGATCGCCTTCACGCGCTCGCTCATTTTCGGCGACGTGGGCGTGGCGATCATGGCGTTTTTGTTCGGCTGTTTCGGATACCTCGTCTACCCGATCCTCTTTCTGTTGCTTTACGCATCCGTCGTGCTTATATCGGGGAAGAAGTTCATTTCGGGGAAGTGGATCGCTCTGCTCAGCGGGCTTGTCTGCGCCGTTTTCCTCGTTGTGCATCTGGCGACGAGCGCTTCTTTTCCGGGCGGCTACGGGGAATACCTTTCCGCCTGCTATGCGGCGGGCGAAGGGGGGATCGGGACGTCCACGGCGGGCGGCGCGGTGTTCGGGCTGATCGTCTATCCCGTCAAGAGCCTGATTTCCGTTGCGGGGGCGTACGTGCTCTTCTCTCTCATCATCGTGCTCGCGCTCGTTCTGATCGCGCGCGCAACGCCGCTCAAAGGTAAGATCTCGCTGGGGACGCGGACAAAGAAGGGAAAGGCGCCCCGTACGGGCGAAAAGAGGGCGTATCCCGCCGACATCTCCTTTGAGGAATTGGAAGCGCCCGCGCGTACGTCCGGGATCGACCGCGCCCGCGCCGAGCGGGAAGAGGCGCGGGAGATGCCCGCTTCGGCGACCGATTATGTGCGTTCCGCCATGGCGGAAGACGATCGCAGGGTGCAGATGCAGGCGGCTCGTCCGCTCGATCCCTATCAGCACAGCCGCGAGATCCTGTTCTCCACCGATCCCGCGACGAGTTATAAGAACAATCTCATCTACGACAGCGATTCCTATTTCAATTCCCGCGCGCGCCGCAACAACGCCGTGACGGGAACGGAAGGAGCGTCCTATGTCTCCGCTGTCCGCAGTACGCCTTCGACCGCGGAAAGCGGAAGCTATTCCGAGCGCTATGCCGCCCGCACGGACGAGTCCCGTTCGCGAATTCCCAAAAAGATCGTCACCGAGCGCGAAACGCCCTCGGGTTATTCCTATCCCCGCGCAGGCGAGAGCTCTCTTTCTCAGGACACCGAGCTCAATTATCCTCAGCGCCCGTCGTATAAGGCGGAGGAAGCCCCGTCGGCTTCGGCGGATTATTACCGCAACGACGTGACGCCTTACGGCAGGGGAGAGGAATCTCCATACGAAGAAGAATTCAGTTCCGCGCCAAACGTCGCGGACGAACCCGTAGCGCCTCGCCCCGAGTACCGCGCGGATATGTCATCGGTACGCGCGGAAACGCCGCGCGAAGAGCCTCCCGCAAGGACGGAATATCTCTCTTCGGACAGGAGCGCTCGAACCGACTTCACGCGCGCGGAAACGCCGCGCGAAGAGCCGCCCGCAAGGACGGAATATCTCTCTTCGGACAGGAACTCGCGCACCGATTTCACCCGTGCGGAAACGCCGCGCGAGGAGCCGCCCGCAAGGACGGAATATCTCTCTTCGGACAGAACGTCCCGCACCGATTTCACCCGCGCGGAGATTTCCGACGAGGAGCCGTTCGAGGAGACGCCCGCGCCGCGCGCCGAAACGCCTTCCCGCACGGCGCAGGACGATTCGCTCAGCCGCGAAGCGCAGTTCCGCAGTATGTTCTCCCGCCGCGCCGACGAGGAACCGGAAGAGGAGGACGAACCGCCGCGCCCCGAGAGCAGGATCTATGAAAGCCCCGTCGCCGACAATATCCGCAACAATGCCGATCTTCTCGACGATGACGATATGGACGACGACATTCCCGAGATCGAGGAAGAGCCGCCCCGTCCCGCCGTTTCCGTCCGTGCGTCGCGCACCTTCGAACGGCGCGAGGAGCGTTCTGAGAGCTTCGCGCAGCCCGCTGCGGCGGCGCCCGCGCCCGAAAAACACGTCTTTAAGGAATACGTCAATCCTTCCGTGTCGCTGTTCAGCGATTACGACGACAGCGTGAGCGTTTCCCAGGAAGAGATCGAGCGCAATTCCGCGATCATCACGGAGACGCTCGCCGGCTTCCGAGTGGACGCGGAAGTCGTCAAGGTGACTTGCGGTTCCGCAGTCACCCGTTACGACATCGACATCCCCAAAAACATCGCCGTGCGTTCGGTCATCAAGCACGACGCGGAGATCGCGATGCGTCTGCACGCGCGCGACGGCGTGAACATCTATTCCAACTCGGAAGTGGGGGCGATCTCCATCGAAGTTCCCAACTCCAAACGCGCCACGGTCGGACTCAAATCGGTCATCCAGGCGGAGGAGTTCCGCGTATCCAAGCCGGGCGCGCTCATCTTCGCGATCGGAAAGGACGTCGAAGGCAGAAACGTGTGCGGCAATATCGTCAAAATGAAGCACATCCTCGTCGCCGGCGCGACCGGTTCGGGCAAGAGCGTGTGCCTCAACGCCATGCTCATCAGCCTGATCTGCAAGTATTCGCCCGAAGATCTCCGTCTCATCCTCATCGATCCCAAGAAGGTGGAATTCGCCATCTATGACGGACTTCCGCACCTCATGATCAACGAGATCATCGCGGACGCGCAGAAGGCGGTCTCCGCGCTCAACTGGGCGATCAAAGAGATGGAGCGCAGATACCTTCTCTTCGAACAGAAGACGCGTTCGGGAAAACTCGTCCATAACGTGGACGAATACAACCGCAGTCTCAACGAAAACGAGGAAAAACTTCCCAAAGTCGTCATCGTGGTCGACGAGCTTGCCGATCTCATGTCCGTCGCGAAGAAGGACATCGAAGACCGCATCCAGCGCCTTTCGCAGAAGGCGCGCGCGGCGGGCATCCACCTCGTCATCGCGACGCAGCGACCGTCCGTGGACGTCATCACGGGCGTCATCAAGGGCAACCTTCCCACGCGTATGGCGTTCCGCGTCATCCAGGAAGTGGACTCGCGTACCATTCTCGACAGTTCGGGCGCGGAAAAACTGCTCGGCAACGGCGATATGCTCTATCGCACGGAGGGAATGTTCTCCTCCTGCCGCGTGCAGGGCGCGTTCCTGAGTTCGGAAGAGGTGCAGGCGGTCGTCGAGGACATCAAGGCGCACAACGAGGCGTATTTCGACGCCAACATCGCCGATTACATCAACAATGCCGACAAGGGGCAGTCGTCGGACGGCGGTTCGGACGACATGGACGGCGATTCGGTCGATCCGCAGTATATCAAGGCGCTCGCCATTGTCGTCAAACTCGGTTCCGCCTCCATTTCCCTCATTCAGCGCAAGTGCTCGGTGGGCTATAACCACGCGGGCAAGATCATCGAATGGATGGAGCTGATGGGATATATTTCCCCCTTCGACGGAAAGGCAAAGGCGCGCACGGTGCTCCTCTCCAAAGAAGAATTCGAAAGCAAATACGGGAGCCTTGACTGATGGCATCACATAAGAAATACGGCATGATCTCGCTGGGATGCGACAAAAACCGCGTGGACGGGGAGCGCATCCTCGGCGTCATCCGCGCCCGCGGCGGCGAGATCACGGACGATCCGTCCGAAGCGCAGGTGCTCATCGTGAACACCTGCGCCTTTCTGGGTGCGGCACGACAGGAAGCGATCGAGACTGTTCTCGAATGCAACGAGTATCGTGCGCAGAAACTGGAAAAACTCGTCGTGACGGGCTGTCTGCCCGAAAAATTCATCGGCGAATTGTTCGACGGGCTCACGGAGGCGGACGTCTTTCTCGGGATCGACGACCGCGATTATCTCTTCGAGGCGCTGGAAAAGGCGTATGCGGGCGAGCGCGTCAATTATGTCGGCAAGAGCAAAGAGGACGTGCGCGGCGCGCGCGTTCTCACGACGTCTCCCCATTACGCCTACTTGAAGATCTCGGACGGGTGCAACAATCACTGTACCTATTGCCTGATCCCTGCGATCCGCGGCGCCTATCGCTCTTATCCCATGGAGGAATTGGTCGCGGAGGCGGCGGGCATGGGGCGGCTCGACGAACTCATCCTCGTCGCGCAGGACACCACCCGCTACGGGGAAGATCTCTGCGGCGAAAAAAAATTGCCCGAACTGTTAAAAAAATTATCCGAACTTGACAATATCTGTCATATTAGATTGTTATACTGTTATCCGGAAGCCATCACGGAGGAGCTGATCGCGGAGATCCGCGACAATCCTAAGATCTTGCCGTATTTGGATATTCCCATGCAGCATTCGGAGGATCGCGTTCTCAGACTCATGGGACGAAAGGGGACGCGGGCGAGTTATCTCGCTCTGCTTGCAAAACTGCGGGAGGCGGTGCCCGATCTCGCCGTGCGCACGACCTTTATCTCCGGATTCCCGACGGAAACGGAAGAGGAACACCGTGCGCTCCTGCGCTTTCTCGAAGAGGCGAAGCTGGTCAACTGCGGCTTTTTCGCCTACTCGCGCGAACCGGGAACGCCCGCATACCGCCTGAAAGGGCAGATCCACCCGTCCACAAAAAAGCGCCGCGTGCGCGAACTGTACGAAAAGCAGGCGGGGATCTCCCGCGCGTATCTGCAAGGATATGTCGGCAAGGCGGTACAAGTAGTCTGCGACGGCGTGGATTATGAGAAGGGCTGTTTCACGGGGCGCGCCTGTTTCCAGGCGCCCGAGATCGACGGAACGGTGTTTTTCCGCGCGACGCAGGCGGAGACGGGCAGGACATACCGCGTTTTCATAGAGCGCGCGGACGATTACGATCTTTACGGACATACGGAGGAAACACGATGAATCTTCCCAATAAAATCACTCTCACGCGGATCTGTATGATCCCCGTATTTGCGGCGATTTTTTATCTGCCGCAGATCCCGTACAATTACCTGATCGCGGCGGTCGTCTTTCTGCTCGCGGCGCTCACCGACGCGCTGGACGGACACATCGCACGCTCGCGCAATCTCGTGACTAACCTCGGAAAATTTCTCGATCCCATCGCGGACAAGGTACTCGTCTCCACGGCGTTCATCCTCATGCTGACCGCGCCGCAGGTGTTCACGGCAGCGGGAGAATGGGGGATCGTCGTCGCGGGCGTGTGCATCGCGCTCATCCTTGCGCGCGAACTCATCGTCAGCGGGTTCCGCATGGTGGCGGCGAGCCGCGACCTTGTGCTCGCGGCGGATAAGCTGGGCAAGATCAAAACGGTCTTTCAGGACCTTGCCATCGCGCTCATGCTCGCGTCCATGTCCTTTCTCGAAACGTCCGCGGGGCAGATCGTCAACTATATCGGCGGGGTGTGTTTCCTGCTGTGTACCGTTCTGACCGTGTGGTCGGGCGTAAATTACATCGTGAAAAACAGGGAAGTCCTGCGTTCGTAAGGGACTTTCGGGGGATACCGTGAAATACGCTTGTATCGTTTTACGCAATACGAAAAACCGTCTGTCGTCCGTCCGCTATGCGGGCGTGGTCGACGCGTTTCTGACGGGCGGCGTGCCGATGGAGGAGATCGTGTTCCTGCCTTACGACGCCGCGGCCGCGCTGACCTCTTCGATCACGCGGCTGAGATGCGACTGCGACGGGATCTTTCTCATCTGCGACCGCGTGTTATGCCCGTCCGCAAAGGAGGCGGTCGCGGCTTGCGCCGGGCAGCCTTTTTCCGAAGATTATCTTCTGGAAACGCCCGAATGTCTGTTCGGCGTTCTTCCCGCGAATGCCTCGGGGGAAAGCGCGGTGCGTTCGGAAGCGATCCCGCGTCTGGACCGTCGGCGGAAGATGCGGTTCAGTTCCATCACCGTCCGCACGATGGGCGCGCCCGCGGAAAAACTGCGCGCGGCGATCGCGGCGGCGCGGGAATTGAGCGGCGATCAACTGGATTTCAACATCGAGGAAACGTTCGGCGACGCGCGCTTGGAAGTCATCTACAATTCCGAAACGCCGAAGATGCTCGCGGACGAAGTCACCCGCGTGCTTACGACGAGGCTGGAAGAATACGTCTATGCGTTGGAAGACGTCCCGCTTGCGCAGCGGCTGTTCGACGTGCTGAAACTGCATCGCATGAAGATCGCGACGGCGGAATCGTTCACGGGCGGCGGCGTGGGCAGGCGCATCGTGGAGATCCCCGGAGCGAGCGCGCTCTTTTACGAGGGACTCAACACTTACGATAACGGCTCCAAAGAACAGCGTCTGGGCGTTTCGCCCTACACGCTCAAATCGCACGGGGCGGTGTCCGACGAGGTGGCTTACGAGATGGCGGCGGGGCTCATCGAGCAGGGGAACTGCGACATCGCCGTCGCGACGACGGGCATCGCGGGGCCGAGATCGGACAACACCGACAAGCCCGTCGGGCTGTGCTTCATCGCGGTGGGCACGAAAGAGCGCGTCAGGGTATATAAATATCACCTGGAAGGGGATCGGGAACGGATCACCGAGACGGCGATCAATCTCGCGCTCTTCCTCGCTTATACGGAGATAAAATAACAAGGAGATAAACATGAACGACGAAAAAATGAAGGCATTGGACGCCGTGCTCGCGCAGATCGAAAAGCAGTACGGCAAGGGTGCGATCATGAAACTTGGAGAAGCCGCGGGCAATACCGACATCGAGACCATCCCGACGGGCTGTCTCGCGCTCGACCTCGCGCTCGGGATCGGCGGATTTCCGCGCGGGAGGATGATCGAGATCTACGGTCCCGAATCTTCGGGTAAAACGACGGTCGCCCTGCACGCCATCGCGCAGGCGCAGAAGCTCGGCGGCATCGCCGCGTTCATCGACGCGGAGCACGCCCTCGATCCCGTCTATGCGAAAAATCTCGGGGTGGATCTGGACGAACTCTACGTCTCTCAGCCGGATACGGGCGAACAGGCGCTCGACATCGTCGACTCTCTCGTGCGCTCTTCGGCGGTGGACGTCATCGTCGTCGACTCGGTCGCCGCGCTCACGCCCAAAGCGGAGATAGAAGGGGATATGGGCGATTCCCACGTCGGATTGCAGGCGCGCCTGATGAGCCAGGCTCTGCGCAAGCTGACGGCGATCGTCAATAAATCCAAGACCTGCGTCATCTTCATCAACCAGCTCCGCGAAAAGGTGGGCGTGATGTTCGGCAATCCCGAGACCACGCCGGGCGGCAAGGCGCTCAAATTCTACGCGTCCGTCCGCATCGACGTGAGAAAGACGGATATGCTCAAAGACGCCGACGGCGCGGTCGGCAACCGCACCCGCGCAAAGGTGGTCAAGAACAAACTTGCGCCTCCCTTCCGTCAGGCGGAATTTGACATCCTCTACGGGGAAGGCGTTTCGCAGGAAGGCTGTCTCATCGATCTCGGCGTGCAGTACGACGTGATCAAAAAGAGCGGCGCATGGTTCAGCTACAACGACGAGAAGGTCGCTCAGGGCAGAGAAAAGATGCGACTGTTCCTCAAAGACAATCCCGAACTCGCCGCGGAGATCGAAGGGAAGATCCGCGCGGCGGCAAAGGGGATCGAAGAGGCGGCGGCTCAGGACTGAGTCTTCGATTCACTCATAATTCAACCGACGGGAGGTCGGGATCATGCAATACGGTTATGTAAAAGTGCGCGCGGCGACGCCCGATCTTCGGGTTGCCGACGCGGGATACAATGCGGAACAGATCGGAAAGGAGATGAAACGCGCGGCGGACGACGGCGTTCAGCTCCTCGTCTTTCCCGAATTATGTCTCAGCGGATATACCTGCGGCGACCTGTTCTTGCAGGACGCCCTGCTCCGCGCCTGCGAGAATGCGCTCGGGGCGCTCGTACGCGCGTCCGAAGGCAATCCCGCGCTGATATTCGTCGGGCTGCCGTTCTCTGTCGCGGGCAAGCTGTATAACTGCGCGGCGGCGTTTTCAAACGGTGCTCTGCTCGCGCTCGTCCCCAAGACGTTCCTGCCCAATTACAACGAATTTTACGAATGCCGCCATTTTGCCCCAGCCGAGGCGGGGGTGATCACTGTCCGCGCCGCGGGCTTTGACGTTCCGTTCGGCCGCGAGATCATCTTCCGCGACCGCACCATGCCCGCGTTCAGCGTGGGATGCGAGATCTGCGAAGACCTGTGGGCGCCGCAGTCTCCGTCCGTTGCGCACGTCGCCGCGGGCGCGAACATCATCGTCAATCTTTCCGCGAGCAACGAGCTGGTGGGCAAGCGCGATTATCGCCGTCTGCTCGTCCGTTCTCAGTCGGGAAAGCTCGTCTGCGGTTACGTCTATGCGGACGCGGGCGAAGGGGAGTCCACTGCGGACATGGTATTCGCGGGGCACAATCTCATTGCGGAAAACGGCGTCATCCTCGCCGAGAGCGGATTGTTTTCCGGCGATTGCGCGGACGGCGAGATCGACGCGGAAATGCTGGAAAGCGAGCGCCGCAGGATGAACACCTTCTCCGTGCGGCAGGGCGGCTATACCGTCGTTTCCTTCACGTCTCCCTGCGCGCCTTGTTCGCTCACGCGCAAAGTGGACGCCTTCCCGTTCCTTCCCAAAGGGGAGGAAACGGACGAACGCGCCGAACTCATCCTGTCCATGCAGGCGCACGCGCTCAAAAAACGCCTCAGCCATACCCGCGCGAAGACGGCGGTCATCGGCGTATCGGGCGGTCTGGATTCCGCGCTCGCCTTCCTCGTGACGGTTCGCGCGTTCGATCTTCTCGGCAAGGACAGAAAGGAAATTATGGCGATCACCATGCCCGGGTTCGGAACGACCGCGCGTACGCGCGGCAATTCCCTCCGCCTCATGCAGACGTTGGGCGCGAGCGGAAAGACGGTCGGGATCGTTCCGTCCGTGAAACGGCATTTTAAGGACATCGGACACGACGAGAGCGAGCTCGACGTCACTTACGAAAACGCACAGGCGCGGATGCGCACGCTCATCCTGATGGACGTCGCCAACAAGACGGGCGGTCTGGTCGTCGGCACGGGCGATCTTTCCGAACTTGCGCTCGGCTGGTGCACCTATAACGGCGATCACATGAGTATGTATGCGGTCAACTCCTCCGTGCCCAAGACGCTCGTCAAGACGCTCGTCGCCTACGAAGGCAGGCGGCTGGGCGGAAAGGCGCAGGAGGTCATCAAAAGCATCCTCTCGACGGAGATTTCTCCCGAACTGCTCCCGCCCGACCGCGCGGGCAACATCGCGCAGAAGACGGAGGACCTCGTGGGTCCTTACGAATTGCATGATTTCTATCTTTATCATGCGATACGCCGCGGGTTCGCGCCCAAGAAGATCTTCTTCCTGGCGCAATGCGCGTTCGGGGAAAAATACAGCGGACAGGAGCTGTTCCGCTGGTTGGAGAATTTCTATCGCAGGTTCTTCTCGCAGCAGTTCAAGCGTTCGTGCGTACCCGACGGGGTGAAGGTGGGCTCTGTGAGCCTGTCGCCCCGCGCCGACTGGCGGATGCCGTCGGACGCCTGCGCCGCGGTCTGGATGAAGGAACTCGAAGAACTGAAAAGAGAGATCGGCGAGACCGATTTTTGATAAAGGAGGGAAAATATGAGCTTTTCAAAAGATTTCGCCTGGGGCGTGGCGACGGCCGCGTATCAGATCGAAGGCGGCGCATTCGAAGCGGACAAAGGGCTGAACGGCTGGGATGTCGGTTGCGCGACGGAGGGACGCGTCTTTGAAGGACATACGGGGAACGTCGCCTGCGATCACTATCACCGTTTCCGCGAGGACGTCGCGCTGATGAAAGAACTCGGCGTGAAGAATTACCGCCTGTCCATCAACTGGTCGCGTCTGATGCCGCACGGAAAAGGGGAAGTCAGCGCGGCGGGAAAAGAGTTTTATCTCGAACTCTTCCGCGCCCTCAAAGAGGCGGGCATCACCCCGTGGGTGACCGTTTTCCATTGGGATTATCCCTACGATCTGTATTTGCAGGGCGGATGGCTCAATCCCGACAGCCCCAAGTGGTTCGAGGAATACGCTTCTGTCGTCGCGACGCTGTTCGGCGATTATGTGAGCCATTTCATCATCATCAACGAACCGCAGTGCTTTGTCGAGATCGGGCATAAGCAGGGCGGCCATGCTCCGTTTTTACAGCTTCCGCGCACGGAAGTACTCCGCGTCGCGCACAACGTTCTGCTCGGCTGCGGACTTGCGGAGAAAAAGATCCGCGCCATCTGCAAACATCCCGTCAAGATCGGGTTCGCGCAGGCGTTCGGTCCTGCCATCCCCGCGAGCGAAGAGGATACCGAAGCGGCGCGGAAGGATACCTTCGCCTGCCATGACAATCTCTTCTCGCCGAATTTCTGGACGGATCCCGTCATTTTCGGCAAATATCCCGAGGAGTTTTCCGAGTGGTTCGAACAATACGGTTTCCATCCTTCGGAAGAGGATATGAAGGTCATCCGCTGTCAGGTTGACTTCTATGCGGTCAACACCTATCAGGGGTATTACGTGAAGGAGCAGGACGGCCGTGCGGTCACGCTCACGCCTCCGCCTTCCATGCCCAAAACGGATATGCGCTGGAACGTGACGCCCGAAGCGCTCTATTACGGCACGAAATTCGTCTACGAGCGGTATCGCATCCCCGTCATCTACACGGAGAACGGCGTGGCGCTCACTGAATGGAAGACGGAAGAGGGCACGATCAACGACGACTGCCGCATCGATTTCATTCGCAAATACCTGCGCGAACTGCATCGCGCGGCGCAGGAAGTGGAAGTGGCGGGCTATTTCTATTGGTCCTTCCTCGACAATTTCGAGTGGGCGGAAGGGTATTCCAAACATTTCGGGCTCGTCCATGTCGATTACGACACGATGGAGCGCACACCCAAAAAGAGCGCGTATTGGTACGCGCAGGTCATGAAGAGCAACGGCGAAGAACTTCTTCGCTGAACGGAAAAAATCCGCCCCGCACGGGCGGATTTTTTCTTGTCTGCGCGGGGCGATACTTGCATTTAACCTGTTGACAATCCTGCCTAAATATAGTATAATAAAAAAGACAATGGCATAATTCTGCCCATGATGTTGTTTTTCGGGCAGTTTGATGGATATGAGTCAATCGAATTGAAGGAGGCTGTTATGGAACAATTTTGCAGCCTGCTCCTTGCGGTGAATACCGGGCTTGCGGTTGCGCTCGCGGTGATCGGTCTGATCGTCGGTGCCGGCGCGGCGGTTGCGGTTCTTGTGCTTGTTTACAAAAATCGGGCGAAAAAGAAACTTGATGAAACGAGCAAGCGCGTCGAAAAGATGATCGACGACGCAAAAGCGGAATGTAAGCAATTAAAGAAAGAAGCCATTTTAGAATCCAAGGAACAGGATCTGAAACTGAGGAACGAGTTCGAGAGGGAAATGAAGGAGAAGCGCGCCGAGCAGCAACGCACGGAACAGCGCCTCAACCGACAGGAGGACCTGCTCGAACGCAAAGAAGGCGATCTCAACAAGCGCTCGGAAGCGCTCGATCAGCAGCGCGAGGCGCTCTCCCGCCAGACGGAAGAGGTGCGCAAGATGCAGGAGAAGGTGGAACACCAGCATGAGCTGATGGTCCAGGAGCTCGAACGCGTCGCGCAGTTGAGCAAAGAGGAGGCGAAGCGCCTTCTCACGGAAGAGATTCTCGACGAGACGCGGCACGACGTCGCGTTGCAGGTGAGAAATCTCGAACAGCAGGCGAAGGACGAGGCGGATCTCAACGCGAAGAACATCATCTCGCTGGCGATCCAGCGCTGTGCGTCCGATCACGCGTCGGAGACGACCGTTTCCGTCGTGCCTCTGCCCAACGACGACATGAAAGCGCGCATCATCGGGCGCGAAGGCAGAAATATCCGCGCGATCGAGAATGCGACGGGCATCGAGCTCATCATCGACGATACGCCCGAAGTGGTCATCCTCTCGGGATTCGATCCCGTCCGCCGCGAAGTGGCGCGTCTGACGTTGGAAAGGCTGATCGCGGACGGCAGAATCCATCCCGCACGCATCGAGGAGACGGTGGAAAAAGTCACCAAGGAACTCGATCAGCAGATCAAGGCTGCGGGCGAGAACGCGATGTTCGAGGTGGGCATCTTCGGACTGCATCCCGAGATCATCAAACTGCTCGGACGGCTCAAATTTCGCACGAGTTACGGTCAGAACGTCTATCGCCATTCCATCGAGGTGGCGCAGCTCGCGGGGCTCATGGCGCAGGAACTCGGGTTGGACGTCAACTTCGCCAAGAGAGCGGGGCTTTTGCACGACATCGGCAAGGCGGTCGACCACGAGCAGGAAGGTACGCACATCCAGATCGGCGCAGACCTTGCCAAGAAGTATAAAGAAAACGCGATGATCGTAAACGCGATCATGGCGCACCATGGCGACGTGGAGCCCAAGACGATCGAAGCCGTCCTCGTACAGGCGGCAGACGCGATCTCGGGCGCCCGCCCCGGAGCGCGCCGCGAGACGGGTTCCAACTATGTCAAACGTCTCGAAAAGCTCGAAGCGATCGCCGCAGGGTTCCAGGGCGTGGACAAGACCTACGCTATCCAGGCGGGCAGAGAAGTCCGCGTCATCGTCAAACCCGAACAGGTGGACGACGCGCAGGCGATCTTCCTCGCAAAGGACATTGCAAAGAAGATCGAGAGCGAGCTGGAATATCCCGGGCAGATCAAAGTCAACGTCATCCGCGAATTCCGCAGCGTGGAATACGCGAAGTGATCTCAAAACAAATGCCACAGGGCGGCGCGTTGTCATACGCGCCGCTTTTCGCATATAATGGACTATGGTACCATGAAATTCTACCACAGAGGTCTTTAGCGTTATGTGTCTTACTTGTAATCACTGCAATTCCTGCAACTCGTGCGGTTCCCGTAACTCCTGTAATTCGTGCGGGACGTGCGGCTGCGGTTCGCTCGCGTCCTTTCTGAGCGAACTGTTTTCCTACGGAACTTCGTCGGGGAATTGCGCGGGCGGCTGTTCGCGTTCGTGCGGCTGTGCATGCGGCTGTTTCGGGTGCTGTGCGAGCGGCTGTTCCTTCCCGAACTATTGCGGCGACGCCTATTATGCGGCGCAGTACGGACTGACTTCGGTCGGCCGCTGTTCCTGCGAATAAGCATTTTCCGGAAACGCCCCGAAAGGGGCGTTATTTTATGCGCATATTTTCGCGAAAGCATTGTAATCGGTTTCGTCATGTGCTATAATGGGCGTGTACAGAGGGAGTTTATGATTCATATTCGCGAAACACTGCATGACATCCACTGGGGCAAACTGCTCCGTTACCTTGCGATCGTGATCGCGGGCAATCTCATCGCCGCGGCGGCGTCCGCGCTTTTTATCCTGCCCAACGATCTGATCATGGGAGGGACGACGGGGATCGGTATTTTTGTCGAACATTTTCTCTCGGGAGAAAATTCCTCGATGATCGTCTCCGGGATCGTCCTTATCGCCAATATCATTCTCTATCTCATCGGCGTGCTGCTCCTCGGCAAGAAGTTTGCTTTTGCCACGCTTCTGGGCACCTTTCTCTATCCTTCGTTCATGGGGATGTATTCCGCGATCCTCGGAGATCGCAGGCTGACAGAAAATCCCGTTCTCGCCATGATCTGCGGCGGCGTTTTGATGGGCGTCGGCATCGGGCTCGTCGTCCGCGAGGGCGCCTCGACGGGCGGCACGGACATCCCGCCGTTGATCTTTCATAAATTTTTCGGGCTTCCCGTCTCTGTCGGGATGTGGCTCGTCGATCTGACCGTCGTGCTCTTGCAGGCGTTTATCATGCCCGTGGAAACGACGCTGTACGGCATCGTCATCGTCGTGTTCTATTCCATCGTCATCGATAAGGTGTCTCCGATCGGGCTGAAAAAGATGCAGGTGAAGATCGTCAGCCGAAAGTATAAGGAGATCCGCGAAATGATCCTCAATAAGCTCAACCGCGGCGTAACGCAGTTATTCGGACAGACGGGCTTTTTGAAGGAGCGCTGCAATGTGCTTTTGACGATCGTGTCCAACCGTGAACTCGTGCGGCTCAAAGACGAAGTGCAGAAGATCGATCCCGAAGCCTTTCTTACGGTGAGCGTGGTCACGGAAGTGCGCGGGAGGGGATTTTCGCGCGATAAAATCGCATTGCCCAAATCGGAAGAACGTTTCGACGCGGAAGATCTCGCTGAGGTAGCGTCCGAGACGGCCGCTCCGCAGGAAGCCTCGCCTTCGGAGGCAAAATAGGGAGCCTTCGCGGAGCCGTCCAAAATTTCGGATATAAAAAAAAGACGGGCTTGCTCGTCTTTTTTCGTTTATTCGGAAAGAGTTTGTCCTTAAAGCATTCCTGCGCACGGGGCGTTTGGCCGTGGGAAGGCGTTCGCTTTGCGGAACGGTTTGCGATGTCTGCGCGAGGAACCCTGCGCATTTCTCAAATTCATACGACCGATCGGCTAAATTTCCGTTTCTCTGTCGGGCGACCGATTTTGAACGTTCTTCGCTTGCTTTATATCAAGCAGCCAAAACGCGATTGCTACGGCCGTCGTCAGCAAGATGCCTGTAATCAGGATCCAATTCAACTTTAATATAAACGATGACAGCAACACGTTTACAAAACCGTGAAACAGCGTACAGAGCGGCAGGCTTCTCGATCGCTCGTATAGGATGCCCAACCAAAAGCAAAGAAATATCCCCAGCACTGCCTGTACCCAAAACGGCATCGATTGATTCGGATGTCCTTCGATGAACCAAAGCGGCAGATGCCACAGCGCCCATATAGCGCCGCATGCAAGCGAGGCGAGAGGAAAGGTGATTTTCTTTGACAGCGTCGGTTGCAATATCCCTCGCCAGCCGAGTTCTTCCTCTCCGCCATAGAGAAATGTGGAACCGAGCAGGGTAACGGTAAAATTCAGCGCAGACATCTGCGGATTCCATTCCATGGAAGACAGACCGACGGTGAGAGCGATCAGGACAACGAACAAAAGAAAAATCAAGATACCGTGCTTTTGATAGGAAAACAGAAACTCTTTCAACCGATGGAAAAAATCTCTTCTGCCGATACAGAATAGAGCGGCAACGGCGGGGCCGAAATTTCCGATGATATAAATTACGGTGGGCAATGCGTCCCCATATACAAAATCGGTGTATGCGACGAGGAGGGCGACGCCCCACCAGCATACATAAGTAACGGCAAACGTAATGATAAGATATTTTGCAACGGTCTTGATATTCATGGATAGATTATAACATAATCGAAGGATAAAGTCATGGGTAGAGCGGTAAAAAACAGATGATCCAAACGCATTGCCGATAAAATCGGTTCCGCGTTCGGATCATGCTCGTTTGGCGCAGAGAAGAGGATTCGAACCTCCGGACGAGTCACCCCCGTCACACGATTTCCAATCGTGCTCCTTAAACCACTCAGACATCTCTGCAAGCCTGTTTATTATAATATGTTCTTTCAAAAAAAGCAAGCGTTTTCGCACAAGTTAAAGAAAGTTTGCGGGCAGATTAAAAAAAATTTATCCGAAGCGGCATTTCCGAGCACGATATTCCGCCGTATTTTTCTCGCGCGGTAAGGGAATGGAAACTCTCGAATAATCTGATATTTTACAAAAATTATTGCTAACAAATTATCAGTTTTTGCTTGACATTGATTATCAAAAATACTAAAATATAAGCCAGTAATAAATAAGGAGATTTATTTAGCATGAAGAAGTTTGTTGCTGTTGCACTTACGGGTGTATCTATGTGCGCGCTTTGCCTTGGTCTTACCGCTTGCCAGGGCGGTGACAACGACGGTGCGGCTTACGCGCTTGTCCACGGCGGATCCTACGTCGGCGAAGCGACCGTTACGGTCGACAAAGACGGCAAGGTCACCGAAGCTACCCTCAACGAAGTCTGCCTTCCTACCTATGTGACCGCAGGTGAGGACGTTGCGGCTGACGACAAGGTTACAGTCACGGTTACCGACCACGGTTCCGAAGTTGAAAAGTCCTACTACAAGACCGTTTCCTTCGGCGATATTACGCTCACCTATGACGCAACCGAGAAAACCTATATGAACGGCACCACGAAGATGGCTGATTTCTTCCAGACGGAAGCAAACGCAAAGGCATACTTCGAAGCTGTTATGGCGAACAAGGTCTCCGTGACGGTCGGCGGCGAGAAGAAGACGGACATCATGAACAAGGCTTCTCTTTGCAAGGAAGAGAACGGTTACTGGACCAGGCAGGATGCAGACGGAAATGATTATTCCCGTTGGGAAATGAACCGCGACGCTACGGTCAACTATGTCAAGGAGTACGGCGTTGAAGAGCTCGATTCCCTTGTCCGCAACACCGAAGCGGAGAAGGATGAATACGGCGTTGACGCGAAGTACTGGGTCGACACGAACGGCGTTTCTACGGGCGCTACCTGGTCGGATATGAATTCCGATACGACGGGTAAGGGCTACCTGAGCTATGTTCAGCTCATCCTGAAGGCTTACGACGCAGCAAAGGCTGACTAAGCGATCACGTCCGATCGGGCGCAGAACTGAAACAAAAAGGGGCGGAAGTTTTATCTTCCGCTTCTTTTTTCTTGTTTTTTTTCGCAAAATGAGATATAATGTCGGTATTGTTACGAAAAGGGAGTATTTCATGAAACATCGGTCTATTTCATTTTCCGTCGGCGCCGGGATGATGGCGGCGTGTCTGTTGCTGTCCGCTTGTACGTCCTCCGACGAAAACGGTCCGGTTGGGAAATTGCTCGGATATAATAATTTTGCCTATTTCAATACGCAGTCTACCTGGGCGTTCATGCCCGAGGGTGACGAGGCGAGCGAAACGGAAAAAGCGCTCTGGGACGAGATGAAATCCATCTTCGCGCGCGTGGAGAACAGTGTTTCTACCGACATCGAGGGCAGTTCCGTGGCGCGTTTCAACGCGGCGGACGCGGGTGAGGAAGTGGAGATCGATAAGACCGCATACGAGATCTTGCAGACGGCGAAAGAGGTCTACGAAAAGACGGAAGGCGCGTATAATCCCGCCGTCGGGCTTCTGGTCGATCTGTGGGGATTTACGCCCCGCTTTACCGATTCGGACGTCGTAGCAGACAGCCAGCCTTACGATCGGGAAAAATACTGGGAACAGCTTCCCGACGGGGAGTACATTCAGGCGTTTCTCGCGCTGTCCGATTTTTCCGCTGTTACCCTTCGGGAAGACGAGGGAAAATACTATGCCCTGAAACCCGAGACGGCGGCGATCGCCGTGGACGGCGTCACTTATACCATGCAACTCAATCTGGGCGGGATCGGCAAGGGATACGCCGTCGATCAGGCTGCGGCGCTCGTGCGCGCGAGCGGGCAGGAATACGGCTATATCAGCCTGGGCGGGAGCAGTATGTACGTCATGCAAAACCCCACCGTCGATGCGAACGAAGAGGGCGTGCGTCCTTGGAAAGTATCCGTCAACAATCCCCGCCCGTCGGAGTTTTCCGTATCGTCTTATGCAAGCGTCAGCATGAACGATGTGTTCCTTTCGTCGAGCGGCGACTATGAGCAGTATTACGAGATCGGCGGGAAGCGGTATTGCCATATCATCAATCCGAACACGGGATTTCCCGTCAATGCCGATCCCGACAGCGACGGGAGCGGGATCGCGATCGTTTCCGTCTTCGGACTTACGGCGGCGGAAGGGGACGCGACGACGACCGCGCTTATGGCGATGGGAAAAGACCGCTCGCTGGAATACATTGCGGAAAATCTCGAAGACAAAGATGTGATTTTCGTATACTATGACGGACAGGCGGACAGCTATACCGTCTATACCAATATGGAAGAAGGGAAATATACCGTGCTCGCGGAAGGCATGTCGGTGGTAAAATTCTGATGGCGCTCAGGCAGATCGAACAAGTCAAAAAGAGAAAGCCGTTTGCGCTTTGGGATCTCGCCGTCTATGGGGCTTTGGCGATGTTCATCGTCATTTTGTTCATCGCATTCGTCTTTACGGCGGATCGGAGTCCCATCGACGGCGTCCGTTTCGTCTATGACGAGGAGACGGTCTATTCCTATTCCTTTACGGACGGTTCGTTCGTTGCGGACGGTTGGGAAAACCGCATTGAAGAAGAGCGGGACGGAAGCGATCTTATCGTCACTTTTTACGAGGACGAGGCTAGGACGGAATATAACGTCATTACGATCGATCTGCAACGGCGCGCGGCGAAGGTGACGGACACGAATTGCAGCCGACATAAAGACTGTATGTATATGACGGAGATCACCACGGCGGACGGCGTGATCATCTGCGTGCCGCACGGGTTGAAAATTCTCGCCCTTAACGGAGAGGAAAATTGGGGCGACGGACCGATTCTCGGATGAGTCCGACGCGGTGATTTCCGTGCGGATCGGTCAATCAATATGCGGTTCGAAAAGACGCGAGTTTCATCAAGACAGGAAAAGAGCGAAGATTTTTGAAAATCTTCGCTCTTTTGCATTACTTGAATTGAGTTCTTTTGCGTACAGATCAAACAGAGTTTTGATCGTTCCGAAACTTCGCGGTTCCGCGTTCGCCGGGACGCGTCATTCGCTTCCTTCCGTCCCTCCGATCACTTGACGAGGTCGATCAGGTTGGAATAGGTGTCGGGGAAGAAGAGGAAGACCACGACGATCGCCAGCATAGCGAGGAAGATGATCTGGAACACGAGATTTCTTTTGGACATCGCTTCCAATCCGACCACCGCGACCAGCAGGAGCGAGCCGTAGGTGCGCGCGATCTCGAGGATGTTCAGCACCGTCGCATTTTCAATGAAAGGGAAATTCGCGTTGATGATCAGCACGATGTAGACCACGACCAGAAGTACGGCGAGGATCTCGCCGATGATGTCAAATACTTTTTCCAAACTCTTAAACATAAATATCCTCCGAAAATCCGATCTCGCACGAGATCTTTGTATTGTTTATTTTAACCGTTTTCACAAAAAAAGTCAACTATCCGAGGCAAAATTGCGGGGAACGGAACGCCGAACGGAGAAGCGGAAAAAATCAGGCATCCGCAACGGCGGAAGGGCGGGAAGGGCAAGGGGGGGGGACGGCGGCAGATGGGAAAATGAAAAATGTCTGCTCGACGTGAGGAGGCGAGAAAGACAAACGGAATGAAATACGATAAAGATCGGACGGCCGACGGGAAGAGAAACTCAAAAGAGACGGGAAAATTATCCAGCGGTTGGCGGAGATACGGAATGCGGAGAAATAATGCGCCCCGAAGGCAAATTGCCTTCGGGGCGCGTGTTCATGCGAACGTATCGCATCATTTTGCTTTTTTCTTTTTGACAAGCACGGTATAGGGCTTGATCAGTCCATTCTCGATGAGCTGTTCGTCTGTCTTGTAGGCAAATTTATATTCGTTGCAGAGCGCGCCGACTTCGGTGAGTTCGTATTTCTCGGCGAGGAACTTGAACAATTCGAGCGCGTGTTTGAGCGCGCGGCGCGAGGTGATGCGAACCTTCATGGGGACCGCGGCGTGCGTTTTTTTGTCCGATACGTCTTCGAAGCGAAATTTAGTGTCTTCAAATTCCGCGGGATCGAGCGCGAGATAGAGACAGAGCGTCTTTCCCGAGATGTTGGATTTCGCGATGAGCTGTTTCCCTACGCGGTAAGTTTCTCCCTGGAAGCCGATGCGGCTCTTAACGCCCGCAAACCCGAGGATGGCGTTTTTCAGCCCGCTGTACAGTTCCTGTGCGGATTCGTTCTGGATGAGGCGGGATTTATAGCTGCGTCTGTACCGAGTGACCAGCTCATAACCTTCCTTGACGGGCGCTTCTTCCGCTTTCGCCGCGGCGATTTCCTCTTCGGGGAGCTCGTCTGCCTCTTCGATCTCTTTTAATTCGTCTTTTTCCGCCTGTTCGCGAACGACCGCCCGCGCGCAGGGATTGGTTTCCGCTTTGATGCAATAAGCGCAGTAACTCGCTTCGCCGCACAGGTCGCGTCCCGCGCGTTCGCTCGCCAGCCATTTATCTACGTCTATCGTCTGTTGCAGTTGCCCGAGTTCTTCCGTCGTCAATTCTTTTTTTTCGATCATTTCATTCACCCCGACCTTGAATTAATCATATTATATAACAATTTTCGCGCAAACGCAAGTTTTTTTCATCCAATTTATACTAACATATCTGTTTAAACGCACGGCAAGCGTAAAAAAGCGGGCTCTCCTCTCGGGAGAGCCCGCTTTTTTTTATTCAGTCGGAGTGATTCAATAACGCACGACGATGGTCTTTCTGGGGCACGCTTCCGCGCATTTTCCGCAGTTGACGCATACGTCGTAATCGATGACGGGCAGATTGTCCGCCATCTTGATGGCGCCTTCGGGACACGTCTTGACGCATTTTCCGCAGGCGATACAGCCGAATTCGCATACGTCCATGACCGCCTTGCCTTTATCGTGCGAGGAGCAGGCGATATATACCTTTGCGTCCGCGGGAATGCGCTCGAACAGTCCCTTGGGGCAGGCGAGGATGCACGCGCCGCAGGAGATACAGCGGTCGGGGTTGACGTTCGCCTTTTTGTCGTTGAGGCAGATCGCGCTTTCGGGGCAAACTCTCGTGCAGTTCCCGTCGCCGAGACAGCCGTACTTGCACGCCTTTGCGCCGCCGCTCAGCTTCGCCTGTTCCGCGCAGTCCTGCGCGCCGACATAGGCGAACGCGTCTTTGGCGTGAACGCCGCCGCTGCATTTGCATACGCTGACGGTGGGGCGGGACTTCGCGAAAGGGACGCCGAGGATCTCGGCGATCTCCGCTTTTTTCTCCGCGTCCGTGACGTGGCAGTCGGAGAGCTTCGCTTCGCCCTTGCAGAGTTTTTCCGCAAAGCCCGCGCAGCCGCTGCAACCGCAACCGCCGCAGTTCGCTCCCGCGAGATTGGAGAGGATCTTTTCTACTTTTTCGTCCGCGTTCGTCTTGCAGAGCATGGCGACGACGAGAATGCAGGCGGTCAGCACGACCGCAATTCCCGCAAAGATCCCGATGACGATCCCCACTTGCGCCCACTGAACGGGCGCGAGAAGATTCAGATTCATATTCTTTGCCTCCTTAAATAACGATTAGTGTGAACACATAGAACGCCATCGCCATGAAGCAGGCAATGATCATCGTGATGGGGAAGCCTTTCATGCATTTCGCGATGGGAAGCGTGTCCACCTTTTCGCGGACGCCGCCCATGAGAACCATGGCGACGGTGAAACCGATGCCCGCGAACAGCGCGTACAGGAGCGCAAACCCGAGGTTCATGCCGACTTCCGCGCCCGCCGTGCCGACGATCGCGGCGAGATCGGGCGTAAGCACGAGTTCCGCGACGCCCAGGATCGCGCAGTTGGTCGTGATGAGGGGCAGGTAGATGCCCATCGTCTTATAGAGGGCGGGGGAAAGTTTTTCGATGACCTTTTCCAGGATCTGCACGAGCGCCGCGATGATGAAGATGAAGAAGATGATCTCCAGATATTCGATCTCAAGCGGCACCATCACATAGGTGTAGAGGGGATAGGTGACGAGCGTCGCGAGGATCATGACGAGCGTCACGGCAACTCCCATCGAAAGCGCGTTGCCCGTCTTCTTGGAAACGCCGAGGAAGGGGCAAATGCCGAGGAACTTGACGAGGATGAAGTTCTGCGAGAAGACCGCGGCGACAAAAATCATGAGAATAACGGTAAAGATGTTCACGGTTTAAGCCTCCTTGTCTTCCGACATCTGTTCCACGACGGGAACGCGCAGCAGTCTCGCTTTTTTCGCTCTGCGGCTCTTTTCTACCTGATCGATGATGAGAACGAAGAGGGCGATGCAGATACCGTAGACGAAGAACGCGCCTGCCGAGTTGGTGAAGAACGACATCTTGAAATCCATCACCTTGATCCCGAAGAAGCTGCCGCTTCCGAGGAACTCGCGGATGATGCCGATGATCGTGATCGCGCAGGTGAACCCGAGCCCCGTCGCTACACCGTCGATCGCGCTGTCAAGCACGGGGTGCTTGCTTGCGAACGCTTCCGCTCTGCCTAAAATGATGCAGTTGACGACGATCAGAGGCAGGAACACGCCCATCGAATCGTAGAGGGAAGGAATATATTTTTCCAGGACCATGCGAAGGATGGTGACCATCGTCGCGATGACGACGATGAATGCGGGAATGCGCACCGTGTTTGGGATGACCTTGCGCAACAGGGAGATGATCACGTTGCTCAGAAGCAATACGACGGTGACGGAAAGTCCCATGCCGAAGCTGTTGAGCGCCGCGGTAGACATCGAAAGGGTCGCGCAGGTGCCGAGTACGAGTTTGAAGGTCGGATTGTTGAAGATCAATCCGTCCAGAGAGATTTTCGCGTATTTATTCATTGTTCGCCTCCTTCTGCGACGAATGCAGGATAATTGCTTGCCGCATAGACTGCCGCGATGAGGCAGCTGAAGTCGGAATAGCTTGCGCCCGAGGTGATCGTGCCGCCGTCGACGTCCACGTTGTCGCCTTCGAGGACGGCTTTGAGATCCGCCGCGGTCTTGCCGACGAAGGCGGTGCCGTTCAGATAGTCTGCGTTCATGTCGCCTTCATAACCGCCGGTGGAACCGTTGGTCTTGATCTCATAAGCGGTGATCTTGTCGCCCGTCACGGTGATATCGATGACGAAGGCGTCCGCGTCGCCGTTGGATTTGACCGTGAGCGTGTAATATACGCTCGTGCCTTCCGTAGAGGTGACGATGGAATCGAAGTGCTCCGCATAGGGCAGATATTCCGCCGTGCGGAACGCGTTTGCGTTGGTCGCCGCATAGACCGCCGCGATGAGACAACTGAAGTTGGAATAGCTTGCGCCCGAGGTGATCGTGCCGCTGCCCATATCCACGTCGTCGCCTTCGAGGATAGCTTTGAGATCCGCCGCTGTTTTGTTCGTGAAGGCGGTGCCGTTCAGATAGTCTGCGTTCATGTCGCCTTCATAACCGTCGGTGGAACCGTTGGTCTTGATCTCGTAAGAGGTGATCGTGTCGCCGGTCACGGTGATCTCGATGACGAAGGCGTTCGCGTCGCCGTTGGATTTGACGTTGAGGCTGAATTTGACCGTATCCGCTTCGATGTTCGTCTCTACCGATGATTTCTCGAAATCGATATAATCGGCGTAGGGGAGGAACTCTGCGGTGCAGAGGTCGTCGAAGTTCGCCGTCGCAAACGCCGCCGCGATGAGACAACTGAAGTTGGAATAGCTTGCGCCCGAAGTGATCGTGCCGCCGTCCAGGCTGACGTCGCTGCCGTCGAGGATGGCTTTGATCGCCGCCGCATCCTTTTCAAGGAAGAAGGTGCCGTCCAGATAATCCGCGTTCATGTCGCCCTCATATCCATCGGTAGAGCCGTTGGTCTTGATCTCATAAGCGGTGATCGTGCCGTTTTTGACGGTGATGTCGATGACAAAGGCGCCCGCTTCGCCGTTTGCCTTGACGGTAAGCGAAAGATCGAGCGTCTTCGCCGCCAGATCCGCTTCGATGACCGACTTGTCCATATCGATATACTTTTCGTACTCGTATTTGTAGGTCACGACTTCCTGTCCGAGCAGTTCGGACTTGACATAGAGGATACTCGTATTGACCGCGTTGCAGAACGCGCGCGAAGTGCGCGAGGAGCCTGCGACGAGGGCGGGAACGGTATTCGTTTCGCCTTCCGCGGAGAAGAGCATATCGTCGAGGATCTCGTCGTTGTACTGCGTGAACAGTTCGTAATAGGACGAGGAGAACGTTCCCATCTGCGTCTGGCTGGTGTTGCTTTCGTAAACGACTTTTCCGATTCCCTTCCAGGAGGACGCCGTAAAGTTATGCACCACCCATACGGTGACGGTACCGCCGTTATAGCCGTTTTTCCCCGTCGCCTGAATGAGGTAGTTTCCGTCGTCCATGAGATAGACCTGCGAAACGGTACCGTTGTCGAACGTCATCGCCTCGTCGTCCGTGGAGAGGATTGTCTTTTCGACTTTTGCATTCCCGCCGTAGATCTCTTCGATGACGCGGTTGAAGCGCTCTTCATCGGAGATATAGAGCAGGTCGTTGAAGATCGCGAGCAATCCGCCCGCAACGATCGTGATCGCAAGAAGAACGGCGAGGGCTCTGAACGCCGTGCTCTTGAAAAATTGCTTCGCCGTCATTTATTTGCCCTCCTTTGCCGTGTCCGCTTTGACCTTCTTTTCTTTATGAAATCCGAAGGGACGCGCCTTGATCGCCGCGTCGAGAAGGAATACGACGAGGTTCATCAGGACGATGCAGAAGGATACGACTTCGATGCCCGTCGCCTTTCTCAAGCCTGCGGTCAGAAGTCCCAAGAGGACGAAATAGATGATGTTTCCGAGTTTGCTCTTGGGAGTGGTGACATAGTCGGTCGCCATGAAGATCGCGCCGAGGATAAGTCCGCCCGAGAGGATGGAGGGAAGGAACTGCGTAAAGTCAAATCCTTCGAGTGCGACCGCGAACAGTCCCGTGACCGCGATATAGATAAGGGGCAGATACCACTTGATCACGCCGCGCACGCACAGATATACGCCGCCCGCGAGAAGGGCGATCTTGCACGTTTCGCCGATACAGCCCGCAACGCCCGTGCCGAGGAGCAGGTCGAGCGCGGAGAGGGTGCCTTCTCCCGCAAGCCCGCTCGTGAGCGAGGTCGCGCCCGTCATGAGCGAACCGTTGGACTCAAAAAGGGCGCCGAAGTTGGGATCGGGATACGCCGTCATCGCCGCAAAGGAGATGAACAGGAAAATTCTGCCCATGAGCGCGGGGTTCATGATGTTTCTGCCCGTACCGCCGAACAGCATTTTGACGACGCCGACTGCGAAGATACTGCCTAAGAGGGGCATATACCACGCGTCGATGTTCGCAGGAATGATGAGCGCGAGCAGAAGTCCCGTGATGAGAGAGGTGAAGTCGAATTGCTTGAAGAAAGCGTTCACGACTTCCTTGCCTCCCTGCCAGACCTTGTTCTGAATGATATACCACACAAATTCGGTCAGGAAGGCGGAAGCGAGCGAAATGAGGATAAGAACGAGCGCCTGCCAGCCGAACAGTACGCAGCCCGCGATCGTCGCGGGAGCGAGCGCGATCAGGACGTCGAGCATGATCGTCTTGGTCGTCCGTGCCGTCTTGACGTGGGGCGCGGTGGATACGATAAGTTGATTCATAGTATTGCGTCCCTCCTTACTTCTTCTTTCTCAGTTCGGCTTTCGCCGTCTTGATCGCCTGCGCCAGCGGTCTGTGTGCGGGGCAGATATACGAGCACGCGCCGCATTCGATGCAGGCAAGCACGCCGCCGTACTGATCGGCTTTCGCATAATCTTTCGCGTTGGTGTAAAATTCCGTCTGCATGGGCATGAGCTTCATGGGACATACGTCCGCGCATCTGCCGCAGTTGATGCAGGGGGTAGGCTCGTCCGCGTTGGTCTCGTCCGCCGTCATGAACAGAAGTCCGGAAGTCGTCTTGGTGACGGAGCCGCAAAGTCCCGTCAGCGCGCTGCCCGTCATAGGGCCGCCGAGGACGAACTTGACCGCGTCATCCTTTACGGAGCACTGCGCCGCGAGAGCGGAAAGGGGAGCGCCGAGGGGAGCGCGCAGGTTTTTGGGCGTTTCCACGCCTTTGCCCGATACGGTTACCACGCGTTCGATGAGCGGTTTGCCCTGTTCCACCGCTTCGCATACCGCGAGCGCGGTCGCGACGTTCTGCACGATGACGCCCGCGTCGGCAGGGAGTTTCCCGAGAGGGACCTTTCTGCCCGTGCATACGTAGATGAGGTGCTTTTCCGAGCCCATCGGATACTGCTTTTTGAGCGCCACGACGTTGAGGGGCGTCTTTTCAAACGCCGCGATCGCGTCGGGCTTGTTCAGTTCGATGCCGATCACGATCTTATCCACGCCGACCGCCTTGGCAAGGTACTGTGCGCCGCGCACGATCTCGTCCGTGCGTTCCAGCATGATGCGATGGTCGCAGGTGAGATAGGGCTCGCATTCCGCGCCGTTGAGAATGAGCGTGTCCACCTTGACGGCGGGCTTGACCTTGACGTGCGTGGGGAAGCCCGCGCCGCCCATGCCGACGATGCCCGCTTCCGCAATGCGCGCGGCGATCGCCGCGCCGTCCGCGTTTTCGGGCAGGGGCGCCATGAAATCGGTCGCGTCGCTTCCGTCACTTTCGATGACGACGCATCTGACCTTCCCGCCGCGTCCGTCCGCTCTCTCTTCCACCGCCTTCACCGTTCCGGCGACGCTCGCGTGAACGTTGGCGCTCACGTAACCGTCCGCTTTCGCGATGAGCTGTCCGCGCTTGACCTGCTGACCGGGTTCCACGATACAAACCGCGGGTTTTCCGATGTGCTGGGAAAGCGGGATGACAGCTTCCGTGACGCCCGCAAGCTGCTCGACGGGCGCGGCGGAGGAAAGCGATTTCATGTCCCTGAGATGGATCCCGCGGGAGAAGAACTTTCCTTTGATAGCTTTCAATTTGAATCCTCCGTTATATGATTTTTTTCACCTTCTCTGTCCTTCCCGCCGAGAATCTTCGCAAACACGCCGAGAGGGACGCCCTTCACCGTAAAGATGACCGCAAGACCGACGATCACCCCTGCCAGCACGCCGAGCAACGCGAGGTAGGGGAGATAACTGAAAATGAGCGTTGTCTGCGTGAGCGCGCAATATACCAGAAGCTGAACGGTATTGTGCACGACCGCGGAGACGACGCTGACGGCAAGCAGGCTGACTTTGGGGAACGCGAACATCAACAGTCTGGAAACGATGACGCTCGCGACTCCTGCGGTGAGGCTGTAGAGAAGAAGAGACGCGTTTCCCGCAAACAGACTGCCGAGCACCGTGCGGGCAATGACCACGATCAGAGCCTCGGGAAGCCCGTAGAGGACGAGGGTAAGCAGGGAGAAAATGTTGGAAAGCCCCATTTTCGCCCCCGGGAAAAACATGGGGGGAAAGAGGCTTTCGACCATGAACATAATCAGCCCGAATCCCGTCATCATGGCGAGCACGGCGATCTTTTTTGCGTAAGGCACGCGGTTCTTCTTTTCCATATTTTATATTATAATCGTTCCCCGCCCGATTGTCAATGCGTTTTTCCGAATCGGAGGGCAGTTTTGCGCAGGAATTCTCACTTTCTTGACAAAACGCGCCGTCCGTGCTATACTCTCTCAAAAGCAAGATTGCGTTTTCCGCCGCGAAGCGGAGAACGGGGAGTTTTTATGGAAAAGATATACGATGTCGCCGTCGTCGGTTCGGGCGTCGCCGCATATTCCGCGGCGCTCTCGCTCAAAAGTCGCAAGGCGGATTATCTCTGGTTGGGCACGAAGGGCTTCGGCGAAAAAGTGCGCCTTTCCGAGTATGTGCGCAACTATCCCGCCTTCACGGGGGACGGCAAAGCGTTCTCCGCCGCGCTCGCGCGGCAGGCGGAGGAGGAAGGCGTTGTCCTCACCGAGGGACGCGCGGACGGCGTTTACGCCATGGGGGAACAATTCCTCATCACCTCGAACGGAAAGGAATATTACGCCCGCGCGGTCATTCTGGCGACGGGGGTGGAGACGGCGGGAAACCTGAAAGGCGAGCGCGAATTTCTCGGCCGCGGCGTGAGTTATTGCGCCGTGTGCGACGGCGCGCTCTACCGCGGCAAGGAGATCGCCGTCGTCATCTCCTCCCGCGACTACGAGGAAGAGGTGGAATATCTCGCGGGGTTCGCCTCCGCCGTGCATGTTTTCAGCGTGTATAAAGATCCTTTGTTTCATGCGAAAAACATCGTCCTGCACAAAGGACTGCCGTTGGCGATCGAGGGAAATCTGCGCGTGGAAAAACTTATCCTCAGAGAGGGGGAGCTGCCTGTGAGCGGCATCTTTTTCCTCAAAAACGCCGCGCCTCCCTCCGCGCTCGTCGGCGGGTTGGAAACGGAGGGCGCGCACGTCGTCGTCAGGCGCGATCTTTCCACCAACCTCGAAGGGCTGTTCGCCGCGGGCGACGTGACGGGAAGACCGTATCAGTTCGTCAAGGCGGCGGGCGAGGGGTGCGTGGCGGCGGATTCGGCGATCGCATACCTGCGCACGGCGAAAAAGGAAGGCTGATATGACCGTACAGGAGGCGGAGCGCTCCGTCATCAAAAAATTCCGCAAGGAGATCTGGTGTCCCTTCGTGCAGAGCGTGAAGAAGTACGAGCTCATCTCGGAGGGGGACAGGATCGCCGTGTGCATCTCGGGCGGGAAGGATTCCTTCCTGCTCGCAAAATGTATGCAGGAGATCCAACGGCACGGGCAGATGCGTTTTGATCTGGAATTCATCGTCATGGATCCCGGCTATGCGCCCCGCAACCGCGCCCTCATCGAAGAAAATGCGGAAAGATTGGGCGTTCCCGTGCATATCTTTGAGAGCGATATCTTTGAGGTGGTCACGGCGGCGGGCGGCGGCTCGCCCTGCTATCTCTGCGCGCGGATGCGGCGGGGATATCTGTATGAATTCGCCAAACAGTGCGGCTGCAACAAGATCGCGCTCGGACATCATTTCGACGACGTGGTCGAAACGGCGCTTTTGAGTATGTTCTACGGCGCGGAGATCAAGACCATGATGCCCAAACTGCATTCGACGAGCCACCCCGGCATGGAGCTCATCCGTCCGATGTATTCGGTGCGGGAAGAGGACATCAAAGCATGGGCGAAATATAACGGGCTGACCTTCCTGAACTGTGCCTGCCGCTTTACCGAGCAGGTCGAAAGCAGGGAAGAGGAGAGCAAACGCAAGGAGATCAAGGAGCTCATCCGCACGCTTCGGGGCAATTACTCGGAGATCGACAAAAATATCTTCCGAAGCCTGCACAACGTCAATCTCGATTCGGTCATCGGCTGGCGCAAGGGCGGCGAACGGGGGAGTTTTCTCGACCGTTACGGCGAATGCGCGCAGGAGGATGAAAAAATATCCGCCCGACCGCCCGCAGATACTTGAAATTGCGGCAAAAAAATAGTATAATGACAGTGTGGACAGGGGGATACGCAAATGACGTTTGAACAGTTGCAGAAATATCTGGACGAAGACAAGTGGATCGAAAGTTCCCTGCGCGGCGTGGATATGTGCGGGAGATACGCCCGCTGCCGCTATTGCGACCGCGGCGCGAGTTATCCCTGCGCGCGGGCGCACAATAAGCTGATCGAGATGAGAGCCGCTTCCGTTCCCGACGCGATCCCTTCGTGGCTGTTGTCCGAACCGCCCGTAAAAAAGAAGTTCGGTACAGAGATCGCGACGGAGCCGCCGATGGCACCCATGTCCGAGGGTAAGAGAAAATGGACGAAATGGAAGGCACCCGTGTCCGCGGAACCCGCGGCGGAGAGCGACGGGGAAGAGGGCGCGGGAAAGGGCGTTCGCCTGTTTGTCCTGCGCAAAAAATCCTGACCGATCGCATCCGACGGAAAAGACCGCCCGACGGGCGGCGAACGATAAATATTTGAAGAAGGAGATTGTTTTTATTTTATGATAGGGCTATTGATTGCCTTGGTCATACTTGTGTTCTTATCCGCGTTTTTCTCGGCGACGGAAACCGCGTACACGAGTTTCAGCACCGTTCGGATGCGCCGCTTCGCGCAAAAGAAGAGAACAGCGCGGCTCGCGCTCAAGATGAGCGAAAATTACAACAAGGTCCTCACGACCTTGCTCATCGGGAATAACATCGTCAATATCACGGCGGCGTCCATCGCCACCGTGATCTTTACGCATTATTGGGGCGATTTCGGCGTGACGCTTTCCACGATCGTGCTTACCGTGGTCGTGCTCATCTTCGGCGAGATCACGCCCAAGACGCTGTCCAAGGAGATGGCGGAAAAATTTGCCTGCTTCGCGGCGTATCCGCTTTATTTCTGCACCGTCATCTTCACGCCTCTGACCTTGCTGTTCGGGCTGTGGAAAAAGTTCATCTTCTTTATTTTCCGCCTCAATAAAAAACAGCCCAAGATCACTGAGCAGGAGTTCAAGATGATCGTCTCCGACGTCAAGGACGAAGGGGTGCTCAACGCGACCGAGCACGAGCTCATCAACAAGACGTTGCGCTATGACGAATTGCACGTCGGTTCCTGCATGATCCCGCTCGACCGCGTGATCGCCGTCGACGTGCGCGCCAATCCCCGCGCGGTATTCAAGCTCTTCCGCGAGACCAATTTCTCGCGCATCCCCGTGTATAAGGGGAGCAAGCCCAACATCGTGGGCGTGCTTTACCGCGCGGACTTTTATGAAAATATGCTCGCGGGCAGGGAGAATTTCGAAAACATCATCCGCCCCGTGTCGTGGACTTCCGTCGACGTGAAGCTCTCCGAGCTCATGAAGCGGATGCAGCAGATGAAAGAACACATGGCGATGGTCGGCAAGAGCGGCGACGCGATGGGGCTGATCACGCGCGAAGATATGGTGGAAGAACTGGTCGGCGGCATCGACGACAAGTACGATATGACGCCCGTCACCGAACCTCTCGTTCCCGTCGTTCCCGAAAAGGAAGAGACGGACGAGGAGGAAGAAGAGGAAGAATGACGGCAGGGAGGAAGAGGGGAGCGATCCCTTTTTCTTTTTTGCGGGAGATGCAAAGATGAAACTGCTCATTCCCGTCGCGGCGGGCGTGGAAGCGCCCGTCAAGCGGCAACTCACACAACTAGGATACGGCGATTGCCCTGCGGTGAACGGCAGGATCTGTCTGGAAGGGGACTGGAGCGACGTCGCGCGGCTCAACGTCTTCCTCCGTTCGGGGGAGCGCGTTCTCCTTTCTCTGGCGGAATTTCCTGCGCGGACGTTCGACGAACTGTACGACGGCGTTTCCCGCATTCCGTGGGAGGAATATTTTACTTCGCATACGCGCATCCTCCTGGACGGGAAGTGCGTGCGGAGCGCGCTGATGGCGATCAAGGCGGCGGGCGGCGTGGCGAAAAAGGCGATCGTCAACCGCCTGCGCGAGCGACTGGGCGCGAGGACGCTGGACGAAACGGGCGAGCGGGCGATCGTGGGCGTGTCTATCGCGGACGATCTCGCGACGATCACGCTGGATACCTCGGGCGACGGCTTGCACAAACGCGGCTATCGCGTGCTTTCCTATGACGCGCCCCTGCGCGAAACGACGGCGGCGGCGATGCTCGATCTTTCCTATTTCCGTCCCGAGAAGCCGTTCGCGGACGTGTTCTGCGGCAGCGGCACGCTGGCGATCGAGGCGGCGATGCTTGCGCTCGGCATTGCGCCGGGGGCGCGCAGGGAGTTCGATTTCACCCGCTGGAAGGGCGTGCCGCCCGTGCTTGCCGCGGCGCGGGAAGAGGCGGAGGATCTGCGCAGAAGGGATGTCGTTCCCGATATTTTTGCGGGGGATATTTCCCCGAAAGCGATTTCCGCGGCGCGCTTTCACGCGGAGCGGGCGGGCGTCGCGGAACATATCCGCTTTGCGGTTGCGGATATGCGCGATTTCACTTCCGCCGAGCGCTTCGGCATCCTCATGTCAAACCCGCCTTACGGTGAACGTCTCTGCCGCGACGACGACCTGTTCGCGCTCTACCGCGATTTTTCCGCGATGTATCGCCGCCTGTCCGATTGGAGCTGTTATTTCCTCACCTCCTTCCGCGGGGCGGAGCGCGCGTTCGGCAGGCGCGCCGACAAGAACAGGAAACTGTACAACGCCAATCTCGAATGTTATTTCTATTCTTATCTCGGGAAAAAACCGCCGAGACAATCGTCGCCGCAGGAAAAGAAATGATATTGTTGTGAAATTTATTTCAAAATTGATGAAGCGGGTTGACAATCCGCTTTTTTCGTGTATATAATTAAATGGAATTGTTTAGAGCAATACATTATACAAAGGCGGACTCGGTTATGGAAATCAACGAATACCTCATCAAACTTTTTCAGATCATCAAAGATATGGAGAGCGTCAGTCTTTTCCGCGAACGCGCCAAACTGAGCAAGACGGAATTTGCCCTGCTCCGCGAGGTCATCATCGAAGGTGAGAACGGAAAACGAATCATCTCGTCCGAACTCGCGCGAAGGCTGGGGATCACGCGTTCGGCGGTCTCTCAGCTCGTCACGAAGATGGAAAAGGACGGCGTCGTCAAGCGCGTCGCGTCCCCGACCGATCGCAAGATCGCGTATATCGAGCTGTCCGACGAATCCCGCGCGGTATTCGAGGCGCAGTGCGCGGAAGCGAACGACATCATGGACCGCGTCGTCAGGCGCATGGGAGAGGAGCGTATCCGCGAACTCATCGCGACGTACGACGACTTTTTCGCCGCGCTTACGCAGGTACAGGAAGAAGTTAAAAAAGAGGACGCGCAAGAACGGTGATCTCTTTTGCATGGAGAGAAAAGGGAAATGCTGAAATTAGTCGATATTACCAAGGAATATAAAGTTGCCGACAGCAGCGTGAAAGCGCTCAAGGGCGTCAGTCTGGAATTTCGCAGAAATGAATTTGTCTGCGTGCTGGGACCTTCCGGATGCGGAAAAACGACGCTTCTCAACATCATCGGCGGACTCGATCATTACACGAGCGGCGACCTGCTCATTCAGGGCAGATCCACCAAGAACTTTAAAGACAGAGACTGGGACGTATACCGCAATCATAAGATCGGGTTCATCTTTCAGTCTTATAATCTTATCCCGCACCAGACGGTGCTCGCAAACGTCGAGATCGCGCTTACGATCGGCGGCGTGGGCAAAGAGGAGCGCCGCGCCCGAGCGAAACAGGCGCTTGAACGGGTGGGGTTGGGAGAAGAACTCAACAAGCGTCCCAATCAGCTTTCGGGCGGACAGATGCAGCGCGTCGCGATTGCGCGCGCCCTCGTCAACAATCCCGCCATCCTGCTCGCCGACGAGCCGACGGGTGCGCTCGACAGCGAAACGAGCGTGCAGATCATGGATCTCATCCGCGAGATCTCGGGCGAACGCCTGGTCATCATGGTCACGCATAATCCCGAACTTGCGGAAAAGTACGCTTCCCGTATCGTCCGCCTCAAAGACGGGCTGGTCGAATCGGACAGCGATCCTTACGACGACACGGAAGCGCGGGAACAGCGCCGCGCGGAATACGAGGCACGCAAATCGGAGGCGGCAAAAAACGGTAAGACTTTCTGCGCGAAGAAGAAGCAGAGCGCGAGCATGAATTTCTCCACGTCGCTCGCCCTTTCCGCGCGCAATCTCATGAGCAAAAAAGGCAGGAGCATCGTCACGTCCATCGCGGGGAGCATCGGCATCATCAGCGTATGCCTCGTGCTGGCGCTCTCGAGCGGGTTTTCATCGTATATCCGTAAGACGGAAGAGGATATGCTC